>NZ_JACIGI010000015.1 GCF_014197795.1 Roseospira goensis
ACGGGGCCTCCCTGGCAGTCTGTGTCGTGTCGCAACTACCAGTGTGTCAGACCGTCCCGTTGTCCGCCCCTCCCCGATTTTCCGTCATGAACCTTATATTTGATTTTTGTCATAGAAGAGGCCGCCGGGGCGGTCCAGGCTGTCCCGCATCGCCGAACCGGAAGGACCGCCGCCCGTGGACCCGCAAGCCGAGTTGATGGCGCTGCTGTCGTCGGGCCTGGCCCATTGCCACGTCGTGATCGGCGATGAGGGCGGTCTGCTGGCGAGCCTGTTCCTGGCCGGCCTGGGCGGCGGGTTCACCCACTGCACCGGCATGTGCGGGCCGTTCGTGCTGTCGCAGACCACGGCGCGGCTGGAGGCCATCCCGGCCGACCGCATGCGCGAGTTTCACCGCCTGACCGGCGCCGCCCTGGTGCCCTATCACCTGGGACGGGCGACCACCTACGCCGTGCTGGGCGCGGCGCTGGCCGCGCTGGCCGGCACGCTGACCCGCACCGGCCTGCTGGACTGGATTTCGGCGGCGCTGCTGCTGCTGGCGGCGCTGCTGTTCGTCGGCTATGCGCTGCCGCGCCTCCGGGTGGCGATCCCCGGCGGATCGGCGCTGGAGGCCTGGTGGTCGGAGCACGTGGGCGACGCCGCCCGGCCGCTGTTCCGCGACCCCACCGGCTGGCGCGGCTACGGCCTGGGGGTCATGCTGGGGTTCATCCCCTGCGGCCTGCTGTACGGCGCGCTGGCGGCGGCGGCCTCCAGCGGCGAGGTGCTGACCGGCGCCGTCGCCATGGCGGTGTTCGCGGCCGGCACGGTGCCCAGCCTGCTGCTGGTGGGGCTGGTCGGCCAGGTGGCGGCGACCCGCTTCCGCCGTGCCATGGCGGTGGCGGTGCCCGCCCTGATGGTTCTGAATGCCGCCGTGTTGACGTATTTGGCGGTGAGGCTGGTGGTGTGAGCTGGACCGCACAACAGGGAAGGCGCCCATGACGCGCAAGTGGATGTCACTGCTCGGCGGGCTCGCCGTCATCGCGGCGGTGATCGCCATCGGCCTGCTGCCCCGGCTCGGGTTCCTCAGCGGGGGCGAGGGGACGGACGACGGCTCCCACGGCACCGGCCTGACCGCCACCACCGGCGAGGCCGACATCGGCGGGCCGTTCACCCTGGTCAACGGGGCCGGCGAGACCGTCACCGAGTCGTCGTTCCCAGGGCGGTATCTGCTGGTCTACTTCGGCTACACCTATTGCCCCGACGTCTGCCCCACCAGCCTGCAGACCATGGCGCTGGCGCTGGAGCGGCTCGACCCGGCGCTGCTGGACCGGGTGCAGCCGCTGTTCATCACCGTCGACCCGGCGCGCGACGACCGCGCCGCGGTCGCGGACTACGCCGCCGCGTTCCATCCCCGGCTGGTCGGCCTGACCGGCACGCCGGATCAGGTGGCGGCCGCGGCGTCGACCTACCGGGTCTACTACGCCAAGGTGGAGCAGCCCGAGAGCGCCATCGGCTACCTGATGGACCACAGCGCCATCACCTACCTGATGGCGCCGGACGGGTCGCTGGCCGCCTTCTTCCGCCACGGCAGCGATCCGGAGGCGATGGCGGACGAGATGCGCGTGATCCTCGGCGCCGCCGGGGCCCAAGGATGATCCCGCGTCGCCGTGGCCCGGTCCGGTGTCGAGCCCAGGAGTGCAGGGATTACAAATCGTTAACATGGGCTCGGCGGCATGGTCGGATGCCGGTTCGACTGGAAATCCGGGGCCGCCGGCGCTAGGGTACTGTCACCGTGGCGTTACACTTCGATCCGCCGCGCGGCGCGTTTCGCGCTCCGGCCCGACCCGACCGCCTGCGGTCCCTGATCCGGTAGAGGCCATGCACCGCTACGCTAATCCGACCCGGTTCCTGCGCATCGCCAACGCCATCCTGCCCTGGAGCACGGCGGTGATGGTCGCCGCCTTCGGCGTCGGCCTGGCCTATGCGCTGGTGTTCTCGCCGCCCGACTACCAGCAGAGCGAGACCGTGCGCATCATGTACGTGCACGTCCCGTCGGCCTGGATGGGGCTGTTCGTCTACACCGCTATGGCCGTCGCCAGCGCCATGTTCCTGATCTGGCGCCACCCGGTGGCCGACCTTGCGGCGCGCTGCTCGGCGCCGGTGGGGGCGGCCTTCACCTTCATCTGCCTGGTGACCGGGGCGTTGTGGGGCAAGCCGATGTGGGGCACCTGGTGGGTGTGGGACGCCCGCCTGACCTCGATGCTGATCCTGCTGTTCCTGTACCTGGGCTACATGGCGCTGGCCAACGCCTTCGACGACCGCCAGCGCGGCGCCAAGGCGGCGGCGGTGCTGGCCCTGGTGGGCTGGGTCAACATCCCGATCATCAAGTTCTCGGTGGACTGGTGGAACACCCTGCACCAGCCGGCCAGCGTCAACCCGATGGGCGAGAGCGGCATCGCCATCGACACCGCCATGCTGATCCCGCTGTTCACCATGGCGCTCGCCTTCAAGGCCTATTACGTCACCACCCTGCTGCTGGGCATGCGGCGCGAGATCGCCGCCGCCAAGGTGCGCGCCCTGCGCATGGCCGCGGCCCAGGGGTGAGGCGATTGGACCCGGGCAGGGAAGAACGACGGGCCAGGGAACGACGGGCCAGGGAATGGCGGGGCAGGCAAAGACGGGGCAGGCAAAGACGGGGCACGGTGTGGACAGCCTGATGACCTATTTGAACATGGACGGTTACGCAGCGTTCGTCTGGCCGTCCTACGGCATCGCCGGGGTGGTGATGGTGGCCTTGTTCGTCGCCGTGCGCGCCGGACTGCGCCGCGACGAGCGCACGCTGGACCAGCTCCGGGCCGCCACCGGCGGCCGACGGCGCGCGGCGGGGGCCGCGCACCGGGCGGGCCCGGACCAGGGGACCGGGGACAGCGGGGCCGCAGCGGCCGCGCCGCCCCGTACGACGACCGATCCGGGGGGACCGGAGCGTGAGCGGCATGGGGACGCCCTCGACGACGCGACATATCCCTCTGACGGAGGCCGGGCGTGACACGCAAGAAACAGCGTCTGTACTTCATCGGCCTGGGCATGCTGGCGCTGGCCGGCGCTACCGCCCTGGTCCTGACCGCCATCAGCGATAGCCTGCTCTACTTCTACAGCCCCTCCGACCTGGAAGAGCGCCCGGTGGCCGACGGCCAGCGCTTCCGCCTGGGCGGTCTGGTGGCCGAGGGCAGCGTCGACAAGGCCGGCGACACCGTGCACTTCGTGGTCACCGACCTGGTCCACGAGGTGCCGGTGACCTACACCGGCATCCTGCCCGACCTGTTCCGCGAAGGGCAGGGGGTGGTCACCGAGGGCCGCCTGAACCCGGGCGGCACCTTCCAGGCCGCCAACGTGCTGGCCAAGCACGACGAGAACTACATGCCCAAGGAAGTGGCCGACTCCCTCAAGGAGACCGGTCTCTGGAAAGAGGGCGAGGGCGGGTACGGCGATACGGGCTATGGCGAGACCGGCTCCGACACGGGCGCCGGACTCACCGCGACCCCGGGCGCGATCCAGGCCACGTCGGGCGGCTACCCGTGAGGCCGGGGCGTCCGGCCGGCGCGATCGAGCGCGCCGGCACACCGACCGCTTGCGCTTGCGCGCCGGCGGCGGATCGGTCAGGGTACCGGCGGGAATCAGGGGCGTATTCAGGGGACTGTGAAGGGCGCGCCGCCATGGGGGATCGGCGGGGCGCCGCTCTGTTCAGCGTGACGGCGGAGGTCGTGACGGCCGGCGGTCGGTGGTGGACCGCCCGCCCATGACGCCGCTCCCGACCGCACCCTCGACACGGAATCCCGAGATCCTGAGCGGGAGGAGTCCGCGATGATCCCCGAGATCGGACATTTTGCGTTGGTCCTGGGCCTGTTCGTGGCCCTGGTGCAGTCCGTTGTGCCCCTGGTGGGGGCGCAGCGCGGCAATCTGGCCATGATGGAGGTGGCGCGGCCGGCCTCCGTGGCTCTGTTCCTGACCATCGGTGTGGCCTTCGTGGCCCTGACCCACAGCTTCCTGGTCTCCGATTTCTCGGTCAGCAACGTCTATATGAACTCCCACACCGACAAGCCGCTGCTCTACAAGATCACCGGCGTGTGGGGGAACCACGAGGGCTCGCTGCTGCTGTGGATCCTGATCCTGGCGGTGTTCAGCCTCGCGGTGGCGGTTTTCGGGCGCAACCTGCCCCCCATGCTGCGCGCCCGCGCGCTGGCGGTGCAGGCCATGATCACCGTCGGCTTCCTGCTGTTCATCCTGTTCACATCCAACCCGTTCGAGCGCATCGACCCGGCGCCGCTGAACGGGCGCGGGCTCAACCCGCTGCTCCAGGACCCGGGCCTGGCCTTCCATCCCCCCATGCTCTACATGGGCTACGTGGGCTTCTCCATGGCCTTCTCGTTCGCCATCGCGGCGCTGATCGAGGGCCGGGTGGACGCCGCCTGGGCGCGCTGGGTGCGGCCCTGGACCCTGCTGGCCTGGATCTTCCTGACCCTGGGCATCGCGCTGGGGAGCTGGTGGGCCTACTACGAGCTGGGCTGGGGCGGCTGGTGGTATTGGGACCCGGTGGAGAACGCCTCGTTCATCCCCTGGCTGTCCGGCACCGCGCTGCTGCATTCGGCCATCGTGGTGGAGAAGCGCGACACCCTGAAGAGCTGGACCATCCTGCTGGCGATCATCACCTTCTCGCTGTCGCTGCTGGGCACGTTCCTGGTGCGCTCCGGGGTGCTGACCAGCGTCCACGCCTTCGCCACCGACCCCACCCGCGGCGTGTTCATCCTGTTGCTGCTGGCGGTCGCGGTGGTCGGCTCGCTCAGCCTGTACGCCTGGCGGGCGCCGCAGCTCAAGGGCGGCGGCGTGTTCGCCCCGGTGTCGCGCGAGGGCACCCTGCTGCTCAACAACGTGCTGCTCAGCACGGCGGCGGCCACGGTGCTGCTGGGCACGCTCTACCCGCTGTTCGCCGACGCCCTGAACCTGGGCAAGGTCTCGGTCGGGCCGCCGTTCTTCAACGCCGTGTTCGTGCCGCTGATGATCCCGATGATCGTGGTCATGGCGCTCGGGCCGATGCTGGCATGGAAGCGCGGCGACGCCCTGGGCGCGGCCAAGCGCCTGTGGCTGGCCCTGGTGGCGGCCGCCGCCGTGTTCGCCGCCACCTACGTGGTCGCGGGCGGGGCCTGGACCGACGTCGGGGCCGCCTTCGGCATGGGGCTCGGGGCCTGGCTGCTGGTCGCCACGGGGGTCGAGTGGGCGGAGCGGGTGCAGCTTTTCCGCACCTCGCCCGCCAACAGCCTGAAGCGGGCCGTCGGCCTGCCGCGCGCCGCCTACGGCATGAGCCTGGCGCACGCCGGCACCGCCCTTTTGGTGATGGGCATCGTCGGCAACACCGCCTGGAAGGCCGAATCGATCCAGGTGATGGCGCCCGGCGACGTGGTCGAGATCGGCGGTCACAGCTACCTGTTCGAGGGCGCCGAGACGGTGGACGGTCCGAACTACGCCGCCAGCCGCGGGCATTTCATCCTGCGCGACGAGGACGGCACGGCCCTGGCGCGGCTGGACCCGGAGAAGCGGCAGTACACCAGCCCGCCCCAGACCACCACCGAGGCGGCCATCCACAGCGACGGCATCACGGACTACTACGCGGTGATCGGCGATCCCTCCCCGGATCAGGGGCCGGGCGCCTACGTGACGCGGTTCTATCATGAGCCCTTCGTGCCGCTGTTGTGGTACGGGGCGCTGTTGATGGGCCTGGGCGGGGTGGTCTCGCTGACCGACCGGCGCCACCGCGTGGGCGCCCCCACCCGGGCGCGCGCCCGGGGCGCGGCCGCGTCCGCCGGCGGGGCGGTGGCCCCGACCGGCGCTTCCGCCCGCGTTTAGCCGTTCCCGAGCGGGCGGCCCCCCGGCGCCGGACCGGCGCCGGGGCCGAGCCGCCTGTCACCGCCTTGTCGCTGAGGGTCCCCCATCGCGGGGGACCGGAGGGTCTGACCCATGACACGCAAACTCGTCTACTTTCTGCCGCTTCTGGTGGTCGCGGTGCTGCTCGGGTTCTTCATCGTCGGCCTGCAACGGGACCCGCGCGAACTGCCGTCCGTGCTGCTGGACCAGCCGGTGCCCGAGTTCGCATTGCCCGGCCTGCCGGGGCGCGAGCCCCCGCTCACGGAAAAGGCCGACCTTCAGGGCGAGGTCGTGCTGCTGAACTTCTTCGGCTCCTGGTGCGCCGCCTGCCTCCAGGAGCATCCGGTGCTGCAACGCATCCAGGACGAGGGGCTGGTGCCGGTGCACGGCATCGCCTTCAAGGACCAGCCCGATGACACCCTGCGCTGGCTGAAGCGGCATGGCGACCCGTACGACCGCATCGGCTACGATACCACCAACCGCATCGCCATCGAGTTCGGCATCACCGGCGCCCCGGAGACCTTCGTGATCGACAAGGCAGGCGTGATCCGACACAAGCAGATCGGCCCCATCACCGACCGGATCTGGGCCGAGACCCTGCGACCGCTGATCGAGGACCTGAACGAGGGATGACCCACTCCGCCCCCCGTCACAGGATCGCGCGCGCCTCCCGGCTGGCCCGGGCCGCCGGGATCCTGCTCGCCGCCCTGCTGGCCGCAGGCGCCCCGGCCGGCGCCGTCGAACCGAACGAGATGCTGGACGATCCCGCGTTGGAGGCCCGCGCCCGCGAGGTCTCCAAGGGCCTGCGCTGCGTCGTGTGCCAGAACGAGAGCATCGACGAATCCAACGCCGAGATGGCCCGCGACATGCGCGTGCTGGTGCGCGACCGTATCCTCGCCGGCGACTCGAACGCCGAGGTCGAGCAGTACCTGGTGGACCGCTACGGCGACTACGTGCTGCTCAAGCCGCCGTTCAAGCCCACCACCTACGTGCTGTGGTTCGGACCGGCGCTGATCCTGCTGGGCGGGGCCGTGGCGGCGGTGGCCTACTACCGGCGCAAGGCCACGGGGCCGGCGGGACCGGCCCCGTTGAGTCCGGACGAGGAGGCCCGGCTGCACGCCCTCATCGGCGACGACGAGGCCGGACCCGGTGCCGGGACCCGCACCGGCCGCGACCAGGGGGGGTCCGCATGATCCTGCTGTGGCTCATCGTCGCGCTGTTCTCCGCCCTCGTCATGGCCATGCTCATGTTCCCGCTGCTGCGCGGGGAGGGTCCCGGGACCACCGACCGGGCGGCCTACGACCTGACCGTCTACAAGGACCAACTCGCCGAGATCGACCGTGACCTGGCGCGCGGCCTGCTGACGGAGGACCAGGCGGCCGCCGCCCGGGTCGAGGTGCAGCGCCGCATCCTGGCCGTCGCCGGGCCGGAGGCGGCGCGCGCGGCGACCGGAACCGACGCCGCCCAAGGACCCGCCGCCTCGGCGCGCGCCGACGGCCGGGTGCGCCTGCTTGACCTGGTGCCGCGGGCCATCGAGCAGGGGCCGTGGGGCCTCGCCACGCTCGCCGCCATCGTCGCCGTGGTGCCGATCGGCGCCCTGGCGCTGTACCTGGTGGTGGGCTCGCCGATGCTGCCCGGGCAACCGCACGCGGAGCGCATCGAACAGGCCGAGCGCGAGGCCCTGTCCCGGATGCCGCCGCAGCTCCGCGCCGAGATCGAGACCCTCCTGGAGGTGATCGACCGCGATCACGACAATGCCCGGGCGTGGTTCGAACTGGGCCGCGCCTATCGCCGCGCCGACCAGCACGACCGCGCCGTCGAGGCGCTGCGCACCGCCCGCGACCTTGGCCTGGACGGCCCGGACCGTCCCATCATGCTGGCCGAGCTGGGCGAGTCCATGATGCTCTCCGAGCAAGGCCGCATCACCGAGCGCACCCGCCAGTTGTTCCTGGACGCGGTGCGCATCGACTCCGACGAGCCACGCGCCCGCTTCTATCTCGGCATGGCCGCGGCCCAGGCCGGCGAGCCCGAACGCGCCCTGGCCATCTGGCGCGACCTGTCGGCGCAGACCCCGGCGGACGCGCCCTGGGCCGAGATGTTGCGCCAGAGCATCGCCATGGTGGGTCAACGGGCCGGCATTCCGCCGGCCACGGTGGAACCCGCCCATCCGCTGACCCTGGAGGCCGGCCAGCCGGTCAAGCGCACCGAACTGCCCGAGGCCGACGGACCGACGGACGGCGACGCCGCACCGGCCCCGGACGCGGGCGCCCAGATGCGCGCCGACGCCGACCGCCAGCGGACCCCGGGCGACGGCTTCTCGGACGACGAGCAGGCCATGATCGAAGGCATGGTCGAGGGTCTGGCCGCCCGCCTGGAAGAGAACCCCGAGGACGTCGACGGCTGGATGCGGCTGGCGCAGTCCTACGGGGTGCTGGGGCGCTGGGACGAGGCCATCGGCGCCGCCGAACGCGCCGCCGAACAGGCCCCGGAGGATCCGGCGGTGCTGACCGGCCTCGCCGACACCCTGATGACGGCGGCCCGGGCCGAAGGGGCCGGCGAGCCGCCGGCGCGCGTCTTCGGCCTGTTCGAAACCGTGCTGGAGCACGACCCGTTGAACCCGCAGGCGCTCTATTTCGTCGGCCTGTCGGCGGCCCAGGACGGCGACACCGACCGCGCCCGCACCCTGTGGGGCCGCCTGCTGGAGCGCATGCCGGAGGACGAGCCGGCCTACGCCGCCATCAAGCGCCAGCTCGACGCGCTGCCGGCGAACGGCGCGACCCAGTAGGCGCGGCCCGTCTTGCGCCCACGCGGAAGCATGGGCGCAAGAGAACCCAGCGGCGCCCCAGCAGGAGCGGGGGCGCGAGAGGTCTTTTCTGTCTCGGTCCCACGCTCCCGCGTGGGACCGGCACGCACCGCCCCCCGCCCCCGTCGGAGCGGGGGCGCAAGAAAACCCAGCGGCGCCCCCGCAGGAGCGGGGGCGCGAGACTCCGTTTCCATCTCGGTCCCACGCTCCCGCGTGGGACCGGCACGCACCGCCCCCCGCCACCGCAGGAGCGGGGGCGCAAGAAGACAAAGGCGCCCCCGCAGGAGCGCGGGCGAGAGACTCCGTTTCCATCTCGGTCCCACGCTCCCGCGTGGGACCGCACAACACCACCCCCGGGACCACCCGCATGGACTTCACCGAGGAGCAGATAAGGCGCTACGCCCGCCACATCGTGTTGCCCGAGGTGGGCGGCACCGGCCAGGCGCGGTTGCTGGCCGCACGGGTGCTGGTGATCGGCGCCGGCGGCCTGGGCTCGCCGCTGATCCTGTACCTGGCGGCGGCCGGCGTCGGCACCATCGGCGTGGTGGACGACGACACCGTCGACCTGTCCAACCTGCAACGCCAGGTGCTGCACGACGGCGGCGCCGTCGGCACCCCCAAGGCCGAGAACGCCGCGGGCGCGGTGGCGCGCCTGAACCCGGATGTGCGGGTCGTGCCCCACGTCACCCGCCTGACCGTGGACACGGTGGAGGACCTGCTGGCGGGCTACGACCTGGTGTGCGACGGCAGCGACAACTTCGCCACACGCTTCCTGCTCAACGATGCCTGCCACTTCGCCCGCAAGACCCTGGTCTCGGCCGCCGCCCTGCGCTTCGACGGCCAGCTTTCGGTCTACAAGACCCATGCCGGCGGACCCTGCTACCGCTGCATCTTCCCGGCGCCGCCGCCGCCGGACGCCACCCCGTCGTGCGGCGAGGCCGGTATCCTGGGCGCGGTGACCGGGACCATGGGCGCGCTCCAGGCCACCGAGGCGGTCAAGGAGCTTCTGGGCATCGGCCGCTCCCTGGCCGGGCGGTTGCTGATCCACGATGCCCTCGACAGCGCCTTCCGCACGGTGACCGTGAAACCGGACCCGGACTGCCCACTGTGCGGCCGCGCCCCCACCATCACCGACCTGTCGAGCCACCGCGGCCGGACGACCGACGCGACGCCGCCTTGACGCCTTCGCGGGGATGACGACCGGAGCCGGACCGGCCGCGCGTGCCAGCCACCCAGCCATGACCCCGCCATGACCCCGCCTTCCGAGACGACAGTGCTGGCCGTGCTGGCCGGCGGCGCCGCCCGGCGCCTGGGCGGGGCGGACAAGGCCCTGCTGGCGATGGGCGACGGCCGCCCGCTGCTGGCCCACCTGGTCGACCGTCTGGCGCCCTGGCCCGGGCCGGTGGTGCTGTGCGCGGGCGGCGATCCGGCGCGCTTCGCGGCCTTCGGCCTCCCGGTGGTGGCGGACACCCTGCGCGAGCCGGACGGCCGGCCGGCCGGACCCCTGGCCGGCCTGCTGGCGGCACTGGAGTGGACCCGCGCGGTGCACCCCGGCGTGGCTTGGCTGGTGAGCGTGCCGGGCGACCTACCGGTCGCGCCGCCGGACCTGCTGGCGCGGCTGTGGGCGACGCGGGCGCGGAGCGGGGCCACCGTGGTCCGCGCCGCCTCGGGCGGGCGGATCCATCACGCCGTCGCGCTGTGGCCGGTGGCCCGGGCGACGGCGCTGCGCCACGCCCTGACGGCCGAGGGGCTGCGCCGGGTGGACGCCTGGGCCGGCCGGCACCGGGGCGCCGTCGCGGACTGGCCGGCCGATCCGGTCGACCCGTTCCTGAACGTCAACACCCCGGCGGATCTGGCGCGGGCGCGGGCGCTGACGGCCCCGCGCTACTGATGCCGCACCACCAGCACCGAGCAGGTCGCATGCCGCACCACCCGCGCGGCGTTGGGGCCGAGCAGGTAGTCGCGCAGCTCCGGCCGATGGGCGCCGATCACGATCAGATCGACCGCGCGCTGCTCGGCCATGGCCAGCACGGCCTCGTAGACGTTGCCCTCCCCCACCAGGTGGTTCACGGTCATGCCGGCCGGCAGCGCCGCGTCCGCGCGCTCGCGCAGCCGCTCCATGACCACGTGGGCCATCTGCTGCTCGTAGCCGCGCGGGAAGAACTGGCCGACGATGCTCATGCCAAAGTCGGGAATCACCGTCATCACGTCCAGGCGCGCGGACCACTGCGCGGCCAGTTCCACGGCGGTGGGAAAGGTCTTCTCCCAGTCGAACGTCGCCTCCAGATCCACGGACACGAGAATATTGCGAAACATCGGACGGTGACTCCGCAGCGGGGAACGGGCAGGGCGCCCAGCTTAGCCCAGGCAGCGCCGGTTGCAACCGCGGCCGGTCGATCCGCGCCGGCGGGTCGCGCGCCCGCGCCGCCCCCCGAGACAAGCCTTGCGTCCCCCCGGACCCGGTTTCTATATTGGCCTCGGAAGGCTGGCGGTGGACGGGCTCCTCGCCAACCCGGTCAGGTCCGGAAGGAAGCAGCCGTAACGAGTTTCGGTCCGGGTCGCCGTCCAGTCTTCCACGCGCCCGCGGGGCGGTCCGCCGCCCCGCCGCCAGCGTTCTCCAGGCACACCCCCCAGGCATCATGACCGAGCCCCCCGCCGAGGCCCCGCGCGACGTCCAGACGGGCCCGGACGCGGGCTACCGGGTGCTGGCGCGCAAGTACCGCCCGACCGCCTTCGACCAGCTCATCGGCCAGGACGCCCTGGTCCGCACGCTCACCAACGCGGTGAAGAGCGGGCGCCTGGCGCAGGCCTACATGCTCACCGGGGTGCGCGGCGTCGGCAAGACCACCACCGCGCGGCTGATCGCGCGCGCCCTCAACTGCGTCGGCCCGGACGGCAGCGGTGGCGTCACTATCGCGCCCTGCGGGGTGTGCGAGCATTGCCGCGCCATCATCGAAGACCGCCACGTCGACGTCCTGGAGATGGACGCCGCCAGCCGCACCGGCGTGAACGACATCCGCGAGATCCTGGATGGCGTGCGCTACCGCCCCACCTCCGCGCGGCGCAAGGTCTACATCATCGACGAAGTGCACATGCTGTCGACGGCGGCCTTCAACGCGCTCTTGAAGACGCTGGAGGAGCCGCCCGAGCACGTCACCTTCATCTTCGCCACCACCGAGATCCGCAAGGTGCCGGTCACCGTGCTGTCGCGCTGCCAGCGCTTCGACCTGCGCCGGGTGGACCAGGACGACCTGGCCGCCCACTTCGGCCGCATCGCCGCGCGCGAGGGCGCCGACGTGGCGCCGGCCGCGCTGGCCCTGATCGCGCGCGCCGCCGACGGCTCGGTGCGCGACGGCCTGTCGCTGCTCGACCAGGCCATCGCCCACGGCGACAACACCGTGACCGAGGCCCAGGCCCGCGACATGCTGGGGCTGGCCGACCGCACGGTGGTCTTCGACCTGTTCGAGTCGGTGATGAAAGGCGACGTGGCCGCCGCCCTCGACACCCTGGCGGGGCAGTACGCCCTGGGCGCCGATCCGCTGGTGGTGATGCAGGACCTGCTCGACCTGACGCACTGGCTGACCCGCCTCAAGGTCGTGAAGACGGGGGAAGACGACCCCACCCTGCCCGAGACCGAGCGCACGCGCGGGCGGACCCTGGCCGAGGCCCTGTCCGTCGCCAGCCTGACGCGGGCCTGGCAGATGCTGCTCAAGGGCCTGGGCGAAGCGCGCCAGGCCCACGCACCGTTGCAGGCGGTGGACATGGCCCTGATCCGGTTGGCCTATGCCGCCGACCTGCCCCCGCCGGCCGAGGCCGTGGCCCGGGTGACCGGCAACGGGGGCGGCGCCGGCGGCAGTGGGGGTGGCGGTGGTGGTGGCAGCGGCGGCCGCGGCACACCGAGCGGCGCGGGTCCATCCGCCGCGCCCTCCTCCGCGGGCGCCGGCGCGGGTGGCACCCCGGGCGCGTCCGCCGCGTCGGGCGCGCCGCGGGCGGCGGCCGCCACGGCGCCCGCGCCCCCGGTGGCGGCGCCGACTCCACCCTCCGCCGCGGCGGGGCCGCCGCCCGGTCCGACCTCGTTCAAGGCGGTGGCCGAGCTGGCGCGCGAGAAGCGCGAGGCCGTGCTGGCCAAGCACCTGACGCACGACGTCCACCTGGTGCACTTCGAGCCGGGGCGCATCGAGGTCAACCCGGGACCGGACGCCCCACGCGATCTGGCCGGACGCCTGGGCAAGGCGCTTCAGGACTGGACGGGGCGGCGCTGGATCGTCATGGTCTCCGACCGCCCGGGCGAGCCGACCCTGCACGACCAGCTTCATGCCAGCGTGCTGGCCGACCCGCTGGTGCAAGCGGTGCTGGAGGCGTTTCCGGGCGCCCGCATCGGCCGCGTGCACGAGCGCGCGACGGGGCCGGATGCGGTCGATCCGACCGGCGCCGGACCGGCCGCGGGCGGGATGGAAACGGAAGACGGCGAGGCTGGACCCGCCGCAGACTTCATGATTGAGTCCGACGGCGAGGCGCCGGCGTTCGGCGCGCTGGAGGACGGATTCGGAGACGACGACCTATGAAGAACCTCGGCAACCTGATGAAGCAGGCCCAGGACATGCAGCGCAAGATGGGCGAGCTGCAGACCAAGATGCAGGAGATGGAGGTCTCCGGCAGCTCCGGGGGCGGCATGGTCGAGGTGGTCATCAACGGCAAGGGCGAGCTGCGCCGGCTGAACATCGACAAGTCGATCGTCGATCCCGAGGACAAGGAAATGCTGGAGGACCTGATCGTCGCCGCCTTCAACGACGCCAAGATGAAGGCCGAGCAGGCGATGCAGGAAGAGATGCAGGAGGTCACCGGCGGCCTCAAGCTGCCCCCCGGCATGAACCTGCCGTTCTGAGGATGCGGGCCGGCCCGTTTCGTCACGGCGGGCCGGCGGTCCCGCGATCCATGGCGCCATGACCGGCCCCGAGATCGACCGCCTGACGACGCTGCTGGCGCGCCTGCCCGGCCTCGGGCCGCGCTCGGCCCGGCGTGCCGTGCTGCACCTGATCCAGAAGCGCGAGGCCGCCCTGGTGCCGCTGATCGGCGCCCTTCAGGACGTGGCCGAGCGGGTGCGGCCGTGCGGCACCTGCGGCAACTTCGACACCCGCGATCCCTGCGCCGTGTGCGCCGATCCGCGCCGCGACGACAGCGCGATCTGCGTGGTGGAGGACGTCGCCGACCTGTGGGCGATGGAACGCGCCGGCGCGTTTTCCGGCCGCTACCACGTGCTGGGTGGGGTGCTGTCGGCGTTGGACGGGGTCGGGCCGGACGACCTGACGATCCCGGCGCTGGAGGCGCGCTGCGCCGACGGCCGGGTGCGCGAGGTGGTGCTGGCCCTGGGGGCCACGGTCGACGGCCAGACCACCGCCCATGTCATCGCCGAGCGCCTGACCGCGGTCGCGCCGGGGGTGACGGTCTCGTCGCTGGGCCAGGGGGTGCCGGTGGGCGGCGAACTGGACTACCTCGACGACGGCACCATCGGCGCCGCCCTGCGCGCCCGCCGGCCCGTGTAGTCGGGCCGTGTAGTCGGGCCGTGTCGCCGTCCCGACCGGACGGTCGTCGCCGGCCGGCACGCGAACCGCCCCCCGCCGGGGCGAGAGGCCGTGGGCATGCGCGGATCACGATCAACCGGCCCCCCGACATGGTTCGGGCTGATCGCGCAACTCCGCGCAAAATGTATGAATCGCAGCCGATGAGAGCCGACTGTTCGGAATCGGCCCCACCCCGGTGGTTCCGATTTCGAGCGATCGGCGCTGTTGCGTCAAACCGAAATCGCGCCGCGAGTCCGGTGTGTCGCCATCGGCTGCTGGTCGGCGCGGCGCGCCGGGATCAGCGCGAGTAGTACTCGATGACCAGGTTCGGTTCCATCTGCACCGGATAGGGCACATCGGCCAGCTTGGGCTGGCGCAGGAAGGTCGCGGTGGTGCCCTTGGCGTCGGACTGGATGTAGTCCGGCACGTCGCGCTCGGGCGAGGCCAGCGCCTCCAGCACAAGCGGCATTTCGCGCGACTTCTCCTTGACCTCGATGACGTCGCCTTCGCGCACCTGATAGGACGGGATGGTCACCGTGCCACCATTGACCTTGATGTGGCCGTGGTTGATGAGCTGGCGGGCGGCGAACACCGTCGGGACCACCTTCATGCGGTAGACCACCGCCAGCAGGCGGCGCTCCAGCAGGCCGATCAGGTTCTCGGAGGTGTCGCCCTTGCGGCGCACGGCCTCCTCGTAGGTGCGGCGGAACTGCTTCTCGGAGATCTCGCCGTAGTAGTTCTTCAGCTTCTGCTTGGCCATCAGCTGCACGCCGAAGTCGGACGGCTTGCGGCGGCGCTGGCCGTGCTGGCCCGGGCCGTACTCCCGGCGGTTGACCGGGCTCTTGGGCCGGCCCCACAGGTTCACGCCCAGGCGGCGGTCGATCTTGTACTTGGCGGAATGACGCTTGCTCATCGGTGGGCTCACCTTCATCGAGGTTGTTGTCGGGGCCGTTCGGCCCGTTGGTGTCCCGGGCTCGCCCGTCCCCGTCACCGGGGCGCCGATGGGCGCGATCCGAGCCGTCGCAGCGGCCGGATCGGGCGGCGCGGGCCGGGCGCGCACGCGCCAGCCGCTCCCTGCGGAGCCCGCCTGTCCAGGAAGAACCCGGGTGTGTACGCCAGCCGGGACACCGGGTCAAGACCGACGCCGGCCCGGATCTCGCGCGCGGGCGATGGTCCCGTTCCGTGGAGTGGTGTAGGAGCAGGAGGGACGCGGCCCGGTGCCGCGTCCGCCTCGCGACCGCCGGCAGCGGCGCGGCGGCGGGCCGCCGATGGGCAGGCCCGCCCCGCGCGGCCGGACGGGATCCCGCGGGGCGATTTGGAGCAAGACGGAGTTGGTCCCATGAAAAGACTCTTGATGGCCACCGACCTTTCGCCGCGGTCCGATCGGGCCCTCGACCGCGCGGTGGCGTTGGCGCGCGGGCACGACGCCGATCTGTGTGTCGTCCATGTCGTCGACGAAGACCTGCCGGCGTCGGTGGCCGAGGCGCAGGAAACGGCGGCGCGAGACGTCATGCGGGCGCATATCGACAGCCTGAACAAGGAGGCCGCGGTCCCCGTGTCGATCGAGGTCGTGATCGGGCGGACCTACGTCGACGTGCTGGAGATGGCGGAGCGCATCGAAGCGGACCTGATCATCCTCGGCACCCACCGCGAAGACTCGGTCATGGATATGTTCCGGGGGACCACGGCCGAGCGGATCATCCGCGCCGGCGATACGCCCGTTCTCTTGGTCCGGGATCGGGTCCTCGCGCCGTACCGCCGGATCATGGTCGCCGTTGATTTCTCCGTCTATTCCAGGCGGGCGTTCGAGTTCGCGACCCGCTTCGATCCCCGCGCGGAGTTCCATCTGGTGCACGCCTATGAGGTGCCGTTCAAGGGCTTCCTGTATGGCCATACGACCCGCAGAGAGGTCAGCAAGCAGCACGAGCGGCAGTTGCAGTCCATGATCGAGGAGGAGATGGCCGCCTTTCTCGGCACCCTGGAGACAAAGGTCCCGCGGCTCGAACGGGTGCTTCAGGAAGGGTCTCCACAGGAGGTCATCCGTCGCCAGGTGACCCGCCTGAAGCCCGACCTGCTGGTGCTCGGGACCCACGGCCGCACGGGGGTGGCCCATGCCATCCTCGGCAGCGTGGCGGAGGACCTGCTCAAGGCCCCGCCCTGCGATGTGCTCGCGGTCAAGGCCTGGTGACGGGGACCCGACAGTCTGTCGCGCCCCGCGCGGACGGGGTGCCGCCCGGACCGGTCACGGTTTGGTAAGGCCATGCCCCCACACTGGCGTGGTCGCCATCCCGATCCGGCGGATCCCTCGGGGTCCGCCTGTGCCCCGTCGGTCACAGCCCCTGCGCCCGGGCCGCGTCGGCCTTGACGCCGGCCGGCGGGCGCGGGACAACCGGGGCATCACGTCCCGCCCCTGCCACCGTTTCGGACCGCCGCATGGATGCTCCCACGGCCGCCCCGGTCAGCCTGACCGCCTATCTCACCGACAGCACCGCCGTGCTGGCCCGCACCCGCGACGCCGGACTCGACGCCGCCATGGACCAGGCGGTGGACCGGATCGTCACGGCGCTGGCGGACGGGCGGCCGGTCTTGGTGTGCGGCAACGGCGGCTCGATGGCCGACGCCCTGCACATCGCCGGAGAGCTGACCGCGCGCTTCCTGCTGGAGCGGCGCGGGCTGCCGGTGATCGCGCTGGGGGCCAACCCGTCCACGCTCACCGCCTGGAGCAACGATGTCGGCTATGCCGGCCATCTGGCGCGCGAGGTCGAGGCCTACGGCCAGGCCGGCGGCGTGCTGCTGGCGATCAGCACCAGCGGCTCGTCCGCCAACGTGGTCGCCGCCGCCGCGCGCGCCCGCGCCCTGGGGCTTTCCGTGATCGGCCTGACCGGGGAACAGGGCGGCGCGCTGGCGCCGCTGTGCGACGTGCTGCTGGCGGCGCCCTCCGGGTTCACGCCGCTGATCCAGCAGGCCCACCAGGCCCTATACCATTATCTCTGCCTGCGGGTGGAAGCCGCCCTGACCTGACCACTCGGGAGACCCCCATGCACGGAACGATCCCCCTGGTCCGGACCGCTCGTCCCTCGGGCCGCCCCTTCGCCGGCGACACCCTGGTGGTCGCCAGCCACAACACCGGCAAGGTGCGCGAGATCGCGGACCTGCTGGCCCCGTTCGGCCTGACCCGCGTGGTCTCGGCCGGCGAGCTCGGCCTGCCCGAGCCGGAGGAGACCGGCGCCAGCTTCGCCGCCAACGCCGAGCTGAAGGCGCTGGCCGCCGCACGCGCCAGCGGGCATCCGGCACTGGCCGACGATTCCGGCCTGGAGGTGGTGGCCCTGGAGGGAGCGCCCGGCATCTACTCGGCGCGCTGGGCCGGCCCGGACCGCGACTTCGGCCGCGCCATGGAGC
Source organism: Roseospira goensis (assembly GCF_014197795.1). Lineage (GTDB taxonomy): Bacteria > Pseudomonadota > Alphaproteobacteria > Rhodospirillales > Rhodospirillaceae > Rhodospira > Rhodospira goensis. The sequence continues at coordinate 17,656 of NZ_JACIGI010000015.1, forward strand.
GGGTGCGCAGCGAACTGGGCAGCGGCCGCGACCGCCGCGCCAATTTCGCCTGCGCGCTGTCGCTGGCCTGGCCCGACGGCCACGTCGACACCTTCGAGGGCCGCGTTTACGGTGACATCGTGTGGCCGCCGCGCGGCGACCGGGGCTTCGGCTACGACCCCATCTTCCAGCCCGACGGCCACGCCGTGACCTTCGCGGAGATGGACCCGGCCGACAAGCACGCCATCAGCCACCGCGCCGAGGCGTTCCGGCTGCTGGTGGCGGCCTGCTTCGACCCCGCCACGGGCTAGGCGCCGGGCAGCGCGTCCAGCAGGCGGTCGACCTCGTCGGCGGTGTTGTAGTGCACCAGGCTGACCCGCACGATGCCGTCGTCGGGCGCCAGCCCCAGCGCCTCGGCGGCGCGCCAGGCGTAGAAGCTGCCATGGCGCACCGCCACCCGACGCACGCTCAGGGCCTCCGCCACCGCGCGCGACGACCGCCGCGCATGCACGAAGGCGACCGTGGGCGCCCGCGCCGGTCCGGCCTGCGGCGGCCCGATCACCCGCACCCCCGGGATCGCCGCCAGCCCCTCCAGCAGGCGCGCGGTCAGGGCCGTCTGGTGCGCCTCGAAGCGGTGGAACAGGCGCACGATGCGGGTGCGCAAGGCGTCCCCGTCCGCGCCGCCCAGGGCGCGGTCCAGCCCGTCCAGGTAATCCGTGATGCCGGCCAGCGCCGCCGTCAGTTCGTGCGGCGGGCCGCCCGGGTTGAGCGGCAGCGTGCCCTTGCCGGCCAGATACATATGGTTCTGGTTCTCCAGCCGCCCCAGCAGCTCGGGGCGCAGCGCCAGCACCCCCACGTGCGGCCCGAACACCTTGTAGGCGCTGAAGGCGTAGGCGTCGGCGTCCAGCGCGGCCACGTCCACGACCCCATGCGGGGCGTAGGACACCCCGTCGACCACCGCCAGCGCGCCGGCGCCGTGGGCCAGGCGCACCGCCCCGGCGGCATCGCAGACCGCGCCGGTCAGGTTGGACGCATGCGGCAGGCAGACCAGGCGGGTGTTGTCCGTGAGCAGCGCCTCCAGGTCGGCCAACGCCAGCGCCCCGGTCTCGGGATCGAAGCGCCATTCGCGGATCGTGGCCCCGGCGCGGGTCAGCCGCCGCCAGGGCGTGATGTTGGCCTCGTGGTCCAGGTTGGTGACCACCACCTCGTCGCCCGGTTCGATCAGCGGCACCAGGGCGTTGGCCAGCACGTGCAGGTTGGTGGAGGTGTCGGCGCCGATCACCAGGCCCTCGACCGGCGCGTTGGCCAGCGTCGCCATGGCCGCGGTGCCCTCGTCCATCATCGCCGTCGCGAGCGCCGAGGCCGGGAAGTAGGGCGCCCCGGGCTGCACCTTGGCCTCGGTCATGAAGCGGGTCAGGCGCGCGATCACCGGGCGCGGCACGTAGGCGCCACCGGCGTTCTCGAAGAACGCCCAGTCGGCACCGGTCGGGCTGTCGAAGGCAGGAAACCAGGCGCGCACGGCGGCCAGGTCGAGGTCGGAGACGGACACGTCGGGCATAGAGGCTCCATGGCAAGGCAGCAGGGACGCAAGGCGGCCCGCGCGGACAAGGGGGCCACCGCCGAGCCTACAGGATCAGGCCGACCCCCAGCAGCAGCACCAGCAGGCCGCCGGTGACGGTGGACAGCACGCCGGCGGCGGTGCGGTGGTCGGCCATCAGGTGACGCAGGGTGCGGCGCAGGGCGCGGCGCCACGCCGGGCCATCCGCGTCGGCCTCCGGGCCGGCCTCGGGGTCGCCCTCCGGGGCCGTCAGGCCGGCCGCTTGCATCGCGGCCCAGCCGCGGCGCACCGCCGGCGTCGGCCGGTCACCCGCGGCGGCGGCGGCGCGCAGGTCCTGGAGGAACGGCCCCAGCGGGCTGACCCCATCCGGACGGCCGCGCGGGAAATGGGCGCGGTTCGGCACCAGCACCTGGCCGGTCAGGAGCGGCGCCTCGGGTTCGGCGTCGCTGGCGGCCACGGGATCGGGCAGTGCTGCCTGCACCGCCGCCATGGCCCGCCCCAGGCGGCGCAGCGGGTTGCCGAAGCGATAGGTGTCCAGACCCTGCTCCTGGCGCCACACCCGCCCGCGCGGCCGGCCCACCAGGCGGCCGCTGCGCATGCAGGTCTCCAGCACGACGAAGCCGGTCGGCAGCCGCACCACGTGGTCGACCTGCTGGAGCCCGCCGCGCGGACCCCGCAGCACCAGATCGTGCAGCGCCGGCAGCCCGGCAGCCTCCAGCGCACGTGCCACCCGGCGCTGGGCGCGCCCCTGGCGCAGCGCCGGACCCACCGTCATGTAGACGCCGGCGACGACCAGAAACAGCGCCAACACCCAGACCAACAGCAGCCACAGCAGGTCGCGCGCCCAGGGGATCAGGCTCTGGTCCATGGTCGGGTCCATGGCGGGGTTCGTCGCTCCTCCCGTCGGCGGGCCGGCCGGGTTGGCACCCCCGGCGTCGGTCCGCGTGCGTTGCCGCGCGTCGCGTCGCCCCTTCTTAGCGCAGCGCCCGCCGGGTGTCACTCTCCCGGCGTGCCGGCTGGACCGGCCCCGCAGGCGGCGCGCCGCAAGGGTGACGCCCTTGGCGATTCCCTTTCCCTATCATCTGCTTTAAGGTGCCCGCCCAGACCGGCGACGGCAGCGGGGGAGGCGTGCCCATGACGGCCAGACTAGAAGCGTCCCGAGCCGCGGTGCCCTGGCGGCGGCACCCCGGCGCCGCCCTGCTCGCCCTGGCCGTGCTCGGCGGCGCCGTCCTGGCGCCCGCGCCGGCACGGGCGGATGCGGACTTCAACATGATCGCGGCCGCCTCGCTGGCGGTGGTCGGCGCCGGCCTGATCGGCGACCACATCCGCGGCAACGACGTCTGGGCCGAGGGACCGGAGGAGCCGTTCCGCTTCGCGGTCGGCGCAGGCGCCCACAACGTACGCATCGACAACGAGACCGACCGCGGCAACGAGACGGTGTCGATGGTTCGCGTCGAGGCCCGGCTGCCCGAGAAGCTGTGGCGCTTCACCCCCATTGCCGGCCTGGAAGTGACCGACCGGGGCGCGGTCTACGCCTACGGCGGGCTGGCGCTGGACGTGTTCTTCGGCGAGCGGTTCGTGGTCACGCCGAACGCCGCCGCCGGCTACTACAGCGCCGGCGAGGGCCGCGACCTGGGCTACCCGCTGGAGTTCCGCACCGGTATCGAGGCGGCCTATCAGTTCGGCAACGGCAGCCGGCTGGGGGTGGCCTATCATCACATCTCCAACGCCGGGCTGGGGGACCGCAACCCCGGCATCGAGACCCTGACGCTGAACTACGCCCTGCCGCTGGACATGCTGTTCGGCCGCTGACCTCTCGCCGACCCCGGCCCGACCCTGGCTCTCCCCTGGCCCTACCCCGGCCACGGATCGCCGATTTCGCGGCGGTCGCGTTCGCGCTTGAACACCGCGTTGGCGAGCTGGTCCATCAGGATCCGGAACGCCGCGCTGTCGGGCGCGGTGGCCGGCCCGCCCCAGCCTTCGGCCCACGCCACCATCTCGGCGCGGTCGCACAACGCGGCACTGGCGTGCAGCGGTCCACCACCCCCGGTCCCGGCGGTGGTCCCGGCGCCGGTCCCGGCGCCGGTCCCGGGGGACGTCTCGCCGGTCTGACCGGTGCCGGCGGGCAGGGCGCCGCGACACAGGGCCTGGCCGTCGGGCACGCCGCCGTCGCCCAGGAACAGCACGGTGCGGTAGCCCGGCCCGGCGGTGCCCACCGCGGTGGGCACGAAGCCCAGCGGGCGGCCGTTGACGTTGCCGCTCATGGCCCGGGCGGCGGCGGCGGCCACGGTGGCGTCGGAGACGCCCGCGAACGGGTTGCCCACCACCTCCAGAGGCAGCGTGCCGGTGATGACGTAGTTGAACACGTCGTTCGGGCTGGAGACGTGGGAGACGGTGCGCGGCCCGGCACAGGCGGCCAGCGCCAGAGACAGAACGCCCGCCAGAGCGCCGGCGGACACGGCACGAGCAGCGGCCATGTTGAACTCAACTCCCTGAGGCTGCTCCCTAAGGCTGCGGGACCGGCCCTGCCCCGGCACGCGGGCCGGGGCCATCACCGGTCATCCCACAGGTGGCGCGGAGCCCGGGCCGGGTCAATGGCCGCCGCGCCCGGATGCGGGGGGCTCAGCCCAGATCGCGCACCGCCGTCAGCACGGCGTCGGCGTGGCCCGGCACCTTCACCTTGGGCCAGACCTGACGCACCACGCCGTCGCGGTCGATCAGCACGGTGGTGCGTTCGATGCCCATGTAGGTCTTGCCGTACATGCTCTTTTCCTTCCAGACGCCGTAGCGCTCGCAGACGTCGCCCTCGGCGTCCGAGGCCAGGGTGAAGGGCAGGTCGTGCTTGGCCTTGAACTTGTCGTGCTTGCCGACGGGGTCCTTGGAGACACCGATGATGGCGGCGCCGGCGGCCTCGAAGTCGGCCAGCGCGTCCTTGAAGGCGAGGGCCTCCTTGGTGCAGCCCGAGGTGTCGTCCTTGGGGTAGAAGTACAGCACCACGGCCCGGCCCTTCAGATCGCCCAGGGACACCTGGCCGCCGCCGTCGGTGGGCAGGGTGACATCCGGCGCGGGCTGGCCGACTTCGACGCTCATGGCAGGACTCCTTCGCGTGAGGGTGGGCTCGGGGACCGATCGGACGGGCATACGCGCCGGCGCGCCCGTCCGATCACTCCCCAATCACCCCACCAAATCAACCCGGGGGGACCCCTACCGCTTGTCGAAGGGCACGAACGCGCGCTGCGTCGGCCCGGTGTAGAGCTGACGCGGCCGGCCGATCTTCTGCGCCGGATCGGTGACCATCTCGTTCCACTGCGCCACCCAGCCGGTGGTGCGGGCGACGGCGAACATGCCCGTGAACATGGAGACCGGGATGTTCATGGCGCGGAAGATGATACCGGAGTAGAAGTCGACGTTCGGGTAGAGCTTCTTCTCCACGAAGTAGTCGTCCTCAAGAGCGATGCGCTCCAGCTCCAGGGCCACGTCCAGAAGCGGATCCTTGATGCCCAGTTCCTCAAGCACTTCGTGGCATGTCTGTGCCATGATCTTGGCGCGCGGATCGTAGTTCTTGTAGACGCGGTGCCCGAATCCCATCAGCCGGAACGAATCGTCCTTGTCCTTGGCGCGCTTGACGCAGGCACTGACGTTGTCCTTGCTGCCGATCTCGGACAGCATGTTCAAGACCGCCTCGTTGGCGCCGCCGTGCGCCGGCCCCCACAGCGAGGCGATGCCGGCGGCGATGCAGGCGAACGGGTTGGCGCCGGAGGATCCGGTCAGGCGAACCGTCGAGGTGGAGGCGTTCTGCTCGTGATCGGCGTGCAGGATGAGGATGCGGTCCATCGCCTTGGCGAGCACCGGGTTGACCTTGTATTCCTCGCAAGGGACCGCGAACAGCATGTGCAACAGGTCCTCGGCGTAGGTCAGGCAGTTGCGCGGGTAGATCAGCGGCTGGCCCATGGAGTACTTGTAGGCCCAGGCCGCGATCGTCGGCATCTTGGCGATCAGCCGGTGCGAGGCGATCATGCGGTGGTGCGGGTTCGAGATGTCGGTGCTGTCGTGGTAGAAGCCCGCCAGCCCGCCGACAATGCCGCACATCACCGCCATCGGATGGGCGTCGCGGCGGAACCCTTCCAGGAACTTGTGGATCTGCTCGTGCACCATGGTGTGGTGCGTGATGGCGTGCTCGAACGTGCCGTACTGCTCCGGGGTCGGCAGTTCGCCCTCCAGCAGCAGGTAGGCCACCTCCAGGAACGAACAGTTGGTCGCCAGGTCCTGGATCGGGTAGCCGCGGTGCAGCAGAATGCCCTGGTCGCCATCAATGTAGGTGATGGCGGATTCGCAGCTCCCCGTGGAGGTGTAGCCCGGGTCGTAGGTGAACATGCCCGTATCGGCATAGAACTTGCGGATGTCCACCACACTCGGGCCGGTCGACCCGTCGAGGATCGGCAGTTCGTAACTGGTGCCGCTCCGGTTGTCGGTGACGGTCACGGTGTTGGTCTGGGTCATGTCGGCTCGTCCTTCCCTTCGCTGCGGGTGTTCGCGCGTCGTTGGCGACCGGCCGGGCGGGGCCGCAGCGGCGCAGTCGCGCAGGATTGTTACCGACTTTTTAGACTCTTTCTCGTTTACGCGATACACCCTTCGTCCAGACACCCCTCGGAAACGCCTAAAGGGGCCTTCTGCTCCGGACTTCCTCCCCAAACGTGTTAATTTTATTTCTCATGACTCGCGCCGATGCGCAATGGACTTGCCCGGTGGTCCTATCCGGCGCAGCAGTCCTCCAGTCGGGCCAGCGTCTCCGCCCGCCCCAGGATCTCCATCACCTCGAAGATCGGCGGCGACACCGTGCTGCCCGTCAGGGCGGCGCGCAACGGCTGGGCGACCTTGCCCAGCTTGAGCCCGTGCGCCTCGGCGGCGGCGCGCGCGTCGGCTTCCAGCGCCGTCCGGTCCCACGGTTCCAGCGCCGCCAGCCGGTCCCGCATCAGGGCCAGCGTCGTGGCCCCGTCGCCCGTGACCTGCTTGAGCGCCTTGTCGTCCAGCGCCAACGGTCGCGGCCGGACATAGAAGGCCGCACTCTCGGCCAGCTCCATCAGGGTCTTGGCGCGCTCCTTCAGGCCCGCCATGCCGGCCAGCAGGCGGCGATGGCCCTCCTCGTCCACGGTCTGGCCCAGCCGGTCCACCACCAGATCCACCAGGCGGGCGTCGTCGGCACGGCGCAGATAGTGCCCGTTCAGGCTGGTCAGCTTGGCCATGTCGAAGCGGGCCGGGGCCCGGCCCACGCCGTCCAGGTCGAACCAGGCCACCGCCTGGGCGTCGTCGATGATCTCGTCGTCGCCGTGGCCCCAGCCCAAGCGCAGCAGGTAGTTGCGCATGGCCTCGGGCAGGTAGCCCATGTCGCGGTAGCTCTCGGTGCCGAGCGCGCCGTGGCGCTTGGACAGCTTGGCGCCGTCGGGGCCGTGGATCAACGGGATGTGGGCGAAGGCCGGCGGCGCCCAGCCGATCAGGCGGTAAAGCTGGGTCTGGCGGAAGGCGTTGGTCAGGTGGTCGTCGCCGCGGATGACGTGGGTGATGCCCATGTCGTGGTCGTCCACCACCACCGACAGCATGTAGGTCGGCGTCCCGTCCGAGCGCAGCAGGATCATGTCGTCGAGCTGGTCGTTGGCGACCGTAATGCGGCCCTGCACCTGGTCCTCGATCACGGTTTCGCCGTCGCGCGGCGCCTTCAGGCGGATCACCGGGCGCACCCCTTCGGGGGCCTCGGCGGGGTCGCGGTCGCGCCAGCGACCGTCGTAGCGCAGGGTCTGGCCGGCGGCCTTCTGGGCCTCGCGCATCGCCGCCAGCTCCTCCGGCGAGGCATAGCAGCGGTAGGCCTTGCCCTCGGCGAGCAGGGCGTGCGCCACCTCGACATGGCGCGGCGCGCGGGTGAACTGGAACACCGGCTCCTCGTCCCACGCCAGCCCCAGCCAGCGCAGACCGTCGAAGATGGCCTGCACCGCCTCCGGGGTGGAGCGCTGGCGGTCGGTGTCCTCGATGCGCAGCAGGAAGCGGCCGCCGTGGTGGCGCGCGAACAGCCAGTTGAACAGCGCCGTGCGGGCGCCGCCGATGTGCAGGAAGCCCGTGGGCGAGGGCGCGAACCGGGTGACGACGGTCATGGAGGGTCGGAGTCCGTGTGTCTGGGGCCAGCGGGAGCGCCGCCGGGGCGGCGCGTTTCTGTACCACACCGCCGCGCCCTGTGCAGCACCGGCCGAGCCGGCCCGCGCCGGCCGGCGAGCCGCGACAGGCGCACCCTTTCGGGGCATACTGGCGTGACGGCGACCGATTGGCGGAAGACATGGCGCACCACCGACACGGCCGCCGTCCGGGCGCCGGCCCGGCCCCCGCTGCGGCGGCCGCCCACACCGGCGGGATGGTCTGGCGCGCCCCCGTCTTCGCCCTGGCGGCCACCCTGGAGGCCGAGCGGGCGCGCTGGCCCTTGTGGCTGCCGGTGGCCTTGGGCTGCGGCGTGGCAGCTTACATCCTGCCGGCGGTGGAGCCGCCGCGCTGGGCCGGCGCGGCGCTGGCGGCCGGCGTGCTGCTGCTGGTGCTGGTGGCGCGCCGGGCGGCCTGGATCGGCGCGCTGCTGGCGGCGCTGGTGGCGGCCGCCGTCGGCTTCGTGGCGGCGCAGGAGCGCGCCCACGGGATCGCCGCGCCGGTGCTGGCGGAGCGACTCGGGCCGGCGACGGTCAGCGGCCGGGTCGTGCTGATCGAGGCGCGCGGCATGGCCCGCCACCGCGTCACCCTGGCCGACGCGCGGGTGGCCGGGCTGGACGCCGCGCGCACCCCGGCGCGGGTCCGGCTCACGCTGACCCGCGCCCCACCGCCGCGGCCGGGGGCCTGGATTCGCACCCGCGCGGTCCTGATGCCGCCGCCGCCACCGGCCGCCCCGGGCGGCTACGACTTCCGGCGCCGGGCCTGGTTCGAGGGCCTGGGCGCGGTCGGATTCGCGGTCGCCGACTGGGGCCCGCTCGACCTAGCGCCGGCGCCCACCCTCGCCGACCGGCTGGTGGCCTGGCGCGAGGGGGCCCGCCAGACGGTGGCGGACCGCCTGCGGGCCGGGCTGCCCGGGCAGCCCGGCGCGCTGGCAACCGCGCTCGCCACCGGCGACCGGGGCGCGGTGCCGGAGCCGGTGCTGGAGGCGTTCCGGGCCTCCGGACTGGCGCACCTGCTGGCCATCTCCGGGCTGCACATGTCGATGATCGCGGCGCTTCTGTTCGTCGGCGGCCGCGCCGGGCTGGCGCTGGTGCCGGCGTGGGCGGCGCGCTGGGACCTGAAGAAGCCCTGCGCCGTGCTCGCGCTGGCCGGCACCTTCGCCTACCTGATGCTGGCGGGGGGCAACGTGCCGGCACAGCGCGCCTTCCTGATGACGGCGCTGGTGCTGGCGGCGGTGCTGCTGAACCGCACCGCGATCTCGCCGCGGCTGGTGGCCTGGGCGGCGGTGGCGGTGCTGCTGACGCAGCCGCATGCCCTCTTGGGGCCCAGCTTCCAGATGTCGTTCGCGGCCGTGCTGGCGCTGGTGGCGACCTGGGAACTGGCGGCGCCGCGGCTGGCGACGGCGGCGCGACCGCGCCGGCCGCTGGCGTGGGCGCTGGCGCGCACCGTCGGGCTGTACCTGGGCGGTGTGCTGCTGACCAGCCTGGTGGCCGGGCTGGCGACGATGCCGTTCGCGGCCGTCCATTTCAACCGCGTGGCGGTGTTCGGGCTGGCAGCGAACATGGTGGCGGTACCGCTGATGGGGCTGTGGGTCATGCCGTGGCTGCTGGCGACCCTGCTCCTGCTGCCCTTGGGCCTGGAGGGCTGGGCGCTGGCGCCGCTGGCCTGGGGCCTGGAGGGGGTGGCCGGAACGGCCGCCGCGGTTGCGGGCTGGCCGGGGGCGACGCGGCTAGTGCCGGCGGCGCCGGCCTGGGGCCTGGCGGTGCTGGTCCTGGGCGGGCTATGGCTGTGCCTGTGGCGGCGGCCCTGGCGGCTGCTGGGGCTGGCGGCGATCGCGGCCGGGCTGGCGAGTCCCTGGAGCCGGCCGTTGCCGGACCTGGTGGTCAACGCGGACGCCCGGGCGATCGCGGTCCGGGCGGCGGACGGCGGGCTGATCCTGTCGCCGGGGCGGGCCGACGGATTCGCGCGCGCGGTGTGGGTGGAACGCTGGGGCGGGGCCAGCGCCGAGTCGTGGCCGGAGCCCGGGTCCGGCACGGCGGACGGGCGGCTGCGCTGCGACCCGCGCGGATGTGTGCTGGCGGTGGGCGGGGTCGCCGTGGCCCTGGCCTGGCACCGGGCGGCGCTGGCCGAGGACTGCGCGCGGACGGCGGTGGTCGTCACACCGGTGCCGGTGCCGGCGCCCGAGTCGTGCGCCGGGCCGGGGTGGGTCGTCGACCGGGCGGCGCTGGCGGCCGGGGGCGTGCATGCGCTCTGGCTGGCGGACGGGACGGTGCGGATCGAGACCGTGACCGGCACCAGCGGCCGGCGGCTGTGGACCGGCCCCCCGATACCGTGACAGGGCCGGACCCCGAACGAGATACCGCTCGGCTGGCTTGCGCCACCGAGCGGTATTCGTAGGATACGCGGTACTCATCCGTGCTGGCCGGATGGAGCGAGGTCAGCCTCCCCGCTCCCCGGTCAGCGCAGGATCAGCCCATCCACGCGGTCGCGTAACGGTCGCTACCGAACAGGATGGCGAGGTGGACCAGGATCGCCAGGACGAACAGGGCGATGAAGAAGCCAACCAGGCCCTCCTTCGGGGACACGATCTGCCAGAAGCGCCAGTCTTCGTTGAAGAAGTTCGGGATCATGAGCTTTCTCCACGGTCTGCAGTGGTTGTCTTAGTACGCGATACTCAGGAACTCAGCGGACGGCTGTATTAGCCGGCCACCGGGTACCAGGGCATCCACGCCCAGACCAGGAAGTGCGCCAGCAGGCAGATCGCGAAGAAGACCTGGCCACCACGCTGGAACATGGCGTGGAAAGCCTTCGCCTCGTCATCGGTCAGGCCGGTCCGGTTCAGGTTCTTGTAGCTCGTGACGGGAGCAGGTGCATCAGCCATTTGTTTTCCCCTCAGCAAAGATGGATCATTTCAATCCGTCCGGATTGGGCGAACACCGGGCCGCGGCCGCGGTTGACCGGTGTCGGGTGCGATCCTCCCTTTGTGTTCCCATCCGATCCCCGACAGAGCGGGAGGGCGGTGGGACCGCCGGGGTGACCGCTGCATCCCCACAATCCGAGAGTTGTTTTCACATATTGGCGGGAGAGTGTCAACACAGGTTTTCACATGAAATGTCATAGCGTGTTGACACCCCGTGCCGGGCGGTGCCGCGAGCGTCGATCGCCCGGGAGGGACCGCGGCGAGCGGGGGTCAATCCTGGGGGCCAATCCGGGGGGCCAACCCAGGAGGGCCGCGGCCGATCGCCGGTCGGCCCGCGCCCATCCGCCGATCGCGACAAACCGGGCTCGCGGCGCGATGTCGCTGTGCCGCAATCGCGGGGATCGCGATCAAACCGACCCACGTCGTGGTTCCGAGTGATCGCCATCCCCGCATGACCGCCGCATTACAGAAAATTCATGTGGCGGACGGCACGCCGTTAGGCGTGCCGTGGCAACGTCGGGGTGTACGGGTCACGGGTCTTCCGATTTCTCCTCCGCCACCGTCCGTCCCCGCAAACCTCCGGCGGGTCGGGCGTCCGACAGCGGACGATGCGTGCGGACGCCCCCCCGTCCTGGGACCTCAGCCACACTCCGATCGCCCGGCAATCGGCGGCCCGCCTCCAGCGCGCCGCCGGTTCGCTGTCCCGACCGGACGCGACTCGACCGTCGGGGTCGGGCCTACAGCCGATTGCGACAAACCGGAATCGCGGCACACCGACATTGCGCGGCCTTCCGGCCGCCTATCCGGCGGATGCGGCGGGCGGCGGGTCGCGCAGGCGCTCCGCCTCGCGCAGGTCCACCGACACCAGGGTGGACACCCCGCGCTCCATCATCGTGACCCCGAACAGGCGGTCCATGCGCGCCATGGTCATGCGGTGGTGGGTGACCAGCAGGAACCGGGTCTGCGCCGCGGTGCGCCCGGTCAGGTCCTCCAGCAGGCGGCACAGGCGGTCGACGTTGGCGTCGTCCAGGGGCGCGTCCACCTCGTCCAGCACACAGATCGGCGCCGGGTTGGTCAGGAACACCGCGAACAGCAGCGCCAGCGCGGTCAGCGCCTGTTCGCCGCCGGACAGCAGCGACAGGCTCTGCAACCGCTTGCCGGGCGGACTGGCCAGGATCTCCAGGCCGGCCTCCAGCGGGTCGTTGCTCTCGATCATCTCCAGGTGGGCGCGGCCGCCGCCGAACAGATGCGCGAACAGGTCGCCGAAATGCCCGTTCACGGCCTCGAACGAGGCCACCAGGCGCTGACGGCCCTCGCGGTTGATCTCCCCGATGCCCTGGCGCAGTCGCGCAATGGCGCCGGTCAGGTCCTCGCGCTCGTGCCGCAGGGCCGCCACCTTCTCGTCGAGGTCGGCCAGTTCGGCCTCGGCGCGCAGGTTCACCGGCCCCATGGCGTCGCGCCGGCGCGACAGGGTCGCCAGAGTCGCGTCCACCTCCGCCGCCGGCGGCAGGGCCTCGTCCGCCGGCAGACCGGCGGCGTCGGCGAGACCATCGGGCGGGCAGTCCAGGCGCTCGGCGATGGTGCCCGCCACGGCGCGACAGGCCGCCTGGCCCTGCTCCACCGCCGCCTCGTGGCGCACCCGGGTCTCGCGCGCCTGGGCCAGGTCTCGGTCGGCCTCGGCGGCCGCCTGGCCGGTGGCGCGCGCCTCCGTCTCGGCCGCGGCCAGGGCGTCGGCGGCGGCGGCCCGCCGCGCCTCCGCGCTCTCCAATGCCAGGGTCAGGGCGCCGCGTTCCGACTCCAGCCGCGCCGGCGCGTCCGCCAGCCGGGCCAGTTCGGCCGCCACCGCCGCCTGACGCGACTCGAGGTCGGCCAGCTGCGCCTGCCCCTGCGCCAGGCGGTCGGACCAGGAGTCGCGCTCGCCGGCGATCGCCGCCAGCCGGCGCCGGCGGTCGGCGCGCTCGCGCGCCAGCCGGTCGTGGGCGGCGCGGGCCTCCACCAGCGCGGTGCGGCGCGCGGACAGATCGGCGCGCCGGGCCTCCAGGGCCGCGCGGGCCGCGGCGCCGTCGCCCAGGGCGGTCCGCTCGGTCCGCGCCGCCTCGGCCTGCTCCGCCGCCTCGGCGCCATCGGCGGCGACCTGATCCAGGGTGGCGCGCAGGGCGGCCAGCTTGGCCTCGGCCTCGGCCGCCCGCCGGCTCAGGTCCTGGCGCACCGCACGCGCCCGAGCCGCGGCGGCATCGGCCGCCTTGACCGCCGCCCGGGCGGCGCGCTCCTCGCCCTCGGCGTCCGACAGCCGCGCCCGCGCCGCCTCGGACGCCGCCTCGGCGTCGGCCACCCGGCCCTCGGCCGCGTCCAGATCCGCCCGCAGCACCGTCAGCCGGTTGCGGGTCTGGAGCCGCGCCGCGGCCTGGGTGCCGGCCGCCGCGCCGGCCCCGGGCCGCACCGTCAGGCCGTCCCAGCGCCACAGGTCGCCGTCCGCGTCCACCAGCCGCTGCCCCGGGCGCAGGTCGTGGCGCCGCGCATCGCCGGTCGCCCGGTCGCGCACCACCCCCACCTGGGCCAGCCGCACCGCCAAGGCCGCCGGAGCGTCCACATGCGCGGCCAGCGCCGCCACCCCCGCCGGCAGCGGCGCCGGCTCCGCGGGCGTCGGCACCTCGATCCAGTGCGCGGGGGCGGCCGGGTCGAGCGCCGCCGTCAGGTCGTCGCCCAGGGCGGCGCCCAGCGCCCGCTCGAACCCGGGCGCGACCGTCAGCGCCTCCAGCACCGGCGGCCAGTCCCCGGCCGGGGCCTCGCGCGCCAGCAGGCCCTCCAGCGCCTGCACCTCGGCGCGCAGGCTGGCCCGCGCCGCCGCCCCCTCCTGCACCGCCTCGCGCGCCGCCTCGAAGCCGGCGCGCGCCTCCGCCCGGGCCGCCTCGGCGGCCTCGCGCGCCGCCGTCGCATCGGCCAGCGCCGCCTCGGCCGTGGCGACCGCCGCCTCGGACTCCCGCACCGCCGCGGGGTCCACGGCACCCGCCAGTGCGGCCTCCAACTCGGCCGCCAGGTCGGTCCGGCGCCGGGTCAGCCGCTCGGCCCGCTGGGCCGCCTCCGTCGCCCGCCGATCGAGGGCGGCGCGGGCCGCGTCGGCCTCGGCCAGCCCCTGGGTCGCCCGTGTCACCTCGGCCTCCAGGTCGGCGACCGCGGCCCCGGCTGCCTCCAGGTGGGCGTCGGCCTCCGCCTGGGCCGCGTCCTCGCCGGCCGCCGCCGTCTCCAGCGCGGCCCGCTCCTCGCCCAGACGGGCCAGCGCCGCCTCGGCATCGGCCACCCGGGCGCGTTCGCGCGCGGCATCGGTCCCGGCCTGAGCCCGCCGGGTCTCGGCGTCGGCGCGGGCCTGGTCGATGCGCCGGGCCTCCGCGTCCAGCCGGTCGCGCTCCAGGCTCAGGCGTTGCAGCGCCGCCGCCGCCTCGGTGGCCTGGTCGCGCAGGGGCGCCAGGGCGGCGTCGGCCGTCTCGCGCGCCCGGCCCGCCGCGCCAGCGCGGGCCGTCAGGTCGGCCACCTGGCGCTCGCTCTCCCGCAGTGCGGTGCGGGCGACGTCGAGCCCCCGGATGGCCGCCAGCCAGCGGTGGCGCAGCACCATGGCCTCGGTGCGGCGGATGGCCTCCGACAGCTCGCGGTACTGGGTCGCCTGGCGGGCCTGCTTGCGCAGGTTGCGGCCCTGACCGTCGAGCGCCGACAGCACGTCGTCCAGGCGCTCCAGGTTGGCCTCGGCGCCCTTGAGGCGCAGTTCGGCCTCGTGCCGGCGGGCGTGCAGGCCGGCGATGCCGGCCGCCTCCTCCAGGAGGGCGCGCCGCTGCGCCGGCTTGGCAGCGATCAGCGCCCCCACCCGGCCCTGCGACACCAGCGCCGTGGAGCGGGCCCCCGTCGCCGCGTCGGCGAACAGCAACTGGACGTCGCGCGCCCGCACCTCCTTGCCGTTGACGCGGTACACCGAGCCCGATCCGCGCTCGATGCGGCGGGTCACCTCCAGGTCCTGGAACTGGCGGAAGGCGGCGGCCGAGCCGTCGCTGTTGTCGAGGTCGAGGGTGACTTCGGCGACGTTGCGCGCCGGCCGGGCGCTGGTGCCGCCGAAGATCACGTCGTCCATCTCGCCGCCGCGCATCTGCTTGGCGGAGGTCTCGCCCATGACCCAGCGCAGGGCCTCGACCAGGTTGGACTTGCCGCAGCCGTTCGGCCCCACCACGCCGGTCAGCCCGGGGGCGATGACCAGCTCGGCGGGGTCGACGAACGACTTGAAGCCGCTGAGGCGCAGGCGGGTGAACTGGACCATGGCGGACCCGCGAACGGGCGGCGCGCGGAGGGCCGGGCCGGTCGGCCGGCCTAGCCGCCGGTCGCCTCCAGGGCGGCGTCGATCGCCCGGGTCATGTCGTCCAGGCGATAGCTGCCGGTGTGCTTCTGGCCGTTGATGACGAAGGTGGGGGTGCCGGAGATGTCCCAGCGGGCATCCGCCTCGGCGCGGCGATCCAGGATGGCCTGGTACAGGGTCTCGTTCTCCAGGCAGGCGTCCACTTCGGCCTTGGACATGCCGGCCAGGCGGGCGATGCCGGTGATCGACTCGCGCGGGGTGCGGGTCATCCAGGCGTCCTGATCGGCGAAGAAGATGTCCACCAGCCGCTTCTGGATCGCCTCCGGGGCGCAGTGGGTGATGAGCGAGACCGCGCCGGCGATGTTGTCCAGCGGGAAGTCCACCAGCGTCAGGTTGGCCCGGCCGGCCTCGATGTAGCGGTCGCGCAGGGTCGGCAGGGTCTCCTGGTGGAAGCGCGCGCAGTGCCCGCAGGTGTAGGAGGAGAACTCCAGGATCGACACCGGCGCGTCCGGATCCCCCCAGGTGTGCGGCGCATAGGATGGCGTCGCGGCCGCTTCCCCCTCGGGCGAGCTGGCGGCGGCCGGGGCCAGACGCGCGGCCACGGGCAGCAGGGCGAGGCCGGAGAGGCCGGCGGCGAGGCGGCGACGGGACAGCGGGCGGCGGTTCACGATGGCGTCTCCCCTGGGAGCGGGTGGTGGCAGGACGGACGAAGACCGTGCAACGACGGCGATAGTGACGATATGATGACGGTATGATGAGCCTGGGAGTCCCGGGCGGACACCGCCGCCCCCACGGACTGGCAAGGGACCACGGCACCCCGGGACCACGGCACCCCGGGACCACGGCTACATAGGGCGGCGGGCCGGCGGCGGACAAGGCCGGGGCGCCGCGTGCCCGGCCCGATCCCACTGTGCGCAGCCAAATGGGGCGGCAGGGTGACGGCGACACGGGGGGCGGGGTTGATCCCTCGGACGGCCGGTGGACCGTGATTGACAGCCGCCGCCGCCGGGCGTTTCCTGAATTAGAACACATCGGATCTGCCGGTCCGACGGCAGCCGAGACGAGCAACGGAGGGCGCGGTGGACGGGGCCGACCCCAGCGGGCGCAGACGGCAGGGCCTCCCGATGGACGGCGGAGCGGCGACGCGCCCGGCCCGCGCCGCAGCCGGCGGTGGGGCCGCCGACGCCGGGACCGGATCCGACACCAACGCCAACACCGTTTCCGGCACCGGATCCAACACCGTATCCGACACCGACCGGCTCCGCCCGCCGGTGCGCATCGCCGTCATCGCCGCCTGTCCCGCCCAACGGTCGGCCCTGAGAGCCGCCCTCGAGTCGCGCTATCGGGTCGATGTGTTCGCCGACGGCGACACCGCCATCGCCTGGCTGCGCGAGGCGCTGCCGATGGTGATCCTGATCGACGATGCAGCGCCGGAGGCCGCCGCCGGAGGCCGCTCCGCGGCGGCGCCGTGGAGCGCCCTGCGCACGGTGCACCGACTCGGCTTCTACCCCGATCTGGCGCGGGTGCCGCTGGTTGGGCTCACCGGTGATGCGCGTTCCGACCTGGCGCTCGACTTCCGGGCCGGCTACCGCCCGCTGCTGGTCAAGCCGATCCGGCGCAGCGCCCTGCTGGAGACCGTGGCCGACCTGGTCAACGAACAGGTGGAACTGGCCTGGCAGAACCTGGCCGAGCCGCAACGCGCCGCCCTGATGAAGACCGTCGCGGTCTTCAACGGCGTCACCGACATGATCGACGCCGGCCGCCCGGTGCCCTACCAGACCTTCCGCCAGAGCTGCTCGCCCCTGGTCGAGGCCGTGCGCGGCGGCGCCTTCCGCGCGGTGCTGGAGGGCGTGCGCGGCCACGACAACTACACCTATGTCCACTCGCTGCGGGTGGCGACGTTCCTGTGCTACTTCGGCCATGCGCTAGGGCTGCCCGAGAGCGACCTGACGGTGCTGGCCACCGGCGGGCTGCTGCACGACGTCGGCAAGATGTCGATTCCGCACGAGGTGCTCAACAAGCCGGGCAGGCTGTCGAGCGGGGAATGGGGGGTGATGAAAAGCCACGTGCCGCGCACGCTGGACTTCATGGATCTGGTCAACGAGGTGCCCGGCGGGGTGCGGCTGATCGCCGCCCAGCACCACGAGAAGCTGGACGGCACCGGCTATCCCGCCGGCCTGAAGGGCGCCGAGCTGAACGACCTGGCGCGCATGGCCGCGATCGTGGACGTGTTCGGCGCGCTCACCGACCACCGCGCCTACAAGGCGGCGATGGCGCCGGAGGCCGCGCTGGACCTGATGCACGGCATGAGGGGGCACCTGGACCACGTCCTGCTGGCGCTGTTCCGGGAGATGCTGCTGGACGCCGCCGGGGCCATGGACGCGGCGTGAATGTGGGCGCCCACGCGGGAGCGTGGGCTTTTTCTCGGTCCCACGCTCCTGCGTGGGACCGCCTGGACGATTGGCGCCCCCGCCGGAGCGGGGGCGAGAGAGTCCTATGCTTTCTCGGTCCCACGCTCCCGCGTGGGGCCGCCTGAACGATTGGCGCCCCCGCAGGAGCGGGGGCGGGAGAGTCCTATGCTTTCTCGGTCCCACGCTCCCGCATGGGGCCGCCTGTACGATTGGCGCCCCCGCAGGAGCGGGGGCGGGAGAGTCCAATGCTTTCTCGGTCCCACGCTCCCGCGTGGGACCGCCTGTACGACGGGCGCCCACGCCGGAGCGGGGGCGGGAGAGTCCTATGCTTTCTCGGTCCCACGCGCCCGCGTGGGGCCGGGCCGGACCCCGCCTCTACCGCCGTCGTGGCCCCGACAGCACCGCGCGGCCCAGACGCTCCAGGGCGGCGCGCAACTCGGGGTCGGTCACGGCGGCCAGCTTGGCGTCGAGCGCCCGCAACGCCTCCGGCGACGGCGGCGGAGGCGGCAGCGCCCGGCCGCGGCGCGCCGGCCGGCGGGCGGCCGCGCCAGACAGCGGCCCCTGGGTGACGCGCAGGGCGGCCACGGCCTCGAATCCGACATGGGTGTTGATGCGCTGGCACAGCATCGGCGCGCGGTGGGTCAGTTCGGTGGCGCAGGCGCCGGCGGCGGCCTTGACGTGCAGGGTGCCGCCGCGCCCGCCGGCCTTGGTCCCGCGCGGCATCACCAGCTTCAGCGGCACGCACTGGCGCGCCAGCGCCGGCCCCACGATGTCCGCCCAGTGCGCCAGGATCGGCCCCATCGCCACCCCGCGCCGGCCCAGCAGGCGGCGCGTGGCCGGCTCCAGGAGCTGGCCGACGGCGCGGCTGCGGGAGCTGCGGTTGGTCAGGTCGTGCACGGGC
This sequence comes from Roseospira goensis, assembly GCF_014197795.1. Lineage (GTDB taxonomy): Bacteria > Pseudomonadota > Alphaproteobacteria > Rhodospirillales > Rhodospirillaceae > Rhodospira > Rhodospira goensis. The sequence continues at coordinate 35,941 of NZ_JACIGI010000015.1, forward strand.
AGGCGCTCGCCTTCCGCCGTGACCAGGCGGCGCAGCCAGGCCGGCGGCGGGCCACGGCGGCCGTCGGGAGGAGGGGGATCGCTCATCGGTGGTGTCGACTGCTGTTGCCTTTGGCGCCGTCCTGTTCCCACATGGAGCCCGACCCGCCGCCGCCGGTCAAGCACCCCCGCCGCCATCCCGGAGAGCCCGCCCATGGCGCGCCGCGCCGCCCGCGCCCCCAACCCCGCCGATCCCGCCGATCCCGCGCCCGAGGCCGCCAGCGGCCCCGGGACCGTCGCGCCGCCCGACGCCGCCACCGCCGCCGACCTGGGCGCGCGCCTGCTGGCCTGGTACGACCGCGACCGCCGCGACCTGCCGTGGCGGCCGGCCCCGGGGGCGCCGCCGCCCGATCCCTATCCGGTGTGGCTGTCGGAAATCATGCTGCAACAGACCACGGTGGCGGCGGTGAAGCCGTACTATGTCCGCTTCCTGGCGCGCTGGCCGACGGTGCAGGCGCTGGCGGCGGCCGACGACGCCGCCGTGATGGCGGAATGGGCCGGCCTGGGCTACTACGCCCGCGCCCGCAACCTGCTGAAGTGCGCGCGGGCGGTGGTCGCCGACCATGGCGGCCGCTTCCCCGACACCGAGGCGGGCCTGCGCGCCCTGCCGGGGATCGGCGCCTACACCGCGGCCGCCATCGCGACCATCTGCTTCGGCCAGCGGGCGGTGGTGGTCGACGGCAACGTGGAGCGGGTGATGGCGCGGCTGTTCGCGGTCGAGGACCCATTGCCCGGCGCCAAGCCGACCCTGCGCCGGCTGGCCGACGCCCTCACCCCGACCGCGCGCGCCGGAGATCACGCCCAGGCCGTGATGGATCTGGGCGCGACCCTGTGCACGCCGCGTGCGCCGGCCTGCGGCCTGTGTCCGTGGATGGCCGCGTGCGCCGGTCGCCGCGCCGGCCTGGCCGAGCGGCTGCCCGCCAAGGCGCCGAAAGCGCCGCGCCCCACCCGGCGCGCGGTGGCGTTCTGGATCCAGCGCAAGGACGGCGCCCTGCTGCTGCGCCAGCGCCCGGCCTCGGGCCTGCTGGGGGGCATGATGGAGGTGCCGTCCTCGCCCTGGGAGGCGGCACCGATGCCGGACCCGGCCGCGGCGGTGGCGGCCGCCGCCCCGTTGCCGCTGTCGGACTGGCGCGCGCTGCCCGGTCTGGTCGCGCACACCTTCACACACTTCCATCTGGAGCTGACGGTGGTGATGGCCCGGGTCGGCGCCAATCCGCGGGTGCGGGGGATCTGGGTGCCGCTGACCGAGCTGGAGGGTCACGCGCTGCCCACCGTGATGCGCAAGGTGATCCGCCACGCGCTGACTAAGGGGTTCTGAGCGGGCGCCGGGTCCGGGTCGCGCGTCAGTCCAGCAGCCGCAGGGCCGAGCGGGCGATATCATCCAGCACGGCCCGCTCCGGGCGCGCCTTGGCGATCACGCGCAGCCCGTTGAACAGCGCCACGAAGGTGCGCGCCAGCGCCACCGGGTCGGCGTCGGCGGCCAGCTCGCCGGCGTCGCGCGCCTGGGCCAGGCGCACGGCCAGGGCGCGCTCCACGCCCTCGAAGCTGCCCGCCAGCCAGGCCCGCAGGTCCGGGTCGTGCGGCGCCAGCTCGACGGCGGTGTTGCACATCATGCAGCCACGGCCCTCGCCGGCCAGGGTGCGGGTCACCATGTCGGCCAACAGGCGCTCCATGACCGTGCGGATCGGCCCGGGCTGCTCCAAGGCCCGCATGATGCGGGAGGTGACGCGCGCCTCGTAGCGGCGCAGGGAGGCCTCGAACAGCGCCCGCTTGCCGCCGAAGGTCTCGTAGAAGCTGGAGCGGCTGATGCCCATGACGTCCAGCAGGTCGGGCAGCGAGGTGTTGCCGTATCCCTGGCGCCAGAAGGCGTCCATCGCGCGGTCCAGGACCGCGTCCGTGTCGAATCCGCGAGGCCGCGCCATCGCCCCGCTCCCTCCCGTGCCCCAACCGCCCGCGCGGCGAAGGCGCGGCCGACCGGCATTCAAGACCAATGAGTCCATTTATGGCGCTGCGGCACGACCGTCAAGCCGGCGGCGGCGTGCCGCTCCACGCCAGCCACAGCAAGGCGGGCAGCAGCACCACCGCCATCAGCGTCGACATCAGGACCAGGCCCGCCACCTCGTCCGGGCGATTGCCGTAGCGTTGCGCGAACAGGTAGTTGAACACGGCCACCGGCATCGCCATCTCGATCAGCACCACACCCCGCGCCGCTCCGTCCAGGTCGAGCGTCCAGACCAGCAGCAGGCCCGCCCCCCAGCCGAGCGCCAGCTTGGCCGCGGACAGCGCCGCGGCCCGCCCCAGGCCGGCCGGCTTCAGGCCGACCAGGGCCACGCCCAGCGCCAGCAGCATGAGTGGAATGGTCATCCCGCCCAGCAGTTCGACCGTGTCGGCCAGGAACGGCGGCATCTGCACCCCGGCCGCGTTCATCGCCAGGGCGGCGGCGAGCGCCCAGATCACCGGCGTGCGCAGCATCGCCCCCAGCGAGGCCCGGCCCGCGGCGATGGCGACGCCGACCGTGAAGTTGAGGATCGCGGTGAGCACGAAAAAGGCGATGGCCAGCGCCAGCCCCTCCTGGCCGAAGGCGAACAGGCACAGCGGCAGCCCCACGTTGCCGGTGTTGCCGAACATCATCGCCGGCAGATACGGCGGCAGCGGCAGCCGTGCCGCGCGCAGCAGCGCGAGCCCGGCCGCGCCGGTCAGCGCCACCCCGAGGGTCGCCGCCAGCACCATCTCGCCCAGGACCGCCAGGTCGATCTCCACCCGCGTCATGACGTCCAGCACCAGGCACGGCACGCCGATGCGGGTCGACAGGCTGGCCACCATCTCGGTGTCGAACGGCCAGCGCCGCCACCCCCACAGAAGACCCAGGCCGGCGATGAGCAGCACCGGCGCGACGACGGCGAAGATGGCGGCAATCATGCGCTTGGGATCCGGACCACGGACGGACGGGCGGGGCGGCCGCCGGGGTGCAAAGGGGGTGGGAGAATGGGGTCTTTTTCGCCCCGCCCCTTAACGGCGCGGCGGCCGGGACGCTACACTGGCGCGCCGGCGCGATCCAGTCTCGCCGGGCCGCCGCCGGCGACAGAGCGAACGAGAGGGAGATCCACCGTGAGCCACCCCTTCACCGTCCACGGCACCTGCGTGGCCCTGCCCGAGGGCGGGGTCCTGCTGCGGGGCGGGGCCGGATCGGGCAAGTCCGACCTGGCGCTGCGCCTGATGGAAAGCGGCGACGCGCGGCTGGTGGCGGACGACCGGGTGATCCTGGAGCGCGACGACGAGAGCGGCCTGCTCTACGCCTCCACCCCGGCGCCGCTGCGCGGTCTGATGGAGGTGCGCGGCATCGGCGTGATCCCGCTCGACACCTCGCGGTGGGTGGCGAACGCCCCGCTGATCGCGGTCGTCGACATGGCGCCGCTGCCCGGGGCGGTGCCGCGCACGCCGTCGGCCGCCACCTGCGACCCGCTGGCCGACGCCAACCGCCACAGCGACCACGTCCCGACCCGGGTGCGCCGGTTCGTGGTGTGGCCGTTCGAGGTCTCGGCCCCGGCCAAGGTGCGTCTGGCGGCGGCCATCGCCGTCGAGGCCATCGTGCCGGTGACGGAACAGGACCTGGCATGATCCGCGCGCCGGTCCCGGTCCGCGCCGGCGCTGCCGGCCCCGCTGGGGACCCCGGTGGTGGCCCCGGTGGTGGCCCCGGTGGTGGCCCGGGCGGATCCGCGGGCGAGCCCCAGCGCCTGGTGGTCATCACCGGCATGTCGGGGGCGGGCAAGTCCTCGGCGCTGGCGGCGCTGGAGGACCTGGGCTACGAGGCGGTCGACAACCTGCCGCTGGCGCTGCTGGACGGGTTGTTGACCGGGGCCACCCTGGACCGCCCGCTGGCGGTGGTCACCGACGTGCGCACCCGCGACTTCACCGTCGACCGGCTGTTGGACACGGTGGCGCAGTTGCGCGGCCGTCCGGGGCTCGACGTGACGCTGTTGTTCCTGGACTGCGACGACGACGTGCTGCGCCGCCGCTTCACCGAGACGCGGCGGCGCCACCCGCTGGCCCTCGACCGCCCCCTGAGCGATGGCCTGGCGCTGGAGCGGGCGCGCATGGCGCCGGTGCAGGCCGGGGCCGACGTCATCGTCGACACCGCGCATTGGACCCTGGGCGAGCTGAAACGGCGGCTGGAGGACCAGCTCGGCCTGGGCCGTGGCGCCGAGGGGGCGGTGATCGCGGTGGTCTCGTTCGGCTTCCGCCACGGACTGCCGCGGGAGGCGGACCTTGTGTTCGACGTCCGATTCCTGCGTAATCCCCATTACGTGACGGATCTGCGACCGTTGACCGGCCGTGACCCCGCGGTCGCCGCCCATGTGACGGCGGACCCGGATTTCGATCGGTTCTGGTCGGCGCTGACCGCGCTGCTCGACGTCGTGCTGACCCGCCAGCAGGGCGAGGGCAAGAGCTACCTGACGCTCGCCGTGGGCTGTACCGGCGGGCGACATCGGTCGGTCCTGGTGGCGGAGCGGCTCGGCGCCTGGTTGACCGGACGCGGCGCCCGGGTCACGGTGCGCCACCGTGACCTGGAGCCGGCGGGACCACCCGCGTGAGCCGGCGCCGTCAGGGGAAGAACCCGGGAACGGGGACGCGGACCACGCGAGGGACGCGGGCGACGACGAGGCAGGTCGTCATGACCGGAGACGAGGGCCGATGATCGGACTGGTGCTTGTGACCCACGGCCGGCTGGCCGAGGAAATGCTGGCCGCCCTGGAACACGTGGTGGGCGCCCAGGCCAACGTGGCCACCATCTGCATCGGTCCCGACGACGACATGGAACAGCGCCGGGCCGACATCGTCGACGCCGTGAACCGGGTCGACACCGGGCAGGGGGTGATCGTGCTGACCGACATGTTCGGCGGCACGCCGTCGAATCTGGCGATCTCGATCATGGACCGCGCCACGATCGAGGTGATCGCCGGGGTCAACCTGCCGATGCTGATCAAGCTGGCGTCGGTGCGCGCCACGGAGCCGCTGGCCGAGGCGGTCACCAGTGCCCAGCTCGCCGGGCGCAAGTACATCAACGTGGCCTCGCGCCTGTTGACGCAGGAGTAGTCCGGTGTCCGCCCGCCCCCTGCCCCCGGCCGCGTCGTTCGCGCCCCACTGCCTGCGGTCCGCCGACGACGGCGGCGCCGGCACCGCCGCCGCGGTGACCGCCGACTGCGAGATCGTCAACCAGCGCGGCCTGCACGCCCGCGCCGCCGCCCGCTTCGTCAAGACCGTCGAGCGCTACGACGCCAGCGTCAAGGTGTTCAGCCGTGGCCAGGAGGTCTCGGGCCATTCCATCATGGGGCTGATGATGCTGGCGGCCGGCCGGGGGTCGACCATCCACGTGGTGTGCGAGGGCCGCGAGGCCGGGGCGGTGATGGAGGCGCTGCAGACGCTGATCGCGGCCCGGTTCGACGAGGACTAGAGCCGATTATCGCGACAAACCGAAGTCGTGCCGCGATTCCGGTTTGCCGCAATCGGCTGTAGGGCGGAGCCGCGCGCCGGGACGCCGGACCCTGTGACGCCGCGGTTCCGGTGCAGCCGGCGCCAAATCCCGGACGGCACAGCCATGCATGGGAGCCCCGCCGTGAGTCGGCAGTCACGAGAAGGCGGTCATGAGTAGGCGGTCATGAGAAGGCGGTCATGAGAAGGCAGCCATGATGGGGGAACGGTGAGGAGCGGCCCGGGCCGCACGGGCGCCGCCATTCCGGCGCGCCTGGCCGTGACGGCCGAAGACGGCGGCCCGCACGACCCGACGGAGAGCCCGTTGGGCGGCGGCGCGGCCGACGCCATGCTGCGCCTGGAGGGGGTGGCGGTCGGTCCCGGCTACGGCATCGGCACCGTTTACTTGCACGACACCGGCCTGTCGCCGATTCCCGAGTACCGCATCCCCAGCGGCCTGGTGGCGCGCGAACGCCAGCGCTTCGCCGACGCCGCCGAGCGCGCCATCGCCGAATTGCGCACCCTGGGCCAGAAGGTGCGCAAGCTGCCCGGCGCGGCGGGCGAGGAACTGTCCTGCATCCTGGAAGCCTACGAACGCATGTTGCGCGGCTCGCGACTGGTGCGCGGCGTGGACCAGCGCATTACCGCCGAGCGCGTCAACGCCGAGGCCGCGGTGCGCATCGAGATGACCGAGCTGATCGGCGCCTTCTCGTCCATGGAGGACGACTATCTCGCCGCCCGCATGGACGACATTCGCGAGGTCGGGCGCCGCCTGATCCGCAACCTGGGCCGGCGTCCGCGCCAGCCCGGCCTCACCAGCCTGTCGCGCGGCAGCGTGATCGTGGCCGAGGAGCTGAGCCCGGCCGACACCGCGCTGCTCAACCCGCGCCTGGTGGGCGGCCTGGTCACCGCCCTGGGCGCCCGCCAGAGCCACACCGCGATCATGGCCCGCTCGCTCGGCCTGCCGGCGGTGGTGGCGGTGCCCATGCTGCTGCGCCACGCCCACGCCGGGGCCACCATCGTGGTGGACGGCACCGAGGGCGCGGTGATCCTGAACCCGGACGCCGACACCCTGGCACGCTACCGCGCCCGGCGGGCCAACTTCCTGCGCACCCGGCGCAACCTGCAACGCCTGCGCGACGTCCCGTCGGTGACCCGCGACGGCATCGCCGTGCATCTGCACGCCAACATCGAACTGCCGGCCGAGGTCGAGGGGGTGTTGCAGGCGGGCGCCGAGGGCATCGGCCTGGTGCGCTCCGAATTCCTGTACATGAACCGGGAGTCGCTGCCCAGCGAGGACGAGCAGGCGGCCGTGTTCAGCACCCTGATCGAGCACATGAAGGGCCGCCCCGTGACCATCCGCACCCTGGATCTGGGCGGCGAGAAGCTGGGCGACGCCCTGGGCATCAAGCCCGGCGCCAATCCGGCCCTGGGGCTGCGCGCGGTGCGCCTGTCGCTGACCCGGCCGGCGCTGCTGCGCACCCAGTTCGCCGCCGTGCTGCGCGCCGCGCGGCGCGGGCCGGCGCGCATCCTGCTGCCGATGGTGTGCACGGTCGAGGAGGTGCGGGCCGCACGCGCGGTGCTGGACGCGGTGGTGGCGGACTTCCGCGCCGCCGGCCGGCCGCTGCCGGATCCGATTCCGCCCCTGGGGGTGATGATCGAGGTTCCGGCGGCCGCGCTGTCGGCCGACGCCCTGGCGCGCGAGGCCGACTTCTTCGCCATCGGCACCAACGACCTGACGCAATATGCCCTGGCCATCGACCGCACCGACGAAGCCGTGGCGCACCTGTACGAACCGCTGCATCCGGCGGTGCTGCGGCTGATCCACTTCGCCACCGGAGCGGCGCAGGCGGCCGGCATTCCGGTGTCGGTGTGCGGCGAGATGGCCGGCGACCCACGCCTGACGCCGCTGCTGTTCGGTCTCGGGGTGCGCGAGCTGTCGATGGCCTCGTTCGCCATTCCCGCGGTCAAGCAGCGGGTCCGGCGCATCACCCAGCCGGCGGCGGAGCGCCACGCCCACCGGGTGCTGGGCCAGCCCGACGCCGCCCGCATCGGGGCCCTGATCGAGTCCTTTGATGCCGGCTGACCGCCGGCGCTGCCCCCGTGCCGTCCTCTTCCCCGTCCCCGCGCCAGAGACCGCCATGCCCGACTTCACCCTGGAATCCGCCCACGAGGGCCTGGTGTGCGGCGTCGACGAAGCCGGCCGCGGGCCGCTGGCCGGGCCGCTGGTGGCCGCCGCCGCCGTCCTGGACCGCGCCCGCCTGCCGACCGCCCTGCGCGAGGGTCTGGACGATTCCAAGGCGCTGAAGCCGGCGCGCCGCGCCGCCCTGCTGGGCGCCCTGGAGGCCAGCGACGCGGTGCGCCTGGCGGTGGCGGTGGTGGACGTGGCGGAGATCGAGCGCCGCAACGTCCTGGGTGCCACCCTGGCCGGCATGGTCCGGGCGGTGGCGGCCCTGGGGGGGCCAGCGCCGACTCTGGCGCTGGTGGACGGCAACCAGCCGCCGCCGGACATGCCCTGCCCGGTGCGCTGCGTGGTCCGCGGGGACGCCCGCTGCCTGTCCATCGCCGCCGCCTCCATCGCCGCCAAGGTGACGCGCGACCGCCTGATGATCGCCCTGGATGCCGCGCACCCCGGCTATGGCTGGGCGCGCAACATGGGCTACGGCACCGCCGAGCATCTGGCGGCGCTAGGACGGCTGGGGGTGACGCCGCAGCACCGGCGCGGCTATGCGCCGGTGCGGGCCGCGCTGGCAGCCGAGGCGGCGCCCCACGGGCTGTGGCCCCGCGACCACAGCGGACCCATCCCTGGCGCCTGACCGGGGCCGGACCCCCAACCCGTTGCGATCGTACGGGATGCGAGAAAACATCAATTTCACCTCCAAAACATCCCGTAGAGTCCTGAATTAAAACAAACATTGTCATGCCGACTCGGCCGGCGTACAAACGTCAAACGGCTCGTGCCGTCCCCGTTCCTAGTCCCCGTTCCTAGTCCCCGTGCCCGGATGCCGCCATGCCCCCGCTGAAGACCGACCGGATCTACCAGGGCGATTGCGTCGAGGTTCTCGCCGGCCTGCCCGCCCAGTCCGTCGACGTCGTGTTCGCCGATCCGCCCTACAATCTTCAGCTCGGCGGCGAACTGCTGCGGCCCAACAACAGCCGCGTCGACGGCGTGGACGACGCCTGGGACCGCTTCGCCGGCTTCGCCGACTACGATGCCTTCACCCGCGCCTGGCTGGCCGCCTGCCACCGGGTGCTGAAGGACACCGGCACGCTGTGGGTCATCGGCACCTATCACAACATCTTCCGGGTCGGGACGGCGCTCCAGGACCTGGGGTTCTGGGTGCTCAACGACGTCATCTGGCGCAAGACCAACCCGATGCCCAACTTCCGCGGCACCCGCTTCACCAACGCCCACGAAACCCTGGTGTGGTGCGCCAAGGGACCGGAGGCGCGCTACACCTTCAACTACGAGGCCATGAAGGCGCTCAACGAGGGCCTCCAGATGCGCAGCGACTGGAGCCTGCCCCTGTGCACCGGCGGCGAGCGGCTGAAGGACGACGGCGGCCAGAAGCTGCATCCGACGCAGAAGCCGGAGGCCCTGCTGCACCGGGTGGTGCTGGCCTCGACCAACCCGGGCGACGTCATTCTGGACCCGTTCCTCGGCAGCGGCACCTCGGCGGCGGTGGCCAAGCGGCTGGGCCGGCGCTGGATCGGCATCGAGCGGGACCCGGACTATATCGCCGCCGCCCGCGCCCGTGTCGCGGCGGTGCAGACGGTGGATGACCCGACGCTGCTCGCCACGCCGCGCAAGCGCGCGGAGCCGCGCATCCCCTTCGGCGCCGTGGTGGAGCGCGGCCTGCTGCCGCCGGGCACGGTGCTGACAGACTCCGGCGGGCGCTGGACCGCCAAGGTGCGCGCCGACGGCACCCTGATCAGCGCCGAGCACCGCGGCTCCATCCACCAGGTGGGGGCGGCGGTGCAGGGGGCGCCGGCGTGCAACGGCTGGACCTTCTGGCACATGCAGACGGAGGGCACGGAGGGCCTGGTGCCCATCGACCTGCTGCGCCAGCGCCTGCGCCAGGAGATGGTGGACCAGGGCGAGGCGCCCGCCGACCCCGCGCCGCTGCCGACCGGCGGCCGGGGTGGGTCCCGAAGCGGGCGCGGCCCGCGCCGCGGCACCCGCGGCTCGGCCGCCGCCACGCTGCATTAGGGCCGATTGTTCGAAATCGGAACCGCAGATGCGGTCCGATTTCGAACGTGAATCGGCTCTACATTATTGATTTTACAGCCGATTATCGCGACAAACCGAAATCACGGCGTGACCCCGACTTCGGGCGATCGGCTGTAGGCGGGGCACCGACGCCCGGGCGCCGGCGCGCCACCGACACGGCGCTTGCGTCCGCCGGCGCGGCGCGCCGATCATGGCGCCGCCGTGCCCCGCGCCCCGCAGCAGAAGGCCGCCGCCGTGTCCCGCACCGTGTCCCGTTCCGTGTCTCCCGCCCTGCGTGCCTGGTGGGACAGCCTCGCCGTCTACCGCGATATCCGGGTTCTCCGGGTGCTGTTCCTGGGCTTCTCCAGCGGGCTGCCACTGCTGCTGGTGTTCTCCACCCTGTCCTACTGGCTGTCGGAGGCCGGGGTCTCCAAGACCGCCATCGGCCTGTTCGCCTTCGCCAGCACCGCCTACGGCTTCAAGTTCCTGTGGTCGCCGCTGGTCGACCGGCTGCGGCTGCCGCTGCTGACGCCCTGGCTGGGGCAGCGGCGCGGCTGGCTGATCCTGGCCCAGCTCCTGATCATCGGGTGCATGATCGGCCTGGGCGCCACCGACCCGGCCACGGACCTGTGGTGGACCGCGCTGTGGGCTGTGCTGCTGGCCTTCGCCTCCGCGACCCAGGACATCGTCATCGACGCCTACCGCGTGGAGAGCCTGGAGGAGCACCAACTCGGCGCCGGCGCCGGCACCATCGTGCTGGGCTACCGCATCGGCATGGTGGCGGCCAGCGGCGGGGCGCTGATCGTCGCCGACCTTGCCGGCTGGTTCTGGGCCTACACCGCCATGGCCGGGCTGATGGGGGTGGGGATGCTGACCGCCCTTTTGAGCCCGGAACCGGACCGGACCGCCGCCGTCGCCCAGGCCGCCGCCGAGGAGGACCGGGCGCGCGACTGGATGGCGCGGCGCGGTCCCCTGTCGCCGGCGCTGCGTCAGGCGCTGACGTTCCTCTACGGCGCCGTGGTGGCCCCGTTCCGCGACTTCATGACGCGCCGCCACTGGGTCATGATCCTGGTGTTCATCGCGCTCTACAAATACGGCGACGCCCTGCTGGGCATCATGGCGATGCCGTTCTACGAGGAGATCGGCTTCACCAAGACCGAGGTGGGGGTGATCTCCAAGGGCTACGGCGTGGTCATGACCATCGTCGGCGGGCTGGCCGGGGGGCTACTGGTGGCGCGGCTGGGGATCCTGCGGGCGCTGCTGATCTGCGGCGTGGCCCAGGCGGCCTCCAACCTGGTGTTCGCCTGGCAGGCCTACGTCGGCCCCGACGTGGGCTGGCTGGTGGTGACCATCAGCGTCGAGAACCTGACCGGCGGCATGGGCACGGCGGCCTTCGTGGCCTACCTGTCGTCGCTGTGCAACATCGCCTATACGGCGACGCAGTATGCCCTGGTCTCCAGCCTGATGAGCTTCGCCCGCACCTTCTTCGCGGCCGGCGGCGGCTGGCTGGCCGAGCAGGTGGACTGGGTCAGCTACTTCCTCATCACCACGCTGGCGGCGGTGCCGGGCCTGCTGCTGCTGCTGTGGATGATGCGCACCTTCCCCAGCCGCGCCACCCGCGCCGACCCCCGCGCCGCCTGGGCGGACGATGATTGAGGGGGAAGACGGCCGGCCCAATCATTACGCCTACCGGCAAGCGACTCGGCGGCCTGACGAACATTCGTCAAAGGGCCAAGTGCGCTCGCGCTTCGCCGGAGTCGGCGTCGCGGCGGACGTTATTTGCACAAATGCGTATGCGCAGCGCATAATTTTACCGGCGTTGGCCCGTCTTTAGCAAAAAGCACGACGATACTGCCCTCGCGAGCCAGAATCCCCTTGCAACCTGAGTGGACCGAACGTAGCGTAAACGAGCCGGGCGGGACGCACTATGCGGTACGTCCGATCCTTTTGGGCTACCAGATGTGGAGGCGCGAACGGCGATCCCGACACCTAAAAAAAGAAACCGCCCAAGACGGCGGTAGCCATCTGGGCGGTTTCTCAACCGGTCGCTAGCCCACTACGGACCAGATCCCAGCGTGAACAACTAGGATCCTGGGCCAAAGTGGGTTTGCGATCAAGCGCAAACCGCTTTGGAGATACGAAACATTAACGATCGTATCGTTCATGTGCGGGCTTACGTGCGCCTCCGGCATGGCCGGGATGAGTACGTGCGTGCGCACACCCGCCGGTGGCCGCGCAGGTAAGCGGGCTGCCATCGACACTGCGCCGCTGGTATTCGCGGCCAGACTCGTCAACGCAACAGGCCGGTCGGGGGTTGCTCCCCCGACCGGAACTGTTTCTGTACGTCGAAAGAAGACGGTTCGGGACGGGGGCAACCCCCCGTTCCGCCATCTCGGCGTGTTACTCCGCCGCCATCCGGGGCGCGGGGGCGTCGTGGGCGGCGCGCAGTTCGGCCTCCTTCGCCCTGGCCGCTTCCACGTTCGTCTCCAGCACATGGCCGAAACCGCGCATCTCCAGCGGCAGCCGCGCCAAGTCCACCGCCAGCGCGTGGCTCTCCGGCGTCAGGTCGGCCAGCAGGCGGTCGACCGAGGCGCGGTATTCGGCGATGAGGCGGCGCTGCATGCGCCGCTCCCCGGTGTAGCCGAACGGGTCCAGCGGCGTGCCGCGCAGACCCTTCAGGCGCGCCATGACCCGGAAGGCGCCGAACACCCAGGGGCCGTATTCGCGCTTGATGAGGTGGCCGGTGCGCGGGTCGCGCTTCGCCAGCAGGGGCGGCGCGAGGTGGAAGGTCAGGCGCGGGCGCTCGCCCTCGAAGCGGGCCTTCAGGGACTCGGCGAAGCGGCCGTCGGTGTACAGCCGGGCGACCTCGTACTCGTCCTTGTAGGCCATCAGCTTGAACAGGGCGCGGGCCACGGCGTCGGTCAGGGCGGTCTCGTCCGGTCCCATGGCCGCCGCCTCGGCGGCGCGCACGCGCGCCACCAGCTTGCGGTAGCGCTTGGCGTAGCGCCCGCTCTGGTAGGCGCGCAGGGACGCAACCCGCCGCGCGATGGCCTCGTCCAGCGTCTCGGACAGCCGGCGGTCGCCGCTGGCCTCGGCCTGCGGACCGACCAGCGCCAGCACCCGCTCGGGCTCCGCCGCCATGCGCCGGCCCCACAGGAAGGCGCCCAGGTTGCTCTGGACGGCGGCCCCGTTCAGCTCCACGGCGCGTTCGATGGCGGCGCGGGCGATCGGGATCAGGCCCTTCTGCCAGGCGTAGCCCACCATGAACAGGTTGGCGGCGATGCTGTCGCCCAGCAGCGCGGTGGCGACCCGGGTCGCGTCCACGTACTGCACGTCGTGGGCGGCGTCGGCGAGCACGTCCCGGATGGCCTGGTCGGGGAAGGCCAGGTCCGGCTTCTGGGTGAAGTCGGCGGTCATCACCGGATGCGCGTTCATCACCGCCACGCTGAGCCCCCGGCGCATCTTCGCCAGCACGTCGGCACCGGCCGCGGTGACCATGTCGCAGCCGAGCAGCAGGTTGGTGTTGCCGGCGGCGATGCGCACGGCGTGGATGTCCGCCGGCTTGTGGGCGAGGCGCACGTGGCTGACCACGGCGCCGTTCTTCTGCGCGAGGCCGGTCTGGTCGAGCACCGAGACGCCCTTGCCCTCCAGGTGGGCCGCCATGCCCAGGATGGCGCCGATGGTCACCACGCCGGTGCCGCCGATGCCGGTGATGAGGATGTCGTAGGGCATGCTCTGGGTGATCGCGGTGTCCGGCTCGGGCAGGGCGGGGAAGCCGTCGTCCTGGTCCGGGGCGCCGGCCTTGGCCGACGCCTTCTTGGGCACCACCCCGGAGACGGTCACGAAGCTGGGGCAGAAGCCCTTGATGCAGGAGATGTCCTTGTTGCACGTGGACTGGTCGATGGCGCGCTTGCGGCCGAATTCGGTCTCCACCGGGGTGATCGAGACGCAGTTGGACTGCACGCCACAGTCGCCGCAGCCCTCGCATACCGCCTCGTTGATCATGACGCGGACGTCCGGGTCCTCCATCAGGCCGCGCTTGCGGCGGCGGCGCTTCTCGGCGGCACAGGTCTGGTCGTAGATCAGGACGGTGACCCCCGCCACCTCGCGCAGGTCGCGCTGGATCGCGTCCAGGCGGTCGCGGTGCGCCACCTGGGTTCCCGGCGGCAGCATCGCCCCGTCGCCATACTTCTCCGGGTCGTCGGAGACGACGACGATGCGCTTGACGCCTTCGCCCGCCATCTGGTGCGCGATCTGCGGCACGGTCAGGGTGCCGTCCACCGGCTGGCCGCCGGTCATGGCGACGGCGTCGTTGTAGAGCAGCTTGTAGGTGATGTTGACCCCGGCGGCGACGGCCTGGCGGATCGCCAGCGAGCCGGAGTGGAAGTAGGTGCCGTCGCCCAGGTTGACGAACATGTGGCGGGTCTCGGTGAAGGGCGCCAGCCCGACCCAGCTCGCCCCTTCGCCGCCCATGTGGGTGAAGGTCTTCGTGTTCCGCTCCGGCATCCACGTGACCATGTAGTGGCAGCCGATGCCGGCCAGGGCCTCGCTGCCCTCGGGTACGGTGGTCGAGGTGTTGTGCGGGCAGCCGGAGCAGTAGTAGGGCAGGCGCTTGGTGGCGACCCGCTCGGTGGACAGTTCGGCCTGCTTGCGCTCCAGCAGGGCGAGGCGCTGTTCCATCGTGTCCAGGGTGACGAAGCGGCGCAACTGCCCGGCGATGGCGCGGGCCACCATGGCCGGGGTCAGTTCGCCGGCGGAGGGCAGGATCCAGGTGCCCGCTTCGTCGAACTTGCCGACGATGCGCGGGCGCACGTCCTCGCGCCAGTTGTAGAGCTGCTCCTTCAACTGGTTCTCGATCAGGGCGCGTTTTTCCTCGACCACCAGGATCTCTTCGAGCCCCTCGGCGAAGCGGCGGATGCCGTCGCGCTCCAGTGGCCAGGGCATGCCGACCTTGTACAGCCGGATGCCGATATCGCGGGCGATGCGCTCGGTGATGCCCAGGTCGGCCAGGGCCTGGCGGACGTCCTTGTACGCCTTGCCCGACGCCACGATGCCCAGGCGCGGTTCGGGCGAATCGAAGACGACCCGGTCGATCCGGTTGGCGCGGGCGAAGGCGAGCGCGGCGTAGATCTTGTAGCGCATCAGCCGATATTCCTGCGCCAGGGGCGCGTCCGGCCAGCGGATGTGCACCCCGTCGGGCGGGAACACGAAGTCCGTCGGGGTGACGATATCCAGCGCCAGCGGATCGACCAGCACCGAGCCGCCGCTGTCGCAGGTCTCGCTGATCGCCTTCATGGACACCCACAGGCCGGCATAGCGGCTCATGGCAATGCCGAGCAGGCCGTAGTCCACCACCTCGTCGACCCCGGCCGGGTTCAGGACCGGGATCTGGGCGCCGGACAGCGCATGCTCGGACTGGTGGGCGATGGTCGAGGACTTGGCGGCGTGGTCGTCGCCGGCGATCACCAGCACGCCGCCGTGCGGCGACGTGCCGGCCATGGTGGCGTGCTTGAACACGTCCCCGGAGCGGTCGACGCCCGGGCCCTTGCCGTACCAGACGCCGAACACACCGTCGACCTTCGCCCCCCGGAACAGCCCGGTCTGTTGCGTGCCCCAGATGGCGGTGGCGGCCAAGTCCTCGTTGACACCGGGCTGGAAGACGATGTTTTCGGCCTCCAGGTACCGGCGCGCCTTCCACAGCTCCTTGTCGTAGGCGCCCAGGGGCGAGCCGCGATAGCCGCTGACGAAGCCGCCGGTGTTCAGGCCGGCGGCACGGTCGCGCTGGCGCTGGGCCAGCAGCAGGCGGGTCAGCGCCTGGATGCCGGTCATGAACACGCGGCCCTGGGCCAGGCGGTACTTGTCCTCCAGGCTGACCTGATCCATCGGGACCGGCTCCAGGGCGGGGGGCGGCGGGACGGCGGTCATGGCGGGCTCTCCGGACAGGGGGCGCGGATCGGGACGCGCCGTCATGTCATTTGAAGTCATGTGATTGGGAACATGTGGTCACGGCGCGGCGGCGGCGCCAATGCCCCATCCACGCGCTCAGGCTGGAGACAGTCTAACGCGCCGCGCGCACCCCTGCAAACGGGACAGCAATCCTGACGTTTTTTGGGGGATGGGGAGTGAGCGGCCTGGCCCTCGCGTCCTGTCACCCACATCTCATTTGAGATACGATGAGGGCCCCAACAGACGAGGCGATCCATGACCGCTCGGACATCCATGCTGCACGTCCGCGTCGACGACAGGCTCAAGGCCGAAGCGACCGAGGTCCTGGCCGGCGTCGGCCTCTCGGTATCCGATGCCGTCCGCATCCTGCTCACGCGGGTCGCAGCGGAGGGCGGCCTGCCCGCCGGCCTGACGGCCGACCCCGACGCCTACGACTCCTGGTTCCGAGCCAAGGTACGTGAGGCTCTCGACGACCCCGGTGCGACGGTCCGTCACGATGCCGTGATGGCGGAGGCACAGGCGGCAATCCAAGACAGGCGCCGTGCCTGAGGTTACCTGGACGCAGGCCGCGCGGGCGGATCTGCTGTCCGTCGTCACGTACATCGCCGATGACAACCCGGCGACCGCGCGCGCTGATTGGCGAGATCGACGCCAAGGTGTCGCGGCTGCCGGAGACCCCAAGGCTGTCCCGGGCAGGCCGGGCGGCGGGCACCCGCGAGATGGTCGTGCGGCGGCGCTACGTGGTGGTTTACAGACATGATGACGACGGGCTGGGCGGGACCGCCGTCACGGTGCTGCGTGTGCTGCCCGTGGCACAGCCGTGGCCGTGACCACGGGACAGCCATGGCCGCGACGAGATGGCGTTTGCGTCGTTGACGCGGCGGGAGCGGCTCTGTAGGGTGCGCGCCTCTTGCGACCGGCCCCCGGGCGGCCGCCCCGTGGCGTATGGACCGCCGGGGCCGGACACCGGGCAGCCCCCGAGGACAAAGCCCGACGATCGAGCCCGAGGACAGAACCATGCGCGTGCGGAATTCCCTGAAGTCGGCCAAGACCCGCGACAAGAACTGCCGCGTCGTGCGGCGCAAGGGCCGGGTCTACGTCATCAACAAGACCAACCCCCGCTACAAGGCCCGCCAGGGCTGAGGCCGGCCGCGCCGGCGTCGTCACGACGTTCCGGCGCGCCGACTCCTGGATGGCGTGACGACACAGCGGCCGGCCGCAGGGCGGGCCGCTGTGTCGTGCGCGGGGGGACCGGGAAGGGATAGGCTCTCGCGCCCACGCGGGAGCGTGGGCGCATGGGGTGCGCCGGGTCCCACGCGGGAGCGTGGGACCGAGACAGGATAGGCTCTTCCGCCCACGCTCCTGCGTAGGCGCTTCTGCGTCGCGTGGTCCCACGCCGGCGCGTGGGACCGAGACAGGATTAGGCTCTCGCGCCCACGCTGCCGCGTGGGCGCCTTCACGTCGCGTGGTCCCACGCCGGAGCGTGGGACCGAGACAGGATTAGGCTCTCCCGCCCGCGCTCCTGCGTGGGCGCCTTCGCGTCACATGGTCCCACGCCGGAGCGTGGGACCGAGACAGGATTAGGCTCTCCCGCCCGCGCTCCTGCGTGGGCGCCCTCACGTCGCGTGGTCCCACGCCGGAGCGTGGGACCGAGACAGGATAGCGCTCTCCCGCCCACGCTCCCGCGTGGGCGCCTTCGCGTCACATGGTCCCACGCGGGAGCGTGGGACCGAGACAGGATAGGCTCTTCCGCCCACGCTCCCGCGTGGGCGCTTCTGCGTCGCGCGGTCCCACGCCGGAGCGAGGGACCGGGGCGGGGCGGCCGACACGCCCCCGGCGACCGACGCCGCCCCCTGCCACCAAACCTTCCAGCGGCGTCATACTTTGTCACGACTGGCACCGGGTGCCGTCAAACCGGCGTCAATACCCCCGTCCATCGTCAGGGCATCGGACGCGCGGCCGTATCGGATCGCGCCGTTCCCTCCCGTCCGGACCGGCCTCCGGCCCCCAAGACCCGGCCTCGCGCGGCGGGGCCGGGGCGCCGTCGCCGCGTCCCCGATGCCTGCGAAAGGACGCCTTGACCATGCGACTCACCGATTCGAAGACCGGCTACGGGCTGGTCACCATCATCAACCACTGGGCCATCGCGGTCCTCATGCTGGGCCTGATCGCCTTCGGCCTGATCCTGGAGGGCATGCCGCGCACACCCGACAAGGGCGCGCTGGTCGGGCTGCACAAGTCGCTCGGCGTGCTGGCCCTGGCCCTGGCCCTGGTGCGCATCGGCTGGCGCGCCTGGCAGCCCGCCATCACCCCCTTCGCCCACCAGCCCAGGTGGGAGCCGACGCTGGCCCGCGCCATGCACCTGACGCTGATCGCGGCCACCATCCTGATCCCGCTGTCCGGGGTTCTGTCCTCGGTGTTCGGGGGGCGCGACCTAACCGTCTTCGGCCTGTTCACCATCCCCGCGCTGGGTGAGGTGGCGGCGGTGCGCAGCGTGGCGCATGTCATCCACGGCCCGGGCAGCTACCTGGTCCTGGCCCTGGTTGCCGGTCACGCGCTGGTGTCGCTGAAGCATCATTTCCTGGATCGCGACACCACCCTGCGGCGGATGCTGACCAGCCGCGTCGCCCAGGGCGCCGCCACGCCGGCGGAGTAGGGCACTGGGTGTGGGCGCACCCACGCAAGGCGCGTGGGTGCGAGACGGCCGCGCCCTCTGGCCCCACGCTGCCGCGTGGGGCCAACCGGTCACGCCGCCGCTTCGGCGGCCTCCAGGGCCTCCTGGGCCTCCATCCAGCGGGCCTCGGCGGCCTCGATCCGCCTGCCCACCGCGCCCAGGTCCTTCTGAAGCGCGGTGAGCCGCTCCGCCGGCCCTTGGTACAGGGCCGGGTCGGCCAGCGCCGCTTCCAGCCGGGCCTTCTCGGCCGTCAACCTCTCGATGTCTTTTTCCGCCGCCTGGATCGCCTTGCGCAGCGGGGCGGTGCGCTGGCGCAACTCGGCGGCGGCGCGGCGCTCGTCCTTGCGCGTCTGGGCCGAGACCCCGCCGGCCGGGCCGCCGCCCTTGGCGGCCTCGCCCTCCGCCCGGGCCTCGCGCCGTTCCTCGCGCGCCCGCTCCAGCAAGAGCTTGCGGTAATCGGCCATGTCGCCGTCGAACGGCGCCACGGTGCCGCCATCCACCAGCCACAGCCGGTCGGCCGCCAGCTCCACCAGGAGCGGGTCGTGGGTGATCAGCACCACCGCGCCCGAGAAGGCGTTCAGGGCCGCGACCAGGGCCTCGCGGGTGTCGATGTCCAGGTGGTTGGTGGGCTCGTCCAGGATCATCAGGTGCGGCGCGGTGCGGCTCATCAGCGCGATCAGCAGCCGCGCCTTCTCCCCGCCCGACAGGTTGCCGACCGGGGTCTCGACGTGCTGGGCGGTGAAGTCGAACCGCCCCAGATGGGCGCGCAACTTGGTCTCCGTGGCCTCCGGCATCTCCCGGCGCAGGTGCCACAGCGGGCTCTGGGTGGTCACCAGTTCATCCGTCTGGTGCTGGGCGAAATAGCCCACGGTCAGCTTAGACGACGCCTGCATCCGCCCGCCCATCAGGTCGAGCCGCCCGGCCAGCACCTTGGCCAGCGTGGACTTGCCGTTGCCGTTCGCACCCAGCAGGGCGACGCGGTCGTCCATGTCCAGCCGCAGGTCGAGCCCGCGCAGCACCGGCCGACCGTCGTAGCCGGCCACGCCGCCCTCGATCGCGACCAGGGGCGGGGACAGCGGCGCCGGTTCGGGGAAGTCGAAGCTGACGGCGTGGTCTTCCACCACCGGGGCCAGCACCTCCATCTTCTCCAGCAGCTTGATGCGGCTCTGCGCCTGGCGGGCCTTGGTGGCCTTGGCGCGGAAGCGGTCGATGAAGCCCTGAATGCGCTGGCGCTGAGCCTGCTGCTTCTCGTAGGCGCGGGCCTGCAGGTCCATCTGCTGGCGGCGCGTGGTCTCGAAGGTGTCGTAAGGGCCGCCGTAGGCCACCAGCTTGCCCCGGTCCAGGTGCCAGATGCGGTCCACGGCCCGGTTCAGCAGGGCGCGGTCGTGGCTGATGATCAGCACCGTGCCGGGGTAGCTCGCCAGATGGCCTTCCAGCCACAGCGTGGCCTCCAGGTCCAGGTGGTTGGTGGGCTCGTCCAGCAGCAGCAGGTCGGGGCGCGCGAACAGCACCGCCGCCAGCGCGACGCGCATGCGCCAGCCGCCGGAGTAGTCGCCCACGGGGCGGCCGTGGTGCTCGGCGGGGAAGCCCAGGCCGGACAGGATGCGCCCGGCCCGGGCCTCGGCGGTGTGGGCCTCGATGGCGGTCAGGCGCTCGTGGATCTCCGCGATGCGGTGGCCGTCGGTGGTCGCGGCCTCCTCGGCCAGCAGCGCGGCGCGCTCGGTGTCGGCGGCCAGCACGCAGTCCAGCAGCGGCGTCTCGCCCTCCGGCGCCTCCTGCGCCAGCCGGCCGACGCGGGCGCGCGGGTGCACCGTGATAGCGCCCGAATCGGGGGCGGCCTCGCCCAGGATCAGGCGCAGCAGGGTCGACTTGCCGGTGCCGTTGCGGCCCACCAGGCCGACGCGCGCCCCGGCCGGCAGCGCCGCCGAGGCGCCGTCGAACAGCACGCGCCCGCCGATGCGGTATGTCAGGTCGCGGATCTGGAGCATGGCCGGGGTGATAGCATGGGCGGACCGGCCGCGACAGGGGGCGCGGGTTGCCGCATCGGCCCGGGGCACCTATCGTGCGCGCCCAGGCCATCGTGCCTGCCATGCAAGACCCAGGGCTGCCATGACCGCCGCACCGCCGCCGCATCGCGCCGACCGAAACCGCCGGCTTCGTGTCGACCCGGTCAACGTCGGCTGCAACCTGCTGTTCGGGCTGCTGCTGCTGATTCCGGTGTCGGCGCTGGCGGCGGGCGTCGTCGTGGCGGTGGCGAGCGTGCCGCTGGTGCTGGCGCTGTTCCCGATCACCCTCGCGGTGGGCGCGGTGGCGGTGGGGATCCTTTACCTGCGGCACCGCCGCGCCCGCCGGGCGCGGGCCAGGGCCGACACGGGCCGCCCGGGGTGAGGAGCCTCTACTGTGGCGGCATGCGCCCCTGCATCATGTCCTGCATTCGCATCGGCGGCGCCGGCAAGGTGAAGGCGTCGGCAGGCGGCGCCTCGGGCGAGATCGTCGCCAGCCGGAAGCGGTCGCCGTAGCGCAGCAGGCCGCGCCCGGCCAGCGCATCGGCACGGGCGTCCTCGGTGCGCTCCAGGGCGCGCCCGAAGGCCTGGAACGCCTGCGTGAACGCCACCGCCAGCGGATCGTCGCTGAGCACCAGGGTATCGGTGCGGGTGGCCCCGGTGCCGTCCACCCAGACCAGGTCGTGGACGTCCCCGGTCAGGCCGGCCAGGGTCTCGGTGCCGCCGGTCGGGGTCAGGCTGACCACGGCGGCGGCGGTGTGACGGTCGAGGAAGGCGCCGCCGTCCGGCGCCTGGGCCATCGGCGTGCCGGCGGCCGTCTCCGGCATGGGGCCCATCTCCATGACCAGGGGCACGCCGCCCTGACGCATCACCACATAGGCGCTGCCGTCGCGCACCAGCGTAAAGCCGGGGCGGCGCGGCATGTCCATGCGGGCGGTGTCGCCGTCGAGCCAACGCACCGTCATGGAGCGCGCCCCTTGCGGGGTCTCGGTCTCGACAGTGGCCGTGCCCGCGGCCAGCGCCGGGCCGGCCGCCACGACCAGGGCGAGGGCGGGGGCGAGGGCGAGGGCGGGGGCCAGCAGCGCGGCCAAGGCGCGGGTCATCGTCATGGCGGGGCTCCGGGCGACGGGGTGGCAGACACGGGAAGCGCGTCGGCGGTCCGACAGGTCCCCGGCACATGGGCGCGGCGCGCCCATGCCGCAAGCCGCGCCCGGCCTCTCGGACCCGTCGTGTCGCGGAACCGTCACACCCGGCCCTGTTTGGCCGCGTTGACAACACCGGACCGCCTCGGCAATATCCACGCTTTCCTGGGCCGTGCGCCGGCAAGCGCGCGGCCCGTTGGTTTTCCTCCCGGGGGTGTCCCCGGCGCGAGGTATCGAGGGACCGGGACATCCGGGCGGGGCCACTGTTGAAGGGCGCCCGAGCGGGCGTCGCGGCGATCTGTCGTTCCGCGCCGGCCTGTCGTCCCCGGCGCGAGACGCGGACCACGCCCATGACCATGCCGGCCCTTATGGAGACCTACGCCCGCGCGGACCTTGCCTTCGACCACGGCGAAGGCGCCTGGCTGACGACGACCGACGGGCGACGATTCCTGGACTTCGGCGCCGGCATCGCGGTCTCCGCCCTGGGCCACGCCCACCCCCGCCTGGTCGAGGCGCTGCGGACCCAGGCCGGCAAGCTGTGGCACACCTCCAATCTGTACCGCATCCCGGGCCAGGAGCGGGTGGCCGAGACCCTGGTGGCGCACAGCTTCGCGGACTCGGTGTTCTTCTGCTCCACCGGGCTGGAGGCCAACGAGGCCGCGCTCAAGATGGCGCGCAAGGTGGCCCACGACGCCGGCCATCCGGAGCGGGACCGCTTCGTCGTGGCCGGCGGGGCGTTCCACGGCCGCTCCTTCGCCTCGATGGCGGCCGGCGGCAATCCCAAACACATGACCGGGTTCGGCCCGCTGCTGGACGGCTTCGACCGGGTGGCCTTCGGGAACCTCAACGAGGCCCGCCAGGCCGTGGGCGAGCGGACCTGCGCCGTCCTGGTCGAGCCAGTGCAGGGCGAGGGCGGCATCCGCCCGGCGCCCGAGGACTACCTGGCCGGCCTGCGGGCGCTGTGCGACGAGTTCGGCCTGCTGCTGATCCTGGACGAGATCCAGACCGGCGTCGGCCGCACCGGCACCCTGTTCGCCTACGAGCACAGCGGCATCACCCCCGACATCCTGACCGCGGCCAAGGGCCTGGGCGGCGGCTTCCCGGTCGGGGCGCTGCTGGCCACCGAGGCGTGCGCCCGCGCCTTCACCGCCGGCAGCCACGGCACCACCTTCGGCGGCAATCCGCTGGCGATGGCGGTGGCCGAAGCGGTGCTGGCCGAGGTGCTGGCCCCGGACTTCCTGGCGCGCGTGCGCCGGATCGGCGCCGACCTGGGGGAGCGCCTGGACGCCGTGGTGCGGGACTATCCCACCGTCCTGGCCGGGGCGCGCGGCCTGGGCCTGATGCGGGGCCTGATCTGTAGGGTTCCCAACGGCGACGTGATCGCCGCCTGCCGCGACCAGGGTCTGCTGCTGGTGCCGGCCGCCGACAACGTGGCGCGCGTGCTGCCGCCGCTCATCATCGATTCCGCCGAGGTGGACGCCGCGATCGAGAAGCTGCGGGCCGCCTGCGCAACACTGGCGACGTGACATGAACAAGCAGAGCTTCCCCAGCGGCCCGACCGCCCCCCGGTCCGGCGCCACCCCCCGCCATTTCCTCGACCTCGACCAGGTCGACGGCGCCGCCCTGACCGGCATCCTCGACCTGGCCGAGCGCCTCAAGGACCAGGGCGCGGCCCGCGCCGTGGGCCGGGACCGACCGCTGGCCGGCAAGACCCTGGTGCTGATCTTCGAGAAGAACTCGACCCGCACCCGGGTCTCGTTCGAGGTCGCCATGCGCCAGCTCGGCGGCGACGTCATCGTGCTGGAGGGCGACAAGAGCCAGTTGGGCCGCGGCGAGACCGTCGCCGACACCGCGCGCGTGCTGTCGCGCTACGTCGACGCCATCATGATCCGCACCAGCGCGCCGGAGAAGCTGGCGGAGATGGCCCGCTTCGCCTCCGTGCCGGTCATCAACGGCCTGACCGACGTCGCCCACCCCTGCCAGCTCATGGCCGACATGCTGACCCTGCGCGCGCACAAGGGCGCCGACCTGCGCGGGCGCGTGGTGACCTGGGCCGGCGACGGCAACAACGTGGCCCAGTCCTGGGTCAAGGCCGCCGCCCGCTTCGGGTTCGAGCTGCGCCTGGCCTGCCCGGACCCGCTGCGGGTCGACCGCAGCGTGGTCGACTGGGCGCTGGCCCAGGGGGCGCGGGTGGTCGAGGGGACCGATCCGGAAACCCTGGTGGCGGGTGCCGACTGCGTGGTCACCGACACCTGGGTGTCGATGGGCGACAAGGACGCCGCCGACCGCCACAACATGCTGCGGCCGTATCAGGTCAACGAGGCCCTGATGGCCCGGGCCGCGCCCGACGCCGTCTTCATGCACTGCCTGCCGGCGCATCGCGGCGAGGAGGTGACCGACGCGGTCATCGACGGGCCGCAGTCGGTGGTGTGGGACGAGGCCGAGAACCGCCTGCACGCCCAGAAGGGGATCCTGGCGTGGTGCCTGGGGGATTGAGGCCCGCGGCCGGCGGCCCCCGGTGACCACCCGACCCCGCCCCCCGACCCCACCCCCCGACCCCGGACATGGATCCGTCATGAGTGAACAGACGCCCTGGGACGACACCCTTTACGGGTTCCACCTGGCGGGCGGTCTGGTGCGCGGCCGCCTGGTGCGGATGGGAAGCGCGCTCGACGACCTGCTGAGCCGCCACGACTACCCCCCGGTGGTCAACACCCTGGTCGCCGAGACCACGGTGCTGGCCGTCGCGCTGGCCGGCGGCCTCAAGTACGATGGTGTGTTCACCCTGCAGACCAGCAGCGGCGGCCCGATTCCGACCCTGATGGCCGACGTGACCAGCACCGGCGACGTGCGCGCGGTGGCCCGGCTGGACCGCGACCGGCTGGACGCCGTGCTGGCCGGGCAGGGGCCGCAGGCCGACGCCGGCGATGCGGCCGCGATCGGCCTGCCGGCCCTGCTGGGGCGCGGGCACGTGGCGTTCACCGTCGACCAGGGGCCCGGCACCGAGCGCTATCAGGGCATCACCGAACTGGTGGGCGCGACCCTGGCCGACAGCGTCGAGCACTACTTCCGCCAGTCCGAGCAGTTGCCCACGGTGATGCTGTCGGCGGCGCGCCGCGACCCCGCCGAGGGCTGGCGCGGCGGCTGCGTGCTGTTGCAGCGCATGCCGCCGGAGGCCGGCGGCCGCGAGGGGCCGGCGGCCGAGGACGCCTGGCAGACCGCCGGCGTGCTGCTGGACAGCCTGGGGGCGGACGAACTGCTGGACCCGGCCCTGACGCCGGAGCGCATCGTGCACCGCCTGTTCCACGGCGAGGCCCTGGTGCCCGGCGAGACCCGTCCGCTGCGCTTCGGCTGCCGCTGCTCGCGCGAAAAGGTGGAGGCGGCGCTGGGCCGCTTCCCGCGCGCCGAGCTGGAGAACATGAAGCAGGACGACGGCCTGGTGACCGCATCTTGCCAATTCTGCGCTGCACACTATACCTTTAGCGATAACGACCTCGACGCCCTGGCCAGCGACCGGGACGCCCCGGACGCCCCCGGCCCGGCATGATCGACAGCGCGACCCCGGGCCCGACCCGGGACGGATGGTGAACGGCGGCACCCCATGGCGAGGCTTCCCCCGGGCGGTCCTTCGGTGCGATGCGCGACGCGCAGGCAGGTGATGCGCGTGCTGGCGGCGGCCGGCGCGGCGATCGGCACCGGGGGTCTGGCGGCCTGCACCGACCCGCCGGACCGCCCGGTGTTCCCGACCCTGGCCTTCTCGCACAAGCCGCCGTTCCTGTTCCGCGCCGCTAGGGTAGATGTAAGGTCTGAATACAACCGGCCGGGTCGCCCGCCCCACGTCGAGCACGAAATGCCGCTGGCCCCGGACCGCGCCGCCGGCCAGTGGGCGGAGGATCGCCTCCAGGCCAACGGCACCGGCGACGCCGTGGTGCGCTTCACCGTGCACGACGCCAGCGTGGTCGAGAAGCGCCTGACGGTGGAACGCGGCCTGAGCGGCCTGCTGAAGAACGAGCAGGCGGAGAGCTACCACGCCCAGCTCGAAGGCACGGTCGAGATGGTCGATGCCCTCACCGGCATTGCGCTCGCCGCCGCCACCGCCAAGGTGTGGCGCAGCCAGACCCTGCCCGAGAGCGCCACCGCCAACGCCCGCGACCGCATGTGGTTCGACCTGGTCGAGGCCCTGATCACCGACTTCGACCGCACCATGACCGCGCGCATCGACACCCACCTGGGCGACTACCTGGTGACCGGTCCGGCGGCGTAGCGGCGCGCCGGGGCATCGGCGCGCCGTCCTGTCCCCCGGCGCGCCCCGTGGGTTCCCTACCGGGTCTACCCTCCGGGCAGGATGTCGCCGAGATTGTCGAGGATCGACACCAGGATCATGGCGCCGATGATCAGCAGCGCCAGCCAGACCGCGACCTGAAAGACGATGGCCCCGGCCCCGAGCCCGGCCCCGACCGCCAGCGCCCGCGGCGACTCCCCACGCAGCAGGCCCACGGCCGCGACCACCAGGGCGGCGCCGCCGGCCACCAGGGCCACCACGACCATGATACGGTCGATGGTCCAGGGCGGGGCCTGCGGCTCGGGCTTCGGCTCGCCGGCCAGCTTGCGCGCGGCGGCGTCGCGGATGTCGCTGGCGATGTCGACGATGGTGGTGCCGAGCGAGTCCTGCGGCGCGAACGGCCCGGCCGCGAACTGGATCAGCACCAGGAGCAGCGCGGCCCCCCCGAGAATGACCGCCACACCGGCGGCGCCGGTGAAGGGGCTCCTCGTCTGCGCGGTGTGTGCACCCATCGGCCGGGCTCCTTCCGTTTGCGGAACGTCGAGGACGAAGACACTCGGAGGATACCCGAACCGGACACCGGGAGCGATGAGTCTGCACATGAGCCAGAGCAACCGGGTGACGGAAGCCGCGCGGCACGGGAAGAGACCCTTTAGATAGAAAAAATGGGATCTTCGCCCGTATTTCGTCATTGCGCGCCTGCGTCTTCAGACGCGGGCATGGCCATCCAGGGCGACTGGTGCTGCCTCTTCGCCCGGGCCGCGCCTACTTGCCGATGCAGAAGTCGCGGAAGATGACGTCGAGCAGGTCCTCGACGTCGACCCGGCCGGTCAGCCGCCCCAGGGCGCGCGCGGCCAACCTCAGGTCCTCCGCCACCAGTTCGGGCAGGGGGGCGTCCAGGGCGCGGACCAGAGCATCGTGGGTCTCGGCCAGGGCGTGGCGGTGGCGCGCCCGCGTCAGCGGCGGCGGCGCGCCGACCCCGGCCTCGGCCAGCGCCCGCACCCGCGTGCTCAGGGTCGCCAGCAGCGCGTCCAGCCCGGCCCCGGTGGCCAGCGACAGGGGCAGGGGCGCCCGGCCGTCCGACAGCACCGCCGGCGGTGCGCCGCCCCGCACATCCATTTTGTTCAGAACCACGATCACCTCAGGATCCGCGGCCAGATCAACGACCGCCGGATCCAGCGGGTCCGCCGCCGCGCCGTCCAGCAACAGCAGCCGCAGGTCGGCCGCGTCGGCGCGGGCGTGGGCGCGGCGCACGCCTTCGCGTTCGATGAGGTCGGCCGTGTCGCGCAGGCCGGCGGTGTCGGCCAGCACCACCGGATAGCCGCCCAGGTCCAGGTGAACCTCCACGATATCGCGCGTCGTGCCGGCGAGGGCCGAGACGATGGCCGCCTCGCGCCGGGCCAGGGCGTTGACCAGGCTGGACTTGCCGGCGTTGGGCGGGCCGAGCACCGCCACGTGCACGCCGTCGCGCAGCCGTTCGCCCCGGGGCGGTTCGGCCAGGTGGGCGGCGATCTCTCCGGCCAGCGCAGTCATGTCGGTCCGCAGCGCCGGCAGCAGGGCTTCGGGCAGGTCCTCGTCGGAGAAGTCGATGGTCGCTTCCAGGTGGGCGAGGGTACGCACCAGCCGGTCGCGCCAGCCGTCGGTCAGGCGGGCCAGGGCGCCGTCCCTCTGGCGCAACGCCTGGCGACGTTGCGCGGCGGTCTCGGCGTCGATCAGGTCGGCCAGGCCCTCGACGGCGGTCAGGTCCAGCTTGCCGGCCTCGAAGGCGCGGCGGGTGAAGGCGCCGGGCTCGGCCGGGACCAGGCCGGGCAGGCCGGCCAGGGCGTCGAGGATCGCCCGCGTGACCGCGCGGCCGCCGTGGCCGTGCAGCTCGGCCACGTCCTCGCCGGTGAAGCTGTGCGGGGCGGGGAAGAACAGGGCCAGGCCGTCGTCCAGGATCTCCCCGCTGGCGGGGTCGCGGAAGCGGGCGCGCACGGCGCGGCGGGGTGGGGGAGGTGCAGGGCGGTCGGCGAGCGCACACAGGGCGGCGCCCGCCCGCGGTCCGCTGACGCGGATCACCGCCACCCCGGCGCGGCCGGGGGCGGTGGACAGGGCGAACAGGGTCGGGGCGTCGGGGTGGGTCATGGCGGGGAGGATGCCGCTGCCCGCCTCGGACCGCAATCGGGTTGCCGAAGCCCGGTCGCCGCGGCCACGACGCTGCGCCTTTCCGGCGGTCTTGCCCCCACGCTCCTGCGTGGGCGACCGTCCTGTGACGCGCCGCCCGCGCGGAATCCCGCCGACGCCTTGGTGTCTTCGTGCCTTGGTGGTTCATTTTCGCGACCGGGGCGGAGGGAACCACCAAGACTCCAAGGCACCAAGGGCGCAGCCCCCGGCCGTGGCCCTGGCGCCCGCCTCGACGTCGGAAGACCGGATGCCGCATGTGCGGCGGCACACAGGACAATAGGGATCGGGCCGACGCCTTGGGGCCTTCGTGTCTTGGTGGTCAATCTTCGCGACCGGGGCAGAGGGAACCACCAAGGCTCCAAGGCACCAAGGGCGCAGCCCCCGGCCTCGGCCCTGGCGCCCGCCTCGGTGTCGGAAGACCGGATGCCGCATATGCGGCGGCACACAGGACGATAGGGATCGGGCCGACGCCTTGGCGCCTTCGTGCCTTGGTGGTTCATTTTCGCGACCGGGGTGGAGGAAGACCACCAAGGCTCCAAGGCACCAAGGGGACCGTCCCCGGCCTCACCCCTGGCGCCGGCCTCGGCGTCGGAAGACCGGTTGCTGCGTCCGTGGTGGTTCGGACCACCATCGGGATCTCGCCGACGCCTTGGTGTCTTCGTGCCTTGGTGGTCGATCCTCGCGACCGGGGCGGAGGGAACCCCCAAGGCTCCAAGGCACCAAGGGCGCAGCCCCCCGCCTTGGCCCTGGCGCCCGCCTCGGCGTCGGAAGACCAGATGCCGCATGTGCGGCGGCACACAGGACGATAGGGATCGGGCCAACGCCTTGGCGCCTTCGTGCCTTGGTGGTCAATCCTCGCGACCGGGGCGGTGGGAACCCCCAAGGCTCCAAGGCACCAAGGGCGCAGCCCCCGGCCGTGGCCCTGGCGCCCGCCTCAGCGTCGGAAGACCGGATGCCGCATGTGCGGCGGCACACAGGACGATAGGGATCGGGCCAACGCCTTGGGGCCTTCGTGCCTTGGTGGTCGATCCTCGCGACCGGGGCGGAGGGAACCCCCAAGGCTCCAAGGCACCAAGGGCGCAGCCCCCGGCCGTGGCCCTGGCGCCCGCCTCAGCGTCGGAAGACCGGGGGCCGCATGTGCGGCGGCACACAGGACGATAGGGATCGGGCCAACGCCTTGGCGCCTTTGTGTCTTGGTGGTCGATCCTCGCGACCGGGGCGGAGGGAACCCCCAAGACTCCAAGGCACCAAGGGCGCAGCGCGGGACGCCCCCATACGCGTCCGTTTCACGTGAAACACCGCCGCCGCCGCTGGTCCCGGTCATCGCCCATCGCCGCGTCGGCGCGCGGGTCCGAGACCGCCGACGCCGATCGGGACGCCGCCTATCGGGACGCCGCCTATCGGGACGGGGGGGTGCCTGGCGGGTGGGTAGGCGTCCTCAAGCTCGCGTGCGCGGATATCGGCCACCACCTCGTCATCGGTGCGCGCCGCCCGGCCTCACGACTCCCGGTCCCCGCTGCTGCCGCTCCCGCCCGCGGCACGGCTGGCGGCGGTGGCGAACTGCTGCCAGAAGAACTTCTGCAACTGCTCCAGGTTGCCGATCTGGTGCGGCAGCCAGGTCCGGATCAGCACCTCGGGGTCGGTGGCGGCCAGGTTCGCTTCCAGCCGCTCCTGGAGCTGGGCCATCAGCGCGCTCTGCATCGGCTGCACGTCCGGCAGGCCGAGGAACGTCCGGGCCTCCTCCGGCGTGCAGTCCACGTCGATATGCAGCTTCATCGCGGGTGCCTCCCCGAGGGGGCCGGCGGTTGCATGCGCCCGGCCGGATGCCAATGTCCTCCCCAACGAAGGACCCAACCTAAGGCATTGCGCCCCCGAGTCCAACCCCGGGCGCGCGCGCAATTCCTGTCCCGAACCGCGGAGTCGGACCGCCATGCCCCTTGACCAGGATCCCCGTAACCGTCTCGACGCCGAGACCAGCCCCTACCTGCTCCAGCACAAGGACAACCCGGTGCACTGGTGGGCCTGGGGGCCGGAGGCCTTCGCCGCCGCCCGGGCCGAGCGCAAACCGGTGCTGCTGTCGATCGGCTATGCCGCCTGCCACTGGTGCCATGTCATGGCGCACGAGAGCTTCGAGGACCCGGAGATCGCCGCGGTCATGAACGACCTGTTCGTCAGCATCAAGGTCGACCGCGAGGAACGCCCGGACGTCGACGCGCTCTACATGGCGGCGCTGTCGATGATGGGCGAGCAGGGCGGCTGGCCCCTGACCATGTTCCTGACCCCGGACGGCACGCCCTTCACCGGCGGCACCTACTTCCCGCCCGAACCGCGCTACGGCCGACCCGGCTTTGCGCAGGTGCTGCGCCGGGTGGCAGAGATCTATCACGCCGGCGACGGCCAGGTGGACCGCGCCGCGGCCAGCCTGAAGGAGGGCCTGGAGAGCCACACCCGGTCCGGCGCCGGGCCGGCGGACGCGCCGCTGCCGACCCTGGCCGACCTGGATGGCTGGGCGCGGTCGCTGGCGGGGCACGTGGATCCGGTGCACGGCGGCCTTCAGGGCGCGCCGAAGTTCCCCATGGCCTACGCCTTCGCCTTCCTGTGGCGGGCCTATCGCCGCACCGGCGAGGCCGCCCTGGGCGACGCCGTGCGGCTGACGATGGAGCGCATGAGCCAGGGCGGCATCTGGGACCACGTGGGCGGCGGCCTGGCGCGCTATTCCACCGATGCTCAGTGGCTGGCCCCGCACTTCGAGAAGATGCTGTACGACAACGCCCAATACATCGACCTGCTGACCCGACTGTGGACCGCCGACCGCACGCCGCTGTTCAAGACCCGGGTCGCGGAGACGGTGGCTTGGTTGGAGCGCGAGATGGGCACCGAGACCGGCGCCTTCGCCGCCGCCCTGGACGCCGACAGCGAGGGCGAGGAGGGCCGGTTCTACGTCTGGTCCGAGGCCGAGATCGACGCCGCGCTGGGCGACGATCCGGACACGCTGGCCCTGGTCAAGCGCGCCTACGACGTCACTCCGGCCGGCAACTGGGAGGGCAAGGTCATCCTCAACCGCTCCCAGCCGCAGCCCCGGCCCGCGTCGGGCGACACCGCCGAGGCGCTGGAGGCCCGCCTCGCGGCGGCGCGGGCGCGGCTGCTGGCGGTGCGCGAGACCCGGGTGCGCCCGGCCCGCGACGATAAGGTTCTCGCGGACTGGACCGGTTTGATGATCGCCGCCCTGGTGCGGGCCGGGCAGGCGTTCGACCGGCCGGACTGGACCGACCGGGCCGCCACGGCCTTCCGCGCCGTGGTCGACACCATGACCTGGACCGACGCCGACGGCCGGGTCCGCCTGGGCCATGCCTGGTGCCGGGGGCGGCTGCAACGGGCGGCGGTGCTGGACGACTACGCCCACATGACGCTTGCCGCGCTGGCGCTGTATGAGGCGACGGGGGAGGGCGCCTACCTCGCCCAGGCGCGCGCCTGGGTCGACACCGCCGTGGCGCTGTATCACGACGCCGGGGCCGGCGGGTTCTTCCTCACCGCCCATGACGCCGACGACCTGATCGTGCGCTCGAAGACCGCGGTGGACAACCCGACCCCGTCCGGCAACGGCGCCCTGGCGGTGGCGCTGGCGCGGCTGCACCTGATCACCGGCGAGGCCCGCTACCGTGCCCTGGCCGAGGGCACCGTGCGGGCGTTCCTGGGGGTGCTGACGCGCATCTTCCCGCACTCGGGCACCCTGCTGGAGGCGCTGGAGCTGCTGGAGGCGGGGATCCAGGTGGTGCTGGTGGGGCCGGCCGCGGCCGACGACACCCGGGCGCTGGCCCGGGCGGTGACCGAGAGCCCGGCCGAGGGCCTCGTCGTCACCCGCCTGGCGCCCGAGGCCAGCCTGCCCCCGGGCCATCCGGCCCACGGCAAGACGATGGTGGACGGCCGGCCCACGGCCTATGTCTGCCGGGGTCCGGTGTGCTCGGCCCCGGTCACCGACGCCGACGCGCTCGCCGCCCAGCTCGCCGCGTGAGAGCGCGCCGGCGCCACGGACCCGAGACACCCGGCGGACCGCGTGGTAGGGGACCCCCTCGGGAGCGGCGACGGGGCGGCGTCCGGCGTCGGGGCGGCGCGGCGCCGCCCGCGCCAACACCACACCACCAACACCAGAACAAGACGAGGTTTCCCATGGCGTCCGTCCATGCCATCCGCTTCCATGAGACCGGCGGCCCCGAGGTGCTGCGCTGGGAGGAGGTCGCGCTGCCCGACCCCGGCCCCGGCGAGGCGCTTGTGCGCCACGCGGCGGTGGGGCTGAACTACATCGACACCTACCACCGCAGCGGCCTGTATCCGGTGACGCTGCCGTCGGGGATCGGCCTGGAGGGCGCCGGTGTCGTCGAGGCGGTCGGCGACGGCGTGACGGAGGTCGCGGTGGGCGACCGCGTGGCCTACGGCACCGGACCCCTGGGCGCCTACAGCGAGGCCCGGGTGATGCCGGCGGCGACGCTGGTGCGGCTGCCCGACACCATCGACGACCGGAGCGCCGCCGCCATGATGCTGCAGGGCCTGACGGCGCAGTACCTGATCCGCCGCCTGTTCCCGGTGCAGCCGGGCATGACGGTGCTGTTCCATGCCGCTGCCGGCGGGGTGGGGCTGATCGCCTGCCAGTGGCTGAAGCACATCGGGGCCACGGTGATCGGCACCGTGGGCTCGCCGGAGAAGGCAGCGCTGGCGAAGGCCCACGGCTGCGACCACACCATCCTGTATCGTGACGAGGACTTCGTCGCCCGGGTCAAGGAGGTCACCGGCGGCGCCGGGGTGCCGGTGGTCTACGACGGGGTCGGCAAGGACGTGTTCGACGGCTCGCTGGACTGCCTGGCCCGGCGCGGCATGATGGTGACCTACGGCAATGCCTCGGGGCCGGTGCCCGACGTGGCGCCCCTGACCCTGAACGCCAAGGGCTCGCTGTTCCTGACCCGGCCCAAGCTGATGGACTATGTCGCCACGCGCAGCGAGCTGACCGCGGCGGCGGACGATCTGTTCGACGTGGTCGGCTCCGGCGCGGTGACCATCGCGGTCAACCAGACCTATGCGCTCAAGGACGCCGCCCAGGCCCACCGGGATCTGGAGGCGCGCAAGACCACCGGCTCGACGGTGCTGCTGCCGTAGGGGCGGGCCCGAGGCGTTTCATGTGAAACCTGGGGCGGGGCAGGGCGGCCGGGGTCCCGCGTTTCACGTGAAACCCGGGGCGGGGCAGGGCGACCGGCGTTTCACGTGAAACAGGGGGCGAGCCCGGCCAACGGGTGTTTCACGTGAAACCGTGCGGCGCGGCCGTGGTGGGTCTTGCTGTCACGGCTGCGAGGATTGACCACCAAGGCACGAAGACACCAAGGCGTCGGCGGGATCCCGATGACCGCGCGTGCGGCCGCGCTGGCGGCACCCGAGTCTTCCGACGCCAAGGCCGGCACCAAGGGTGAGACCGGGTGGCGTGGCCTTGGTGCCTTGGAGCCTTGGTGGTTCTCTCTGCCGTCAACACCGGCCGCCGTTTCACGTGAAACAGCGTCCGGCTCTGGGCCGCCTTGACGCCACGGTCGGGCGGGCCGATGTTCCGCCCAACCCCGCCTGTCCCGCCGTGATCCGCCCATGCCCGACCCCTTCGCCCCCGATCCCCTGGCCACGCGCCGCCTGTCCCCGCGCGACGCCGGGCGCCGGTTTGCCGATGTCATCGTGGTCGGCGGCGGCCATGCCGGCACCGAGGCCGCCGCCGCCGCCGCGCGCATGGGCGCGCGCACCCTGCTGGTCACCCACGACCGCCGCGCCATCGGCGCGCTGTCCTGCAACCCGGCCATCGGCGGCCTGGGCAAGGGCCACCTGGCGCGCGAGATCGACGCCCTCGACGGCCTGATGGCCCGCGCTATCGACCGCGCCGGCATCCAGTTCCGCGTCCTGAACCGGTCCAAGGGACCGGCGGTGCAGGGGCCACGCGCCCAGGCCGACCGGCGCCTCTATGCCGCCGCGATCCAGACCCTGCTGGCGGAGACGCCGGGCCTGTCCGTCGTCGAGGCCAGCGTGGAGGACCTGCTCACCGCGCCCGGCCCGGACGGCCGCCCGCAGGTGACCGGCGTCGTGCTGGCCGACGGCACCGCCCTGAAAGCCGGCGCCGTGGTGCTGACCACCGGCACCTTCCTGCGCGGCCTGATGCACCGGGGCCAGGACACCGAACCGGGCGGCCGCGTCGGCGCCCCGGCGGCGGTGGGCCTGTCGGCCGCGCTGGCCCGCCTGGGCCTGCCCCTGGGCCGCCTGAAGACCGGCACGCCGCCGCGCCTGGACGGCCGCACCATCGCCTGGACCGTGCTGGAGGCGCAGCCGGGCGACGACCCGCCGGAGCCATTCTCTACGCTGACGGACCGGATCGCGACGCCGCAGGTGCCCTGCCACATCACCACCACGACGCCCGCGACCCATGACCTGATCCGGGCCAATCTGGGCCGCTCGGCGCTCTACGGCGGGCGCATCGACAGCGTGGGGCCGCGCTACTGCCCCAGCATCGAGGACAAGGTGGTCCGCTTCGCCGACCGCGACCGCCACCAGATCTTCCTGGAGCCGGAGGGCCTGGACGATCCCACCGTCTATCCCAACGGCATCTCCACCAGCCTGCCGGTGGACGTGCAGGCCGCCCTCCTGAAGACCATCCCGGGCCTGGAGCGGGCGACGATCCTGCAGCCCGGCTATGCCATCGAATACGATTTCATCGACCCGCGCGCCCTGACGCCCGGGCTGGAGCTCGCGGCCGTGGCGGGACTGTTCCTGGCCGGACAGATCAACGGCACCACCGGCTACGAGGAGGCCGGCGCGCTCGGCCTGATGGCCGGGATCAACGCGGCCCGAAGGGCGGGGCAGGGGGGCGCCACGACCGACACCGCCGCCGATCCCGACCCGGTGACCCTGGACCGGGCCGAGGCCTATACCGGGGTCATGATCGACGACCTGGTGACCCGGGGGGTGACCGAGCCCTACCGCATGTTCACCAGCCGGGCCGAATACCGCCTGCGCCTGCGCGCCGACAACGCCGACCAGCGCCTGACCGAGCGGGGCCTCGCCCTGGGCGTGGTGGGGTCGGCTCGCGCCGCCGCCTGGGCCGACAAGCGGGACCGGCTGGCCGCGGCCGAGGCGCTGGTCCGGGGCCTGTCCATGACCCCGGCCGCACTGGCCCGCGCCGACTGGGCGGTGAACCAGGACGGCCAGCGCCGCACCGCCTTCGACCTGCTGGCCCAGCCGGACGTGACTTTGGCGCGGCTGACGGCCCTATGGCCCGACCTGGCGGGTATCGGGTCGGACATCGCACCCCTGGTGGAGGTGGCCGCGCGCTACGACCGCTACCTGGCCCGGATGGAGCGCGACATCGCCGCCTATCGGCGCGACGAGGCGCTGGCCCTGCCGGCGGATCTGGACTACGGGGCCATCGGCAGCCTGTCGAGCGAGGTGCGCCAGCTCCTGGAGCGGTCCCGCCCGGCGACGGTGGGGGCGGCCGCCCGGTTACCCGGCATGACCCCGGCGGCGGTCACCGCACTCCTGGCCCACGCCCGCCGCCGCTCGGCGTAAGCGGGGCGGGGCGGGGCGGGGACAAGACCCCCAAGACTCCAAGGCCCCAAGGGCGCAGCCCCCGGCCGTGGCCCTGGCGCCCGCCTCGGCGTCGGAAGACCGGGGGCTGCATGTGCGGCGGGCACGGAGGACGATAGGGGTCGGGCCAACGCCTTGGCGCCTTCCTGCCTTGGTGGTCGATCCTCGCGACCGGGGCGGAGGAAACCACCAAGACTCCAAGGCCCCAAGGGCGCAGCCCCCGGCCGTGGCCCTGGCGCCCGCCTCAGCGTCGGAAGACCGGGGGCCGCATGTGCGGCGGGCACGGAGGACGATAGGGGTCGGGCCGACGCCTTGGGGCCTTCGTGCCTTGGTGGTCGATCTTCGCGACCGGGGCGGAGCGAACCACCAAGACTCCAAGGCCCCAAGGGCGCAGCCCCCGGCCGTGGCCCTGGCGCCCGCCTCGGCGTCGGAAGACCAGATGCCGCATGTGCGGCGGCACACAGGACGATAGGGATCGGGCCGACGCCTTGGGGCCTTTGTGTCTTGGTGGTCGATCCTCGCGACCGGGGCGGAGGGAACCACCAAGACACCAAGGCACCAAGGGCACAGCCCCCGGCCGTGGCCTTGGCGCCCGCCTCGGCGTCGGAAGACCGGGGGCCGCATGTGCGGCGGGCACGGAGGACGATAGGGGTCGGGCCAACGCCTTGGCGCCTTCCTGCCTTGGTGGTCGATCCTCGCGACCGGGGCGGAGGGAACCACCAAGACACCAAGGCCCCAAGGGCACACCACCCGGCCGGACCGATGTGGCGAACCGGTCGGACCTTGGGAGGGTCGCGCTGGCGCTCGCCGCCGCGCTGGTGCTATCACCCGACCCGGACACCGAGACCAGCCCCGTCAAGGATCCCCGACCCCATGTCCACCGTCCGTTCCCGTCCGCCCGGTCGCGGCCCGCGCGATCGCAGCACCGACCACCGCGACGGCCGGCGCACGGCGGCCCCGGCGCTCGGGCTGCCGCCGCCTGCGGACTGTCGCGCGGGCCTCGCCGCCGCCCTCGGCCGCGACCCCGCCGCCGTCCCCGCCGCCGTCCCTGACGAGACCGTCGCCCGCCTGCGCGCCCTCCTGGAGCTGCTCGCCACCTGGACCCGGCGCATCAACCTGGTGGGGCCGGCCACCCTGCCGCAGGCCTGGGAGCGCCACGTGCTCGATTCGGCCCGCCTCGTCCCGCTGATCCCACCCGGAGCCCGGCGCGTCGTCGACCTGGGGTCGGGCGCCGGCTTCCCCGGGCTGGTGCTGGCCCTTCTGGGGGCGCCTGACGTCCACCTCGTCGAATCGGACCAGCGCAAGGCCGCCTTCCTGCGCGAGGTCGCGCGGGTGACCGGCGCCCCGGTGACGGTCCACGCGGCCCGCATCGAGGCCGTGCCCCCGCTCGCCGCCGACGTGGTGACCGCCCGCGCCCTGGCGCCGTTGCCCGATCTGCTGCCGCTCGTGACCCGCCACCTGACGCCCGACGGGGTCGCGCTGCTGCCGAAAGGCCGCGGCGCGGAGAGCGAATTGACCGCCTGCCGCGAACGATGGATCATGCGGGTCGACTCGCATCCCGGTCCCGGTCCGTCCGCCGCCGCCGCCGCGCCCGTGCGCGGCGGCGCCGACCCGGACTCGGCCGGGCCGATCCTCATCCTCCGGGAGATCCGCCGTGCCCCGTCCCCAGCTTGACGCCCGTCCCGCGCCCGCGCGCGCTCCGGCCGATGCCGACGGTGGTGCGGGCGGCCCCGCGGGGCGCGCCCCGCACATCATCGCCATCGCCAACCAGAAGGGCGGGGTCGGCAAGACCACCACCGCCATCAACCTGGCCACCGCCCTGGCCGCCACCAAGGTGCGCGTCCTGGTGATCGACCTCGACCCCCAGGGCAACGCCTCCACGGGCTTCGGCATCGCCCGCGAGGCGCGGCGTCAGGACACCTACCGCCTGCTGTCCGGCGACCTGCCGTTGTCGCAGGCGGCGATCCCGACCCAGGTCCCGGGGCTGTCGATCGTGCCGGCCGGCGTCGACCTGGCCGGCGCCGAGGTCGAGCTGGTGGCCACCGAACAGCGCGAACAGCGCCTGACCGAGGCCCTGGGCGCCGCCACCGGCGCCGGGGTGGACTACATCCTGATCGACTGCCCGCCGGCCCTGGGGCTGCTGACCATCAATGCCCTGGTGGCGGCGCACGCGGTGCTGATCCCGTTGCAGTGCGAGTTCTTCGCCCTGGAGGGCATCAGCCACCTGATGCGCACCATCGAGCGCGTGCGCGGGCGCTTCAACCCGGCCCTGGCGATCCAGGGCATCGTCCTGACGATGTTCGACAAGCGCAACAACCTGTCCGACATGGTCGCCCAAGACGTCCGCAGCTACTTCGGCGACAAGGTTTATCGCACCGTGATCCCCCGCAACGTGCGCGTCTCCGAGGCCCCGTCACACGGCAAGCCGGTGTTGCTGTACGATGTCGGCTGCGCCGGCTCCAAGGCCTACATTCAACTGGCCGGGGAGTTGATCCGCCAACACCGCACCCTGGCGGCCTGACCCGATGGCGAAACGGCAGACCCTGGGCCGCGGGTTGTCCGCCCTGTTCGGCGAGGACGACGCGGGCGCGGGCGAGGATACGGCGCCCGCGACCGGCGCCGACGAGAGGGTGGGCGCCGCCGCCGCCGACGACGACGGCGCGGGCCGCCGCGGCGTGCGGCGGGTGGCCATCGACCGGCTGGCCCCGAGCCGGTACCAGCCGCGGCGGGTGTTCGACGAAGACGGCATCGACGAACTGGCGGAGAGCCTGCGCGCACGCGGGGTTCTGCAACCCTTGCTGGCGCGCCCGGACGCGGCGCATCCGGGCCATTTCGAGATCGTTGCCGGTGAGCGGCGCTGGCGCGCGGCCCAGCGGGCCGGGCTGCACGAGGTGCCGATCCTGCTCCGCGACCTGTCCGACCGCGAAACCCTGGAGGTGGCGCTGGTCGAGAACCTCCAGCGCCGCGACCTCAACCCGATCGAGGAGGCCGAGGGCTACCGCCGCCTGGTCGAGGAATTCGACCACAGCCAGGACGCCCTGGCCGAGGTGGTGGGCAAGAGCCGCAGCCACGTCGCCAACACCCTGCGCCTGCTCCAGCTTCCCGCCGGGGTGCGCGACATGGTCTCCGACGGGGCGCTGTCGGCCGGCCACGCCCGCGCCATGCTGGCGCTGGACGACCCGACGGCGTTCGCCGAGGAGGTGGTGCGCAAGGGTCTGAACGTGCGCCAGACGGAGACCCTGGTGCGCGAGGCCCAGAAGCGCCGGGCGCAGGCCCGCCCGCGTCGGGGCAGCGCCGGCAAGGCGGACAAGGATGCCGATACCCTGGCGCTGGAACGCGACCTGAGCGCCCGGCTGGGCATGGCGGTCTCGATCGACGCCAAGGCCGAGGGCGCCGGCACGGTGACGGTGACCTGGCAATCGCTGGCCCAGCTCGACGAGATCCTGGCCCGGCTGTCCGGCGCCGAGTCGGCCTCCGCGCCGGAGAGCGACTGACGGCACGCGCCCCCGGTCCGCCCCCGGTCCGCCCCCGGTCCGAGCGCATCGCCGCCGCCGCTGCGGCCGACGCGCGGCTGTGGCATTTCCACCCCGGCAATGGTATCGTGAAACCGTTCGCGGCGCGACACAGCATCGTCGCGGCCGGTGATCCGGACGGGTTGGCGGATCGTACGGTCTTCAGGGAGAGGGGGCTTCCGGCGTCACCGCGCCCCGGAGACGGACGCAATGGAGCCCGAACCCCCGGGGATATCGCCCGGGCTCATGCTCACGAGGTGCCGCCATGTTCGCTGACAAGACCCTGACACCGCGCGAGACCGTCCGTCTGTGCGCCCTCGGCCTGATCGCCGACGCGCCGGACTCCTACGCCACCATCGCCCGCCAGGTGCGCGACTTCGTCACCCGCATCACCGGTCCGTCGCTGGACCTCCTGGGCAGCTCCATGGAACTGCTCCAGGTGGAGGGGTTGATCAGCTCGTCCGCCGGCGATCGGATCGACGACACCGCCCGGCTGGAGATCACCGAAGCCGGTCACGTGGAGTTGCGCCGCCTGCTGACGGCCAACCTCAGGGCCTCGTCGGACCTGTCCAAGCTGGTGATGGCGCTGAAGTTCCGCTTCCTGCACCTGCTGCCGCCCGAGGACCAGCGCGCCCAGGCCGAACTGTTGCTGGACTCGCGCGAGACCGAGTTGAACCGTCTGCTCGACATGCGCCAGGCGCACGGGGACGGCGACGGGCCGTTCAATGATTGGTTGGAGCACGAGATCACCCAGGCCGAGCGCAGTCAGGCGTGGCTGGAGGCCTTCTGCGAGCGTCTGCCGGAGCCGACCCCGACCCCGACCCCAGCGTAATGAGGGTGGCCCGGTTCCGGCCCGCACCCCGCGCACGCCTCAGACCAGCCGACGACTGCACAGACGTCTTTTTGCACAGACGTCATTTGCACAGACGTCTTTCGCCGGCTGGCCGGTATCAGACGAGGGCCGCCCTGTGGCGGCCCTCGCGTCATGGAGCGGAACGCTCGAATACGGACTCGGATGGTGAGTTCGAATTCGGGCGTTCCGCTCTGAAACCAACTGATCGCGCCGATTCACGCTCGAAATTGGCCCCACCCCGGTGGTTCCGATTTCGAGCGATCGGCGCTAAGGACAGTCCCCACCCCCCGTCACACCCCGTCACACGAGGATCCGCCCGCCATGAGCGACGCCGGGACCGCCGATCTGCCGCACCGCGATCCAGGGGCGTTGACGGCCGCCGCGCTGCGCCCGCTGGTGGGGGAGGGCCTGGTTATCGCCCATCCCGGCCTCGACGGCGCGCATACCCTGACGCTGGTGGCGGTCGAGGAACGCCCCGAGGCGACGCCGCCCGGGGCACCCCGCACCGGCTTCCGGCTGGTCCTGCGGGGCGCCGCCGACGCGGTGCTGCCCCAGGCGACCTACACGATCGGCCACCCGGATCTGGGCCAGGTTGCGCTGTTCATGGTGCCGGTCGGGCCGGTCCCGGGGGAGCGCGGGGCGGCGGATTACGAGATTATCATGAACTGACTGGCCCGGCCCCGGCGGTCGGGGCGGGCCGCGCGGGCCGTTCCATGTAAAGGTACACCCCCCGGTCCGCAACCGGCTGGAACCCCAGCCGGTCGTACAGTGCCCGGATCGGGTTGCGGTGTTCCACATGCAGGCTGACGGTGCGCGCCTCGGCGTCCGCTTGGGCGCAGAGCGCCGTGACCAGCCGGCGCCCGTATCCCCGGCCGCGCACGGCCGGCAGCAGGATCAGGTCCATGAGACGCAGCTCGGCGGGACCGTCCCAGACGTAGAACCGCCCGATCGGCGCGCCCGCCAGGGTGACGAAATCGAGGCGGGCGCCGGGATAGCTGTCGGTATAGGCCCGGTGCTGGGCGGTGAACTGCTGGTCGATGAAGCGCGCCCACGCCGCGTTCGGGTCGTCCGTCGGATCCGCCGCCGGCCCCCCCGCCAGGCCGGCCGCCAGCAGGGGCGCCATGGCCGCGCGGTCCTCTGCCCGGCCGGCCTCGTAGATCGCCCGCATGCGGGCCATACCGGCCGCGGTCAGGGGCGCCAGGCCGAGCGGCGCAATGGCCGCGCCCAGCGCGGCGCGCCGGTCCGCGGCGCCGGTCGCCCCGGGTGGAGCGGGCGAGGCGGGGCGATCGTCCGGCATCGGTCTCCCTCGCTCTCTCCCCGTTTTCTCTACCGGGGCGCGCGGAGCGCCCCGCACCCGGGACGGGACGTGGCGCTCGTCCGCCTCAACTGCGCGGCGGATAGATCCCCTGCAGGGCGATCTGATAGTTCAGCATGAGGTAGGGCTGCCGGTTCTCGTGGGCTTGGTTGCCCCCCGTGTTGGAGACCGACTGGGCGTTCATGAGGGTGTAGGAATCCGGGATGTCGTACAGCGGCTTGGTGGCCCGGCCTGCAGGCGTCTTCGCCAGCACGACGTCGGGGCCGGGCGCGGT
The DNA here is from genome assembly GCF_014197795.1 of Roseospira goensis. Lineage (GTDB taxonomy): Bacteria > Pseudomonadota > Alphaproteobacteria > Rhodospirillales > Rhodospirillaceae > Rhodospira > Rhodospira goensis. The sequence goes on from NZ_JACIGI010000015.1 coordinate 77,421, forward strand.
CTCTGCGGCGTTGCTGTCGACGGCATGGACGCTGTGGGTGTGCGGTGGGATCTCCGGCTGGCTGAGCGTCACGTCCGACACGCCGCCGGTCTCGCCCACGCGTCGCAGCGTCAGGCCGGGACCGCGGCCCTGGCCGACGGGCATGCGACCGCTCAGGTTCGGCAGCCCGAACGTGGTCCGCCCATCGCCGCCGAACGTCGTGCCCAACAGCGAGAACAGGGCGGTATACTGGGCGATGGCAAGCAGGCGGCCGTCGCAGGGCGCCCAGCCCTCGACGGTCCAGGTCAGGGGCCAGGCGCGGATCTCTCCGAGGAACGGTTCGCTCACGACACGTCTCCTTGCTCGACTCCGGGGTCGCGGGGGCCGCGACGGAGTCCGTCGTTCTCATGCCCGCTCTGGGTCGGACGCGCGGACCGGGGGGAGGGCTTCGGCATGACCGGGCCGCAACCGCGGCATCAATGCCGGGACGGGTAGATGCCGACCAGGGCGATGCAGTAGCGGATGACCAGGAAGGGAGCCATGTTCTCGTGGGATTGCCCCTGGCCGTCGTCGACCAGCATGTTGGCTTCCATCGTGACCATCTGGGTCTGGTCCGGCACGCCGTAGTGCGGGGTCGTCGAGGCGGCCAGAACATGGTCCGTCGCCACGGTCTGCGTGGCGCCGTCCGTGCTGCCGTGGATCACATGGTTGTGGGCGGGCATTTCCGCGGTGGTCACGGTGACCCGCTCGGTGCCGAACCTCTGGCCCTCGAGGCGTAGCGACAGGCCCGGGCCATGGCCCATGTGCAGGGCGGCCCGGCCGCGCAGGTCGGGCAGGGCGAAGGTGGTGCGCCCGTCGCCGCCGTAGGTCGTGCCGATCAGCGAGAACAGGGCGTCGTTCGACGAGATGGCCATGAGCTGACCCTCGCAGGCGGCCCAGCCGCGCGGGGCATAGGTGTAGGGGAACGGGCGGATTTCACCGATGAAGGGGTCCATGGCGTGATCTCCCTGGGCGGATCGGCGCGCAACTGTCGGCGCGGTCGGCAGTGGCGCGGTCGTCAGTTACGCGGCGGAAAGACGCCGAACAGCGAAATGCAGGCGTTCAGGACCAGGCTCGGCTGCATGTTCTCGTGCGCCCAGGTCTCCCCGGTGTTCGTCACCATGGTCCCGTTCAGGGGCACCATCGCGGTGGCCGCGCCGTAGCTGGCGGCCTCGGTCTGCGCCACCAGGGCACCGCTGGGAGACTCGGTCTCGGCGCTGTCATTGGTGGCCCGCATGCCGTGGGAATGCGCCGGCATCTCGGCCGTCGTCAGGGTCACGGTCTCGGTTCCGCCCTTGGCGCCCACGGGCTGCGTCTCGCTGTGATGCGTCGGCGCGCGGCCGCGCAGGTCGGGCAACGCGAACGTCGTGCGGCCGTCCCCGCCGTAGATCGTGCCAATCAGCGAGTACAGGGCCTGGTTCTGTGAAATCGCCATAAGCTGGCCATCGCACTTGGCCCAGCCCTTTGGCGCGAAGTTGAAAGCGAAAACGCGGATCTCAGAGATAAAGGGCTCGGCCATGCTTGCCTCCGGCGTGACGAAACCGAACACGCTGCTGGCGCGTGCAATCGGGAGCAAGCGTATGAGGCGAAACGACCCGCGGCAACCGAAAAGACACGCCAAGGCTAAAATGCAGCCCATATTCTCGTCCTGGGATGCATCACCGGCGCATAGGGACTACTCGAAGGCGAATATCCCCGAGAACACTCCGGTCCGGATTGGGACCCCGGCGGCGCGTCGGACCGTGCGTCCGTGCGCGGGACGCCCGTCCGTTGCCGCAGCGAACCGGAGTCGGCGCGGGCCGCGCGATGCGGCGGGTTTGCGGGTTTCGGGGACCGCTTGCAGGCGCACGCGCGCGGCGCCTATTCCATGCGGTGCGTGCGCTCCATGCGCTCGTGGCGCTCCTGGGCTTCCAGGCTGAGCGTCGCGATCGGACGGGCCTCCAGCCGGCGCAGGCTGATCGGCTCGTGCGTTTCCTCGCAGTACCCGTAGCTGCCGTCCTCGACCCGTTGCAGGGCGGCGTCGATCTTGGAGATCAGCTTGCGGGCGCGATCACGGGTCCGCAGTTCGAGGGCGCGGTCCATCTCGGCCGACGCGCGGTCGGCCAGATCCGGTTCCTGAAGACCCCCCTCCTGCAGGTGTTCCAGGGTCTCCTCGGCCTCCTTGATGAGTTCAGCGCGCCACTTCAGCAGTTTGTTGCGGAAGTACTCGCGCTGCATCTCATTCATGAACTCTTCATGCTCACTCGGCCGATAATCCGGCGGCAGCGTGACGCTCATGGTCCGCCTCAAACCCTTCTTTGTGCTTCACCCGCCCCCCGGCCCTGCGGGAGTTCGGTCCTCCCCGTGACGCGGCGGACTATAGGCGGGCGGCTGCACCCTCGCAAGCGTTCCGGTGAATCCGGGGGCGAAATGTTGCACCGTCTCGATCGCGCCCGGTCCGGCCGCGCGCCCCCCCCTGGCCCCGGCGGGGCCAGGCCGGCCGACATCGGCCCCGGCGCCGCCGCCGCGGCGGGCGCGCGGCCCGGTGCCGTTCTGCGATGCGCTGATCCGATGCCCCGATCCGATGCCCCGATCCGATGCCCCGATCCGATGTTGGGGTCCGATGCTGGGGTCCGACGCCTGGCGCGGCTCGGACCGCCCTACGTCTCGGCGCGGGCCAGCTTGGCCAGTTCCACCTCGGCCCGCAGCTCGATCTCGTCGAGCAGGGCGTCAAGCTGGCGGTCCGGCCCCTGCTCGCGCTTGGCGCGCACCATGCGGGCCAGATCCATGAGCCGATCCTTGGGAATCGCGCCCAGCAGCAGGCCGAGCCGGATCTCCTCCAGCCGGTCCAGCATCTCCTCGCCGTGCCGGACCAGCCGCCCGCGCCGCTGCCGGCCGCTGGTGGCGTCGTCGGCGGCCCCGGCCTCCTGCACCGCCAGCAGTCCGGTCAACGCGCCGGCCCCGCCGGCGGCGGCCGTGTCGCCGGCCGCGCCGACGGCGTCGGCGTCCTCGCCCAGGACCCCCTTCAGGGCGCGCTCAAACTCCAGTCCGGCCCTGTCCGACGGGCGGTCGGCACGCCGGCCCCGGCCCATGGCGACGGGCCGCCCGGACCCTTCGATCTTCATCGTCATGGTTCACCCGTCCGTTGCGGCCGCATGGCGATCCGACGGCGCGATCCCGCCCCGCCGAGCGCCGCGTGCGGCCTCGTCCCGCAGCTTGTGCAAGTCCATCTGCCACTTGCAACTCTCGCGCCAAGTCGGCCCGGTCGCGAGTCTGTCAAGGGTAGACCGCCGTCTCGGGGCGATGCAAACCCCCTCTTCGTCCGTCGCGTCCGCCCGTGCGCACCCGGCGGCCCTGCGCGGTCCGCGCGCCCGTGCCGCGGCCGGCAGTTCCTGCCCACCGGCCGGTCGACCGTGCCGACCGGCGTCCGGACGCGGCCCGGCCCCGGACCGCAGAGCCGTGTCGCGACAAGGGCTTGGGCCGCGCCGGCGGGACGCCCCGGTTGGCACACCGTTCGCATTGCCCCGGGCGAGGCGGTCTGCCTGCCGCCGTCCGCCGCCCTCGCTCGACGATCCCGGGGTTCCTGCCATGACCCGACAGCCGCACCGCCCGCACCGCCGATGGCCGTCCCCGGTCGCCCTGCTGGGCGCCGCGCTGACGCTGGCCGCGGTTCTGCTGCTGGCCGCCCCGGGCGCCTGGGCGGCCTCGCGGATCAAGGACATCGCCGATTTCGAGGGCGTGCGCGACAACCTGCTGGTGGGCTACGGCCTGGTGGTGGGCCTGAACGGCACCGGCGACGACATGGACGACGATCCCTACACCCGGGAAAGCCTGATCGGCATGCTGGAGCGCATGGGCGTCAACACCCGCGACGGCGACCTGTCACCGGACAATGTGGCCGCCGTCATGGTCACCGCCACGCTGCCGCCGTTCGCCCGCCAGGGCAGCCGGATCGACGTCACCCTGAGCGCCCTCGGCACCGCCAGCAACCTGCTCGGCGGCACCCTTCTGGTCACCCCGCTGATGGGCGCCGACGGCGAAATCTACGCCGTCGCCCAGGGCCAGCTCCAGGTGGGCGGCTTCGTCGCCCAGGGCGAGGCCGAGACGGTCACCAAGGGTGTGCCCACCAACGGCCGCATCCCCGCCGGCGCCATCGTCGAGAACGAGGTGCCGTTCGAGCTGGCGGGCATGGAATCGGTCAAGATCAGCCTGCGCAACCCCGACCTCACCACCGGCCGGCGCATCGCCAACGCCATCAACACGTTCCTCGGCACCGACCTGGCCCGGCCACTGGACCCCGGCACCGTGCTGATGCGGGTCCCGCGCGACTATCCCGGCGGCGTGGTGGCGCTGATGACCGACGTGGAACAGCTCCGCGTCGAGCCCGATCAGCTCGCCCGCGTGGTCATCGACGAACAGACCGGCACCATCGTGATCGGCGAGAACGTGCGCATCGACACGGTCGCCATCGCCCAGGGCAACCTGACCATCCGCGTCACCGAGACACCGCAGGTCTCGCAGCCGGCGCCGTTCTCGACCACCGGCGACACCGTGGTGGTGCCGCGCACCGACATCGAGATCGACGAGGGCGAGGACAATCGACTGACGGTGGTCAACCCCGGCGTGACGTTGCAGGATCTGGTCAACGGCCTGAACGCCCTCGGCGTGGGACCGCGCGACATGATCTCGATCCTGCAGGCGATCAAGGCGGCCGGCGCGTTGCAGGCCGAAATCCAGGTGATGTGAGGCCCGGAGGCACGCCATGGACAGCATGCTCACCGCCCAGCTCGATCAGGCCGCCCGCCAGGCCACCGGGTCCGCGCCCGCGCTCGGCGCCGGCGGGGACGAGAGCGGCCGGCGTTTCCGCACCGTCGAGCAGGCGCGCGGCGCGGCCCGCGAGTTCGAGGCCTTCTTCCTCAGCCAGATGCTGCAACCGATGTTCTCCGGCCTGTCGAGCGAACCGCCCTTCGGCGGCGGCCATGCCGAGCAGGTGTGGCGCTCGCTGCTGGTGGACGAGTACGGCAAGATGATGGCCCGGCGCGGTGGCGTCGGCATCGCCGATGCGGTGCTGAAGACCATGCTGGCGGCCCAGGAAGGCCAGGCCACGCCGCAGACCCGATCCCTCTGAGCCGGCCCGGGAGAGACCGATCATGTCCCAGGACAAGCCATCCCTTGGCCCGCCGCCCGCCCTCGGGCGTCCCGCGACCGCCGCACCCCGCGCCGCGACCGGGTCGGGTGCCGGATCCCCGCCCGCGCCGGGCGCGCCGCGCGTGAACGTCGGTGTCGCGCCCCCGGCACGCGGGGCGGCATCCGCCAAGCCCGGGGCGGCGCCGCCATCCGCCGAGGGCGCCGCGCGCCCGGGGCCGCCGGCCCTGGCGATCGGCAGCGGAGCCGGACGCGACCGCCCCGGCGCCGGATCGGCCCCCGCTGCCCCCTCCAAAGCCCCCTCCCAAGCCCCCGCCGCCGGCCTCCGCCGACCCGCCGCCGGCCCCCAGGGCCGCCCCGGCCGGGGACCGCGCGCCGCCACCCCCGACCCGCGACGCACGCCGGCGGGACGGGCGGAGATCCCCGCCGGCCACACGGTCCAGGGCCTGCGGCCCCCCACCGGAGCGGTGCGCAGCGACCCGGCGGCGGCCGAGGTGGTGCGGGCGGCGCGCGCGCTGGCCGACCTGCTGGTGGAGGAAAACGCCGCGCTGCGCCGCCACGACGTCGACGCCGTGCGCGCCCTGGCCGACCGCAAGGAGGCCACCACCCGCCTGTACCGCGAGCGCATGCTGGCGGTGCACAAGGACCCCGGCCACCTCACCGGGCTGCCGGAGGGCGAACGGGCGGTGGTGCGCCAGACCGGCGTCTACCTGGACGCCCACCTGGCCGAGAACGCCCGGCTGCTGAAGGCCACGATGGAGGGCACCAACCGGCTGATGAGCCTGATCGTGGACGCGGTCAAGCACGTCAACGCGGAGCGCGCCCCCGGCTACGCCGCCGACGGGCGCATGAGTGACCCGACCCACAACCCGTCGCGCGTGACGATGGCGTACAACGAGAACCTCTAGAGCCAATCCCGCGCGATCTGGCACGGATCGCGACGACGATTTGCTTCAATATCAAGACGCTAGAGCATTTTGCACGATGCAAGTGCTGGGCAAAATGCTCTAGGCCCCGACCCCAGCCCCCGGCCAAAGCCCCGGCCCCGACGGCGGGGCGGCGCGGAAAGGACCTGACCCATGAGCCTGAACCTGGCCTTGAGCTCGGCGCTCAGCGGACTACAGACCAACCAGAAGGGTCTGGACCTGGTCTCGCGCAACATCGCCAACGTCAACACCGTCGGCTACACCAAGAAGATCTTCAACCAGGAGAGCCGGGTTCTCTCCGGCACCGGCGCCGGCGTCCAGGTCACCGAGGTGACCCGGCGCGTCGACTTCGGCCTGATCGAGGAACTCAACCGCGAGACCGCCAAGCTGGAAGAGCTGTCGGTCCGGAGCGACTACTACGACCGCATGCAGGACCTGTTCGGCACCCCCGCCGACAACAGCTCGATCGCCCACATCATGGCGGAGCTGGTGGAGGAGGTGGAAACCCTGGCGCTGGAGCCGGACAAGACCGAGCAGCACCTGGCCACCGTGCAGCGCGCCGAGGACGCGGCGCGCAAGCTGAACAGCATGGGCACGCGGCTGCAACAGCTCCGCCTGGACGCTGACCAGGAGATCGAACGCACCGTCGACCAGGCCAACGGCCTGCTGCACGACATCCAAACCCTGAACGAGGAGATCGCCTACGCGCTGGCCACCGGGCGCGACGGCACCGACCTGATCGACCAGCGCGACGTGGCGGTGCAACAACTGACGTCGCTGATGAACGTCACCACCTTCACCCGCGGGTCGGGCGAGCTGACCGTCTACACCGAGGGCGGCAGCATCCTGGTCGACCGCGAGGTCAAGGAGCTGAACCACACCGCCCTGTCCGACATGAGCCCGTGGCAGACCAAGGGCGGCCGGGACATCCAGGGCATCACCCTGAACGGCGCCGACATCACCGACGACATCACCGAGGGCAAGCTGTCGGCCCTGATCGACATGCGTGATTCGGTGCTGACCGACTATCAGGCCCAAATCGACGAACTGACCCGGGGCCTGGCCGACACCGTCAACCAGGTCAACAACCGCGGCACCAGCTATCCCAACCTCGCCAACGAGTACGTCGGCACCCGGACGTTCCTGGACACCACGGCCCAGGAAATCACCCTGGACGCCAGCCACGACACCGTGATCGGCCTGTTCGACGCCGACGGCACCCAGGTCGATTCGACCACCCTCAAGACCATTCTCGGCAGCCCCGGGCCGCACACCCTGGAGGACGTCCGCGCCGACCTGGCCACCTGGCTGGCCGGGGCCGGCGGCGGCGCCCTGGCCTCGCCCAGCGTAACGTTCACCGACGGCAAGCTGGACATCAAGCTGAACAGCAACGACTACGGCCTGTCATTCAAGGACGTGAAGACCGTCGACCCGGGCGACCCCGCCACCTGGGTGCATGAGGACGCGACGATTTCCTTCAACGCCGACGGTGACGGCGCCAGCACCACCGACAGCACCCACCAGGGCTTCGCCAGCTTCCTGGGGCTCAACGACGTCTACACCGCGCCGCGCGCCGACTGGGCCTGGGATTCGGGCGTCAAGAGCGCGGGCTGGCGGCCCTTCGTCGGCGGCGACCTGGTGTTCAGCGACAACGACCCCGCCGGCGGCCTGAACCGGGGGACGCTGACCATCGCCGGCACCGATACGCTCCAGGACATTGCCGACAAGATCAACGACGACCCCGGTCTGAGCAGCTTCCTGGAGGCCGAGGTGGTGCGCGAGGGCGAGGGCGTGCGCCTGCGCGTCAAACACCGGGAAGGCTACGACATGGCGGTGACCCAGTCGGGCGCCGGCACCGACGTGATGACGGCGCTGGGCCTGGGCGTGAGCAGTGCCGGGTTGTCGAACGACATCGCCATCAAGGATGAGATCAGCGCCAACCCGTCCCTGATCTCGCGCGGCAGCATGCTGTACAACGCCGACACCGGCGAGTACACGCTCAGCGCCGGCGACAACAGCACCGCCAACGCCATGGCCGAGGCCCTGCGCGGCACCCAGGCGTTCGACAGCGCCGGCCGCCTGCCCGCCACCACCCGGTCGCTGATCGACCACGCCACGCTGACGCTGTCGCTGAACGCGCGCGAGGCCTCGACGAACGAGACCCGCACCGACTATCAGACCGGCCTGGTGGACACGCTGAACCGCAAGCACGCCGAGATCAGCGCCGTGAACATGGACGAGGAACTGGCGCAGCTCATCATCTTCGAGCAGAGCTACGCCGCCTCCGCCAAGGTGATCGCCACCACGGCCGAGATGTTCGACGTCCTCAACAGTATCGTCTAGACGGGAGGGTGGGCATCATGACAGCGCAGCGCCGCACCAGAACGGGGCCGCCGTCGCGCGTCGTCCGGCCCACCCGCCCCGGCACGCAGGAGGCCCGGCCATGATGGGGATCTCGACCCGCGTGGGCACGTTCGCGCAGCGAACGTCGCTCGTGCAGCAGATGATGACGGTCCAGAAGCGCCTGTACGAGACGCAGACCCAGCTCAGCACCGAAAAGAAGTCGCAGGACTACGCCGGTGTCTCCATCGACAGCTTCCGGCTGGTCAGCGTCGAGACCGAGAAGACCTCGGTGCAGCGCTTCACCCAGGGCAATCAGATCGCCAACGTCCGCCTGGGCACGATGGAGACCGCCGTCAGCGGCCTGCGCGAGAGCGTGCGCACGTTCCGCAACGATCTGATCGCGCTCAACAATCAGACCTTCGACCCGAGCAACGGCGACGACCTGCAGAAGCTGCGCGAGATCCAGGAGCGCGCCTTCGCCACCCTTCAGGACGTCTCCGGCTACCTGAACACCAGCACCGACGGGCGCTACCTGTTCGCGGGCGGGCGCACCACCATCGCGCCGGTCGAGGTGCCCTACGGCGATCTGGACGCCTTCCAGGCGGACTACACCGGCGACGCCGGGACCGGCCTGATCTACCCGGACACCCGCCCGGCCAACGTGCCCGACATCAAGGTGACACCGGACGAAATGTCGGCGGCGCTGTCCTTCGGCGGCGGTCCCGGCGCCTACACAGTGACCGTCACCCCGGCCTCGGCGGTCAACAACATACCGGTGGGCGCGACGGTGCGCCTATCCGACTCGGATACCAGTGAGACCTACACCGTCACCGCCAACGCCGCCGGCGTGCTGACCCTCGGCGAGGGGGCGAACGGCACCGCAGCGACGGCCGCAACCTTCGACACGAGCGGAACCACCATCGAGACCGTCAGCTACTACCGGGGCGACAGTCTGGCGATCGACCACCGGGTCAGCGCCGACCGTACCATCCAGCTCGGCGTCACCGCCAAGGATCCGGCGTTCGAGAAGGCGGTGCGCGCGCTCGGCACGCTGGCCCAGGGCGACCTGGAGAACAACCTGGGCCGGCTCGACACCGCGCTGACGTGGCTCAACGAATCGCTGGACGACAGCAGCACCGCGGCCAGCGACCTGGACACGGTGGCGCGCCGCATCGGCTTCCAGCAGGTCACCCTCAACCGGGCCATCGAGGAGGCCCAGTCCTACGAGGTGTTCCTGGAAAACCGGCAGACCGAGATCGAGAACGTCAACATCATCGACGCCGCCACCCGGTTGCAGGACGACGCCCGCGCGCTCGACGTCTCGTTCCAGAGCTACGCCCGCATCAGCCAGTTGTCGCTGCAGCAGTACATCTAGCCCGCGTTCCCCGCCAGCCCGAGAGCCGTGGCGCGCCCGCCTCCCCCCGGGGCGGGCGCCGCCGTGTGCGCCGGGCGTGCCGGTCACCCGCCGGGATCCGGCCCCGGCAGGAGTTGCCGAGCCCGCCGTGCAGTCCGTGCCGCACCGACCGGCGGGCGACAGCCACGGTCCCGCCCGGTTGTCCATGCCCCGGGTCGTCCGGCCAAGATACGCCGCGTTTCCAAGGACTTGACGATCGTTTTGTGGATTGGCCCGGCGGTTGCTTGAGCCTGGGGCGGCGGCGTCCATGCCGCGCCCTGCCCACCCCGGGCTCCGATGCACCACCAGGATGGCCGTGATGGACATCACTCCGGTTTCCCCCGCCTCCGCCGCCGGCCCCGCCGCCGGATCCGGCGCGCCGTCGAAGGCCCCCGCCCCCACCGCGGGCACGCTGTTCGCCGCCCTGATCGGCCGGGTGAGCACGGGCGCCGCGCCGGCGGCCGGCCTGACCGTGCCGATGACCGACACGCTGTTCGCCGCCCCGCCCGAGCCCGATCCGGCGCCCCGCCCTGCCCCCGCGCGCGAGACCCGAGACCGCGACGAGGGCGCTCCGGCGCGTCGGGCCGATCCCGAGCCCGAACCTGACCGCGAGTCCGAGACCGCCGCCGCGCCGCGCCGCGCCAACGACGCCGACGACGCCGCGGATGCCGCCAGCGCCGACGCCGCCCCCGCCGCCGCGCGCGCGACCCCCGCCGAGTCGCGCCCAGCCCCGGCCGCCGCCGCGCGGGCAACGGCCGCCGCCTCGGGCCTGACGGGCGCCAGCGCCGCCACGGCCTCGACCTCCGCGGCCGGCGCGGGCGCCGGGCAGACCGCCCCGTCGGGACAGGCCGCAACCACCCCGACCCCGGCCGACGCCGCCGCGACCGCCCACACCACCCCGTCCGGCCCGTTCCGGACGCAGGGCGCCGGCGCCGCAGCCCAGGACACCGCCACCGCTGCCAAGGCTGGCACCGAGGCCGGCGCCGAGACCGCCGCCGCACGCGCCGCCGGGGCGGCCGCCGCCCGCACCGCCAGCGCGGGCGACTCGGCCCCAGGCCGCGCCGCACCCGGGGCCACCCCGTCCCCGGGCACGGCCAGCGGATCCGCTCCCAAGGCGCCGACCGCCGCCGCGCCGCCGCGCACCGAGGGCGCCCGCGCCCAGGCCGACGCCCTGGCCCGCCAGGTCAAGCCCGACACCCCCGTCCAGGCCCGCGTCACCGTGCACGACGCGGGTTCGGGCGCCGGCTCCCGCCAGACCGCCGCCCAGGCGGCCACGCCCGAGACGCGCCCGGCGGCCGCCCCCGGTCCCGAAACCGCCGCACAGGCCCAGGCCGGCCGGACCGCCGCCGCCGGCGCGTCCGCATCGGGGAGCGAGCCGAGCGGCGCGACCGCCCTGCGCCAGCAGGTGCTGGACGGCCTGCGCCAGGCCCAGGGCGAGGGCTTCGTCAGCAACACCCCGGCCAAGCCCGGCAGCCCGGGCGCCCAGCCGACCACCGCCGAGTTGAACGCGGCCGCCGCCGACGCCCGCGCCCAGGCGCGCCAGCAGGCGCAGGCCCAGATGACCGCGCAGGCCGGCGCCCAGACCTCCGCCGCCGAAGGGCGCGGTGACACCGAGGCCGCCCAGGCCCAGCGCGCCGCCGCCGCCACGCTGGCCGCCGCCAATACGGCGCCCACGCCCCGCCCCGGCGAGGGCCGCCCGGCCTGGAGCGGCGCCCCCGGCGGCCGCACGCCCGGCGCCAGCGCGCCCGGCGACGGCGCCCTCGCCCGCGCCCCGGGGCGCGCCGGCGCACCGGGTCAAACCCAGGCCCAGGGCCAGGGCCAGGGCCAGACCGGGGCCGGCAGCGGCAGTCAGGCCCAGGGCGCCGCCACCCGCGCGGGCACCGCCCCCAGCGGCGCGATGCCGGCCGATGGCCCGGCCGCCTCCGGCAGCTTCGCCGAGCAGGTGGCCCGCACCGGCCAGGGCAGCGCCGCCGAACCGGCCCGTCCCGACCCCAAGACCCGTCCGGTCGTGGAGCAGCTCCGCGTCACCATCCACAAGGCCGCCAACCGCGGCATGGACCGGGTGACGCTTCAGCTCCATCCCAAGTCGCTGGGGCGTGTCGAGGTCAAGCTGGAGTTCGGCGCCGACGGCCGCGTCTCGGCCCATGTGACGGTCGACAAGGCCGACACCCTGGACCTGCTGCAACGCGACGCGCGCGGCCTGGAGCGGGCGCTGACCGACGCCGGCCTGAAGACCGACGGCGGCGGCATCCAGTTCAGCCTGCGCGGCGACGGCGGGGCCGCCGCCCAGGGCGACGCGGACGGACGCGGCAGCGGTCCCGGCCAGACGCCGCAGGGCGGTGAGGACGCCGGTAACGCGCCGGTCGCCGAAGAGCCCGATCCCGAAACCCTGGCCGCGGCCGCCGCCCAGGCGCGCGGCGGCATCAACGTTCGCGTCTAACCGTCCGCGTCCAACCGTTCGCGTCCAACCGTTCGCGTCCAACCGTTCGCGTCGAGGAGAAGCCCGCCATGGTCGATTCGGTCGCCGCCGCCGGCCTCATCAATCCGGAGGACGCCAGCAAGACGGGTCAGTCCCGCAACAAGCTGGCCAAGGATCTGGACAGCTTCCTGACGCTGTTGACCACACAGCTCAAGGCGCAGGACCCGCTGTCGCCGATGGACTCGACGGAGTTCACCAACCAGCTCGTCCAGTTCGCCCAGGTCGAGCAGCAGATCGCCCAGAACGAGAACCTGGAAAACCTCCTGGCCTCGACGATCAAGACGCAGCAGGCCATGGCGGTGAACTTCCTCGACAGCTACGTCGAGGCGGAGACCAACAAGGTGATGCTCCAGAACGGCCAGGCGGTCTTCACCTACGGCCTGTCCGACCGCGCCAAGAACGTCACGGTGACGGTCAAGGACACCGACGGCAACGTGGTGCGCAGCTTCGCCGGCGAGCCCAGCCAGGGTCTGCACAAGATCACCTGGGACGGCACCGACTACAACGGCAACCCGGTCGAGGACGGCGTCTACCTGCTGGAGGTCAACGCCACCGAGCGCGACGACGCCAGCGAAGACGAGACCCTGGAGACCTGGACCACCGCCATCGGCCGGGTGACCGGCGTCGCCTCCGACGACAAGGCCACCTATCTGGCCATCGGCGACCTGTCGGTGGACATGAACAAGGTGCTCGGCGTGTTCGCGACCCTGCCCGGTGAGGCCGGCGGCGACGCGGACGGCGGGGACGGCGGCGCGGGTGACGGCGCGGGTGACGGCGCGGGTGACGGCACCGGCGGCGGCGACGCCGGCGACGGGACCGATACCGACACCGCCGACGTCTAGCCCCTCGTCCGGGACCCCCGGGCGGCGCCACGCCGCCCCCTGAGCCCCCGGACCCGTGCGGCGCCCCGATGGCCCGCACCAAACAGAACGGACCCGGCGGAGAGACACCCCCGGGCACCTTGAAGGAGAAGACCGATGTCGCTGTACGGAGCCTTGTTCTCGGGCGTGTCCGGGCTGCAATCGCAGTCCAGCGCCATGGGTGCCATCTCGGACAACGTCTCGAACGTCAACACGGTGGGCTACAAGGGCACCACGGTGAACTTCCAGACCCTGGTCACGGCCCAGGTGTCGGTGACCCAGTACTCACCCGGCGGCGTCCAGTCCGCGCCGCGGACCAACGTGGACGTACAGGGGCTGTTGCAGGCCACCACCTCCTCCACGGACTTCGGCATCTCCGGGCAGGGTTTCTTCGTCGTCTCCGACCAGGCGATCGACCCTTCGGGCTACGCCTACAGCCGCGCCGGCTCCTTCAAGGTGGACAAGGACGGCTACCTGCAGAACGTCTCCGGCTATTACCTCCAGGGCTGGCCCCTGATCCAGGGCGCGGGTCCGGCCTCCTCGGCCATGGTCGAGTTCAACAACCAGACCTACACCAAGGCCTACAAGAAGGCCGACGGCGAGACCTTCTACATCAACGACAACGCCGTCGACAGCGTCAACATGCAGCCGCTGAACCTGAACACCATCGGCGGCACCGCGCGCGCCACCGGCAGCCTGTCCATCGGCGCCAACCTGCCGGCCGGCGCGGCCATCGGCAACACCGAGAAGACCAACGCGCTGATCTTCGACAGCCTGGGCAACAGCCACAACCTGAACTACCAGTGGACCAAGCGCGGGCAGAACGTGTGGGACATGGAATTGCTGCCGCCGGCCGGCGCGCGCGACGTCAGCATCAAGGCGCAGGACGATACCAGCGTATACTTCTCGTCCGGCCGCATCGACTTCACCGATATTCCGGATGATGGCACGTCGTTTACGATCGACATCAGCGGAACCACCTACACCTTCGACTTCGACTCCTCGACGCCCACCGACAGCGCCAACGTGACCCTGTCCGCCACCGGCGATGCCGGCCCGTTCACCATCGGCACCCAGGGGCGCACCCTGTCGCAGGTGCTGGACAGCCTGGGCGATGCGGTCGAGCAGGCCTCGCGTCATGCCTATGACGCCGAGTACACCGGCGGCGGCGACGGCACGGTCCAGAATATCACCGGCAAGACCCCGCCCGGCCGCTGGGCCGAGCGCCTGGCCGGCACCGACGCCATCATCTTCCGTCAGGGCTCGGAGTCCGACGAGATGTCGGTGGACACCTCGGCCCTGTTCACCGGCACCGACCCGTCGGTGATCCAGACCCCGGTCCCCGATGCCAGCGGCGTGCTGCAACCCTGGACCGTGGCCCAGCTCAGTGCGCCCGCCGGCGCGCCGCCGCTGCCCAACGAAAGCGACTGGCGCGGCTCCTGGGTAAACTCGAACGGCGTCACCAGCGCCACCGACCGCGACTATCCCTCGGGCATCGTGTTCAACGGCGACGGCACGCCGGCGCGCTTCTTCGGCTACTCGCCGCAAGGCGCCGACGACCCCGCGACCAGCGTGGAAATCGGCTGGTCGAACGGCGCCGCGGACATGCAGGGCAGCAGCGCGATCTCGCAGTTCCTGGGGAATTACAACACAAACGATGCCATGCAGCAGTTGTCTGGTGACTACCAGCTCAACTATGTCAACCAGAACGGCAACCGCTTCGGCAACTTCACCGGCGTGACCGTCTCCGAGACCGGCATCGTCACGGCGCTGTTCGACAACGGCGTGCAGGCCCCGATCTTCATGGTCCCGATCGCCACCTTCGTGAACCCGAACGGCATGAACGCCCTGACCGGCAACGTCTTCCAGCAGACCGACAACTCCGGCTTGCCGACGGTGCGCGAGGCCGGGACGGCCGGGGCCGGCACGGTGGCGCAGGCGACCCTGGAGTCGTCGACCGTCGACCTGGGCCAGGAGTTCACGACCATGATCACCACCCAGCGGGCCTATTCGGCGGCGGCGAAGATCATCACCACCTCGGACGACATGCTGGAGGAGCTGATCCGCATCAAGCGGTAGGCGTATCCGGGTCTCCTGCTTCAAGATCACCTCAGGTCCCCGGCCCGCGCCGGGGACCCTTTTTCTGGGTGGTGCCGGTTTTCTGGGTGGTGCCAGCATCCGCTGTGCCATGCGGGATCGGTGCACGGCGCCCGGGACCGGCCGGTGTCACTGGACAAACGGCCGACCGCGGCCGATACCGGACGGCATCACCGCCCACCCCTTGCCCGCGCACAGGAGGCCGCCCATGACCGCGTCCGCCCCGAAGGCCCCACACCGAGCCGCCACAGACGCCGCGCACGATGGTGCGCAGCCCAAGCGCCGCGTGGCGGTCTGGGACCTGCCCACCCGCCTGTTCCATTGGGGTCTGGTGGCGGCCCTGGGGGTGGCCTGGTGGAGCGGCGAGGAGGGCGATTTCACGGTCCATTTCATCGCCGGCCACGTGGTTGTCGGGCTGTTGGTGTTCCGCCTGCTGTGGGGGGTGATCGGCAGCCAGACGGCGCGCTTCTCCGACTTCGTGCGCGGCCCGGGCGCGGTGGGGCGCTACCTGCGCCGAACCTTCAGCAAGGCCCCGGACGACAGCATCGGCCACAACCCCGCCGGCGCGGTCATGGTGCTGCTGCTGCTGCTGATGGTCGGGGTCCAGGCCGGCACCGGCCTGTTCGCCAGCGAGAACACCTGGGCCTTCGTCTCCGGCCCGCTGGCCGGCCTGGTCGACGGCGCCACCTCCAGCGACCTGACCAGCCTGCACAAGGGCGTGCTGTTCAACGCCCTGCTGGTGCTGGCCGGCCTGCACGTGCTGGCCGCCGTGGTGTATCTGGTGGTCAAGCGCGAGAACCTGATCGGCGCCATGGTGGTGGGCCGCAAGTGGCTGCCCGCCGACAAGGCCGACCCGCCGCCGCGCATGGCCAGCCGGGTGCTCGCGCTCGCGGTCGCCCTCGCCGCCGCCGGGCTGGCCGGGTGGCTGTACAGCCTGACGTGACGGCGCGGCGCGGCGCGGCACCGCCGGCCCGGTCGCGGTGCCGTCCGAAAGACCCGGTGTCACATAGCGTTGGCGCGCCCTGCCGGCCCCTGATAGCGTAGGCGGGTGTCCCTGGATCGTCCTCCGTCGCCGAGGGGTGCGGCTTTGCCCCAACGTCTCGCCCTATCCCCGTCCGCGCAGACCTCCCGCGACGGACCGGCCCTGATGACGCGCCTGCGCGCCGCCACGCGGGAGCCGCATGAGGCCCTGCACCGCGCCGCGCTGCTCGCGCCGTTGCAGGCGCCACGGCTGGAGGCCGCCCGCTATGGCCGCATCCTGGCCCGGTTCGACGCCTTCCTGACGGTCGCCGAGACCCAGGTCCTGATCCCCGCCGATCCGTGGCTGGCGCGCCAGGGTTTCGCGCGCGCCTCGCGCCGGCCGGCCCTGGCCGCAGACCTCGCCGATCTGGCCCGCGCCGGCGTGACGCCCACCGCCGACCCGCCCGCGCCCCCGGCCATCGCCCTGCCCTCGGGACCGGGGGCGGCGCTCGGCGTTCTGTACGTGACCGAGGGATCGCGCCTGGGCGGACGCGGCCTCGCCCGCCACCTGGCCGGCGCGCTGCCGGCGCCGGTGGCGGGGGCGACCCGCTTCCTAGGCTCCCCGGAGGTCGATCTGGCGACGCACTGGCGCCGGGTCGGCGCGGTCATCGACACCGCCGGGCGCGATCCGGGCCACGCCGCCGCCGCCCTGGAGGCCGCCCGGCGCGCCTTCGCGCTTCTGCACCACTGGTTCGACGAGAGGCCATGAGCGACAGCCGGACCGATCTGCCGACGGTGGATCTCAGCGAATGCGAGAACGAGCCGATCCACCTGCTGGAGCTGGTGCAGGGCCACGGCTGCCTTCTGGTGCTGGGCGGATCGCCGCTGGCGGTGCTTCAGGCCAGCCAGAACACCGAGGCGTTCCTGGGCACCCCCGCCGACGCGCTGCTCGGCCGGCCGCTGTCCCAGGTGCTCGACCCGCTGGCGGTGCGTGGCCTGGAGGGGCTGGCCGCCCAGGCCGGGCGCGCCGACCTGCCGCCGCTGGGGGTCTACGCCCGGCCGCCGGCGGACCGGGGCCGGCTCCGCCGTCTGCGGGCCACCGCCCACCGCGCCGACACCGCCGACGGCGCGGTGCGCCTGATCGTCGATCTCGAGCCGGTCGACGAGCATGACGAGGAGGCCGCCGAAGCGACCTTCGAGGCCGAGGGCATCGCCCAGGCCGGCCTGACGGAAAGTGAAAACCTGTACCAGTTTCTCGACCAGGCGGTGCATGCGATCGCGGGCGTGACCGACTACGACCGGGTCATGGCCTACATGTTCCATCCCGACTGGTCGGGCGAGGTGGTGGCGGAGGCGCGCAACCCCGACCTCACCCCGTTCCTGGGCCTGCGCTACCCCGCCTCGGACATCCCGTCGCAGGCCCGCCGCCTGTACCTCAGCACGCTCCTGCGGGTCATCGCCGACGTCAACGGCCTGGCCGTCCCCCTGACCCGGGCCGACTCGGTGGCCGACGACGGCCCGCTCGATCTCAGCCGGGCGGTGCTACGCAGCGTCTCCAGCTATCACATCGAGTATCTGCGCAACATGGGCGTGGGGGCGACGCTGGTCACCTCGCTGGTGATCGACGGCGCCCTGTGGGGCCTGATCGCCTGCCACCACATGGGGCCGAAGACGGTCCCCTGGCACCGGCGCGAGGCGGTCGCACGCCTGACCGCCCGCACCTCCGACCGCATCGGCGACATCCTCAGCCTGCAACGCACCCGCCAGGAGCGGCGCAGCCGGCGCTTCCTGGAGATGGTCCAGGGCCGCCTGGGCGCCCGGGGCAACCCGCTGGACGTGCTGTTCTTCGGCGGCCCGCGCCTGAGCGACGTGATCCGCTGCGACGGCATCGCGGTGCACAGCCCGGACCGCACCGCCACCACCGGCAACACCCCGGCACCGCGCACCCTGGCCGCCTTCTTCGCCCGCGCCGCGGCCCACGCCGAGAACGGGGTGTTCGTCTCCCAGGCCCTGGCCGACACCCACCTGTTCGACGACCTCGACCTGCCCGGCTGTCGCGGCGCGCTGGTGGCGTTTCCCTCCCGCGAGCCGCTGGTGGCGCTGGCCTGCTTCCGCGACGAGCTGGTGCGCGAGGTGCACTGGGGCGGCGATCCCAACAAGCCGGTGGAGGTGGACGCCGCCTCGCAGCGGCTGTCCCCGCGCAAGTCGTTCAATCTGTGGCGCGAAGAGGTGCGGGGCCACTCCCGCGCCTGGGAGCCGTGGACTCTCGACCTGATGCGGCGGCTGGCCGACACCCTGGCCCGCGGCCTGGGCGGCACGACCGGCGCGGCGCCCGACCCCGCGGCCGAGGTGGCGGCCCTGGCCGCGGCCATGGACGACCTGCTCGACCGCTTCGAGCGCCGCGCCGGGAACCTCCTGGAAAGCCTCGATCTGGCCGACAACGGCGCGCTGCTGGCGACCCCCCAGTCCGTGCTGGGCTGGCCCGAGGACGTGGCGGTCGCCGCCAACGCCGTGTTCCGTGACCGCTTCGACGTCGACGAGGGCGACATCGCCGAGCAGCCGGTCAAGACCGTCCTGCGCGCGCTCGGGCTGCCCGGCACCATCACCCACCTGCCGCCGGGCGGCAGCATGGAGGTGGAATGGTGGTCGGGCGTCTCGGGTCATCGCACCCTGCACGTGCTGCGGCGCGGCCTGTTCGCGCTGGCGCGGGGCGAGGCCGAGCGCGCCTGGGTGATCTACGCCTTCGACGACGTGACCAGCTTCTACCGCACCCAGAAGGCCCTGGGCGCAGCGCGCACCCAGGCGATGGCGCGCACCCGGGGCCGCACCGAGTTCCTGGCCCAGCTCGCCCGGGAGCTGCGCGCGCCTCTGCACGCCATTCAGGGGTTCGCGGACTCCCTGACCCAGGACCGGACCGAGACCCACGCCGACCGCTACCGCGACTATGCAGGGGAGATCCGCTCCCTCAGCGGCAACCTTCTCGACCTGCTGAACGACCTGCTGGACGTCGCCCGCCTGGAGGGCGGCGGCGAGCCCGGCGGCAGCGGCGTCTTCGACCTGACCCTGCTGGTGGGCGACATCTGCCGCGAGGTGCGCGACAGCGGACGCGACCACGGCATGGCCTGGGACTGGCACCTGCCCAACGAGCGGATCCTGGTTCAGGGCGACGTGGGCGCGCTGCGTCATGCCCTGGCGACCCTCATCACCGCGGCGTTGCGGGCCAGCCTGCCCGACGGCCCGGTGATGGTGCGCCTGACCATGGAACGCGGCGGCGAGCCGCGCGTCTCGGTCAGCGACACCGGCCTGGGGCTGGGCGAGGACGACCTGATCGCCCTGCGCCGGCCGCTGGACGCCACCCTGGCCCACGGCGGCGAGCCGCACCGGGGCATCGGCCTGGCACTGGTGCGCGGCCTGGTGGACCTGCACGGCGGCGGGGTGACGGTGACCAGCAACCCGGACTCCGGGACCACCGTGCACGTGACCCTGCCGCGCCACCGCGTGGTCGACCGCGACAACCTGCCTGGCGGCGGTGCCGCGGCGGCCACCCGCCCGACCCTGCGGACCCCGTAGGACCACGCCGGGCGCCCGCCGCCCCTTGCGTTCCGGACCCGAGCGCGTATGGTGCCGACCGCCGCCGGCCACCGCTTCGGCCGGCGCGCCGTTCGCAACCGGGGGGTCAGTCGGGAGGCCCGAACCATCGCGTACCGCGCCCGTCTTCGTCGTCCGGGCCCCTGGACCTGGGGCAGCCTGCTCGTCGCCGGCCTGGTGGCGCTCCCGCTGGTCGCGGTGTTCGTCATGGCGCTGTGGCCGGAGGAGAACATCTGGCCACATCTGGCCGCCACGGTGCTGCCGCGCTACCTCACCACCACCGTGCTGCTGATGACCGCCGTCGGCGCCGGCACCCTGACCATCGGGATCACCGGCGCCTGGCTGGTCACCATGTACCGCTTCCCCGGCCGGCGCCTGTTCGAGTGGGCGCTGCTGATGCCGCTGGCGGTGCCGGCCTACGTCATCGCCTACGTCTACACCGACCTGCTGGAATACGCCGGGCCGGTGCAGGGGGCGATCCGGGCCGTGTTCGGGTTCGACAGCGCGGCCGACTACTGGTTCCCCGAAATCCGCTCGCTGCCGGGCGCGGCCATCATGATGACGGCGGTGTTCTACCCTTACGTCTACCTGCTGGCCCGGGCCGCCTTTCTGGAACAGTCCCTGTGCGTGCTGGAGGTCAGCCGCACCCTGGGCTGCGGCCCCTGGGCCTCGTTCCGCCGGGTGGCGCTGCCGCTGGCCCGGCCGTCCATTGTGGTCGGCCTGGCACTAGTGCTGATGGAGACCCTGAACGACTTCGGCACCGTGGACTACTTCGCGGTGCAGACCCTGACCGCCGGGCTCTACAATGTCTGGCTGATCCTGCACAACCGGGCCGGCGCGGCCCAGATCGCCCTGGTGCTGATGGGCTTCGTGGTGCTGCTGATCGTGGCCGAGCGCCTGGGCCGACGCCGGCGCGGCTATCAGGCCACCAGCACCCGCACCCGCAGCAGCGCCGGCGTGCGCCTGACCGGCTGGCACGCCCCGCTCGCGACCGTCGCCTGCGCCCTGCCCATCGTGGTGGGGTTCGTCGTCCCGGTGGCCGTGCTGACCCGCCACGCCGTGGTGCGGTTCGAGGAGTCGTGGAACGCCGGGTTTCTGACCCATGCCCTCAGCAGCCTGGGCCTGTCGGCCGGCGCCGCCCTGATCGCGGTTGCCATCGGGCTGTTCCTGGCCTACGCCGTGCGCCTCGACGGCGGCCGCGGCCTGCGCCTGCTGGTGCGCTTCGCCAGCCTGGGCTACGCCATCCCGGGCGCGGTGCTGGCGGTGGGGGTGCTGACCGTGCTGGCCGGGATCGACAACACCGTGGACGCGATCATGGAAGGCACCTTCGGGATCGACACCGGCCTGCTGCTCAGCGGCACCGTGTTCGCGCTGCTGTTCGCCTACACCGTGCGCTTCCTCGCCCTGTCGCACGGCACCCTGGAGGCCGGCCTGGGCCGGGTGCGCCCCAGCCTGGACATGGCGGCGCGCACCCTGGGGCGCACGCCCGGGCAGGTGCTGCGCGAGGTGCACGCCCCCCTGGTGCGCGGCAGCCTGCTGACCGCCGCCCTGCTGGTGTTCGTGGACTGCATGAAGGAGCTGCCGGCCACCCTGATCCTGCGCCCGTTCAACTTCGAGACCCTGGCCACCCATGTCTACCAGTTCGCCTCCGACGAGTTGCTGGAACAGTCCGCCCTGGCCGCGCTCAGCATCGTTCTGGTGGGCCTGATCCCGGTGCTGCTGCTGAGCCGCTCGATCTCGCGCGCCCGCGACTGGGGTCAGGGGGGGCCGGCATGACGGCTGCGGCTGCGGCGCCCGCCCTCGCCTTCAAGGGGGTCACCCACGGCTACGACGACGGCCGCCCGGTGGTGCGCGCCCTGGACCTGACCCTGGCGCCGGGCGAGGTGGTGTGCCTGCTCGGCCCGTCCGGCTGCGGCAAGACGACGACATTGCGCCTCGCCGCGGGCCTGGAGCGGCCCTGGACCGGCACCGTGCGCATCGGCGGGGCGACGGTGGCCGACGCCGGCGCGGCGCCGCCGGTGCACGTGCCACCGGAGCGGCGCCGGGTCGGGTTCCTGTTCCAGGACTTCGCCCTGTTTCCGCATCTGACCGTGCTCAACAACGTCCTGTTCGGCCTCAAGGGCCGGCCGCGCAAGGCGGCGCAGGCGCGCGCCCGGGCGGTGCTCGCCGACGTCGGCATGGCCGACCACGCCCGCGCCTGGCCGCACCAGCTCTCCGGCGGCCAGCAGCAGCGGGTGGCGCTGGCCCGGGCGCTGGCGCCGGAACCGGCCCTGCTGCTGCTGGACGAGCCGTTCTCCGGCCTGGACACCCGCCTGCGCCGCACGGTGCGCGAGCAGACCCTGCGTGTCCTCCAGGAAACCGGGGTGGCCGCTTTGATGGTCACCCACGATCCGGAAGAGGCCATGTTCATGTCCGACCGCATCGCCCTGATGCAGGCCGGCCGCATCGTCCAGATCGACAGCCCGATGCAGCTTCACCACCGGCCGCGCTCGCCCTTCGCGGTGCGCTTCTTCAGCGAGGTGAACGAGTGCGCCGGGGTGATCCGGAACGGCGCGCTGGACACCCCGCTCGGCCGCTTCGACGCCCCCGAGCTGGCCGACGGCACCCCGGCGCGGGTGCTGGCGCGGCCCGAAGCCCTGATCCCCACCCTGTCGGGCGACACCGGGTTCGCCGCCCGCGTGGTCTCGGTGCGGCCGCTGGGGCACGAGACCATCCTGCTGCTGGGTCTGACCGCCCCCGGCCGGCCGGAGAGCGAGGCCCTGCCGCTGACCGCGCGGGTGCCGGGCCGGCCGCGCTGCGATCCCGGCGACATCATCGCGCTGGCGGTGGAGGCCGACGAGTGCTTCGTCTTTCCCGACGCCGGCCCGGACCCGGAGGACGCCGGCGGCACCGGGTGAAGACCACCGGCGAGTCTCTTGGCCCCCTTCCGCCGTTGGGGCACACTACCGGCATCGGAACCAACGGGCGTCGGGCCGGGCACCCCGGCGCCGCCAAGACCCGCCGTCAACAAGACCCGCCGTCAAACAGGGGGGCGCCGTCCCGGCATGGCCGGACGCCCCGCCACGTGTGACCACTGGCGCGTGAGAACACCGGGAGGACGACCGTGACCGAACCGCTTTGGACCCCGTCGGCCGAGGCTATCGCCGCCAGCAACATGACCGCCTTCATGGAGCGCGTGAACGCGGCCCACGGGCTGGCGCTCGACGACTACGATTCGCTCTGGCAGTGGTCCATCGACCAGCCGGCCGCCTTCTGGTCGGCGGTGTGGGACTTCTGCGGCCTGATCGGCGACAAGGGCGACGTGGTGGTGGACGACGTCACCCGCATGCCGGGGGCGCGCTGGTTCCCCAACGGGCACATCAATTTCGCCCGCAACCTGCTGCGCCCGGACTGGGACCCGGACGCCGACGCCCTGGTGTTCTGGGGCGAGACGGCGGTCAAGCGCCGCCTGACCTACCGCGACCTGTGCGCGGCGGTCTCGCGGATCCAGCAGGCGCTGATCGCCCAGGGTGTGCAGAAAGGCGACCGGGTGGCCGGCTACATGCCCAACATGCCGGAGACCGTCATCGGCATGCTGGCCTGCGCCGGCATCGGGGCGATCTGGTCCACGGCCTCGCCCGACTTCGGCGTGCAGGGCGTGGTCGACCGCTTCGGCCAGATCGAACCCAAGGTGCTGATCGCCGCCGAGGGCTATTTCTATAACGGCAAGGCGCACGATTGCCTGGAGAAGATCGCCGCCATCGTGGAACGCATCCCGTCCATCGAGCGGGTCGTCGTCGTGCCCTACACCCGCGAGTCGGCCGATCTCGGCGCCATCCGCGGCGCCGTGATGTGGGACGACGTCGTTGCCCCCTATGACGCCGGCGACATCCGCTTCGACGACCTGGCGTTCGAGACCCCCCTGTACATCATGTACTCGTCCGGCACGACCGGGGTGCCGAAGTGCATCGTGCACGGCCAGGGCGGCACCCTGATCCAGCAGGCCAAGGAACACGTCCTGCACTGCGACGTGAAACCGGGCGACCGCGTGTTCTACTTCACCACCTGCGGCTGGATGATGTGGAACTGGCTGGTGGCCGGGCTGGCGGCGCGGGCCACCCTGCTGCTGTACGACGGCAGCCCGGGCTATCCCTCCGGCAACATCCTGTTCGACTACGCCGACGCCGAGCGCATGACCCTGTTCGGCACCTCGGCCAAGTGGATCGACGCCATCAAGAAGGCCGGCCTGACGCCACGCGAGACCCATGACCTGTCGACGGTGCGGGTGATGACCTCGACCGGCTCGCCGCTGGTGCCGGAATCGTTCGACTACGTCTACCGCGACGTCAAGCCGGACGTGCAGCTTTCGTCGATCTCCGGCGGCACCGACCTGCTGTCCTGCTTCATGCTGGGCAGCCCGATCAGCCCGGTCTACAGGGGCGAGATCCAGAAGCGCGGCCTCGGCATGAAGGTCGACGTCTACGACGAAAACGGGCACCCGGTGCGCGGCACCAAGGGCGAGCTGGTGTGCACCCAGGCGTTCCCGTCGACCCCGGTCGGCTTCTGGAACGACCCCGGGAACCACAAGTTCATGGCCGCCTACTTCGAGCGCTTCCCCGGCATCTGGACCCACGGCGACTGGGTGGAACTGACCGAGCACGGCGGCCTGGTGGTGCACGGCCGCTCCGACGCCACCCTGAACCCGGGCGGGGTGCGCATCGGCACCGCCGAGATCTACCGGCAGGTCGAGATGCTGGACGAGGTGGTGGAGGCCCTGGTGATCGGCCAGGAGTGGGACGACGACGTGCGCGTGGTACTGTTCGTGCGGCTGCGCGACGGCATGACCCTGGACGACGCCCTGATCGACCGCATCAAGAAGCAGATCCGCCAGAACTGCACGCCGCGCCACGTGCCGGCCAAGGTGGTGCAGGTGATGGACATCCCGCGCACCAAGTCCAACAAGATCGTCGAACTGGCGGTGCGCGAGGTGGTCCACGGCCGCCCGGTCAAGAACAAGGAGGCGCTGGCCAATCCGGAGGCGCTGGACGAATTCGCCGACCGCGACGAACTGGCGAGCTGAGCCGAGCGCGCCGGATCCGGACGCGGCCGGCCCCCTTGCCAGGACCGCAGCCGGGCGCCAGAGTCGGGGCATCGGCACCGCCGTGATCCGGCCGTCGGGGCGGCGGTGGACGGCGGGGCGCCGCCGCCCGACCGCCCCGACCGCCCCGACCGCTCCGAGCGAGGGCGAGCGAGGGAGAGCATGACCGTGGACACGCGCATCCTGTGGGGGGGCGGCGCCGTCGTCGGCGCGGCGGCGCTGGCCGTGGCGGCGTACCTGCTGCTGACCGGTCCGCCCGGCCCGGTCTCGGAGGATCCGGTCGCCGAGGCCCCGGGTCGCGGGGACGCGTCGCGCCCCGGCGGTGCCCCGGAGTCCACCGGCAGCGCCGCCCTCGATCGCGCCCTGTCGGAGGCCCGCGACACCCTGTCGGCGGTGCCCGGCCCCGCCACCCCGGACGACCCGGCCGCCGCCCCCTCCGCTGACCCGGTCACCAACCCGGTCACCGACCCATCGGCCGCCGACTCGTCGGTTGCGGTCCGGCCGGCGCCCAACAGCGGACCCGCCGCGATCCCCGACACCGCCATCGACGCCGGCCCGGACGGTCCCGACGCCCCCACCTTCGACATCGTGCGGGTGGAGCCGGACGGCAGCGCCGTGATGGCCGGCCGCGCCGCGCCGGGCGCCACGGTCTCGATCCTCGACGACGGCGAGACCCTGGGCGAGACCACCGCCGACGACCGCGGCCAGTGGGTGTTTCTGCCCGACCGGCCGCTGACCCCGGGCCAACGCGAACTGTCGCTGACCGCGCGCGGCGGCCACCCCGCCGAGACCACGCCCGCGCCGGCCGCATCGGCCCCGGCCGTCCCGGCCGCGCCGCAGGGGGCCGACGCCATCACCGCGCAGGCCGGCACCACCCCCGACCCGGCCCCGGCTGCCCCCGCCGCGACGGCTTCGGCCGGCGGCGGCGGGTCGGTATCCGCCTCCGCCGGCGCCCCGCCGGACGCGCGCCGCTCCGAGACGGTGGTGGTGCTGGCCGTGCCCGGCGCCGACAGCCCCGACGCCCCGGTCATCGCCCTGGAGGCGCCCCGGGTCGGCGGCGGCACCGGCCGCCTGCTCCAGGGACCGGCGCCGGCGATGGCCAGCGGCACGTTGCAGCTCTCGCGCGTCGATTACGCCAGTGGCGGCGCGCTGGCGTTGTCCGGCACCGCGCGGCCGGGGGCGACGCTCCAGCTCTACCTCGACAACGCGCCGGTGGCCCGGGTCGAGGCCGACGCCGGCGGCACCTGGCGCGCCAGCCCCGAGACCGCCGGCCTGGACGAGAAGGTCTACACCCTGCGCGTCGACGAGGTGCGCGCCGACGGCGCCGTGCGGCGGCGGGTGGAACTGCCGTTCCAGCACACCGACCTTGCGCTCGGTGCGGGCGCCGACGGCGAAACCATGGTGGTGGTGCAACCCGGCAACAATCTTTGGCGGGTGGCGCGCGCGGTCTACGGCCGCGGCATCGACTACACCCTGATCTACGCCGCCAACGCCGACCAGATCCGCGACCCGGACCTGATCTACCCCGGGCAGGTGTTCCACATCCCCGACGCCCGGGACGACGCCCGGGACGGGGACGGGGACGGGGACGCGGCCGGCGCCGACACCCCCGCCGGCCCCACCCCGCGCGACGGCGCACCGGCGGTCCGGTGAGCCGCCCCAACGTGTCCGACCGCCGCCCCATCCGCGTCCTCCAGGCCCGCCCGCCCGGCATACCCGGGGCGGCCGCGCTGGACGATCTGGCGCTGATCACCGTGGAGGGCCTGCGCGAGCTGGGCCACCCGGTCGAGCGGGTGTCCGATCCGGGCGCGGGCGGCATCGACGCGGACGCCCTCACGCTGCTGATCGGCGGCCACCTGCTGGAGGGGCGCGGCGTCGACGCGCTGCCGCCCGAGGTGGTGGTCTACAACGCGCTGCCGATCCCCTCCGGCGGGGTGGCCGCGCGCTTCCCGGAGTACGCCCGCCTGTTGGCCCGCAACCCCGTGTGGGACGTGGCGCGGCCGTCGCTGGACGCCCTGGCCGAGGCCAGCAGCCGCGACGGCGACGGCCTTCAGCACGTCCCGCCCGGGTGGGTGCCGGCGCTGGGCCGGCTGCCGGTGGCGCGGGCGCAGGACATCGCGGTGCTGTTCATGGGGCCGATGGACCGGCGCCGCTGGCGCCTGATGGCCGAGCTGGAGGCCCAGGGCCAGAGCCTGCGCCACGTCGCCGACGTGACCGGCAGCAAGCGCGACGCCCTGGTGGCGCGCGCCCGCCTGGTGCTGGAGCTGGCGCCGCTGGAGGACCAGATTCCGGAGCCGACCCGGCTGGTCTACCTGCTCGCCAACCGCAAGGCGGTGCTGGCCGAAGCGACGCCGGAGCTGGAGAACGACCCGGTTCTGCGGGCCGGGCTGCGGCTGGCGCCGTTCGACGAGATCGCGCGGGCTCTGCAACGGCTGGGCCACGACGTCGACGGTCGCCACGCGCTGGAACTGCGCGGCCTGGATGCGGTGCGCCGGCGCGATGCCGCCACCGTGCTCAAGCGCGCGCTGGCGCGGCTGCCGGCGGCGCTGACGCGGGCGGCACCGGCCCGCGCCCGGGCCGCCGTCGCCGGTCCCGCCCGCCCGGCCGTCGCCGGTCCTGCCCGCCCGACCGCGGCCGCGACGGTCGCCGGACCCGCGCCCACGGTGCTGAACCTGAACGGCGGCCGCGACCCGATCGAGGAGGCCCTGAACCTGGAGCTGCCGGACACCCCGATGCCGGCCGGCGTGGCCGCCCCGGACATCGTCGCCGACCCCTGCGACCCGGAGCTGATCGGGCGGGTGTTCGACACCGCGCGCTTCGGCGCCGTGGTCTTGGGGGCCGGCGGCTTCGGCCGTATCCTGGCGCCCTGGGTGCCGGCCCGGGTGCCCGACCTGGTGGCCTTCATGGCCACCTGCCTGACCCTGCTGGCGGAGGACGGCGCGCTAGAGCTGCTGGTGCCCTACGACCTGTCGCACGGCGCCTGGTCCGACCCGGCCAACCGGCGGGCCTTCAACGAGCATTCCTTCACCGCCTTCACCGAGGGCCACGCCGCCATCGGCTGGACCGAGGCGCGGTTCCACCTGGACAGCCTGGAGTTCGCCTTCACCGCGCTGGGCGAGCGGCTGGAGCGCGACGGCGCGGCGGTCGAGACCATCCTGGGCACGCCGCGCGCCGTCGACGCCATGCGAGTTGTTCTGCGCAAACGCTCTCTTCGTTAGCGCAGGTCGCACTCAGCAGTTCGCACTCAATGGATGATACCGGCCGCCGGACGGACGGACCTCTCCGTCGACCGGCTGGCGCCGCTGGTGCCGCATGAGCACCGGCGGCAACCGCGCCAAGGTGGCGCGATTCCGGGACCGGGCCGCCCCGCCAGCGGCCCGCGCAAGCGACCCATGAGAGGCGTAAAATACTTATTTATTAGTATCTTATATCATTTTCTTGACACGATACTTCCGCCATGCCCTGATGATCGCACAGGGCGCGGCACGTTCGCGTCCCCCGGATCCCGGACTCGCCCCGGACGCATCAAGGAGGGCCTGTCATGCGACTGCTGGTACGTACACCCGACGCGGAATCCTTTCTGCGTGCCCTCACCATCGCGGTGCCGGACGCCGCCGCGGTGATCGAAATCCCCGAGATGTACCTGATCGCGGTGGACGACCTGCCCCCCGCCACCGTGGCGCGCCTGGAGGACCTGGGCGCCTGGGTGCGCCCGGCGCCCTGGTTGCACGCGTCGCGCCGGCCGGAGACCGTCGCCGCCTGATCCGCCGGGCGCCCGACCGCCCGACCGCGCCGCCCCCGCGCCCCGCAAGTGGCTTGCCGACGGCGGCGCGTGGTGGGATGGTCCCGCCCGTCATGCTGCTCCTGTTCGACTACACCGGAACCGACGTCTTCGATCCCCTCGTGCTGCTGCTGGCCGCGATGGTGCTGGACGCCTATCTGGGCGAATTCGGCCCCGTGTTCCGCGTTCTGCCGCATCCGGTGGTGGTCATGGGCCATTGGATCGGCGTCGCCGACGCCCGCCTCAACCGGCCGCAGAGGTCCGAGACCGACCGCCGCGTGCGCGGGGTGATGACCGCGCTTGGCCTGACCGCCGCCGCGGCCGGCGTTGGCCTGCTGGTGCAATGGTTTGCCACCACCGCACCGGCGGGCTGGGTCCTCGAACTGCTGCTGGTGGCCCTGCTGCTGGCCCAGAAGAGCCTGCACGACCATGTGCGCGCCGTCGCCCATGCCCTGGAGAGCGACGGCGTGGCGGCCGCCCGCAGCGTCATCCGCCATCTGGTGGGCCGCGACCCGGAGACCCTGGACGGCGGCGGCATCGGCCGCGCCGCGGTCGAATCCCTGGCCGAGAATTTCTCCGACGGCGTGGTGGCCCCGGTGGTCTGGTACGTGATGTTGGGGCTGCCGGGCCTGCTGGCCTACAAGATGATCAACACCCTCGATTCCATGATCGGTCACCGCACGCCCCGGCACGAGGCGTTCGGCTGGGCCTCGGCCCGGCTGGACGATGCCGCGAACTGGGTTCCGGCGCGGCTGGCCGGCGCGCTGCTGGTGGCCGCCGCGGCGACGCTGCGCTTCGCCGATGCGCGAGCATCGCTGCGCATCCTGCGCCGCGACGCGCGCCGCCACCGCTCGCCCAACGCCGGCTGGCCGGAGGCGGCCACCGCCGGGGCGCTGGGACTGGCGCTGTCGGGGCCGCGTCGCTACCACGGCCGGGTGACGGACGAACCCTGGGTCGGCGACGGCCGCGCCACCGTGACCCCGAAGGACATCCGCCGCGCCCTGCGGCTGTACGTGCGCGCGTGTTTCGGCCTCGGGATCCTGGTCGCGCTGGGGCTGGTGCTCAAGCTGGCGACGGCCGGCCCCGGGTGAAAACCCAGGCTAGCAGGCTGCGGAAAAAGCGGTGTGGTTTCCCCCTTTCCCCATCGACAGCGGCGAAAATCGGTGCTGTCGGTGAGGTTAGGACCGCCGTTTCC
>NZ_JACIGI010000016.1:0-80552 GCF_014197795.1 Roseospira goensis
ATCGCGCCTTGAACGGCCTGACCCCGCTCGCGTACCTTCAAAACGCTCTCAAGGAGCCTTCTCCAGAGTCTCAGGCAGCCTGAACCCATACACGGGTACGGCGCGTCATTGACACGCCGAAGGCGGGGTCTATGATGCGCGAGGCTTGGGATGCGCCCGTGCGGCGGCGTCTTGCCGCCGACGGCGCTCGCGCCGGCCCGGATCCGCCATCGGTGGCGGCCAGGCGTGGCACGTCCGTGCGGGCTCGGCCGCGCCCTCGCGGGCCGCACCGCGCGGTGGGCCGCATCCGGATTCCGCGTGCCGACCGACCATAGCGTTCGCGCGTCCCGACCGGGAGGGGCGCCCGCCGGAAAAGGGCCGGGCGGGCCCCAAGACGGGCACAGCGCCGCGTCGCCGGGAGACGACGGCGCGCCCCTGACGCCCGCTCTCCCGTTCCCTGATCCCGAGGACCGATTTAACCACCATGAAGTTCGCCGATCTCGGCCTTTCGCCGGAGACCCTCAAGGCCATCGAAGAGGTGGGCTACGAAACGCCCACCCCGATCCAGGAAAAGGCCATCCCGCACGTTCTGATGGGCCGCGACGTCCTGGGCATCGCGCAGACCGGCACCGGCAAGACCGCCGGGTTCACCCTGCCCATGATCGAGATCCTGGCCAATGGCCGGGCCAAGGCGCGCATGCCGCGCTCGCTGATCCTCGCGCCCACGCGCGAGTTGGCGACCCAGGTCGCCGAGAACTTCACCATGTACGGCAAGTACCACAAGCTGGACATGGCGTTGCTGATCGGCGGCGAGAGCATGGGCGATCAGATGCGGGCGCTCGACAAGGGCGTGGACGTTCTGATCGCGACCCCCGGTCGCCTGCTGGACCTGTTCGAACGCGGCAAGGTGCTGCTGCGCGACGTCAAGGTGCTGGTCATCGACGAGGCCGACCGCATGCTCGACATGGGGTTCATCCCCGACGTCGAGCGCATCGTCGGTCTGCTGCCGCCGCTGCGCCAGACGCTGTTCTTCTCGGCCACGATGGACAAGGCGATCCGCAAGCTCGCGGACGCCTTCCTGTCGAACCCGCGCGAGATCTCCATTGAGCGCCGCGCCACCGCCGCCGAGACGGTCAGCCAGCACCTCGCCATGGTGCCGCGCATCGACAAGCGCGAGGCCCTGCGCCACATCCTGCGCTCCGAGGGGGTGCGCAACGCCTTCATCTTCTGCAACCGCAAGCGTGACGTCGACGTGCTGAACCGGTCGCTGCGCAAGCACGGCTTCAACACCGTGGCGCTGCATGGCGACATGGACCAGCCGACCCGCAACGAGATGCTGCGCCGCTTCAAGGACAACGAGGCCGACCTGCTGGTCTGCTCCGACGTCGCCGCGCGCGGGCTGGACATCGACAACGTCTCGCACGTCATCAACTTCGACATCCCCACGCACTCCGAGGACTACGTGCACCGCATCGGGCGCACCGGCCGCGCCGGCCGCGAGGGTCAGGCGTTCAGCCTGGCGACGCCCGACGATGCGAAGTACGTGGCCGGCATCGAGAGCCTGCTGGGGCGGACCATTCCGCGCCTGACGCTGGAGGGACTGGACAGCGTCGAGGGCGAGGGCGGCGAGACCGGCGAGGCGGCGGGCGCCGAGCGCGGGACCGCGCGCGACCGCACAGCCCGCAAGCGACGCGGCGGTCGGACGCGCGGCGACCGCCCCGACGTGGCGGCCGAGGCGGCGCCCGAGCGGTCTACCCCCGAGCGGTCTACCCCCGAGCGGCCCACAAACGGGCGCGGTGGCGACGAGCGCCCGGCCCGGCCGACGCGTGGCAAACGGGGCGGCCGGCGCCGCGACGATGACCGCACCGGCGTCCAGGCCATGGCTCACGCCGACGACGTGCTGGCGTTCGGCGACCACATGCCGGCGTTCTTCGCCAACGACAGCCTGGTGCCGATGGGGGCGCCGATGCCGGCGTCCGCCGACGTCGGCGACGACGACGAGGCCGAAGACGAGGCCGACAACGCCGAGCGCGCGAGCCCCGCGACCAAGCGCGGTAAGGCCCGAACCAAGGACCGGACCACCAAGGACCGGACCACCAAGGACCGGTCCAAGGACCGCGCCAAGGAGCGGGCGGCCCCGACCGCGCGCCGAGGCGAGCGCAAGCGCCATGGCCGGCGCGGCGAGGCAGCCGCCGAGGCGCCGGGCGACAGCGCGGGTGAGGCCGTGGCGCCGGCCCCTGAGGCCCCGATCTCCGAAGCACCGGCCCCCGAGGCTCCGGTGTCCGAGGCCCCGGTGTCCGAGGCCCCGGTGTCCGAGGGCGCGGGCGACGCCGCCGCCGACGCCCCGCGCGACTCGGGGGCGGCGAGCCCGGAGGCCGCCGCGTCCGAAGAGCAGGCCGCGCCGCCGCGCAAGCGCCGGGCCACGCGCCGCCGCAAGCCGGCCGCGACGGACGAGACAGGATCGGCGGAGACCGCCCCCGAGCCTGCACCCGAGGTCGCATCGGGGACCGAATCGGGGGCCGCATCGGAGTCCGCATCGGAGGCCGCCGCCCCGACGGCGGACGCCGGGTCGGAGGCCACGCCGGCCGAGGCGGCTGTCACGGCGGAGACGCCGGCGAAGCCCAAGCGGACCCGCCGGACGACGAAAAAGACGGCCAAGGCTCCCAAGACGGCCGAGGCGGCGGGTGAGGAGACCGGTGCCGAGGCCACCGATGCGACCGAGACCGACGCGGCGGCCGAGCCCAAGCCCAAGCCGAAGCGGACCCGGCGGACCACGAAGAAGGCGGCCAGCGCCGCCGAGGCGGTGGAGGCAGAGGCCGAGGCGGGCACGGCTGCGCCGGGGGCGGACGGTGACGGCGCGGAGCCGGCGGCGCCGGCGAAGCCGAAGCGGACCCGGCGCAAGACCGCCAAGGCGGCGGACGAGGCCGGGGACCCCGAGGCGGCGAGCGAGGCGCCCAAGCCCAAGGCGCGCCGCACCCGGAGCCGCAAGACGACGACCAAGGAGGCCGACAGCAGCGACTCCGAGTCCGGCGGCGCGGCTGAGGCGGGCGAACCCGCCGGAAGCGGGTCTGCGGAGGGCGCGGGGCGCGCGGACGACGGTGGCGCCGATGATGGCGGCCCGGTCGACGCCGCCGCCCACCCGGCGGATCACGCCGCCGACGTCTAGGGCGGATCGCACGGCATTGGACCCACGCTTGGATCCCGATGCCGTGCGTGGATCTGCCTTCGGGCGGCGCGGACGGGTCCCGGGACCTCCCGGCGACTCATCGTGCCGGAAGCCGCCGTCCCGGGCCCGGCACGGTCGGATCCGGTCGGGTGGCGTCGGTCCGGCGGCTCAGTCCAGCTTGACCTCGCCGTGGCGGAACGGGATCCAATCCATGTATTCCGGCCGGAACTGGAGCCCGTAGGGCGATTTCAGGAACACCTTGGACAGGGGCTGCCCCCCCTCGGCCTTGGTGCGCTCCACGTCGACCAGCGGCGAGTTGGCGAACACCGGCTCCCAGTAGGCATCCGGTTCCAGGTCCTGGCCGGCCTGTTCCTTGTGCTTCATCGCGGTGTCGATGAGGCCCCAGGCTTCTTCCACCTGCTCGTAACTCATGCGCTTGCCTCCGTGCTCTCGCGTTGGCGGGCGGGTGCGGACGCGACGGTGCCGCGGTATCGGACCGTCGGGCCGCGTCGTCTTTAGACTTTCCGGCCGTCCTGGTAAAGATACGGTGTCCGATCCCGCCAGCCCCTTCCGTTCCAAGCCCCGAGGGAGTCCCGCCCGTGACCGACGGCCGCGAGATGTATCAGGAAATCAATGCTTTGTTGGGCAACCTCGCCACCGCCCTGGCGCTGCCGCCGGAGACGGTGGCCGAGCTGCTGGAACAGGGCGCGCTGACGCTGGAGATGGGGAAAGATGCGGCCGGCAACCATTTCGTGCTGGCGACCCATGGCGACGGCGACGACCAGCGCGTCGCCCGCGTCTACAAGGACAGCATCCACCATCTCGGGGCGCCGCCGCCGGACGGGACGACCGGCGCCTCGGGGATCGGGCGCTGAGCCGGCGCGTCGCGTGACGCCCGGAACCCCGCCATGGCCACCATGAAACCCACGATCCGCCATTTCGATGACGGCGACGTCGTCTTCCGCGAGGGCGAGCCGAGCACGACCGCCTATGTGGTCGCGGCCGGCGAAGTCGCCCTTTACAAGGAATCCGAGCGCGGCCTGGTTCATCTCGCCACGCTGGGCAAGGGCGAGTTGCTGGGCGAGATGGGGGCGGTCGACAACGATCCGCGCGGGGCCACCGCGGTGGCGCGGGGCGAGGTCACGCTGCATGCCTTCAGCCGCAAGGCGTTCGTGCGCAAGCTGGCCGAGGACCCGGACCTGACCCTGCGACTGCTGGTGCGGCTGTCGCGCCGGCTGCGCAACGCCAACGACCGCATCGCCCGGCTGGAGCCGACGGTGGACGTTGCCCTCGAACCGGGCGCCGACGAGGCGGCGCCCGCGGCCCAGGGGCCGGCCCCGCCGGCCGGGTCGACGGCGCTGGTGCCCGTGGGCGGCGGCGGCGGGGGCGGGCGCTCCGAGGGCCTGCTGGCGCGACTCATCGGTGCGCTGCGCGGCGGCAACGGCCCGAAGGGCGCCGACGCGGCCCTGGCCGGGGTCGCGCGGGTGCGGCAACCGGTCCTGCTGGTGGCCGGGTTTCCGGGCAGCGGCGGCGACGAACAGCGGGTGCGGGTGCTGGAGGCGGTGGAACACCTGCCCAACACGCGCGTGCGCCGGCTGGACAAGGCGGTGCCGTACTCGGGCGAACTGGATCCGTACACGGCCCTCGCCGGCGCCGTGACGGCGGCGCGCCCGGCGTTGCGCGAGGCCGGCGCCGACCTGCTGCTGTGGGGCGGCCCCGACGCCGCCGGCCGCCTGGTCGAGATACGCTTTCTCACCCCCTGGACCAGCAAGGAGGTCGAGCGCGTCGGCATGATGTCGCCCCAGAACGCGCTCTACCTGCCGCTGGACTTCGACGAGAGTTGGCACGTGCTGGTGCAGGCGGTGACGCTGTCGGCGATGGAGCCGCGCACGGAGGCCCAGGGCAAGGCGCTGGTGGACACCCTGCCACCGCTGGCCGAGCAGGCCGGTGCCCTGCTGTCCGAGCTGCCCTACGGCCTGAGCGGCCTGGAGACCGCCCACATCGTGGCCTGCTACGGCAATGTGCTGGCGGTGGTGGGCGCGTGGGCCAATGAGCCGGCGTGGCTGGAGCACGCCGCGGCGGCGTTCGAGGAGGCGATTCGCCATCTGCCGCGCGACGCCGATGCCGAATGGGGCGTGTTCCACCGCTCGCTCGGTCTGGTGCAACAGGCGCTGGTGGAGCGCGGCGCGGGCGGCATCGGGCCGCGCCAGGCCGCCGATGCCTTCAAGGCGGCGCTGGAGAGCTTTCACCGCGACCTGTATCCGTACGACTGGGCGGGCCTGAAGCATCGCCTGGGTCTGCTGGCCTACCGCGTGCACATGGCCGAGGGCGACCCGGCCGCGCTGCGCGACTCCATCACCGCCTTCCAGGCCGCCTTGCAGGTATTCAGCCCGGCCGAGACCCCCGACCGCTGGGGCGAACTGATGCACGATCTGGCGCAGGTGCTCCAGGTCTACGGCGGCCAGGAACGCAAGCCGGAGATCCTGAGCCGCGCGGTCGAGGCGGCCACCGCCGCGCTCCAGGTGCGCACCCAGGACCGCACGCCGCTGCTGTGGGCGGCGACTCAGAATAACCTTGGATCTGCTCTGTTCCTGCTGTTCCGCGTGGGGCGCGATCTCGGCGCCCTGCACAGCGCGCGCGAGGCGTTCCATCAGTCCGCCAGCACTTACGAGCTGCACGGGGCCAAGCGTCAGGCCGATATCGTCACCCGGAACCTGAGCCGGGTGGAAAACCTCATCGACCGTCAGGGCGGACGGAGCGCGGTGGAGCCCGAACGGCCCGAGCGCGGCCGCCGGCCGGCCGCGACCGGCGAGGGCGCCGAGACCGGCGAGGACCCGGAAAGCCTGCCCCTCGACGGCGGACTGCCATAGCGCGGATCGCGATCAGTGTCTGCGTCGCGATCGGCCATAAGCGGAGCGGACGGCGCCGGAGTCGCCGGGGACACCGGTCCGGGAGGCGCCAGGCCCCGGGGGCGGATCGGGGCCGCGCCCGACGGTGAGCCAGGCGACGAAGCGCGAGGGTTTCCGATCCTTGTTCTGGTTCAACGCTTTGGCGTTAAGCGAGCGGATAGCCCGGCAACCGGGCGGGCCGGGCACGGCCGCTCACCCGAGGGCGGGACCCGGAAATTTGGCGCCACGGTGCGAAGATGAATTGGCGGCGGAGCCATTTTCGGGTATCCCTGGAACCGTTTTGGGCTATCCACCTTACGAAGGTTTCTCCTCCGCTATGCAGTCTCGGTCTTCGGCCACGGTGAAGTGGTTCAACGCCACCAAGGGCTTCGGCTTCGTCGCTCTTTCGGATGGCACTCCCGACGCGTTTCTTCACATTTCCGTGCTCCAGCGGGCAGGCTATCGGGACGTTCCCGAGGGCGCGACGATCGTCTGTGACCTGTCCATGGGGCAGAAAGGCCCGCAGGTCGCGTTCATTCACGAGGTCGACGTTCCGGAAGGCGCTCAGGCAGCGGGCGGCGTCGGCGATCCCGGCGGCGAGGAGGAGATTGACGGCATCGTCAAGTTCTTCAGCGCCGACAAGGGATTCGGCTTCGTGACGCCGGACAGCGGCGGCAAGGACGTGTATGTCGGCAGCCGGGCGCTGGAGTATTCCGGCCTGACGACGCTCGACGCTGGCCAGCGCGTGCGCATGATGTGCCGCATGGGCAAGAAGGGGCCGATGGCTGGACGCGTCGAACTGATCTAGTCGGGGGTCGAGAGACCGGGCGGCGATCCGCGGCGTGGCGGTGGCGCGCCGGCGGCGCCGGTCCTGGAAGCGTCCGCTGGGCGCACCGTCTGGTGTCAGGACTGGATACGATGACCGGGCGTCGCGGGAGACCGCGGCGCCCGGTTGCGTTTGGCGGGTTCCCCTTGCACGGGTTGCGCAGGTCTCTCCTCACCGGCCGTGCGGCGCCCACGCGGGAGCGTGGGCGCGAGAGGGCGTGTTGTCTCGGCCCCACGCTCCGGCGCGGCCCCGCGCCCTACAGCCGGATGATCTTGCCCGGGTTCATGATGTCGTCCGGATCCAGCGCCCGCTTGATGGCCCGCATCAGGGCGAGGCCCTCGGGGCCGTGCTCCGCCTCCAGAAACGCCATCTTGCCGCTGCCGACGCCGTGCTCGCCCGTGCACGTGCCTTCCATCGCCAGCGCCCGTGCGACGATGCGGTCGTTGAGCGCCTTGGCCTCGGCGATCTCTTCCGGGCTGTCGGGGTCGAACACGAACAGCACATGAAAATTGCCGTCGCCCACGTGGCCGACGATGGTCGTGACGACGCGGGAGGCCGCGCAGTCGGTCTCGGTCTGCTCGATGCAGTCGGCGAGGCGTGAGATCGGCACGCAGACGTCGGAGGAGAAGCCCTTGCCACCCGGCTTCAGGGCCAGACCGGCGTAATAGGCATTGTGGCGCGCCTGCCAGAGCCGGTTGCGTGCTTCCA
The DNA here is from genome assembly GCF_014197795.1 of Roseospira goensis. Taxonomy (GTDB): domain Bacteria; phylum Pseudomonadota; class Alphaproteobacteria; order Rhodospirillales; family Rhodospirillaceae; genus Rhodospira; species Rhodospira goensis. The sequence goes on from NZ_JACIGI010000016.1 coordinate 7,568, forward strand.
GCGTCTCCGCCCAGGCGAAGCCCTGCCCGCCGTGCTCAGCCGCAATGGCCTCGACCGTTTCCACCTGCTCGCGGGCGGCGGACTCGCTGCCGTGGAACTCCAGGAACAGGGTCGGCGCCACCGCGTAGTCGGTGCCCGAATAGGCGTTCACGGCGCGCATCTGGTTGGGGTCGAGCAGTTCGATGCGGGCGATCGGGACACCCATCTGGATGGTCTGGATCACGGTATCCACCGCCCCCTTCAGGCTCGGGAACGGGCAGACGGCCGACAGGATGCACTCCGGGATGCCATGCAGGCGCAGGGTCACCTCGGTGATCACCCCCAGCGTGCCCTCGCTGCCGACGAACAGCCGGGTGAGGTCGTAGCCGGCGGCGGACTTGCGGGCGCGCCGGGCGGTCTTGACCACGCGACCGTCGGCCGTGACCACGGTCAGCGCCAGCACCGCCTCGCGCATGGTGCCGTAGCGCACCGCGTTGGTGCCGGAGGCCCGGGTCGCCGCCATGCCGCCCAGGGAGGCGTCCGCCCCCGGGTCGATCGGGAAGAACAGACCGGTATCGCGCAGGTGCTCGTTGAGCTGCTTGCGGGTCACGCCGGCCTGGACGGTGCAGTCCATGTCCTCCGGCCGCACCGCCAGGATGGCGTTCATGCGCGAGACGTCGATGCACACGCCGCCGCGCAACGCCGCCACATGCCCCTCCAGCGAGGTCCCGGTGCCGAAGGGAATGACCGGCACCCGTTGGGCGGCGCAGGCGCGGACGATCTCGGCCACCTCTTCCGAGCTCTCCGCAAAGGCCACGGCGTCCGGCGGGACCGGGGCGTGATAGCTCTCGTCGCGGCCGTGCTGCTCGCGCACCGCGGCGGCGGTGGACAGACGCTCGCCCAGCAGCGGGCGCAGGCGTTCGAGCACGGCGGCGACGGCGTCGGACGGGGCGGCGGCCGCGGCGGCCGTCTGGGGGGCGGTCATGGGCGGTCGGTCCTTATGGGCGGATGACACAGGGTTGAACCCCGAGTCTGTTGTGCCGGGGCGGATCGGGCAAGGGTCTGTCTCGGGGGCCGGCTCAGGGGCACCCCGGGCCGCCGGGTCGCGCGGTCGGCGGGAGCGGGTCGCGCCGGCGGTGACCGCCCGACAGCCAAGGACAAGGGGAAAAAAGGGAAAAAAGTGGCGCAAAAGGAATGAAAGGGGTGGGCACGAGAGCTATATCAATCGTTAGCCGTTGAGCGATAAGCCCGTTTTGGTGAAAAATCTCTACCCAGGGCAGATCGTGATCAATCTGACTCACGACTTGGTTCGGATTGATCGCGTGACTCCGCGCTAAAGGTCTGAATCGCAGCCGATTATCGCGACAGACCGAAACCGCGCCGCGAGTCCGGTTTGTCGCGATCGGCTGTAGGGGCTGGTTCGGTCCGGCGGTCCTGGCCGCTCCCGGTGGCGGTGGCCCGGAGTCCGCGGAGGCCGAGGGACGAACATTTGGGACCTTTTTGAGGTTGGAGGCAAACATGTCCATCAGTCAAAAGATGTTCCTGCCGATCGGGCTTCTTATCCTCATATTTGTGGTGGCGTCCATTGCTCTTCAGCTTCTTGGGTCTCGCATCATGTCCCAGGCCGAGACCGTGCGGACGGTCGAGGTGCCGCGGGCGTCCCTGGCCATGGCCATGGCCGGCAAGCTGCGCGACATGAACTCCGATGCCCTGACGTATCTCCTGGGAAGCGCCTCGGCGGTCGAGTCCTTTCGCCAGAACTATGATGAATTCAATACCTTTCTGTCGCAGTTGATGGATGTTTCCGTTGACCAGGAGGATGTCATATATCTGGAGGAACAGGTGCTCCGGTTCCGGCAGCAGGTATTCGACCGAATCTTTGCAACCTACAACCCGGACGACGAAACCGAGGCCCGGGCGGAAAGCGCCCGTCTGCTGGAGACCGTTGGCGTTCCGCTGGAACGCATCCTGGACGAGGTGGCTCTGAGCGAAAGTCAGGAGGCTGGCCTGTCCCGGGACGTTGATGAAATCCTTAACGATAATATTCCTGGTCTTCAGTATTCTCTTGAGCTCGTTGACGAAGCCGAAGACATGATGTCGGACCTGACGGCCTATCTCGGCGGCGACTCGGGGGCGGCCCAGACCTTCGAACAGGATGCCGACTCGTTCTCCGAATTCCTGGGTCTGTTGCGCCAGCTGGAAACGTCGCCGGACGAGGTGGCGACCCTGGACCGTGTCGCCGACCTGTATCAGGACCTCCTGACCGGCGGACGGTCCATCTTCGCACTGTTCGATCCGGCCGCGAAGGCGGCTGCCATCACGGCCAGTGCGGAACTGAAGCGCGGGCTGTTCTCGGAGCTGGAGGCCCGGCTGGACGCGCTCACCGAGGCTGCCATCGCAGAGGAAGAGGCCGCGCTGCACGATCTTCAGGCCAGTGCCACCCTGTCCTCGAACGTGGTCTGGAGCGTGCTGGTCCTGGCCGTGCTGGTCGGGGCGGCTGTGCTGCTGTTGGTCCACCGCACCGTCGCGCGGCCGCTGACCGCGATCAGCGCGGCGATCGAGCGGCTGGCCGGCGGCGATACCGCCGTGGAGATCCCCTGCACCGGGCGCCGGGACGAGCTGGGCCACGTGGCCGGCGCCGTGCTCGTCTTCAAGACCAACCTGACCCGCACCGCCGAGTTGAGCCGCCAGGCCGAGGAGGAGCAGCGCCAGCGCACCGCCCGCATCGAGCGGCGCGGCGATCTGGTCGCCGCGTTCGATACCCGGGTGCGCGCCGAGTTGCGGACGGTCGGCGAATCGGTGGAGGAGATGCAGGAGACGGCGCGGGCGCTGTCCGAGATCGCCAAGGCCACGAGCGCGCAGGCCACCACGGTGGCCTCGGCGGCCGAGCAGGCCTCGGCCAACGTGCAGACCATCGCGTCCGCCTCGGAAGAACTGGGCGGGTCGATCCAGGAGATCACCCGTCAGGTCGACGCCCAGTCCAACAAGGCCCAGCAGGCGGCGGCCAGCACGACCCGAAACCGGGAGCGGGTGCAGGGGCTTTCGAGCCGGGTCCAGAGCATCGGCGAGGTCATGGACCTGATCACGTCGATCGCGCAGCAAACCAACCTGCTGGCCCTCAACGCCACCATCGAGGCGGCGCGGGCCGGCGACGCCGGCAAGGGCTTCGCGGTGGTGGCCAACGAGGTCAAGGCGCTCGCCACCCAGACCGCGAAGGCCACCGAGGACATCGGTGAGCACATCCGCACGGTTCAGGAGCAGACCCGGGCCACCGTCGAGGAGATTGAAGGGGTGGCGCGCGAGATCGCCGAACTGGCCGACATCTCCGCCGGCATTGCCGCCGCGGTTGAGGAACAGAACGCCGCGACCCAGGAGATCGGCCGCAATGCCACGCAGGCGGCGCAGGGCACGCAGGAGGTCTCGGGCGAGATCACCGCGGTCAACACCGCGGCGGCCGATACCGGGGCGGCGGCGGGGCAGGTGACCACGCTGACCGAAACGCTGTCCGAGCGATCCCGTTCGTTGAACACGCTGGTCGCGCGGTTCCTGGAAGAGATGCAGGCGACTTGATGGCGCCGGTTACAGCCGATTGCGACAAACCGGACTCGCGGCACGATTTCGGGTTGTCGCGATAATCGGCTGTAAAATCAATAATGTAGAGCCGATTCACGTTCGAAATCGGCTCTATCCGGGGCGTCCCGTCCGGCGCCGCCCCTTGCCCGCGTGCGTGGTCACGAAGGTCTGGGCGCCGTGCTTGCGCCCGGTCCGCCGACCCTCGCCGCCGGCGCGGCCGGTGCCGGCGGGCTGGTGCGCGGGCACCAGGTGGCGCTTGCCGGGGCCGATCAGGTCGGCGCGGCCCAGGCGCTTGAGCGCCTCGCGCAGCAGCGGCCAGTTCTCCGGATCGTGGTAGCGCAGGAACGCCTTGTGCAGCCGTCGTTGGCGCAGGCCCTTGGCGGTCGCCACGGCCTCGCCGCCCACGCGGCGCACCGGGCGCAGCGGGTTGCGCTCCGAATGGTACATGGCCGTCGCCAGTGACATCGGCGAGGGCAGGAAGGCCTGCACCTGGTCGGCGCGGAAGCCGTTCCGCTTCAGCCACAGCGCCAGGTTCATCATGTCCTCGTCCGTGGTGCCCGGATGGGCGGCGATGAAGTAGGGGATCAGGTACTGTTCCTTGCCGGCCGCCTTCGAGTACTGCGTGAACAGCTGCCTGAAGCGATCGTAGGTGCCGATCCCCGGCTTCATCATCTTCGACAGAGGTCCCGGCTCGGTGTGCTCGGGCGCGATCTTCAGGTAGCCGCCCACGTGGTGGGTGACCAGTTCCTTGACGTAGGCCGGGGAGCGCACGGCCAGGTCGTAGCGCAGGCCCGAGGCGATGGTGATCTTCTTTACCCCCGGCACGGCGCGGGCGGCGCGGTAGAGCGCGATCAGGGCCGAGTGGTCGGTGTCCAGGTTCTTGCAGATGCTGGGATAGACGCAGGACAGCCGCCGGCAGATGCGCTCGATGTCCGCATTCTTGCAGGCCAGGCGGTACATGTTGGCGGTCGGCCCGCCCAGGTCGGAGATCACGCCGGTGAAACCGGCCGTTGTGTCGCGGACCCGCTCGATCTCGCGCAGGATCGAGCCCTGCGAGCGGCTCTGGATGCGCCGGCCCTCGTGCTCGGTGATCGAGCAGAAGGTGCAGCCGCCGAAGCAGCCGCGCATGATGGTGATCGAGAACCGGATCATGTCCCAGGCCGGGATGCGGGCGTCGCCGCAGGCCGGGTGCGGGGCGCGCGCGAACGGCAGGTCGTAGACCGCGTCCATCTCCGCCGTGCTCAGCGGCCAGGGCGGCGGGTTGAGCCACACCGCCTTGTCGCCGTGGCGCTGCACCAGCGGGCGGGCATTGCCCGGGTTGCTCTCCAGGTGAACGACGCGCGAGGCGTGGGCATACAGCACCGGGTCGGCCTTCACGGCCTCGTAGGCTGGCAGGCGCACGACCTCGCCCCGGTTGGCCGGCGCGGCCGGGGGGGCGGCGCCGGCGGCCGGTTCGGGCGGGGTCTCGGGTGTGGCCCCGTCGGTCGTGCCGCCGTCCTGGCACAGGCCGGCCGGGCGGCCGTCGCGCGCGCCGGTGTCGGCGTAGGGGTTGGCGGGGGCCTCGACCGGCCCCGGGGTATCGACGGTGCTGGAGTCGATGACCGTCCAGCCCTCCGGCACCGCGTCCCGCACCAGGGCGGTGCCGCGGATGCCGGTCATGGTGCGGGGGTGCTCGCCCCGGGCCGCGCGGTGGGCGATCTCGACGATGGCGCGCTCGCCGTTGCCGAACACGAGCAGGTCGGCGCGCGCATCCAGCAGCACCGAGCGGCGCACGGTGTCACTCCAGTAGTCGTAATGGGCGACCCGGCGCAAGCTGGCCTCGATGCCGCCCAGGACGATGGGCACGTCCCTGAACGCCTCGCGCACACGCTGGGCATAGACCGTGGCGGCGCGGTCGGGGCGCCGGCCGCCCTCGTCCCCCGGGGTGTAGCTGTCGTTGTGGCGCCGCCGCCGGTCCGCGGTGTAGCGGTTGACCATGGAATCCATGTTGCCGGCGGTGATGCCGACGAACAGGGCCGGGCGGCCGAGGGCCTTGAACGGTTCGGCGCTGGTCCAGTCGGGTTGCGCCAGGATGGCGACGCGGAAGCCCTGGGCCTCCAGCAGGCGGCCGACGATGGCCATGCCGAAGCTGGGGTGGTCCACGTAGGCGTCGCCGGTCACCAGCAGGACGTCGCAGGCGTCCCAGCCCAGCGCGTCCATCTCGGCCCGGCTCATGGGCAGAAATGGCGCGGTGCCGAAGCGGTGCGCCCAGTGCTTGCGGTACGAGAACAGCGGGCGCGGGGTGTCGGTCGGCAGGGTGGCGGGTGTGGGCACGGCGGTCATGGAACGGGCCTTCCGGACAGGCGGTTGCGCCCCGCACCATACGCCCGTCCGGCCGGCCCGCGAACCCCCGGGCGGCGTCGAGACGCCGGGGCCGGGGGCCGGGCGTGAACCCAACAACAGTGCCCCCGGAACGGTGCCCCCGGAACGGTGCCCCCGCAACGGTGCCCCCGCAACGGTGCCCCCGGCGCTCTGCCCGTCAGTACATCTGATCCGGCAGCCAGAGCACGATGTCGTCGAACTGGAACACCAGGAAGATCCCGATGAGCTGCAGGATCACGAACGGCACCACACCCTTGTAGATATGGGTGATGGTGATTCCCGGGGGCGCCACCCCCTTGAGATAGAAGATCGAGAAGCCCACCGGAGGCGTCAGGAAACTGGTCTGGAGCGTGGTCGCGAACAGAACCGTGAACCAGATCAGGTCGAAGCCCAGCGCGTCCACCACCGGCGCCACCAGCGGCAGGATGATGAGGCTGATCTCCAGCCAGTCCAGGAAGAAGCCGGCGATGAAGGCGATGAACAGGATGGTCAGCACCACGCCCCACGGCGGGAACGGCAGGCCCTCGAGCAGGCCGCCGATGAATTCGTCGCCGCCCAGCGAGCGCATCACCAGCGCAAACGCCGTCGCCCCCAGGAAAATGCCGAAGATGAAGGCCGTGGTCAGCATGGTCTCGCGCGAGACCCGGCGCACCACTTCCAGGGTCAGGCGGCCGTTGGCGGCGGCCAGCAGGGTCGCCCCCAGGGCACCGATGCCGGAGGCTTCCGTCGGGGTGGCGACGCCGAAGAAGATCGACCCCAGCACCGCCAGGATCAGCAGCATGGGCGGCACGATCGACCAGACCACGGCCAGCACGTCCCGCCAGGTGACGGTTTCCGCCTTCTCCGGCGGTGGGGCCATGTCGGGGCGCAGGAAGGCGATGAGGACGACGTAGCCGACGTAGAGCGCGCCCAGGATCAGGCCGGGGAACACGGCCCCCATGAACAGATCGCCGACCGGCAAAGAGAGCTGGTCGGCCATGACTACCAGCATGATCGACGGCGGAATCAGGATGCCCAGGGTGCCGGAGGAGGCCACCACGCCGGTCGCCAGGCTCTTGCTGTAGCGGGCGGCCATCATCGGCGGCAGCGCCAGCATGGAGAGCAGCACCACCGAGGCGCCGACGATCCCGGTGGAGGCCGCCAGCAGTACGCCGATGACGATCACGGTGAGCGCCAGCCCGCCGCGCAGGCCGCGGAACAGCTTGGTGAAGTTGGCCATCAGCCTGTCGGCGACGCCGGAGCGGTCGAGCATCAGGCCCATGAAGATGAACATGGGCAGCGCGACCAGAACCCAGTTCTGCATCTGCGCCCATATTCGGTCGACGATGATGGCGAAGTCGTTCCACTCGTCGAGGAAGTAGGTGTCGACGTTGAACCCGTTCAGCAGCACCAGGCTGATGACCAGATAGGCGAATGAAACCCCACCGAGCACCCAGGCCAGCGGGAACCCGGTGAAGATCAGCCCCATGAAGCTGATCAGCAGGATGATGACGAGGATTTCGTATTCGAACACGGTGGCTCTCCTGGGACCCGTCCGGGGCGGTCCCACCGGGAGCGCGTCCCCGTGCCGCAGCGGCGGGGATGGCTCGACCGGGGATCGCCTCCGGCGGCACCGGCCGGGGCCGGGCGCGGGGCCTGCGCACGGGGATCAGAGGGGACGGGGCCGTTCGAACAGCAGCGCGGTGCACCGCAGGGTGCGCGACAGCGCGGCCAGGAAGATGAGCAGGAAGCCCCAGACGATGAAGGACTTCAGGACCCAGGTGTAGGGCAGTCCGCCCGGCGCGGGAGAGCCTTCGTTGAGCCGGATCGACGTCATCACGTAGGGCACCGCCTCGACCAGGATGGCGACCGAGAACGGCAGCAGCAGGAACAGCATGCCGAGCAGCTCGACCCACGCCCGCGTGCGCGCCGACCACCGGTCCGCGAGGGCGTCCACCCGAACGTGCCGGTCCCAGGTCAACGCGTAGGACAGGCCGATGATGAAGCCGATGGCGTAGAAGTAGAGCTGCAGCTCCTCCAGCCACACGGTGGCGCGGCCGAAGACGTAGCGCAGGGTGACGTTGGTGATGATGCCGATGATGAGCAGCACCCAGATCCACGACGCCGCGTTGCCGACGCGCAGGATGACGCGGTCGATGGCGTTGGAGATGCGGGTGCGGGGCAGCCGGCGGTCGACGGGCAGGCCATCCGGCCCGGTTCCGTCGTCGTTGACGGCGGGCGGGGCGGCCACGGGGGTCTCGCTCATGGAAGGCGTCCTCTGTGACGGCGCGCTGTGTGACGGCGCGGCGGCCGGCGGCGTGGCCGCCGGACCGGCACACGGGGGGCGCCGACCCCCGCCGCGACGCCCGGGCGGGGATCGGCGCGCCCCTCACTCACGCGGATGAGGGCGGGCAGGCGTTACTCGCCGTCGGCCCGGCTCATCCAGTCACGCGGCAGGTAGCCCAGCTCCTTCCACGACTTGTGCTCTTCCTTGAAGGCCTTCATGGCCGACCAGACCTCGTTGAACTCCTCGTCCTTCTCCGAGAACTCGGCCATGACCTCGTCGGTCTTGTCCTGAAGCTCCATCAGGATGTTCTCGGGAATCTGCACGGCGGTCACACCGTGCTCCTCGGTGAAGGTGTTGAGCACGGCCCCCTGCAACGCCTCGGCCCGCGCGATGGACTTGGCGACGCCGGCGGTGCAGGCGGTGCGCAGGATGGACTGCTGCGTCTCGCTCAGGCCGTTCCACTTGTCGAGGTTGATGTAGAGGTACTGGTTGGTCGACGGCTGGTGCCAGCCCGGCAGGTGGTAGAACTTGGCGACCTTGAAGAAGCCGAGCTGCTCGTCCACGGTCGGCAGCGAGAACTCGGTGGCGTCGATCACGCCCTTCTCCAGCGCCTCGAACAGTTCCGAGCCGGGCAGCAGGGTCACTTCGGCGTCCATCTTCTGCATCACCTCGCCGCCGAGGCCGGCGAAGCGGATGCGCATGCCGCTGACCTGATCCAGGCTCTCCAGCGGGAAGGTGAACCAGCCGGCCGCCTCCGGGCTGATCACGCCGCAGTACAGCGGCATGATGTTATGCTCGGCGTAGATTTCCTCCATCATCTGCTGGCCGCCATGCTCCAGCATGAAGGCCATCATCTCCATCGGCTCCAGGCCGAACGGCTGGGCGCCGAACAGGGCGGAGGCCGGCACCTTGCCGATCTCGTAGCCGGCCCAGACGTAGCCCGAGTCCACCTTGCCCTGGGAGACGGCGTCGAACACTTCGGTGCCCTTCACCAGCTTGCCGGGCTCGAACACCTGCAGGGTCATGGAGCCGCCGGACATGGTGTTGACCTGCTCGGCCACCCAGGGGGCGGTGTCGGCCAGGGCGGTCAGGGTCGAGGGGAAGCCCATCGTCATCTGCCAGCGCACGCGGTCCTGGGCCTCGGCCGGTCCGGCGAGGGTGGTGGCGGCCAGCACGGCGGCGACGGCGGCGGCGCCACCCCAGCGGGCGGCGGTCTTCACGGGTGTCATGATGCGGAGTCCTCCCTGATGATCGGATCGGCGCCGTAGACCGGCGCCTGATGGTGGTCCTGATGGCCCGACGAAGCGGCCCGGAGGCGGTCGGGGGGCCGCGCCGTCGCCCGCGTTCGTCCGGGCTTGCTCGGTGCGGATCGGCCGACGAAGACATGGGGGGCCGCGGCGGCCCCGAAAACCCCTCCGCCGGAAGGTGAATCGCGTCGCCATTTCCGATCAACGCAGTCCCCTTTTCAAGCCCTTTTTTAGAGGGGACGGCGCCGGGATCGGCGGACGCGCCCGGCCCTAGGCCGGCGCGGTGAGCAGCGTCCGCACGGCGGCGGCGACATCGGCCTGGCGCATGAAGGATTCGCCGATCAGGAAGCGACGCGCCCCCACCGCCGCCATGCGGTCCAGGTCGGCGCGCGTCCTGAGGCCGCTCTCGCACACCAGATGGCGGTCGGCCGGCACCCCGGGCGCCAGCGCCTCGGTGGTGGCGAGGTCGGTGACCAGGGTCTTCAGGTTGCGGTTGTTGATGCCGATGAGCGGGCAGGGCAGGGCGAGCGCGCGCTCCAGCTCGGCGGCATCGTGCACCTCCACCAGCGCGTCCATGCCCCACTGCGCCGCCGCCGCCGCCAGCTCGCCGGCCAGGCCGTCGTCCACGGCGGCCATGATGATCAGGATGGCGTCGGCGCCCATGGCGCGGGCCTCGGCCACCATCCAGGGGTCGACCATGAAGTCCTTGCGCAGCACCGGCAGATCGCAGGCCGCGCGGGCCGCCCTCAGATAGGCCGGATCGCCCTGAAAGAACGGGGCATCGGTCAGCACCGACAGGCCGGCGGCGCCGCCGGCGGCATAGGCGCGCGCCAGCGCGGCGGGGTCGAAATCCGGCCGGATCAGCCCGGCCGAGGGCGACGCTTTCTTGATCTCGCAGATCAGGCCGTACCCGCCGGCCTGGACCCGGGCGGTGAGCGCCGCCGCGAAGGGGCGCACCGGCGGGGCGGCGGCGGCGTCGGCCTCGATCGCGGTCCAGGGGCGGGCGGCCTTGCGGGCGGCCATGTCGGTGCGGGTGGTGGCGCAGATGCGCGCCAGGACGTCGCTCGTGCTCACCCCTCCAGGTCCTCCAAGGGCGGTTGATGGCTCACCGCGACCAGCTTGGCCAGGGTGGCGCGGGCGGCGCCGCTGTCGATGGCCTCGGCGGCGCGGACCACGCCCGCCTTCAGGTCGCTCGCCTGGCCGGCCACCACCAGCGCGGCGGCGGCGTTGATGAGCACGATGTCACGGTACGGCCCCTTGGCGCCGTCCAGCATGGCGCGGATGACGTCGGCGTTCTCCTCCGGCGTGCCGCCCTTCAGGTCCTCCGGGCGGGCGCGCGCCAGCCCGGCGTCCTCCGGCGCGATGGTGAAGGTCTCGACCGTCTTGCCGTCCCAGGCCGCCACATGGGTGATGTCGGTCGTGGTCACCTCGTCGAGGCCGTCGGCGCCGTGCACCACCCAGGCCCGCTCGGCCCCCAGGCGGGCCAGCACGTGGGCCAGCGGCTCCACCCAGGCCTGGGCGAACACCCCCATCAGCTCCAGTTTCGCCCCGGCCGGGTTGGACAGCGGGCCGAGCAGGTTGAAGATGGTGCGGGTGCCCATCTCGGTGCGCACCGGGGCGACGTGCTTCATGGCGCCGTGGTGGCGCTGGGCGAACATGAAGCCGATGCCGGCCTCGCGGATGGCCTGCTCGATCACCGCCATCGGGGCATCCAGGTTGACCCCGAGCGCGCCCAGCACGTCGGCCGAGCCCGACTTGGACGAGGCGGCGCGGTTGCCGTGCTTGGCGACCGGCACGCCGCAGGCCGCCACCACCAGCGCGGCGCCGGTGGAGACGTTGTAGCTGCCCGAGGCGTCGCCGCCGGTGCCCACGATGTCGATGGCGCCGGTCGGGGCCTGGATCCGGGTCGCCTTGGCGCGCATGGCGCGGGCGGCGCCGGTGATTTCCGCGATGGTCTCGCCGCGCACGCGCAGCCCCATCAGCAGGGCGCCCATCTGCGCCGGGGTGGCCTCGCCGGTCATCAGGATGTCGAAGACGGCGCGGGCCTGCTCCTCGTCCAGCGCCAGCCCGTCGGCCACGCGGTTCAGCAGCGCGCGGAAGGGGGGCGTGTCGGTCATCAGGCGGCCCTCCCGGCCAGCACCGCGTCCAGCGACCGCAGCCCGGAGACGCCGGCCAGCTCCAGGAAATTGCGCAACAGCGCATGGCCGTGCGCTGAAGCGATGCTCTCGGGGTGGAACTGCACCCCGTGCAAAGGCAGCGACGTGTGCGACAGCCCCATGATGATCCCGTCCTCGGTCCAGGCGGTGATCTCCAGGCCGTCCGGCAGGCTGTCGCGCTCGACCACCAGCGAGTGGTAGCGGGTGGCCTCGAACGGGCTCGGCAGACCGGCGAACAGCCCGCTCCCGATGTGATGGATCTGATCGGTCTTGCCGTGCATGGGCGCCGGGGCGCGCACCACGCGCCCGCCCATGGCCTGGCCGATGGTCTGGTGCCCCAGGCAGACCCCCAGCACCGGGACGCGCCCGGCGGCGGCCCTGACCAGGTCGAGGCAGATCCCGGCCCGGTCCGGATCGCAGGGGCCGGGCGACAGCACGATCGCCTGCGGTTCGAGGGCCAGCGCCTCGTCCACCGTGATGGCGTCGTTGCGGTAGACCTCGACCGGCGGACCCAGTTCGCCGATATAATGCCAAAGGTTGTAGGTGAAGCTGTCGTAGTTGTCGATGAGCAGCAGCATGATCCGCCCGAACCCTCGTTCCGCCCGCAAGGCGGGCAGGATTGCAGGGGGCGCCGGGGCGGTCAAGGCCGGTGCGGGGCGTTGACGCTCGGCCCCTGGCAGCCCAGTTGATACCCACACGCAATCTCGACGTTTTCCGAACTCAGATGCGCGGCCGGTCCCTCTGCGCCCGGCCCGACCCGCGGGACAAGGATCGCGCGATGGACACCGAAACGCCCGTGCGCACCGTCGAACTGGAGATCAGCGGCATGACCTGCGCCGCCTGCTCGGCGCGGGTGGAGAGAGTGTTGGGCAAGCGCCCCGGCGTGCGGACCGCGCGCGTCAATCTGGCGACCGAGCGCGCCCATGTCGACGTCGTGGATGGAGCGGGCGATGCGCCCCGTCTCGACGACCTGATCGCGGCGGTGCGCAAGGCCGGCTTCGACGCCAGCGAACACCGCCCGGAGCATGATACTGCGGCGGCGCTGGACACCGATTGGCGCGCCGACCGGCGGGGCCTGCTGGATCTGGCGGTCGGCGTGGTGTTCACCACGCCGCTGCTGGCCGAGATGATCGCCATGTGGGCCGGGCTGCCATTCCATCTGTCGCCGTGGGTCGCACTGGCCCTGGCGACGCCGGTCCAGGTCGTGGCCGGATCGCGGTTCTACGTCGGGGCCTGGAAGAGCCTGAAGGCGGGCGCCGGCAACATGGACGTGCTGGTCGCGCTGGGGACCTCGGCGGCCTACCTGTTCAGCCTGTGGCGGGTGCTGACCGGGCAGGCCGACCAGGGGCTGTACTTCGAGGCCGCCGCCGTGGTCATCACCCTGGTGCTGGTCGGCAAATGGCTGGAGGCGCGCGCCAAGGGCTCGGCGGCCGCGGCCATCCGGGCGCTGATGACGCTGCGTCCCGCCGTGGCGCGGGTCGAACGCGCCGACGGCAGCACGGCCGAGGTGCCGTTGCGGTCGGTGGCGGTGGGGACGGTGGTGCTGGTGCGGCCCGGCGAGCGCGTGCCGGTCGACGGCACCATCGTGGACGGCGACAGCCAGCTCGACGAAAGCCTGATCACCGGGGAGAGCCTGCCGGTCGCGCGCGGCCCCGGCGACGCCGTCATCGGCGGCGCCATCAACGGCGAGGGCCTGCTGCGGGTGCGCGCCACCAGCGCCGGCGGCGAGGGCCTGCTGACCCGGGTGATCCGCCTCGTGGAGGAGGCCCAGGCCAGCAAGGCACCGGTGCAGCGGCTGGTGGACCGGGTGGCCGCGGTGTTCGTGCCGGTCATCGTCGCCATCGCGCTGGTCACCTTCGGGGTCTGGTGGGGTCTGCTGGGCGATAGCGAAACCGCCTTCGTCGCCGCCGTCTCGGTGCTGGTGATCGCCTGCCCCTGCGCCCTGGGGCTGGCGACCCCGACCGCGATCATGGTCGGCACCGGACTGGCGGCGCGGCGCGGCGTTCTCATCAAGGACGCCGCCGCCCTGGAAGGCACCCACCGCGTCGATACCGTGGTGTTCGACAAGACCGGCACCCTGACCGAGGGCCGCCCGGCGCTGGCCGAGATCGCGGTTCTGGATCCGGCCCGGGAGGACGAGGACCGGCTGCTGGCCCTGGCCGCCGGCGCCCAGCAGGGCAGCGAGCACGTGCTGGGGCGCGCCATCCTGGAGGCCGCCGACGCGCGGGGCGTGGCCCTGTCGCCGGTGCAGGGCTTCCAGGCGCTGCCGGGGCGCGGCCTGGCCGCGACCGTGGACGGCCGCCCCCTGCTGATCGGGTCGCGCCGCCTGATGGAGGAGCATGACCTGGTCGACGCCCACACCGATGACCGGGCGCGGGCGCTCGCCGGCGCCGGCCGCACGGTGGTGTGGGTGGCGGCCGAGGGCGGGCCGGTGCTTGGGCTGCTCGCGCTGTCCGACCCGGTGAAGGCGGGGGCGGCCGACGCCGTGGCCGCGCTGAAGGACCGGGGCCTGACCCCGGTGCTGCTGACCGGCGACTCTCGCGCGGCGGCCGGGGCGGTGGCGGCCCGACTCGGCATCGACGACGTGCGCGCCGAGGTGCTGCCGGCCGACAAGGCCGAGGTGGTCCGAACCTTGCGCGCCGAGGGCCGGGTGGTCGCCATGGTGGGCGACGGCATCAACGATGCCCCCGCGCTGGCGGCCGCCGACGTGGGCATCGCCATGGGCTCGGGCACCGACGTGGCCATGGAGACGGCGGGGCTGACCCTGATGCGGGGCGACCCGCGCCTGCTGGTCACCGCCCTGGCGCTGTCGCGCGCCACCTACGACCGGATCCGGATCAACCTGGTGTGGGCCTTCGCCTACAACGTGGCGGCCGTGCCGGCGGCCGCGCTGGGGTACCTCTCACCGGCTATCGCGGGCGCGGCGATGGCGTTCTCGAGCGTCAGCGTGGTGACCAGCTCGCTCCTGCTGCGGCGGAGCAAGGCGGCGCGGGGGTGACCGCGCGGGCGGCGCGGCAGATCCCCGTTTCCCCGACGCCGGACATGGACTAGAGTGCGCCGCTTGCTTCGTGTTCCACCGTTCGCGAGCCGGCATGACCGATCATTCTTCCGCGCCGTCCGACGCCGCCCCGCGCGTCGGACTCATCATGGGCAGCCAATCCGACTGGGCCACCCTGCGCCACGCCGCCGAGACGCTCTCGGCCCTGGGGGTGCCCCACGAGGCCCGCATCGTCTCCGCCCACCGCACTCCGCAGCGCCTGTACGACTACGCCCATGCGGCGCGCGGGCGGGGCCTGAAGGCGGTGATCGCCGGGGCCGGCGGGGCCGCCCACCTGCCCGGCATGTGCGCCGCCATGACGCCGCTGCCGGTGTTCGGTGTGCCGGTGGAGAGCAAGACCCTGAAGGGCCTGGACAGCCTGCTGTCGATCGTACAGATGCCGGCCGGCGTGCCGGTGGGCACGCTCGCGATCGGCCGCGCCGGGGCGGTCAACGCGGCGCTGCTGGCGGCGGCCGTGGTGGCGCTGAGCGATGATGCCGTGGCGGCGGCGCTGGACGCCTGGCGCGCCCGCCAGACCGACGCCGTGGCCGACAGGCCCGTGGACGAGCCGGCGGGGGCCTCATGAGCGTGCTGGCTCCCGGATCGACGATCGGCATCCTCGGCGGTGGCCAGCTCGGCCGCATGACCGCGCTGGCGGCGGCGCGGCTGGGTTACGACTGTGTGATCCTGACCCCGGAGGCCGACAGTCCGGCCGCCCGCGTGGCCCGGGAGGCCATCGTCGCGCCCTACGACGATCCGGCCGCCCTGGTCGCCTTCGCCGCGGCCGTCGACGTCGTGACGCTGGAATTCGAGAACGTACCGGTGGCGGCGCTGGACCGGCTGGCCGACGCGGGCGTTCCGGTGCGGCCCGGCCGGCGGGTGCTGGAGACGGCGCAGGACCGGATTCGCGAAAAGGCGTTCTTCAACACCGTCGGCATCGGAACCGCGCCCTGGCACCCGGTCCGCGATGCCGCCGACCTGCGCCGCGCCCTGGCCGAGGTGGGGACGCCGGCGGTGTTGAAGACCGCGCGCCTCGGCTACGACGGCAAGGGCCAGGTGCGACTGGATGCGGACAGCGATGCGGCCGCCGCCTGGGCGGCGCTGAACACGGACGCCGCCATCCTGGAAGGCTTCGTCGACTTCGCCATGGAGTGCTCGGTGATCGTCGCCCGCAGCCCGGACGGGGAGATGGCGACCTATGACGCGGTCCGCAACATCCACTCCCATCACATCCTGGACACCACCCTGGCGCCGGCGCCGCTGCCCGACGAGACCCGGGCCGCCGCCGCCGACCTGGGGCGGCGAGCGGCCGAGGCCATGGATCTGGTCGGCCTGCTGGCGGTGGAGCTGTTCGTGACCGCGGACGGTGCCCTGCTGGCGAACGAGATGGCGCCGCGCCCGCACAACTCCGGGCACTGGACCATGGACGGGGCGGTGACCGACCAGTTCGAACAGCTCGTGCGGGCGGTCTGCGGCCTGCCGCTGGGCGACCCGGCGCCGATCGGCCGGGCGGCGCGCATGAAGAACCTGCTGGGCGACGAGGCGTTCACCTGGGCCTCGATCCTGTCGGATCCGCGCGCGCGGCTGCACCTGTACGGCAAGCGCGAGGCCCGGCCGGGCCGCAAGATGGGCCACGTGACCTGGGTGGAGCCACGGTAGCGGCCGGGGATCGGCGGGGCGGTCGGGTCACGCCACCTTGGTGGCCAGGCCGCCGCGCAGGCCCTCGACCAGGGCCCCGAGACGGTCGCGGTCCGGGATCGTCAGCGTGCGGCCCTTGCGGATGACGAGACCGTCCTGGGCCAGGTCCAGCAGCACCCGGGCGACCGTCTCCCGGCTGGCGCCGACCCGGCTGCCCAGGTCGGCCTGGGTCGGGATGGGGTGGACGATGAAGGCCCCCGGCACCGCCTGACTGGGCTTGCACAGGGTCAGCAGTTCCTGGCTGACGCGCTGGGTGACGCTCTGGGTCGAGAAGCTCTGCAACCGCTCGTTCGAGGACCGGATCAGCGACGTCAGCCGCACCATGACCCGCCGCGCGATGTCGGGGTGCTGCGCCAGCAGGGCGCGGAAGTGGTCGTCCGGCATCGCCAGCAGCAGGCAGTCGGTCTTGGCGGTCACGGCGGCCGAGCGACGCTGCCCGTCGATGGCCGCGATCTCTCCGAAGTAGTGCCCGGGGCCCAGCTCCGCGAACGCGATCTCGCGGCCGCTGCGGGAGTAGCTGGAGACCGTGACCGTTCCCTCCAGGATGAACATGACGTCGCGCTCGACGCTGTGCAGATCGCAGATAACCTGGCGCGCCGCGAACCTGCGTCGCGCGCAGCATTGGGCGAGGCGACCTCGGGCCTCCGCGTCCAGCCCCTCCAGGAGGGCGAACGGCTCCAGCGGATCGGCATGCGTGGGCAAGGCGGTCCCCCTTCCGCGTCAGCCCCGCGGCCGCAGCCACGGTCGAGTCGGCCTCAGGGTACACGGGATGGCAGGGCGGGAAAAGCACGCCTACGGTGCCGCATGGGTCCGAACACCGGCTGGGGCCGCCGGGGGCCCACGCGGGAGCGTGGGCCTGAGAAGCGGGGTGACAGCCGATAGCGACAAACCGGACTCGCGGCGCTAGCGCCGATCGCTCGAAATCGGAACCACCGGGGTGGGGCCGATTTCGAGCGTGAATCGGCTCTACATTATTGATTCTAGAGCAGATTCACGCTTCAAAATGGGACCGCGGCGCGATTCCATTTTGGCGCGATCTACCCTAGGCGGCCGCCAGCGCCTGCTCCAGGTCGGCGATCAGGTCTGCCGCGTCTTCCAGGCCGATGGACAGGCGGATGACGTCGTCGCCGGCCCCGGCTGCCGCGCGCTGCTCGTCCGTGAGCTGGCGGTGGGTGGTCGAGGCCGGGTGCAGGATCAGGCTGCGGGTGTCGCCGATGTTGGCGAGGTGACTGAAGACATTGACGGCTTCCACCACCCGCACGCCGGCGTCGAACCCGCCCTTGACGCCGAAGGTGAACACCGCGCCCGGTCCTTCCGGCAGGTACTTGGCCGCCAGATCCCGGAACGGCGAGCCGGGCAGGCCGGCATGGGAGACCCAGGCGACCTTGGGGTGGTCCGCCAGGTATGCGGCCACGGTGCGCGCGTTGGCGACGTGCTGGCGCATGCGCAAGGGCAGGGTCTCGATGCCCATGATGGTCAGAAAGGCGTTCTGCGGGCTGAGCGTCGGGCCGAAGTCGCGCAGCGCCACCGCGCGGGCCTTGGTCGTGAAGGCGAAGTCGCCGAAGGTCTCGTAGAAGGTCAGGCCGTGATAGGCCGGCTCGGGCTTCGCCAGAGACGGGAACTTGTCGGACTTCGCCCAGTCGAAGCGGCCCGATTCGACGATCGCGCCGCCCAGCGCGTTGCCGTGGCCGGACAGGAACTTGGTGGTCGAGTGGGTGACGATGTCCGCCCCCCATTCGATCGGCCGGCACAGGTACGGTGTCGCCATGGTGTTGTCGACGATCAGCGGGATGCCGGCCTCGTTGGCGATCTTCGCCACCGCCTCCAGGTCGACCACGATGCCGCCGGGGTTGGCGAGCACCTCCAGGAAGATGGCCTTGCAGCGCTCGGTCAGGGCGCGGCGGAAATTCTCCGGGTCGGTCGGGTCGACGAAGTGGCAGGTCCAGCCCAGCTTCTTGAACGACAGCCCGAACTGGGTCAGGGAGCCGCCGTAGAGATTGCGCGAGGCCACGAATTCGTCGCCCGGCTCCAGCAGGGTGAAGAAGGTCAGGAACTGCGCGGCGTGGCCGGAGGCGGCGCAGCAGGCGGCGCGCCCGCCCTCCAGGTTGGCGATGCGCTCCTCCAGCACGCTGACCGTCGGGTTCGATAGCCGGGTGTAGACGTGGCCGAAGTTGTGCAGGTTGAAGCGCGCGGCGGCCTGGTCGACGTCGTCGAAGACGTAGGACGTGGTCTGGAAGATCGGGGTGGCGCGGGCGCCGGTGGTCGGATCCGGGCTGGCGCCGGCGTGAACGGCCCGGGTCGCGAAGCCGTAGTCGGTCTTGCCGGTCGCACCGGCGCCGCGGCCGGGCGCGGCCTTGGCGCGCGACGAGATGACGCCGGAGTTGACCCCGTACCAGCCCAGCTCACCGCCCAGCCGGCCGTACTCGATCTTCGGGCAGCGGTCCATGATCACCGTCAGGCCGGCGGCCTCGGCCTCGGCCGCCGCCGCGTCGTGACGCACGCCAAGCTGCATCCAGAGGACGCGGATGCCCTTGTCCGCCGCCACCGCCAGGGTCTCGGCGACGATGCCCGGCACCGCGTCGGCGGCGCGGAAGACGTCGACCATGTCCACCGGCTCCGGGACGTCGGCCAGGCGGGCGTGGACGGTCTCGCCCAGGATGGTGTTGCCGGCCTGGGTCGGGTTCACCGGGAGGACGCGGTAGCCCTTCTCCTGCAGGTACTTCATGACGAAGTAGCTGGGCCGGTTGGGGTTCGCCGAGGTGCCGATCATGGCGATGGTCTTCACCTCGGCGAGGATCGACCGGATGTGGGCGTCGGGGTAGGTCAGGGCGGTCTGGTGGGTCATGGGGCGGGCGTCCGTCTGCGGGGAAACGCGGACGCTCATGCAAGCGCGGGACGCGGCGGGGGTCAATGGAGCCGTCGCCGCCGGGTCCCGATCCGCCTCACATCATCAGCGGGTCGGGACCGCGCGGGGGCTTCGGCACCAGCAGGAACAACCGCCCCGGCTGCGCCATCCGCCCGGCCTGCTGGAACGCCGCCTCACCGGCGCCCCAGAACACGTCGCCCCGCACGATGCCCTTAATGGCCGAGCCCACGTCCTGCGCCGCCATCAGCCGTTGCAGCGGGCGGCCGTCCGGGTCGGTCGTGTCCAGCCACACCGGCGCCCCCAGCGGAATCACCGACGGGTCCACGGCCAGGCTGCGCAGCGGCGTGAGCGGCGCGCCCAGGGCGCCGATGGGGCCGTCACCGTCGATCTCGCGGAAGAAGATGTAGCGCGGGTTCTCGCGCATGAGGGCGGCACCGGCCTCCGGGTTCTCGCGCAGCCACGCCCGGATCGCCGGCATCGAGCCGCCGTCGGCCAGGCCGCGCTCGCGCACCAGTTTACCGATGCCGACGAACGGCTGGCCGTTGTTGGCGGCGTAGCCGATGCGGGTCCGGCGGCCGTCGGGCAGGGTGACCTGTCCGGAGCCCTGAATGTGCAGAATATGCAGGTCCACCGCGTCGGCGGCCCAGAACAGGACCGGCGCCGTGCCGTCCAGGGCGCCGTCCTCGATGTCCGCGCGGGTGTGGTAGGGCACCGTCCCCGCCGCCGTCCGGCGCAGGCCGCGGCCGTCGTCCATGACCAGATCGCGAGGTGGTCCGTAGACCGGCACCTGGTAGCGGCCGCCGCGCTCCCGGGTCGCCTCGATGTGGGCTTCGTAGTACCCGGTGAACAGGCCGCGCGCGCTGCGGTCCGTGCTGGTCACGGCGAAGGCACTGAACCGCCGCTCGAGATAGCGCCGCAGGGCGTCCGGGTCGTCCGCCGGGACCCGGGTCAGGGCCGCGCAGGCGGCCTGCCAGTCCCGCGCCGTACCGGCGATGGCCTGAAGGTCGGGATGACCCTGGGGCGCCATCGGCCGGTCCGGCGGTAGCGCGTTGATGCGGGCACAGGAGCGGTCGAGCGCCGGTCTGGCCTGGGTGACGCGATCCGCGCGCCATCCCGGCAAGGTCTCCAGGCCGACCGGGGCATAGAGCGGCTGTGCCGGTGGGGGCACGCGGGGCGCGCACGACAGCGCCAGCAGCCCCAGGCCGCCCGCCATCGCGACGCCGACCGCCACGGTGGCACGCCGCCGGAGCCGCGCCGGTTTCCGCTCCCAGCGATGCAGGGCGCGCGCGGCGGCGACGGCGAGCGCCCGGCCCGCCCGCCGTGCGGCGCGCCCCATCCGGGATGGCGGCCTGAGCGGGAGCATGGGCCGGATCATGGAGCCCCGTCTGATCGTCGTCCTAGTCGTCGTCCTAGTCGTCGTCCTAGTCGTCGTCGGGGGTGCGCGTCGCCACCAGGGTCCAGTTCGGATCCCGCGACCGGGTGTCGCGGGCGAAGGTCCACAGGTCGGTCACCTTGGCGATGCGCTCCGGGTCGCCGTCGATCACGTCCCCGTCGCGGCCCCGAACGGCGTTGACCTGTTCGGTGACGAACTCGACCGTGACATGGGCGATGCCGTCGTCGACCCCGGCCTCGGTGACGGAAATCCCCTTGAAGCCCAGCAACTCGGTCTGCATGACCTCGCCGGCCGCCTCGCGCTCGTCGATGGCACGGGCGAAGCCGTCGTAGACGGCATCGGACAGCAGCGGCCGCAGGGTCTGCTTGTCGCCCTTCGCGAAGGCGTCGACGATCATCTCGAAGGCGGCGCGGGCCCCGCCCAGGAACGATTCCGGCTCGAAGTCCGGGTCGGCGCGGCGCACCGCCTCGACCCCGGACGCCGCGGCCCGTCCCCAGCCGCCCCGGACCTGCGGCTGCGGCTCCTCCTCGGGCTCGCCGTCGCCGTCCTGGCCGCGCCGACCGGGCAGGTCGATCACGTTGTCCTCCGCGTCGCGGCGGTCGGGCGCCTGGGCATCGAACGGCGTGCGCCGGGGCTTTTCGTTGCCCGTGCGCTTGCCCAGGACGCTGCGCAGACGCAGCACCAGGAACGCCGCGATCATGGCGAAAAAGATGATGTCGATGAACTGAAAGCTGTCGCCCATGGTCGATCGAAACTCGCCGGCTTGTCCCGGGCGCGGCGGCGCCACGACCGGGACGTGTTGTGCGCGCCTCGGTTGGCGCGTGTGGGTTCCGTTCGTTCTCGGTCCCGTGTCGGTCTGGCGGGATCCGGCGGCCCCCCTGGACCACGACCGTTCCGGTGGGCTAAACACATCGCCTGCCCGAGCGGACAAACCCCCGGCGGGGTCCCGACCCCCACCAGTTTGAGGCCCACCAGTTTGAGGCCCAACAGTTTGAGGGACGTGTCCGCCCGGATCAACCCACGTTTCCACCCGCATCGTGGCGCATGACCACGGGCAGGCGGGGTCAGCCGCGCCGACGCCGAACCTGCCCGCTAGATAAGGTCCCGGCGGCGCCAGAGCAAGGCGATATCCCCACTGGAAACCGCGGAAAATCCCTGGACCCGCGCAGAAAGGCCCGAGCCATGCCCTTCCTCCTCCTGATCGCATTCATTGGGGTCCCACTCCTGGAGATCGCCGTCTTCATCCAGGTCGGTGGGGTCATCGGCCTGGGGTGGACGCTGGTCCTGGTGGTGTTGACCGCCGTCGCCGGGACTCTGTTGCTGCGGGCGCAGGGCCTGTCGACGCTGAATCGCGCCCGGGCCAGCCTGGACCGGGGCGAAGTGCCGATGCGGGAGGTGTTCGACGGGGCCTGTCTGCTGGTCGGCGGCGCGCTGCTGCTGACGCCCGGATTCGTGACCGACACGGTCGGGTTCCTGCTGCTGCTGCCGCCGGTTCGCGGCGCGCTGCTGGAGCGCCTCAAGGCCAGCGGTCGGTTCAGCGTGCAGGTCTCCGGGTTCGACGGCGGCGGGCCTGGGGGGCCTGGGGGGCCTGGCCGGCCCGGTGGCCCCGGCGCCCCGGGGGGATCGGGCGCGCGCGGGCGCGGCCCGGTCATCGAGGGCGAGTACGAGGAGGTCGGTCCGCCGCGACCGAGCCGCTGGGGCGGCGTCGGCCAGGCGTCCGGCCCTGAAGCGGACGCCGACGGCGACGCGGATCGGGCGGCCCCCGGCTCCGAGGACTCCGACCGCCGCGCGTGATCCTGACGGCCGGCACGGCCGGCGGCGCCGTCCGGTTGTCTGGCCGGGCCGATCATGCTACGGCACCGGCGACCCGGGCGGGGGCGCGGCCGATCCGCGCCCCTGCAGTCCGTCCAGCCCCAGGGGGAGACACCGATGAGTGAACAGACCGACGCCGGCGGCGCCGGCCAGGAGCCGCCGCCGCTGATCATCAATGCCCAGTACGTCCGTGACCTGTCGTTCGAGGTGCCGCACGCCCCGGGCATCTTCACCGAGATGCGGACCTCGCCCGAGATCTCCGTCAATGTGGATGTGCAGGCCAGTCCCGTCGACGAGCAGCGCAAGGTCTTCGAGGTGCGCCTGAAGCTGAACGCCGAGGGCAAGGTGGGCGACAAGTCCGCGTTCATCGCGGAACTGGAGTACGGCGCGGCCGTGACCATCAATGCGCCCGACGAGCAGGTCAGCCCGCTGCTGCTGATCGAGGCGCCACGCCACATGTTTCCGTTCGCGCGCAACATCCTGTCCGACCTGACCCGGGACGGCGGCTTCCCGCCCGTGGTGTTGCAGCCGATCGACTTCATCGCCCTGTTCCGCCAGCGGGTGCAGGCCATGCAGCGCGCGCGTCAGCAGCAGCAGGCGCAGGGCGGCGACGGCGGCGCGGCGTGATTTGGAGGAGCGCCGGCCGGGCGGTGAAAATTCACCGTTGACACCGCCCCGGCGGATGGGTAGAAACCCGGCCTCCGGCGCTCCTTAGCCCCCTTGCCCAGGTGGCGGAATTGGTAGACGCGCAGGTTTCAGGTACCTGTGGCCGCAAGGCCGTGGAAGTTCGAGTCTTCTCCTGGGCACCATTTCATCCGGTCGGGGCGTACCCCGACCCGGATCGCCGGGCGGGCCGGTCCACGCCGCCCGCAACCGCTTATCGGACGTTCGTCGCCGCCTGACCGGGACACCCCGGGCGTGCGGCGTTTTTTTTGGTCGGGGCCGGGGCTGGTTCGGGTGGTCCGGCCCGCCCCGGCCGAACGGAGGGACCCGGCGTCGCGTCATCGCGTCGCGTCATCGCCGGGACGAGAGGAGTGCATGGCCGAAATCCTTCTGCACGAGGGCGACCTGCCCGCCGACGTCGCCTGGGGCGACAGCGTGGCCGTCGACAGCGAGACCATGGGCCTCAACCTGGTCCGCGACCGGCTGTGTCTCGTGCAGGTGTCCGCCGGGGACGGCGTCTGCCATTTGGTGCGCGCGCACCCGCAGCGGCCGGCGCCGGTCCTGACCGCGCTCATGGGCGATCCGGCGGTGTTGAAGATCTTCCATTACGCCCGCTTCGACGTGGCGGTGCTGCTGGCCCGCTTCGGCGTGCTGACCCAGCCGGTCTACTGCACCAAGATCGCCTCCAAGCTCTGCCGCACCAACACCGACGCCCACGGCCTGCGCGCCGTGTGCAAGGATTTGCTGGGGGTCGAGATCTCCAAGCAGATGCAGTCCTCGGACTGGGGGGCGGCGACCTTGACGCCGGAGCAGATGGAATACGCCGCCAACGACGTCCTCTATCTGCACCGCCTGCGGGCGGCGCTGGACGGGCTGCTGGCGCGCGAGGGCCGGGCTGACCTGGCCCGCGCCTGCTTCGGCTTCGTGCCCCATCGCGCCGCGCTCGACGTGGCCGGCTGGGACGACGACGATATCTTCGCGCACTGACACTCGCGCCCCGCCGCCCGGTGCGGCCACCGTGCCGCGCCGCCTCCTGGCCTGTTTTGTGAAAGACGCCTCCCCCATGCGTTCGACCGTGCCAGCCTCTGCCGAGGCGTCCCCGCCCACCGCCGACAGCCCCGGCCCGTCGGCCGTGCTGGCGTCGGCGCGGCGCGTGCTGCGCGAGGAGGGCGCGGCGCTCGATGCCCTGGCCGATGCGCTGGGCGCCGACCTGGACGCGGCGGTTGCCACCCTGCTGGCCTGCCGGGGGCGGATCACGGTAACCGGCATGGGCAAGAGCGGGCATGTGGCGCGCAAGATCGCGGCCACCCTGGCCTCGACCGGGACCCTGGCCCAGTTCGTCCACCCGGCGGAGGCCAGCCACGGCGACCTTGGCATGATCGGGCGCGACGACGTGATTCTCGCCCTGTCGAACTCCGGCGACACCCCTGAACTGGCCGACATCATCGCTTATGCCCGCCGCTTTGGCCTGCCACTGATCGGCATGACGCGGCGCGCCGACGGTGCGCTCGCCCAGGCCAGCAGCGTCGCCCTGGTGCTGCCGCCGCACCGCGAGGCCTGTCCGCTCGGTCTCGCCCCCACCACCTCGACGACCCTGATGATGGCTCTGGGCGACGCGCTCGCGGTGGCGCTCCTGGAGGCGCGCGAGTTCAGCGCCCGGGACTTCCAGGTGTTCCATCCCGGGGGGCGCCTGGGCAAGGCGCTGCTGCGCGTTGGCGACCTGATGCATACCGGGGACGCGCTGCCCCTGGTGGATGGCGATACGCCCATGTCCCGCGCCCTGATCGAGATGTCCGGCAAGGGGTTCGGCTGCGTCGGGATCGTTGACGCGGCCGGCCTGCTGATCGGCATCGTCACCGACGGCGACCTGCGCCGGCACATGGCGCCCGATCTGGTGCAGCGGCCGGCGGCGGCGGTCATGACCCGCGACCCCCGCACCGTCGCCCCGGCCACCCTGGCGGTCGAGGCGCTGCACGTCATGAACGCCGGCGGGCGGCCGATCACCAGCCTGTTCGTGGTGGACGGGCGGCGACCGGTGGGCTTTATTCATATGCACGACCTGTTGCGGGCCGGGGTGGACTAGACCAGCATGGTCTGAGGCCGGCGGCCGCGCTTATCACTCCGGTGGCGGACGGCGCGTCGAGATTGCGGCGTCGAGATTGCGGTGTCGAGATTGCGGC
Organism: Roseospira goensis; assembly: GCF_014197795.1. Lineage (GTDB taxonomy): Bacteria > Pseudomonadota > Alphaproteobacteria > Rhodospirillales > Rhodospirillaceae > Rhodospira > Rhodospira goensis. The sequence goes on from NZ_JACIGI010000016.1 coordinate 32,799, forward strand.
GTCGGGTGCGGGCGGCAGCGTAAGGGCTGGCAAAGCTCGGGGAAAGCTCGGGCAGGGTCCGGCCGACACCGCCGGGCGTCGGCGGCAGCGGCCGGGCCAGGACCACGACAACGCCGGGAGTGGGCGGCGCGGGGCGCCTGCGATGCCGCGAGATGACTGGGCGGCGATGAAGCTGGATCGGACGGACAGAACCGCACGGACGCTGACCGAGGCGTCGACCGCGGTCCCGCGCGCCGAGGGCGGGGACATTCGCGGACGCGGCGGGCGGCCCGCCGGATCGCTGCATGGGGCGCGGCGCTACTCACGATTCGTGCGCCTGATGAAACTGCTGCTGCCGAGCGTGGCCGTGGTGCTGCTCGGGCTGGTGCTGGCCTGGCCGCAGATCCGCTCCCAGGCCGACCGCTTCGCCGTCGGCTTTGCCAGCCTCGATCCGCGCGACGCCAACCCGCGCAGTCTGGTCAATCCGCGCTTTCATGGCGTGGATGCCCAGGACCAGCCCTACACGCTGGTGGCGGAGCGGGCGGTGGAGCAGGCCGGCAACCCGGATCAGGTTGACCTGGAGCAGCCGCAGGGCGACATCCTGGTGTCCGGGGGGCGTTGGGTCGCGGTGCGCGGCAACAGCGGCGTCTATTCCAAGATCGAACGCACGCTGACGCTGGACGGCGACGTGATGCTGTATCGCGACGACGGTTTCGAGTTCCACACCGAGGTGGCCCACGTGGACCTGGCTTCCAACAGCGCCCATGGCGACGCCCGGGTGCGCGGCCGCGGACCCGGCCGCATCATCGAGTCGCGCGGCTTCGAGTTCGTCGATGGCGGACGGGTGGTCCGGTTCACCGGGCAGGCGCGTCTTTTGCTGGAGGACGGCGGCGGAGGCATCGCGCCATGATCCGACGGCGCGCCGGCACGGCCCGGCCGGGGGCGGCGATGCGCCTGGCGGCGGCGTTTGGCCTCGCCGTGGCCATGGGGTTCGGGCCTGGGGTCGGCCCTGGGGCATGGGCACAGTCGGCCACCGTCGGCGGCGGCGAGTCTCCGATCGAGGTGCTGTCCGACGACGGCATCGAGTGGCACCGCGACGACAAGCTGTATATCGCGCGCGGGAACGCCGTCGCCATCCAGGGGGCGGACCGGGTGCGCGGCGATGTGCTGGTGGCGCATTATCGCGAGACCCCGGACGGCGCCACCGAGATCTGGCGCATGGAGGCGCGCGGGAGCGCCCGTATCGAGACCCCCACCCAGACCGTGACCGGGGCCAGCGCCGTCTACGAACTGGACAGCGGGGTGCTGGTGGTGCGCGGTGGCGGGCCGCGCCTGGTCACCGAAACCGAGACCGTGACCGCGACCGAAAGCCTGGAGTACTGGTCCCGGGAGCGCATGGCGGTGGCCCGCGGCGACGCCCGCGCGGTGCGGGCCAACGGCGACACCGTCGAGGCCGACGTGCTCACCGGCTACTTCGATGCCGGCGCGAGCGGGGACGCGGACGGCGGCGCGGCCGCAACCGGGGCCGATCCCGGGCCGGGCGGCGCCGACCCCGCGGCGGTCTCCGGCGGCGCCCTGGACCGCATGGAGGCGTTCGGCGACGTCGTCATCACGACGGCCAAGGAGGTTGTCCGGGGCGACCGGGCAGTCTATGACGTGCCGGCCGGCCTCGCCACCGTGGTCGGCAACGTGACCATCGCGACCGAGTCCGATCAACTCGCCGGGGATCGCGCGGTCATGAACCTGAATACCGGCGTCAGCACGCTGGAAGGCGGCGAGGGCGGAGGGCGCGCCCGCGCCCTCATCACCCCGCAACGGCCCGCGGCGGAGGCGGCACCGCGTGCCCCGTACCGTCCTTAGCCGCCGGCGGCCGGCGCCCGAGGCGCGCGCGGAGGAGGACCCAGTGCAAGGGCTGGTGCAGCGGCGCGAGGCGGGGTTGGCGGCGGCCCCGGAACAGGACTCCCCCGAGCGGGCCTCCTGGCGCGGCACCCTGGCCGCCGAGGATGTGGGCAAGCGCTACCGACGCCGCGCGATCCTTCAGGGGGTGAGCCTGCATGTGCGCCGCGGCGAGGTTGTCGGCCTGTTGGGACCCAACGGCGCCGGCAAGACCACCTGCTTCTACTGCATGACCGGCCTGGTGATGCCCGACTCGGGTCGGATCCTGCTGGACGGCCAGGACGTGACCGGGCTGCCCATGTACCGGCGCGCCCGCCTGGGCATCGGCTACCTGCCGCAGGAGGCCTCGATCTTCCGCGGGCTCTCCGTCGAGGGCAACTTGCGGGCGGTGCTGGAGGTGACGGAGCGCAACCGAGACCTGCGCGAGGAGACGCTGGCCAGCCTGCTGGCGGAGTTCTCGATTTCCCATCTGCGCCATGCTCCGGCGCTGGCGCTCTCCGGTGGCGAGCGCCGCCGCGTCGAAATCGCGCGCGCCCTGGCCACCCATCCGGCCTTCATCCTGCTCGACGAACCGCTGGCCGGCATCGACCCGATCGCGGTCGGCGACATCCGGGATCTGGTCGCCCACCTGAAGGACCGTGGCCTCGGCGTGCTGATCACCGACCATAATGTGCGCGAGACCCTCGACATTGTGGACCGTGCCTACATTCTTCACGAAGGGCGCGTTATGATGGAGGGGCGACCGTCGGACATCGTGGCCCATGAAGGGGTCCGGCGGGTCTACCTGGGCGAGCGGTTCAGCCTCTGAGGCCGGCGGGCGGCTGGCGAGGGCTGGGACGCGCCGAGCCCGGGCGCCGTCCCGGGCGGGACGCGCACGACACCGACTCGCGGGGATGGGGATTGATGGGTCTGGCACCGCGCCTCGATCTGCGGCAGACGCAAGGTCTGGTGATGACGCCGCAACTGCAGCAGGCCATCAAGCTGCTGCAGATGTCGAACCTGGACCTGAACGCTTTCGTTGAGCAGGAGATGGAGCGCAATCCGCTGCTGGAGCGGGACGAGCGCGCCGACTTCGAGGCTCCGCCCGAGCGCGCCGAGGTGCGGCCCGATGCCGAGGCCGCCGTCGTTGTGGACCGCGGCGCCGGCGAGGAGGCGGCCGGGCCGTCGCCGCTCGACCACGACTACAACACCGATCGTGACGAGGCCGGCGCCGGCGACATGGCGGCGGCCGGGGACGCCGGCGGGCTGGATGCCTTGGGCCTGGCGGTGGGCGCCTGGGGCGGCGGCGGGGGGGCACGCGACTTCACCGCCGACGAGCGCGGTCTGGAGGAGACGCTGGCGGGGCCGACGTCGCTGCGCGACCATCTCAGCGCGCAGATGGCGGTGGACCTGACCGACCCGGTGGATCGTCTCGTTGGCGGGCATCTGCTGGGCCTGCTGGATCCGTGCGGCTATCTCACCGCCTCTGTGGAGGAGGTGGCGGCCACCCTGGGGGCGCCGCCAGAGCGGGTGGCGGCGGTGCTGGCCCGCATGCAGGCGCTGGATCCGCCGGGCCTGTTCGCGCGGTCGCTGAAGGAATGCCTGGCGCTGCAACTGGCCGACCGCAACCGGCTCGACCCGGCGATGCAGGCGCTGCTCGACCATCTGGAGCTGCTGGGGCGGCGGGATATGCCGGCGCTGCTGAAGGTGTGCGGTGTCGATGCCGAGGACCTGCGCGACATGATCGCCGAGATCCGCGCGCTCGATCCCAAGCCGGCCCTGCGCTTCGATGGCGAGCCGATCCACACCGTGGTGCCCGACGTGGTCATGCGCCCCAATCCGGAGGGCGGCTGGCTGGTCGAACTGAACAGCGAGACCCTGCCGCGGGTGCTGGTCAACCGGCGCTATCTGGCGCGGGTCAAGCCCGCGGCCGCGGCCGACAAGGCGGTGCGGGCCTTCCTGGGCGACCGGTTGCAGACCGCCAACTGGCTGGTCAAGGCGCTGGACCAGCGCGCGACCACCATTCTGAAGGTGGCCGGCGAGATCGTGCGCCAGCAGGACGCCTTCCTGGCCCACGGCATCCAGCACCTGCGGCCGCTCATCCTGCGCGACGTGGCCGGCGCCATCGGCATGCACGAGAGCACCGTCAGCCGCGTGACCAACAACAAGTACATCGCCACCCCGCGCGGCCTGTTCGAACTGAAGTACTTCTTCACCCAGGCCATCAACAGCAGCGCCGGCGGGGAGGCTCATTCGGCCGAGGCGGTGCGGGCACGCATCAAGGCCCTGATCGACGCCGAGCCGCCGCGCCGGGTGCTGTCCGACGACCGCATTGTCGCCCTGCTGCGCGCCGAGGGGATCGACATCGCCCGGCGCACGGTCGCCAAGTACCGCGAGGCCATGCGCATCCCCTCGTCGGTGCAGCGCCGACGCGAGAAGATGGCACTGGCGGGGGCGTGACGACGCGGCCAGAGACGGCCAGCCCCCTTCAAAATGGTTTCACTTGTAACTAAATGGGCGCTAGACTGCGGCCCGTCGCACGGCCGTGCCGAACCGTCGTTGAGGGAGAGAGCCCGTCATGTCCAGCGCCACCTTCGCCTCCACCGGAGACCTCGGGGAGAAACAGGTCACCTTCGCCAAACTCGGCGAAGGCGCCTATGCCTACACCGCAGAGGGCGACCCCAACACCGGTGTCATCGTCGGCGACGATGGGGTGATGGTGATCGACACCCAGGCCACGCCGCTGATGGCTGAACGGGTGCTGGAGAAGATCCGCACGGTCACCGACAAGCCGATCAAGTACGTGCTCTTGACGCACTACCACGCGGTGCGCGTCCTGGGGGCGGCCGCCTATCAGCCGCAGGCCGTCATCGCCAGCCGCGGTACCCACGAGATGATCGTGGAGCGCGGCCAGGAGGACTACGACAGCGAGGCCGGCCGCTTCCCGCGCCTGTTTCAGGGCATCGAGTCGATCCCCGGGCTGACCTGGCCTACCATCGTGTTCGACGACCGCCTGACCGTCGACCTGGGCAACAAGCGGGTCGAGATCCTGCATGTCGGCAAGGGCCACACCCAGGGCGACACCATCGCCTGGCTGCCCGACGAGCGCGTGCTCTTCTCGGGCGATCTGGTCGAGTACAATGCCACCCCCTACACCGGCGACGCCCACCTGGGGGACTGGCCGGCGACCTTGCAGCGGCTGCGGGCTATGCGGCCGGAGAAGCTGGTGCCGGGGCGCGGCGATGCCCTGATGACGGCCGAGGACTGCGCCACCGCCCTCGACATGACCGAGGCGTTCGTGACCGACCTGTTCGAGGCGGCCAAGCAGGGGGCGGCCCGCAATCTGCCGCTCAAGGACATCTACAAGGGGTGCCGCGCCGCCATGGACCCGAAGTACGGCCACTGGGTGATCTACGACCACTGCATGCCGTTCGACGTCACGAGGGCCTGGGACGAGGCCCGCGGTATCACCCGCCCGCGCGTCTGGACCGCCGAACGCGACCGTGAGATGTGGGCCGCCCTGGAAGGCTAGCGTCGCCCCGGACCGGGCCTGCACCGCCGTCCGGCTGGCGTGTCAGCGGGCCGGGCGTGGTAGCATGGAGAGGTCCTGAGGGAGGCGCCCATGTCCGACGAAATCGCGCAGCCGAGCCCAGCGCCGCCGGTGGGCTGGCGTCGCGACCGCCGGCGCGACCGCGATGCGCCGAAGCAGGGCGGCGAAGAGCGGGGTCCCGTGGATTACGCCCGCGGGGCCGACGCCTACGCCCGCACGGCCGCCGATGGCCTCGACGTCGACGATTCGGTCTCGGTGCAGGGCATTCCCCCGGCCGAACTGACGCCTGCGGTGCGTCGTGCGCTTGGCCATCTGATGGCCGAGATCGAGCGCCTGCGGGCGGCACTGGCGGGACAGGGGGTGGGCGAGGGCGGCGCGGCCATGCCGCCGCATCCGCTGGAGAGCGGGGCCGCCAGGGCCGCGCCGTCCGCCGACGAGCCGCCGGCGCTGCCCGGGCCGGCGGCGCTGCACCGTCTTCTGGACGCGCACCTCGCGGGGATCCCGCTCGGCGGGCCAGGGCCGGCCGTGGTGTTCTTCTACCTGGGCAATCACGAGGACCTGCGCCTGCGCCACGGCCTGGCCGCGGCCGAGGCGGCGACCCGAGCGATGGGCCGGGCGCTGGCGGCGGCGCGCGCCGAGGACGAGGTGATGGGCCTGACCGGGGGCGCCGGCGTGGCCGCCGTACTGCCGTTCGACGGCCAGGTGGACCGGCTGTGGGCGCGGGCGCGGGGGCTGGCGAAGGCCGCCGGCGCGCCGCTGACCTGGCGCGGCGAGACGCTGCGCCCGGCCCTGCTGGTGGGCGTCCACGTCACCCGGCGCGGCGAGCGGGCGGCCGACGCGGTGTGGCAGGCGGAACGCGCGGCGCGCCGGATCGTGTAGCGCCGCAAGGCCGTGCGGCGATCAGGCGATGATGTCCGGGGTCAGCTGGGCCTGAAGGCGCGCGATCTCGTCCTTGAGCGAGAGCTTGCGCTTCTTGAGGCGTTGCAGTTGCAGCATGTCGTAGGGCGCCGCGTCCATCAGCCGGGCGATAACATCGTCCAGGTCGCGGTGTTCCACCAGCAGGCCCTCGAGCCGGCGGCGCAGGGTTTCGGTTTCTTCGTCGTCGATCATGCGCGCTCAAAATCGGGATCAAAGCGGAGACTGGACCGGTCTCGGCTTGCGTCGGGCGGCAAGACGAGGCATGTCCTGCTGTGTGCGGAGGGCAAGGGGCCGGTGTCCGCCGGGCCACCCCACCAGGGTCCCCGCAGCCTAGCAGAAAAGCCGTGACGGCAATACGGTTCATGACCGACGCGCCGGGCGCGTCAGGCGACCCCACACGCTACCCCCGCCGGCCCGGCCGAACGGCCATGCCCCCCGCCGGCGGCCCCATCCACGCAGACGGTTTCGACGACGGAGGGAACGCATGGGCAAGGTTCGACGGCTAGGCGTCCTGACCAGCGGCGGCGACTGTGCCGGCCTGAACGCGGTGATCCGGGCGGTCACCTATCGGGCGGTGCGGAGCTATGGCTGGAAGGTGTTTGGCATCATCGACGGTACGATGGGTCTGATGGAGCGGCCGCTGCGCTACCGGGAGCTCGACCTGGACATGTTCTCGGGCAACATGCTGCGCGAGGGCGGCACCTTTCTGGGCACGGTCAACCGCGGCGATCCGTTCAACTATCCGATGCCCGACGGCAGCCACAAGGACCGCTCGCTCGATTTCGTGGACGGTTTCAACAAGCTGGCGCTCGACGCCCTGATCGTCATCGGCGGCGACGGCTCGATGAAGATCCTGTCGCAGCTCTGCGACCTTGGCGGGATCGGCATGGTCGGCGTGCCGAAGACCATCGACAACGACGTGCACGGCACCGACTTCGCGGTCGGCTTCACCACCGCCGTCAATGTGGTCACCGAGGCGTTGGACCGCCTGCATCCCACCGCCGCCAGCCATCACCGTGTCATGATCCTGGAGGTGATGGGCCGCGACGCCGGGCACATCGCCGTCAACGCGGCCATCTCCGGCGGCGCCGACGTGGCGCTGGTGCCCGAACTGCCGTACCGCCTGGACAGCATCGCCCGCAAGATCGAGGAGGTGATCCGCGAGGGCCGCAACCACGCCCTGATCGTGGTGGCCGAGGGCTGCAAGACCGAGGACGGCACCCCGGCCACCGTGGCCCACTCCCACGGGCAGATGCGCTACGGCGGCATCGGCGCCTATCTGTCCGACAAGATCGCCGCCATGACCGAGCTGGAGACCCGGGTCACCACCCTGGGCCATGTGCAGCGCGGCGGCACGCCGTCGACGCGCGACCGCCTGCTGGCCTCGGCCTTCGGCGTGCATGCCGTCGACATGGTGGCGGAGGGCAAGCTGGGCCGCATGGTGGCCTGGCAGGAGCGCGGGGTGACCGACGTGCCGCTGGAAGAGGTGTGCATCGGTCCGCGCTCGCTGGAGACCGAGGGCACCCTGATCAAGGTCGCGCGCGGCCTTGGCATCTATGTCGGCGAGCCACAGCCCGGAGAGGCGGCGGACTGATCCGGGACCGAGACTGGATCTCTCCTGCGCCCACGCTTCGGCGTGGGCGCCCCGGCTTGGACCGGACATATGGTCCCACGCGGGAGCGTGGGACCGAGGTCTCGGTGTCTGTCTCTCGCACCCACGCTCCGGCGTGGGCGGCCCGGCTCGGACATATGGTCCCACGCGGGAGCGTGGGACCGAGGTCTCGGTGTCAGTCTCTCGCGCCCACGCTCCGGCGTGGGCGCTTGGCGTCCGGCTCAGGCCGTGACGGCGTCCGCGCCGCTGTCGTCGTCGCGCCAGCGCGCCACCAGGCCGGCGTCGATACCGAACAGGTCGAGCACCCGGCCGACGCCGTGGTCAACCACGTCGTCCAGGGTCTGCGGCCGGCTGTAGAAGGCCGGCATCGGCGGCGCCACCACCGCGCCCATCTCCGTGACCGCCGCCATGGCCCGGATGTGGCCCAGGTGCAGCGGCGTCTCCCGCACCATCAACACCAGCGTCCGGCGTTCCTTCAGGGTGACGTCGGCCGCCCGGGTCAGCAGGTTTTCGCCCGCGCCGGCGGCGACCGCGCCCAGCGTGCGCGCGGAGCATGGCGCCACGATCATGCCCCGGGTGCGGAACGAGCCCGACGACGGCGCTGCGGTGAGGTCCTCCACCTTGTGGCACTGCGTGGCCAGGGCTTTGACCTCCGCCACCTTCAACGACGTCTCATAGGCCAGGGTGATCTCCGCCGTCCGGGTCATGACGAGATGCGTCGGAATCCCGAGTCGGCCGAGCACCTCCAGAAGGCGCACACCGTACGCGATTCCTGAGGCGCCGCTGATACCGACGACGAGAGGCAGGGGCGGGGTCATGCAAAAAAATCCTCCACAGTACGGATCCGCAACGGCGGATCAAGCGAAAGTTACGGCGATTTCATCGACTCTTCGCGGAATCCCTTTGCCGCTCCGGCGTGCTTGGGTACACTCAGGGTGTTTCTCACCTGACGAGGAGGGCCATGTCATGGGTCGTGATGCAAGGTTGGATGCGCTGCATAGCCGGCATACCGAACTGGAGGCACTTCTGGAGAACGAGACCACCCGTCCGATGCCGGATTCCAGTCTGATCGCGACGCTGAAACGCCAGAAACTGGCCATCAAGGACGAAATGGCTCGCATGGGGCGCGCCAACTGACGCACCCCCGCTTTGCGGTGTGATCGAATCGACGCCGCGACCGGCCACCGGCTTCCGGCTCCGATACGCCGTTGGCCCGTGACCGGACCAGCGAGGGACCGATCCGCCGCCCCCGAAACCGAACGATAGGACCGCAGATCGAAGGAAAGCCTTTCGAAGCACAGCCTTTCGAAGGACAGCCTTCTTCCCGGGACGACGCAGCGCAAACGGCCCGGGCGTGAACCGGTTCGACAAGACGGGTTCGACACACAGTTTCAACAACAGGATGGACGGGGCGGCCGCAGGGTCGCCCCGTTTTGCATGCCCGGATCCATGCCCGGATCCATGCCAGGATCCATGCCAGGATCCATGTCTGAATCCACGCCTGGATCCAGACCGGGTCCATCGCGGGTCCGCGCCGGGCGGTGTCCACGCCGCCGACCCCCGGCGAGCCCCGGCGACAGCACGGGGGCGGCCGGTCCGCTGTTCGTGCGCTTCTGTCCGGATTGCACCGCTTCGCGCATTCTTTGTTGCTTTTGCAGGCCTGGTGAGCAATTTTTCTTGCCCTTCGACCCGATCGGGTCATCGGGACCGTCTCTGCCGGCCTGCGCGCCGGGGTGGCGCCATCCTTCCCATCCGGCAAACCCAGCGGAGCGTGCGACATGGCCAACGCCTACGACGAAGCCCACAGTCTGTCCCTGCGTGATCCGGCCGCCTTCTGGGGCAAGGCGGCGGAGGACATTCATTGGGTCAAGCGATGGGACAAGGTGCTGGACGATTCCAACCCGCCCTTCTATCGCTGGTTTGCCGGGGGCGAGCTGAACACCTGCTACAACTGTGTCGACCGGCATGTCGAAGCGGGCCACGGCGAGCGCACCGCGATCATCTACGACAGCCCGATCACCGGCACCAAGCGGCAGATCAGCTACGCCGAACTCAAACAGAAGGTGGCCTCCTTCGCCGGGGTGCTGGCGGACCAGGGTGTGACCAAGGGCGACCGCGTCATCGTCTATATGCCGATGGTGCCCGAGGCGCTGGTCGCCATGCTGGCCTGTGCCCGCCTGGGCGCGGTGCACTCGGTGGTGTTTGGCGGCTTCGCGGCCCACGAACTGGCCACCCGCATCAACGACGCGCAGCCGCGGGTGATCGTCGCGGCGTCCTGCGGCCTGGAGCCGGGCCGGGTCATCGCCTACAAACCGCTGCTCGATCAGGCCATTCAGATGGCCAGCCACAAGCCCGAAAAGTGCGTCATCCTGCAACGCGAGCAGAAGACCGCCGAGTTGATCCCGGGTCGTGATGTGGACTGGGCCGAGGCCGTCTCCAATGCCCGCCCGCACGACTGTGTTCCGGTGCTGGCGACCGATCCGCTCTACATTCTCTACACCTCCGGCACGACCGGTCAGCCCAAGGGTGTGGTGCGCGACAACGGCGGCCATGCGGTGGCGCTCAAGTGGACGATGAAGGGGATCTACAACGTTGAGCCCGGCGAGCCCTACTGGGCCGCCTCCGATGTGGGCTGGGTCGTCGGCCACTCCTACATCTGCTACGCCCCGCTGCTGCATGGTTGTGCCACGGTGGTGTTCGAGGGCAAGCCGGTGGGCACGCCCGACGCCGGCACCTTCTGGCGCATCATCAACGAGTACCGGATTCCGGTCCTGTTCACCGCGCCGACGGCCTTCCGGGCCATCAAAAAGGAGGACCCGAACGGCGAGTTCCTCCACAAGTACGACCTCAGCCACTTCCGCACCCTGTTCCTGGCCGGCGAACGCGCCGACCCGAACACCATCACCTGGGCGCAGAGCCACCTTCAGGTGCCGGTGATCGACCACTGGTGGCAGACGGAGACGGGCTGGGCCATCGCCGCCAACTGCATCGGCCTGCATGAATTCCCGGTCAAGCTGGGCTCGCCGACCAAGGCCGCGCCGGGCTGGGACGTGCAGACCCTGGGCGAGGACAAGCAGCCGGTGCCGCCCGGCCAGATCGGCGCCCTGGTGTGCAAGCTGCCGCTGCCGCCGGGCACCCTGCCCACGCTGTGGAACGCCGACGACCGCTTCCGTCAGGCGTATCTCGACGAGTATCCCGGCTACTACAAGACCGGGGACGCCGGCTTCGTGGACGAGGAAGGCTACGTCTACGTGATGACCCGGACCGACGACATCATCAACGTCGCCGGTCACCGCCTGTCGACCGGTGCCATGGAAGAGGTGCTCTCCAACCATCCCGACGTCGCCGAGTGCGCGGTCATCGGCGTGCACGACGACATGAAGGGTCAGATGCCGCTGGGCTTTTTGGTGCTGAAGGCCGGCGTCGGGCGCTCGCACGAGGAGATCGTCGCCGAGGCGGTGAAGATGGTGCGCGACATCATCGGCCCGGTGGCGGCGTTCAAGAAGGCGCTGGTGGTGCCGCGGCTGCCGAAGACGCGGTCCGGCAAGATCCTGCGCGGAACGATGCAGAAGATCGCCGACCACGAGGAATTCAAGATGCCGGCGACCATCGACGACCCCGACATTCTGCCGGAGATCGAAGAGGCCCTGCACGAGATCGGCCTGGCGCGGTAGAACGGAGAGCGGCGGGCGCCTGTCCGCGTCCGCCGTCCCCGGTCCCGCGACAAGGAGCCCGTCCGATGGAGTACAGGATCACCCACGGTCCCGCCTTCGCCCAGCTCGAAATGGACATGGTCCAGGGCGAGCAGGTGACGTGCGAATCCGGCGCCATGGTCTGCATGTCGGCCACCCTCTCGCTGGAGTCGAGCATCGGCGGCGGCTCCGGCGGCGGCGGGGGGCTGCTGGGACGCGCCCTCGGCGGGCTGGCCCGCTCGGCCCTGGGCGGCGAGAGCTTCTTTGTCACCCGCATCACCGCCGACGATGGCCCCGGCTACGTCGCCCTGGCGCCGGCCACGCCGGGCGACATCCGCGACGCCGAGGTGACCCCGGATGTACCGCTGATCCTTCAGGCCGGGTCGTTCCTGGCGTCCGCGCCCGGCGTCGAGATCGACCCGTCGTGGGGCGGTCTGCGCGGCTTCCTGGGCGGCGAGGGGCTGTTCATGCTGCGCGCGACCGGTTCGGGGACCGTGTTCCTGTCCAGCTTCGGTGCCATCACGCGGCGCGACCTGGCGCCCGGCGAACGCTTCATCGTCGACAGTGGCCACATGGTGGCGTACCGCGAGGGCATGGCGATGGAGACCCGCATGGTCGCCGGCGCCGGCGGCTTCTTCCAGCGCATGGTGACCAGCGCCACCAGCGGCGAGGGCCTGGTGATGGAGTTCACCGGCCCCGGCCCGGTGTGGATGCAGACCCGCAACCCGGAAGCGTTCTCGGGCTGGATCAAGACCTTGCTGCCCGACCTGCGCAACCCGTCCAGCGGGCACTAGAGCCGAACGCCCCGGATCGCGGCGATACCGGCCGACGACGGACGCGGGGTCGGTCGTCGGCCGCCGTCACGGTGCCGTCGCCTCGCGGGCGATCGCGCGCCAGCCGATATCGCGGCGGCAGAACCCCTCGGGCCAGTCCAGCGCGTCGACGGCGGCATGGGCGCGCGCCTGCGCCTGGCGCACGCTGTCGCCCAGCGCCGTGATGCCGAGCACGCGTCCGCCCGTCGCCAGCACGGTTCCGTCCGGGCCGGCGCGGGTGCCGGCGTGCACCACCGTGACACCGGCGACGGCGGCGGCGGCGTCGAGCCCGCCGATCACCGTCCCCGTCTCATAGGCCCCGGGGTAGCCGCGCGCCGCCATCACCACGGTCAGCGCCACCTGATCGCGCCAGCGCGGCGGCGCCACCTGGTCGAGGCGGCCGTGGGCGGCGGCGTCCAGCAACTCCAGCAGGTCGCTGTCCAGCCGCGCCAGCAGCGCCTGGCATTCCGGATCGCCGAAGCGGACGTTGAACTCCAGCACCTTCGGACCGGTCCCGTCGATCATCAGCCCGGCGAACAGCACCCCCTTGAACGGGGTGCCTTGCGCCGCCATCGCGTCCACGGTGGGCTGGACGATCTCCGCCATGATGCGCGCCGCCATGGCCGTGTCCACGACCGGCGCGGGCGCATAGGCGCCCATGCCCCCGGTGTTGGGGCCGGTGTCGCCCTCGCCGACGCGCTTGTGGTCCTGGGCGGCGCCGAGCGGAATCGCCGTGGCGCCGTCGCACAGGGCGAAGAAGCTGGCCTCCTCGCCCTGCACCCAGTCCTCGACCACGATCGTGTCGCCGGCGGCGCCGAAGGTGCGGTCGGTCATCAGGCTGTCGATGGCGGCCAGCGCCTCGCCCTCGGTCTCGCACAGCAGCACGCCCTTGCCGGCGGCCAGTCCGTCGGCCTTGACGACACAGGGGGCGCCCCGGTCCTTGATGTGGGCCTTGGCGGCGGCGGCGTCGGTGAACGGGGCGAAGCGGGCGGTGGGCACCCCGGCCTCGGCCAGGACCGCCTTCATGAACGCCTTCGAGCCCTCCAGGCGGGCGGCGGCGGCGGTCGGGCCGACGGCGGCGATGCCGGCCGCCGCCAGCCGATCGACCAGGCCGGCGACCAGCGGCGCCTCGGGGCCCACCACCACCAGGTCGATGGCCCGGGCGCGGCAGGCGTCCAGGAGGGCGTCCAGATCCGTCGCCTTCACCTGGGGCAGGCAGGTTGCCACCGCGGCGATGCCGGCGTTGCCGGGGGCGCACCACAGCCCGTCGCAGCGCGGCGAGCGCGCGATGGCCTCGCACAGGGCATGCTCGCGGCCCCCGCCGCCGACCACCAGGACCTTCATGCGCGTCTCTCCTTTCCGGCCTGTCCTCTTTGCTCGCGGCCGGCTGTGTAGCATACCATCGCGCCATGACCCCAGCCGACACATCGCTTCCCGGCGTGGCCCCGTCGTCCGCCCCCCGCCACAACCTGCCCGAGGTTTCGGTCTCGGAGCTGTCCCAGGCGCTCAAGCGCACGGTCGAGGATGCCTTCGGCCGGGTGCGGGTGCGCGGTGAGATCAGTCAGCCGAAGGTCGCCGGGTCGGGCCACTGTTACCTGCGCCTGAAGGACGACGCGGCGGTGCTCGATGGCGTGATCTGGCGCGGCACCATGGCCAAGCTGTCGCTGCGGCCCGAGGAGGGGCTGGAGGTCATCGCCACCGGGCGCCTGACCACCTATCCCGGCCGCTCCAGCTACCAGATCATCGTCGAGTCGCTGGAACTGGCGGGCGAGGGCGCGCTGCTCAAGCTGCTGGAGGAGCGCAAGCGCCGGCTCGCCGCCGAGGGCCTGTTCGGCGCCGAGCGCAAACGCGCGCTGCCCTTTCTGCCCCGCGTGGTGGGGGTGGTCACCTCGCCCACCGGGGCGGTGATCCGCGACATCCTGCACCGCCTGAACGACCGCTTCCCGTGCCACGTGCTGGTCTGGCCGGTGCGGGTGCAGGGCGAGGGGGCGGCCGACGAGATCGCGGCGGCCATCGCCGGCTTCAACGCGCTGGACCCGGGCGGCGCCGTGCCGCGGCCGGACGTACTGATCGTGGCGCGCGGCGGCGGCAGCCTGGACGACCTGATGGCCTTCAACGAAGAGGTGGTGGTGCGCGCCGCCGCCGCCTCGGTGGTCCCGCTGGTCTCGGCGGTGGGGCATGAGACCGACACCACGCTGATCGACTTCGCCGCCGACCTGCGCGCCCCGACACCCACCGGCGCGGCCGAGATGGTGGTGCCGGTGCGCCTGGACCTGCTGACGCGGGTCGGCGACGACGGCCGCCGCCTGCTGGGCGCCATGGCGCGCCTGCTGGAGGACCGGGCGGCGTACCTGACCGGGCTGGCGCGCGGGCTGCCGGATCTGGCGCGGCGGGTGGAGGAGTTGACCCAGCGCCTCGACGATCGCGCCCAACGTCTGGCGCTGGCGTGGCCGACCCTGCTGGAGCGGCAGCGGGCGGCGGTGGACCGGCTGGCGGCGCGGCTGCGCAGCCCGCGCGAACTGGTGGCGATGCGGGCCGGCGAGTTGGGGCACCTGGGCCGGGCGCTGGACGGCGCGGCGCGGCGGGCGGTGGACGACCGGGCGCGGGCGCTGGACCATCTGGCGGCGCGGCTGCGCCCCGCGCCGCTGCGCCAGGAGGCCGAGCGGCGGGCGGCCGACCTGGCGCGGCTGTCCGGGGCGCTCGATGCGGCGGGCGCGCGCCGGCTGAACGACGCCGGGGCGCGCCTGGACGGCGCCGCCAAGCTGCTGGAGAGCTATTCGTTCCACAAGGTGCTGGCGCGCGGCTTCGTGCTGGTGCGCGACCGGGCCGAGACCCCGGTGACCACGGCGGCGGCCACGGCGGCGGGACAGGCGGTGACGCTGCAGTTCGCCGACGGCCGGGTGGCGGCTACCGTCGCCGGTGCCGCCAGCGACCCGCCGCCGCCCCGGTCCGCGCCGGCGCCGCGCCGGCCGGCCCGCAAACCGGGCAAGTCGGGCAAGCCGGGCGGCGACCGGCGCCAGGGCGACCTGCTGGACGGGTTGTGATCCTGCACCGGTGAGGGGCCGTCCCGCCGGCTTGAGCACACCGTGCGCCGTCTGCCGCGACGGGATCGTGGCGTCCACGAGGGTATGGCGCTTCGTGATGGGACTGTCCCTGACAGAGGATGGACGCCGGTCCCCGCGACACCCAGGCTTTCGGCGGGCCGCCCGACTCCATGATGCCGACTCCATGATGCCGACCCCACGATGCCGAGGCCGGCGGCGCATGACCTCTCGCAGAGGAGACCTCCCATGACCCCGACCGATCCGCCCCCCCGCCTGGCCGACGCGCTGACCGCCCATGGCCTGCCGGCGCGCGTTTACGCCTTCCCGGCCTCCACCCGCACCGCCGCCGACGCCGCCGCGGCCATCGGCTGCGCCGTCGCCGCCATCGGCAAGTCGCTGGTGTTCATGGCGGCCGACAGCGGCACCCCCGTCCTGGTCATCGCCAGCGGCGCCAACCGGGTCGACGAGGCCCGCATCGCCGCCCATGTCGGGGAGCCGATTCGCAAGGCCACGGCCGACGAGGTGCGCGCCGCCACCGGCTATGCCATCGGGGGCGTGCCGCCGTTCGGCCATGCCTCCGCGCTGCGCGCGATCCTGGATGCCGACCTGCTGGCGTTCGATCCGGTCTGGGTGGCCGCCGGTACGCCGCGCACCGTGTTTCCGATCGCGCCCGCCACGCTGCAAGAGGCCAGCGCGGCCGAGACCTTGCCGGTGGCCTGACCCGCCCGGCGGTGCGGACGCGGGGCCGGGTGTGGCCCGCACGATACGGTTTCGCGCACCTGTTGCGTCTTTGCTGCACCCGCTTTTGCCGCACCGGGCGATTCCGGGTACCATCGCGCCCGACGTCGATCTGCGGTAACCCGGATCGCGCGATCCGGGGTGGCGGGAGGTGCCGTTGAAAAAGCTGCTCCTGGTGCTGGCGAGCGTGCTGGTGGTGGCGGTCGTGGTCGCCCTGGTGGCGCCGTCGTTCATCGACTGGAACCGCTACCGGAGCGAGATCGCGGCCCGCATCGAGGCCGCCACCGGGCGCCCGGCCGCCATCGACGGCGCCCTGTCGTTCCGCATCCTGCCGACGCCCGTGCTGTCGGTGGCCGGCCTGCGGCTCGCCAACATCGCGGGCGGGTCGACCGCCGACATGGTCCGCATCGACGCGCTCAGGGTGGCGGTCGACCTGGCGCCCTTGCTTCGGGGCGAGGTTCGGGTCCGGTCGGTGCGGATGATCGACCCGGTGGTGGTGCTGGACCGGCTTGAGGACGGGCGCGCCAACTGGGCCTTCGCGCCCGGCGGGTCGGGCCGGACCGGCGGGGCGGTCGCGGTGCCGGTGCCGGGCATGCCGCCGGCGGCGGAACCGCAGCCGGCCGACGGCCCGGGCATCGGCCTGACGGTGCGGCTGGACAGCGTGCGGGTCGAGAATGGGGTCGTCGTCTACACCGATCTCCAGGTGGGTCGGCGGGTGCGCGCCACGGGCGTGACCCTGGACCTGTCGGCGGACAGCCTGCGCGGCCCCTTCCGCCTGCGCGGCGACGTCACCGTGGCGGACCGTCCGGTCGCCCTCGATCTTGTGACGGGCAGCGTCGGGTCGGGGCGTCCGCTGACGGTGGAAGCCGATGTGTTGCTGCCCGACAGCGGGGATACGCTGTCCCTGGCCGGGACCGTCTCGGGGCCGTGGCAGGCCCCGGCCTTCGAGGGCCGGCTGTCGGTGGCCGCCGCCGATCTCGGCGCCTCGCTGGCGACGCTGCGGCTGCCGCCGGTGCCGGCGCCCGTGGTGCCGCCCGGTGCTGCGACCCTGACGGCCGACCTGTCACTGTCGCGCGCGCGGGCGACCGCTGCCGATCTGCGCCTCGGTCTCGGCGAGGCCGAGGTGGGCGGCCGTGTGGAGGCCGTCTTCGGCGGGGCCGAGGGTCCGGCCCTGGACATCGTGCTGCGCACCCGCGCGGTGGACCTGGACGCCTGGACCGCCGGGGCGGCGGACACCGCGTCGGCGAACGCCGGGGACGCAGACGGGCGCGGGGCGAGCGCCGTGGCGCTGCCCGAGCCGCCGACCGGCTGGCGCGGCCGGCTGGACCTGCGCGCCGACGCCCTGACCTGGCGGGGCGAGGTGGTGCGCCAGGCCGTGGTCCGGGGGCGGCTGGCGCCGGATGGCCGCCTGCACCTGGATGCGGCGCGCGCCAGCCTGCCGGGGGCCGGTACGGTGACCGTGGCGGGTACACTGACCCCGACGCCCGAAGGCGCCGCCCTCTCGGGCACGGTGGAGGCGGAGGCCGGCAACCTGCGCGAGGTCCTGACCTGGGTGCGGCTGCCGGTCGAGCAGGTGCCGGCGGACCGGCTGCGGACTTTCGCCCTGTCGGCCCGCCTGGGCGGGACGGCGCGGACCCTGACGATCTCCGACATCGACCTGACCCTGGACACCACCCGGGCGACCGGCGCGGTGGTGGTGCGTCCGGCGGATCGGCTCGGCCTGGGCCTCAACCTGACCGTCGACTCGCTCAACCTCGATGCCTACCTGCCGCCGTCGGACACGGGACCCGGCGCCGACGCCGGCCCCACCGTGCCCGCGGCGGAGGCGTCCGCGCCGGAGGGCCTGTCCTGGCTGGCCGCGCTGGACGCGAACTTTCGCGTCGCCATTGGCACGCTGACCCTGGACGCGCTGCCGTTCACCGGCGTGCGGGCCGAGGGCTCCCTTGTGCGCGGCGCGCTCTCCCTGTCGAACGCCCGCATCGACGACGTGGCCGGGGCGCAGGTGACGGCCCGTGGCGGGCTGTCCGGGTTCGGGGACTCGCTGCGGGCCGAGGGCCTGACCCTGACCGCCGAGACCGCCGACCTGAGCCGCACCGCCCGCCTGCTGCGGGTGGACCTGCCGGAGCCCTTGCGCGGGCTGGGGGCGGTGACCCAGTCGGTGACGATGACCGGCACCCCGGCGGTGCTCGACCTGATCACCGCGACACGGTTCCAGGGCGGCGGGCTGGACACCAACGGCCGGGTGACGGGGCTCGGTGCGGGGGCGCCGACGGTCGACCTCGCCGTCGACCTGCGCCACCCGGACGCGGTGCGGATGGTCCGGCTGCTGGTGCCGGACTATGCGCCGCGCGGGGCGCCGCTGGGGGCGCTGGCGTTCAGCGCCCAGGCGCGCGGCGACGCCGGCCAGGTGACGTTCGACGATCTCGACCTGCGCCTGGGCGAGATGCGCGCGACCGGTCAGGCCCGGCTGAACCTGGACGGGCCGCGCCCGCACCTGGCGGCCGGGTTGAGCACGACCGCGCTGCAGATCGACGCCGTCCTGCCGCCGCCGCGCGAGGCCCGGCTGGGGCCGGTTCCACAGCCGTGGGAGGCACGGCTGGTGCCGGCGGCGCTGGGCGGCCCGGGCGCCGCCGCCGCCCTCCCGGCGCGGCCGAGCCTGCCGGGGCTGCGGGCGGCGGCGTGGTCGACGGCGCCGCTCGACCTGTCGGCGCTGACCACGGTCGACGCCGACGTGAACCTGCGCGCGGCCGCGCTGCGCTACCGGGATCAGGCCCTGGAGTCGGCCGACATCGCCGCCCGTCTCGCCGACGGGGTGCTGCAGGTGGAACGCCTCAGCGGGCGGCTGTTCGACGGGCAGGTCGGCGGGGCGCTGACCGTGGTGACCGGGGCGCCCGCCACCTACGACCTGCGGCTCACGGTGGACGGCTTCAGCGTGGCGCGGGCGCTCGGCCTCGACGGTCCGGTGGGGGCCGCCGGTACCGGGACGCTGGCCCTCGACATGGGGGCCACGGGGGCGAGCCCGGCGGAGATCGTGGCGGCCCTGAGCGGGGAGGGGACCCTGGACCTGCGAGAGTTGGACGTGCGGGCGGGCCAGGTGCGCGGCACCGCCCTGGCCGGCGTGCTGGAGCCGGTGGCGGCGCTCACCGACCTGACCGGGTCGCTGGTCGGCGATCTGGCGCGGGCGCAGCGGCTGGCCGACCTGGAGGTCAGGTTCGCCATCGACTCCGGCGTGCTGGGCTTCGATCCGCTGCGGCTGACCAGCGCCCTCTACGATGCCCGCTTCGCCGGCGCCGTCGACCTGAGGCACTGGACCATCGACGCCGAGGGCACCGCGGACCTGGCGGAGGGGCCGTTGCGCGAGGCGCTGGCGGCGGTGGTGACGCTGCCCGACAGCATCCCGGTGACCGTCGCCGGCGATCTGGAGGCGCCGACGGTGACGCTGCGGACCGGGCGCCTGCCGGCCGGCCGCGAGGCGCCGGAGGACGCGGCGGCGCGGACCCTGCGCGAGCAGGGGGCGCGGGCGGTGGAGGATCTGGCGCCGGACGCGGCGGGGCGGCTGCGGGAGGTCCTGCCGGGCGCAGCCGATGCGCTGCGCGGCGTGGCGCCGACCGTGCCGGAGGGACCCGGCGACGCCGGCGCGCCGCCCCTTCCGGCGCGGTGAGCGGCGCGGGGGAGGCGGCGGCGTGCTGCGGCGCGTCTTGATCCGCCCGCAGCCGCGCGTTACCTGGAAGGGCGATCCTGCCCGCGCCACGCGACGACTCCCGACCAAGACCCCCAACACCACAAGGCCCCGCGCCATGGACACCCGAGACGGCTTCCTGTCCGCCATCGGCGACACGCCCCTGATCCGCCTGTCCTGGCCCTCGGCCGAGACCGGCTGCCACATCTACGGCAAGGCCGAGTTCATGAACCCCGGCGGCTCGGTGAAGGACCGTGCCGCCCTGGCGCTGGTGCGCGACGGCGAACGCCGGGGCCTGCTCAAGCCCGGCGGCACCCTCGTCGAGGGCACCGCCGGCAACACCGGCATCGGCCTGACGCTGGTGGGCAACGCCCTGGGCTACCGCACCGTCATCGTCATGCCGGAGACCCAGAGCCAGGAGAAGAAGGACACGTTGCGGATGTGCGGCGCCGACCTGCGCCTGGTGCCGGCCAAGCCGTACCGGGACCCCGGCAACTACGTGCACGTCTCGCGCCGGCTGGCGGAGGAGATCGGCGGGTTCTGGGCCAACCAGTTCGACAACGCGGCCAACCGCGACGGTCACCGGCGCACCACCGGCCCCGAGATCCTGCGCCAGACCGGCGGCCGCCTCGACGCCTTCACCTGCGCCGTCGGCACCGGCGGCACCCTGGCCGGGGTGGCCCAGGCCCTGAAGGCGCACGATCCCGCCATCCGCACGGTGCTGGCCGATCCGCACGGCTCCGGCCTGTACGCCTGGATCACCGAGGGCGAACCGCGCGCCGAGGGCGGCTCGATCACCGAGGGCATCGGCCAGGGCCGCGTGACCGCCAACCTGGACGGCGCGCCGATCGACGACGCGGTGCGCATCGACGATGCCACCGCCCTGACGGTGCTGTTCCACCTGGTGCAACACGATGGCCTGGTGCTGGGCGGGTCGTCCGGCATCAACGTGGCCGCCGCCATGGCGGTGGCGCGCGCGCTGGGGCCGGGCCACACCGTGGTGACCATCCTGTGCGACCTGGGCGCGCGCTATCAGTCGAAGATCTTCAACCCGGACTTTCTGCGCGCCCAGGGGCTGCCGGTGCCGCCCTGGATGGAGGGCGCCCCGCCCTGACGCCCGGCCCCGGGCGCGCCATCTCCCCCGACCGTCTCCCTGAAGGAAGGATTGCCCATGGCTTCATCCCGACCCGATCCGCTCGTCACCCCGCAATGGCTGGCCGACACCCTGTCCGCGCCCGACCTGCGCGTGGTCGATGCCCGCCACTTCATGCCGGGCGATCCGCGCGATCCGGCCGAAGAGTATGCCCGCGAACATATCCCGGGGGCGGTGTTCTTCGACATCGACCGCATCGCCGAGCCCGACACGGCATTGCCCCACATGCTGCCGGATCCGGTGCTGTTTTCCGCCCGGGTGCGGGAGCTGGGCCTGGGTGACGGCAACCGCATCGTGGTCTACGACCATGTGGGCGGCGCCTGCGCGGCGGCCCGGGTGTGGTGGATGTTCCGGGTGTTCGGGCACCGCGACGTGTGGGTGCTGGACGGCGGCCTGCCGAAATGGATCGCCGAGGGTCGGCCCGTGGACGATCGCCCGGCCCGGGTCACGCGGCGCCACTTCACTGCCCGGGTGGACTGGTCGCAGGTGGCGCGGGCCGAGGACGTCGCCCGCCACCTGGAACGCGGCAGTGCCCAGGTCGTGGACGTGCGGGGGGCGGAGCGGTTCCGTGGCGAGGCCGAGGAGCCGCGCCCGGTGGCACGCACCGGGCACATGCCGGGGGCCCTTAACGCGCCGTTCGCAGCCTTGCAGACCGGTGCGCACGGGGAGATGGCCGACGCGGCGGCGATCCGCGCGATCCTGACCGACGCCGGCGTCGATCTGTCGCGTCCGGTGGTCACTTCCTGCGGCTCCGGCGTCACCGCCTGCTACACCGCGCTGGCGCTGCACCGGATCGGGCATCCGGACGTGGCCGTCTACGACGGCTCCTGGGCGGAATGGGGGGACCGGTCCGACCTGCCGGTCACGCGGTGAGCGGACGCGTGACAACGACCCGCCGAAACGACACGTCAAAAAGGCCAACCAAACGTTAATAAGGCCAACCAAATAGAACACCGCCCCGGGGCTGACCGGGGCGGTCTCGTCTGGTGGCCGTCACCGCGCAAAGACCATCAGACCGCCGGCGCGGGACCGTTCGCGGTCTTCGCCACCTGTCGATCGGCTCAGCCGGCCGCCAAGTGGTCTTCGTCCTCAAGTTCCATCTTGAGACCGAAGTGGCCGGTGCGCACGCGCGACCCGTCGGGCAGGCGCCACACCGTCGGGGCGCTGCCGCCGGTCAGGGTGCTGGTCGGGGTCTCGGCGACGCCACCGAAGCCGAGAGCGATCTCGTCGGCCATCACGGCGATGGTCTCCGGGGCCACCGCCTCGCGCCACCGCGACCCGTACCGACTTTCCATGGTCAGGGTGAACAGGTTGTAGGCGTGATAGGACGTGGGCGTGTGGGTCATCGTGTCTCAGCTCCACCCTTGGATATTGCGCCAAGGACGTTTCATCAGGGGGATTGGCCGCTTGAGTGGCGGCGCGCCCCGCAGGGCCACGCCAGCCGGCGACTCGCCATCTTATTGCACTGCAACATTATCGCCGTTCCAAGCATCTGTCCAGGGAATTCCGCTTGTCCAAACGGTATAGGTCTTCAAGCGCAATAAAAATCACAACTTTTGACGAAGTACATCGGATAGGGTTTGTAGGTTGCCCTGACCCGATCGAAGGATGAAGTTTCGGCCGCGATATGGTCGTGCGACCCTGGAACGGTCCTTATGCCGGGCTCTGTTCTCCAGAGTTGGTCCTCGTTCGGTCATACCGCAAGAGAAGGGTATGGCCATAGTCCTTATGGATGACGGCCATACCTCGTTCGGAGGGGCGGTGCCGCCGGCCCGCCAGCCTCTCTTGAATCAACACCCGCGATCCCGGAAGGTTCACGCCTCTTCTCAGTCTTGCTTGCGGAGTCCTGCCCTCCATGACCGACTCGCCCCGCTCCGGCGGTTCCCGCACCGATTTCCGCCCCGAGACCCGTATCGTGCATGCGGGCCACGATCCGCGCGATCACCACGGCGCGGTTAATCCGCCCGTCTATCACGCCTCGACCATCACCTTTCCCACCGTGGCGGATCTGAAGCGGAGCTATGCCCGGCGCTTCGACGACGTCTACTACGGGCGGTATGGCACGCCGACGACCCAGGCGCTCGACGCCGCGGTGGCGGAGCTGGAGGGCGGGCGTTGGTGCGTCTCCGTGGGGTCCGGCATGGCGGCCGTCTCGGTGGTCCTGATGGCGCTGCTGAAGGCCGGCGACCACCTGCTGATGGTGGACTCCGTGTATTGGCCGACGCGGCACTTCTGCGACACCCTGCTGGCCGGCATGGGGGTGCGCACGACCTACTATGACCCGCTGATCGGCGCCGGCATCGCCGACCTGATCGAGCCCGAGACCCGGCTGGTCTTCACCGAATCGCCCGGCTCGCTGACCTTCGAGACCCAAGACGTGCGCGCCATCGCCGAGGCCGCCCATGCCGCCGGTGCGCTGGTGGCGCTGGACAATACCTGGGCCACGCCGATCCTGTTCCGGCCGTTCGACAATGGGGTGGACCTCTCGATCCAGGCCGCGACCAAGTACATCGTGGGTCATTCGGACGCCATGCTGGGCACGGTGACGATGACCGACCGCGCCCTGTTCGAGCGAGTCAAGCTGGTCGCCGGTCAGGTCGGCCACGCCGTGGGCGCGGACGAGGCCTATCTCGGCCTGCGCGGCCTGCGCACCCTGTCGGCCCGCCTGCGCCAACAGGGGCCGGCCGGCCTGGAGGTGGCGCGCTGGCTGCAAGGCCGGCCCGAGGTGGCGCGGGTGCTGCACCCGGGGTTGCCGGATGATCCCGGCCATGGCCTTTGGCGGCGCGACTTCGCCGGCGTCTGCGGGCTGTTCGGGGTGCTGCTGACGCCGGGGCCGACGGCGGAGGCGGTGGCCGCCATGCTGGACGGCATGCGCCTGTTCCGCATGGGCTTCAGCTGGGGCGGCTACGAGAGCCTGATCCTGGACACCACCCGCTCGATCACGCGCACCGCCACGCCCTGGACCCACGACGGGCCGTCGCTGCGGCTCCACGTGGGTCTGGAGGATCCGGCCGACCTGATCGCCGACCTGGAGGCCGGGTTCGCCCGTCTGACCGGCGCCGACGGATAGGTTACAACGGCAGCTTCATGCCCACATGGGTGGCCTTGAACCCCAGCCGCTTGTAGAACCGGTGCGCGTCCTCGCGCGAGCCGTCGCTGGTGAGCTGGAGCATGCCGCAACCCTGCGCCCGTGCCAGCGCCACGACGTGCGCCATCAGGGCGGCGCCGATGCCCTGGCCGCGCATGTCGCTGCGCACGTGCACGCTTTCCACCTCGGCGCGGGCCTGGCCGAGGCGGCTCAGGTAGGGGATGACGATGAGCTGGCAGAACGCCACCACGACGCTGCGGCGTTCGGCCACGATCAGGCTGTTGCCGGGGGTGGCCGCGATGGCCTGAAACGCCTTGGCGTAGTCCGGCGCCAGCGGCAGTGTCGGGTTCTCCCGCGCGCGGCCGAGGCGGTCGTCGGCCATCAGGGCCACTAGCACCGGTAAATCGGACTCGCGCGCTTCGCGGAACAGAAGCGTCGTGGCCACCGGATCGACGGGTGTGGTCAGATCCATGCGAGCCTCCCTGGCTGGCATCTCCGGACGTTCGCCTGTACGGTCCGCCCCGGACAGGGGGCCGCGGTCGCGCGCGAGCGGATCCGGACTCGGTCAGCGTAGTCCGCCGCTCTGCGGTCACTCAACCATTCCCGTCAACGGGACTCTGGCAACAGGACTCAGCCATGCAGGCGATACACCCCGTGCTCGATGCCATCCGGTTCACGGCCGACGGCCTGGTGCCCGCCATCGCCCAGCAGCACGACACCGGCGAGGTGCTGATGATGGCGTGGATGACGCGCGAGACGGTCGCCGAGACGCTGGAGACCGGCCGGGTGTGCTACTGGTCGCGCTCGCGCGGGGCGCCCTGGCGCAAGGGCGAAAGCTCGGGGCAGGTGCAGACCCTGAAGGCGATGCGGCTGGACTGCGACGGCGACACCCTGCTGCTGCTGGTCGATCAGGTCGGCGTGGCCTGCCACACCGGGCGGCGGAGCTGTTTCTACCGCGAGGTCCGCGACGGGCCCGACCTGGTGACCATCGCCGCCCCCGAGGTGGATCCGGCGGCGCTGTACGGGACTCCGGGCGCATGAGCGGGCCGCTGCCGGTCACGGTGCTCACCGGCTTCCTGGGCGCCGGCAAGACCACGCTGCTGAACCACCTGCTGTCGCATCCGGACCTGGCCGAGACCGCCGTGCTGGTCAACGAGTTCGGCGAGATCGGGCTGGACCACCTGTTGGTGCGGCACGTGGACGAGGACATCGTGCTGCTCAACGCCGGCTGCCTGTGCTGCTCGGTGCGCGGCGACATGGTCACGGCGCTGCGGGACCTGTTCCTGAAGCGGGTGCGCCAGCAGATCGCCGAGTTCCGCCGGGTGCTGATCGAGACCACCGGGCTGGCCGATCCGGCGCCCATCCTGCATACCCTGATGAGCGACCCGCTGATCTCCAGCCACTACCGCCTCGACGGGGTGGTCACGGTGATCGACGCGGCGGCCGGTCTGGCGACGCTCGACCACCATCCGGAGGCGGTGAAACAGGCGGCGGTGGCCGACCGGCTGGTGCTCAGCAAGACCGATCTGGCGCCCGCGGAGGGCCTGGCGGCGCTGGAGACGCGCCTGGACGCCGTCAACCCGGGAGCGCCCCGGCTGCGGGGGGTGCACGGCCGGGTCGCTCCGGCGGACATCCTGGAATGCGGCCTGTTCAAGGCCGGGTCCAAGCATCCCGACGTGGCGGACTGGCTGCGGGCGGAGGCGCTTGAGGCGGCCGACGCCCGCGGGAGCGATCATGACCATGACCACACCCATGACCATGACCACACCCATGGGGACGTCAACCGGCACGACGACCGCATCCGCGCCTTCTGCCTGACGCTGGCGGCGCCGGTGGACTGGGATGCGCTGGTAAGCGGCCTCGATCTGCTGGTCGCCAGTCGCGGCGCCGACCTGCTGCGGTTGAAGGGGATCGTGCACGCCCGGGGGCAGGACGCGCCGCTGGCGGTGCACGGCGTGCAGCACATCTTCCACCCGCCGGCGGCGCTGCCGGACTGGCCGGTCGATCCGGCCACCGGCGTCGAGGATCGCCGCACCCGGCTGGTGTTCATCACCCGCGACCTGAGCGAGGCCATGGTGCGCCGGGTCTTGGCGGCGGCGCTAGAGGCGGGATAGGGGCGCGGGGTTGCCGGTCCGCACGCGCTGTGCTGGATTGCCCGCCGGCCCCCGTCTCTCCCGTTCCGGAGTTTGCATGTCCGACACCGCCGCCCTCCTGCCTCGTTCGCCCAACACGCCCCTCAGCCTGGAGGAGGCCCTGGCGCGCCCGATCCCGCCGGGCCGCCTGCGCGAGACCGTCACCGACCTGGAGCGGCGCACGCCCCCCGATGCGTCGCCGCCGCCGCTGCCGGATGGCCTGCACTTGCGCCGCTACGCCGGAACCCTGACCTGGGCGGCGTTCGCGCCCCTGTTCCACGCCGTGGGCGATCCCTGGCTGTGGCGCGACCGGCTCTACCGAACGGAGGCGGAGCAGGACGCCCACCTGTCGGATCCGGGCATCGTTGTTCATGTCCTGGAACGCACGACCGGCCAGGCCCTGGGCTTCTGCGAGATGGACTGCCGCGACCGCGCCGTGGGCTTCCGCGTGCTGTACTTCGGGCTGGTGCCGGGGGCGATCGGCGGCGGCCGCGGGCGGCTGCTGTTCGCGCACGCGCTGGCCGACGCCTGGAGTCTCGGCCCGGCCTGTGTGGGCCTGGACACCTGCACGCACGATCACCCGAAGGCGTTGGCCTTCTACGAGAGTTTCGGGTTCACCGTCACGGGGCGGCGGGTGGTGGAGGCGGACGATCCGCGTCTGACCGGCCTGCTGCCGCGGACGGCCGGGCCTCACATCCCGCTGGCGCCGCTGGTGGAGCGTCCGCCGGCGCTGCGCACCGACCGTTGACGCCCGGGCCGGCGTCACGATCGCGCCGAGCGTCGCGCCGGGTGCAGGGCTGGCGTGCAGGGCTGGTCCCGGCCGGTTGAAAAGCCCATACTGATCCTCAGGACATGGGCGAAAGGACGACCGATGAAACGGGGTCTTGTGATTGCCGGGATCGGATTGATCGTCGGCGGGATCGGTGGCTTGGCGGTGGCGGGCGCCGGTGTGACGCTGGTGAAGCAGACCAGCAGCAACGCCTTTTGCATCGCGTGTCACGAGATGACGTGGCCCGAGGCGTCCTATCACGACAATGTCCACTTCAAGAACGCGGCCGGCGTGCAGGCGCAGTGCAAGGACTGCCACCTCCTGAGCGACCCCTGGCCGGCCTACCTGTGGCAGAAGGCGACCTTCGGCGCGCGCGACGTCACCATGCACCTGCTCGGCGTCATCGACACCCGCGAGGAATACGAGGCCAAGCGGCCGGAGTTGGCCGAAGAGGTGTGGGCCTGGCTGGAGGAGACGGATTCGGCGACCTGCCGCACCTGCCACACCGACGCCGCCATGGCGGTCAGCACCGCCCCGGAAATGGCGCAGCGGGTGCATCAGGCCGCGGCCCAGGGCGGGCAGACCTGCATCACCTGCCACAAGGGTGTCGGCCACGGCGTGCCGGAGCAGGAGGCCGCGGCGGCCGACGCGGGGTCGTGAGGCGCCCGACCTGGAGCGTGGGCAAGAGAGCCCCCGTTTCTCGGTCCCACGCTCCGACGTGGGACCGCGGCCCGAGACGGCGCCCACGCGGGAGCGTGGGCGCAAGACCACCTCTCCCGGTCCCGCGCTCCGGCGTGGGACTGCGGGCCGAGACCGCGCCCACGCGGGAAGCGTGGGCGCAAGACCACCTCTCCCGGTCCTACGCTCCGGCGTGGGACCGAAACAGGCACGATCACCGCCCCGCGAACCGGACCGCCTGCTTGGCTGCGGCGATCAGCGCCTGGGCCTTGTTCCACGACTCCTGAAGCTCGGCGTCCGGATCGGAGTCGGCGACAATGCCGCCGCCGGCGTGGATGTGCACCACCCCATCCTTCACCAGCGCGGTGCGCAGGGCGATGCAGGTATCCATGGAGCCGCCGGCCGAGAAGTAGCCCACGGCACCGGCGTAGAAGCTACGCCGCACCGACTCCAGTTCCTCGATGATCTCCATGGCCCGCACCTTGGGCGCGCCCGAGACGGTGCCGGCCGGGAAGCCGGCCATCAGCGCGTCCATGGCGTCCTTGCCCGCGCGCAGTCGCCCCACGACGTTGGAGACGATGTGCATGACGTGGCTGTAGTACTCGACGAAGAACTGGTCCGTGACCTTCACCGTTCCGACCTCCGCCACCCGGCCGACGTCGTTGCGGCCCAGGTCGAGCAGCATCAGGTGTTCCGCCCGCTCCTTGGGGTCGGCCAGCAGGTCGGCCGCGTTGGCGGCGTCCTCGGTGGCGTTGGCGCCGCGCTTGCGGGTGCCGGCAATGGGCCGGATGGTCACGGTGTCGTCGCGCAGTCGCACCAGGATCTCGGGGCTGGCGCCCACGATCTGGTAGCCGTCCAGGTCCATGTAGACCATGTAGGGCGACGGATTGGTGCGGCGCAGCGCCCGGTAGAGGCTGAACGGCGGTAGCCGGAACGGCAGCGTGAACCGCTGCGACAACACCACCTGGAAGATGTCGCCGGCCATGATGTAGTCCTTGGCCCGGCGCACGTTTTCCTTGTAGGCGGCGGCGTCCATCATGGGCGTCGCCTCCGGCTCAGGCTCCGGGTCGGCGGCGAGCCGATGCAGCGGCAGCGCCCGTTCCAGGTCGGCGGCGGTATCGGCCAGGCGCTCGCGCGCCAGCGCCAGCGCGGCGTTGGCGTCCACCCCGGGCTGCGGCCACACCGGCGTGGCGAGCGTCATCCGGTGCAGGATGTTGTCGAACACCACGACCACCGTCGGGCGCATGAACACGCCGTCAGGCACGCCGATCGGGTCGGGGTTCTCGTCCGGGATGCGCTCGACCAAGCGCACCGTGTCATAGCCCATGTAGCCGAACAGGCCGGCCGCCTGCGGCGGCAGCTCGGGAGGCAGGTCGATGCGGCTGTCCGCCACCACGGCGCGCAGCGAGTCCAGCGGTGGGCGGGGATCAGCCTCGAAGGTGTGCAGATCGTGGCGGGCGTCGCGGTTGATCTCCGCCGTGTCCTTGCGGCAGCGCCAGATCAGATCGGGCTTGAGGCCGAGGAAGGAGTAGCGGCCGCGCACCGCGCCCCCTTCCACGCTGTCCAGCAGGAAGGCATAGGGCCGCGTCTCGCACAGCTTCATGAAGGCCGAGACCGGGGTTTCCAGATCGCCGACCAGATGCGTCCACACCACCTGCGCCCGGTTGCCCATGTAGGCGGTGCGGAAGTCGGCGGCGCTGGGCAAGGTCTCCATGACGGGGCGGTCCCTCTCTGTCTTCCCTACTGGAAGGCGGCCTGGATCACGGCCTGGTTGATCTCGACGCCCTGCCGGCGCGACAGGGCATCGGTGAACTGCACGTACAGATCGTCGGCAATGGCGCCGCGCAGCGCCGCCGCCGTTTCCGCGCGGGTCTCGGTGGCGTCGGCGCCGGCGCCGATCACCTCGGTCAGGCGCAGGACGTAAACGGTCTCGCCGGTCTCGACCAGGCGCGCCGCGCCGCGGTCCAGATCGAACAGCGCCTGCACCAGCGCGCGCGGCGGCGCCTCGGCGTCCGCCGCCAGCGGCGTGCCGTCGCGGCGCACGGCGGGCAGCGTCTCCGCCGTCGCACCCTGGGTCTCGGCGGCGCCCTGGAGGGTGCGGCCCTCGCCGGCGGCGGCCAGGATGGCCTCGGCGCGGGCGCGGGTGGCCTCGGCCTTGCGCTGGCGTTCCCACAGCGCCATGACGCGGTCGCGCACCTGCGCCAGCGGGCGCGGCGCCGGCGGCGTCACGCCATCGACCCGCAGCACGAAGTAGCCGGTTTCGGTTTCCTGCAACAACGTCTGCTCGCCCGGATCGGCGCTGAAGGCGGTGCCCAGAAACGCGGATCCCTCGGGCACGGCCTCCACCGGGGTGCCGTCGGGGCCGAGACCCTGGCGGTCGACGGCGTCGATGGACACCAGGTCGAGGTCGAGGGCCTGGGCCGCGTCCTCCAGCGTGGCGCCGCCGCCGAGCGTGTCGTCCAGGCGCACCGAAAGATCATAGAGCGCATCCACGGCGCGGCGGTCCACCAGCGTGGCGCGAATCTCGTCGCGCACCGCCGCGAGCGGCTGAGTGCCGCCGGCCAGGACCTCGCGGACCTGGAACACATGCCAGCCGAACGGGCTCTCGACCGGCGCGCTCACGCCGCCCTCGGGGACCGCGAACACCGCGTCGGATTGCGCCGGCGGCAGCGAATCCGGGATCACCTCGCCCATGTCGATGGGGGCCGGCGCGCCGGCCTCGGCGGCGGCCGCCGGCAAGGGCGTGCCGGCCCGCACGGCGTCCACCACCGCCTGCGCGGTGGCGCGGTCGTCGGCCAGCACCTGATCGACCACGCGCCGCTCCGCCTGGGTATAGGCGCCGCGCTGCGACTCGTACTCGTCGCGGATGGCCTCGTCGCTGACCGACACCAGCGGTCGGGCGTCCTCCAGGTCGAGCACGATCGCGGTCACGGCCCGATACTCCGGCGCGGTGAAGCGGTCGATGTTGGCGTCGTACAGGTCTTGCAGCGTCTCTTGGTCGGGCGCGCCCGTCGGCGCCGGGGCGTCGGCGACGGACAGGGCCACGACCGCGCCGACGCGGGCCTCGTTGCGGTGGCGGTCGAGGCGGCTGACCACCCCGTCGGGGGCATGGGCGGCCTCGGTGACCGGGGCGGTCAGGGCGCCGCGCAGCATCTCCTGGCGGATCTGCTGCGTGTACTGGGCCTCGGTCAGGTTGTTGAGGGCCAGCAGGCGTTCAAAGCGGGCGCGGTCGAAGCCGCCCCCCTCGCCGGCGAACGTGGGATCGGCGGTGATGGCCTGGGCGACCACGCTGTCGGGCACCACCATGCCCCAGTCCCGCGCCGTCTGCACCTGGGTGACCTCGGTCACCATGCGCCCGATGGCGCGGTCGAGGAAGCCCAGTTCGATGGCCTGTTCGGTGGTGAAGCCGCCGCCGAGCTGCTCGCGCAGGGCGTTGACCTCGCGGTTCAGTTCGGCGCGCAGGGCGGCGGTGCCGATCTCGGTGTCGCCGACCGTGATCGCCGGTGCCTCGCCGCCGCCGCCGGTGATGAAGTCGCCGATGCCCCAGGCGCCGAAGCTGATGATCAGCAGGATCAGCAGTCCCTTGGCCAGCCAGGACTTCGTCGCCTTGCGAAATGTGTCGAGCATGCCACCATCCGTGTCGTCTGGGCCTGGGCCGCGGCGCGCCATCAGGGGCGCCCGCGCGCGGCGGCGCATCATAGGTGCCGGCGCCCCCGGGCCGCAACACTCACGCCCCTCCGCGCCGCCGCCGACCGGCGAAACCAGCCCCGTTCAAAACCCGCCGGTGGCGTGGTACACACGCAGCCACTCGACCCGCCCGGATGCAGACAAAGGGGGATGCCATGACCGCACGACGGCCGCTGATCGCCGGCAACTGGAAGATGAACGGCCTGCGCGCCGACGGCCTCGACCTGGCCCGCACCCTGATGGCGTGGCTGACCGGGGAGGGGGCGGCGGTGCAGGCGCGCGCCGACATGCTGGTGTGCCCGCCGGCGACGCTGGTGGCCGCGGTGGCCGACGCGGTGGCCGGCAGTCCGCTGGCGGTCGGGGGCCAGGACTGCCACACCACGGAGAGCGGCGCCCACACCGGCGACGTCAGCGCCTGGATGCTCAAGGATGCCGGCGCAAGCCATGTCATCGTCGGGCACTCCGAGCGGCGCACCGACCACCACGAGGACGACGACCTGGTGCGGGCCAAGGCCACGGCCGCCCTCGCCGCCGGCCTGACGCCCATCATCTGCATCGGTGAGACCGAGGCCGAGCGCGATGCCGGTCAGGCCACGGCGGTGGTCGCGCGGCAGTTCCACGGCTCGTTGCCCGAGGGCGCGACGGGCACGTCCGTGGTGATCGCCTACGAGCCGGTGTGGGCCATCGGCACCGGGCGCACGCCGACGGCGCAGGACGTCGCCGAGATGCACCAGCGCATCCGGGCCGAGGCGCGCGAGCGCCTGGGCGACGGCGCCGATGCGCTGCTGATCCTGTACGGCGGCTCGGTCAAGCCGGGCAACGCCGCCGAGCTGATGGGCATCGCCGACGTGGACGGCGCCCTGGTGGGCGGCGCCAGCCTCAAGGCGGCGGACTTCCAGGCCATCGCCAGCGCCTGTCCGTAGGGCGCCTGTCCTTGAACGGCAAAATCCGCTGGCGTCGGCGGGGGCGGACGATTACAACAGCGGGCAATCAGTCACGAGACGGCGCCGGGCCGGCGGGGGCGCACCCGCCGCCCATGGCGTTTGTGCCGGCTTGCCACGAGGACCCATGATTACCGTCATTCTGGTCATCCACCTGCTGATCGCCATCGCCATGGTCGCCCTCATCCTGTTGCAGCGCTCGGAGGGCGGCGCGCTCGGCATTGGCGGCGGCGGCGGGGGTGGCGGCGTCATGAGCGGGCGGGCCGCCGGCAACCTTCTGACCCGCAGCACCGGCATCCTGGCGGCCGCCTTCATGGCCACCAGCCTGACGCTGGCGATCCTGGCGGACAGCGGGCAGCGCACCGGCAGCGTGCTGGACGCGGCGCCGCCGGCGACGGAGGCCGGCGAGCAAGCCCCGGACGCCGATGCCGGCACCGTGCCCGCGCCGGACGCGGCACCCGCCGAGACCGCGCCGGCCGTGCCCTCGGCCCCGCTGTCGGAGTAAGCCCCGGGGCGAGTCGGCCCCCTCACGGTCACGGGTCCCGACCCGGCGTCGCGGCGCGGCCCGGGGGCTTCGCCATGGGCGCGGCCGGTCCCGTGATGGACGCGTGAACGAAGGATGCGCAGTCGCACCATGACGACACGGTTCATCTTTATCACCGGCGGCGTCGTTTCCTCCCTGGGCAAGGGCCTCGCCTCGGCCGCCCTGGGCGCCGTCTTGCAGGCGCGCGGCTTCACGGTCCGCATGCGCAAGCTGGACCCCTACCTGAACATCGACCCGGGCACCATGAGCCCCACCCAGCACGGCGAGGTCTACGTCACCGACGACGGCGCCGAGACCGACCTGGACTTGGGGCACTACGAGCGTTTCACGGGCGTGCCGTCGCGCCGCTCGGACAACGTGACCGCCGGGCGTGTGTACAAGACCGTGCTGGAGAAGGAGCGGCGCGGCGACTACCTGGGCGGCACCGTGCAGGTCATCCCGCACGTCACCGACGCCATCAAGGAGTTCATCACCGCCGATCTGGACGACGAGGACTTCGCCCTGATCGAGATCGGCGGGACCGTTGGCGACATCGAGAGCCTCCCGTTCCTGGAGGCCATCCGCCAGCTCGGCAACGAAATGGGGCCGGACCGCACGATGTTCGTGCACCTGACCCTGCTGCCCTACATCGCCACCGCGGGCGAGTTGAAGACCAAGCCGACGCAGCATTCGGTCAAGGAACTGCTCAGCGTCGGCATCCAGCCCGATATCCTGATGTGTCGCAGCGAGCACCCGATCCCGGAGAGCGAGCGGCGCAAGATCGCCCTGTTCTGCAACGTGCGCAGCGAGGCGGTGATCGCTGCCTACGATGCCCCGAGCATCTACGACGTGCCGATCAACTACCACGACGAGGGGCTGGACACCCAGGTCTGCCGCCACTTCGGTCTGTCGTGCGCGCATGCCCCGGACCTGACGCGCTGGCGCACCATCGTCAGCCGGATCCGTCAGCCCGAGGGCGAGGTGACGATCGCCATCGTCGGCAAGTACACCAAGCTGCTGGATTCCTACAAATCCCTGGCCGAGGCCTTGGTGCACGGCGGCATCGCCAACAACGTGCGGGTCCGGCTGGAATGGCTCGACAGCCAGGTGTTCGAACTGGCGGGGAACAGCTATCTTCTGGAAGACGTGGACGGCATCCTGGTGCCGGGCGGCTTCGGGGAGCGCGGGGCCGAGGGCAAGATGGCCGCCGCCCGCTTCGCCCGCGAGAAGGACGTGCCCTACCTGGGCATCTGCTTCGGGATGCAGATGGCGGTGGTCGAGGCAGCGCGTCACCTGGCCGGCATCGAGGGCGCCGGCTCCACCGAATTCGGCAACCCGCCCGACAAGGTGGTCGGCCTGATGACCGAGTGGATGCGCGGCAACGAGATCGAGGTGCGCGAGGCCGGCGGCAATCTGGGCGGCACCATGCGCCTGGGCGCCTATCCGTGCGCCTTGCGCCCCGGCTCGCGGGCGGCCGCGATCTACGGCACCGACCTGATCCACGAGCGCCACCGCCACCGCTACGAGGTCAACAACGCCTACATTGGCCGACTCGAGGATCATGGCCTGCTGTTCTCGGGCATGTCGCCCGATGGCCTGTTGCCGGAGATCGTCGAGATCCCAGATCATTCCTGGTTCCTGGGGGTGCAGTTCCATCCGGAGCTGAGGTCCAAGCCGTTCGAGCCGCATCCTTTGTTCACGTCGTTCGTGGGCGCCGCCGTCGAGAAGTCCCGTCTGGTCTAGCCGCTCGTCTCCGCCGTTCGTTCCCGCCCCGCCGTTCCAGCCCCGCGTTTCAGTTTAGGGGGAGCCCCGCCGGTGTCCGAAACCCTCGACCGCTCCGACCGCGCCGCGACCCGCGCGATCGTCGTCGGCGCGCATGTCCTGGCCAACGACCTGCCCCTGGCGCTGATCGCCGGGCCGTGCCAGATGGAAAGCCGCGCCCACGCGTTCGAGGTGGCCGAAGCCCTGGTCGAGATCACCGACCAGCTCGATCTCCCGTTCATCTTCAAGACCTCGTTCGACAAGGCCAACCGGACCTCTCTGGCCGGGCCGCGCGGCATGGGCCTGGAGCGCGCGCTGCCGGTGTTCGCCGAGATCCGCGAGGCGCTGGGCTGTCCGGTGCTGACCGACGTGCACGATGCGGCGCAGTGCGCCCGCGTCGCCGAGGCGGTGGACGTGCTACAGATTCCGGCGTTCCTGTGCCGCCAGACCGACCTTCTGGTGGCGGCGGCGCGCACCGGGCGGGTGGTCAACGTCAAGAAGGGGCAGTTCCTGGCGCCCTGGGACATGAAGAACGTGGTCGCCAAGCTGGACGGCACCGGCAACGGTCGCGTTCTTGTCACGGAACGCGGGGCCTCCTTCGGCTACAACACCCTGGTCACGGATATGCGGGGGCTGCCCATCATGGCGCGGGACACGGGGTGCCCGGTCATTTTCGACGCGACCCACTCGGTGCAGCAGCCGGGCGGGCAGGGCGGCCGCTCCGGCGGCCAGCGCGAGTTCGCGCCGGTGCTGGCCCGGGCCGCGGTGGCGGTGGGGGTGGCCGGCGTGTTCATCGAGACCCATCCCGATCCCGACCGGGCCCCCTCCGACGGCCCGAACATGATCGCTCTGCGCGATCTGCCCGACATCCTGAGCGTGCTCACGGCCCTCGACCGGGTCGCCAAGGCCCACCCCGTGAGCCTCTAACCAAGCCTTCCGACCAAGCTCCGCAACGTCCCGCCCCGACGGGCCTCTTCGACGGGAGACCGACATCATGGCCGAGATCATTGATATCACCGCGCGCGAGATCCTGGATTCCCGCGGTAATCCGACCGTGGAGGTGGACGTGGTGCTGGAGTCCGGCGCCATGGGCCGGGCCGCCGTGCCCTCCGGGGCGTCGACCGGCGTGCACGAGGCCGTCGAGTTGCGCGACGGCGACACCGGCCGCTACGGCGGCAAGGGTGTGCTGCGCGCGGTGGAGGCCGTCAACGGCGAGATCTTCAGCGCCCTGTCCGGCATGGAGGCCGACGAGCAGCGCCTCATCGACCAGACCATGATCGACCTGGACGGCACGCCGAACAAGAACCGCCTGGGCGCCAACGCCATCCTGGGTGTCTCGCTGGCGGTCGCCAAGGCCGCCGCCGAGGAGTCCGGCCTGCCGCTGTACCGCTACATCGGCGGTGTGTCCGCCTGCACCCTGCCGGTGCCGATGATGAACATCGTCAACGGCGGTCAGCACGCCGACAATCCGATCGACATTCAGGAGTTCATGGTCATGCCGGTGTCGGCGGCCAGCGCGGCCGACGCCGTGCGCATGGGCGCCGAAGTGTTCCACGCCCTCAAGAAGCAGCTCAAGGACGCCGGGCACAACACCAACGTCGGCGACGAGGGCGGCTTCGCCCCCGGCCTGAAGAGCGCCGACGAGGCCCTGGGCTTCATCATGAAGTCGATCGAGGCGGCCGGCTACACGCCCGGCGAGGACATCATGCTGGCGCTCGACGCCGCCTCCAGCGAGTTCTTCAAGGACGGCCAGTACGTGCTGGAGGGCGAGGGCAAGACCCTGGATGCGGCCGGCATCGTCGACTACTACGCCGACCTGTGCGACCGCTACCCGATCCTGTCGATCGAGGACGGCTGCGCCGAGGACGACTGGGACGGCTGGAAGCTGCTGACCGAGCGCCTGGGCGGCCGGATCCAGCTCGTTGGCGACGACCTGTTCGTGACCAACCCGCAGCGGCTGGCCGACGGCATTCGCCGGGGTGTCGGCAACTCCATCCTGGTCAAGGTCAACCAGATCGGTACCCTGACCGAAACCCTGCGCGCGGTGGAGATGGCGCACAAGGCGGCCTACACCGCCGTGCTGTCGCACCGCTCGGGCGAGACCGAGGACAGCACCATCGCCGACATCGCGGTGGCCACCAACTGCGGCCAGATCAAGACCGGCTCGCTGTCGCGCTCCGACCGCATGGCCAAGTACAACCAGCTCATCCGCATCGAGGAGGAGTTGGGACCGCAGGCGGTCTACGCCGGGACGTCCATCCTGCGCGGCTGAGATCTGTCGAACAGCGCCCACGCAGGAGCGTGGGCGCAAGAGCCCTTCTGTCTCGGTCCCACGCTCCCGCGTGGGACCGCGTCGCCTGTAGGCGCCCACGCGGGAGCGTGGGCGAAAGACCTGTGTTTCTCGGTCCCACGCTCCCGCGTGGGACCGCCGGGCCTCACTCCGCCGCCGAAGGGCGGGCCACCGGATCGTGATCGTGCGCAGGGTCTGACTTTGGCAGGGCGCACTCCTCCCGCCGTTCGGCCAGCGCCTGGCGGATGATGCCCACCGACGAGGTCAGGAACAGCCCGGCCAGCACCGCCGCCACCACCAGGTCGGGCCACGGTGTCGCCGTCACGCCCACCAGCACGCCGGCGCCGATCACGCCCACGTTGCCGATGGCATCGTTGCGGCTGCACAGCCACACCGACCGCACGTTCGAATCGCCGTTGCGATAGCGCAGCAACAGCAGCGCGGAGACGAGATTGGCGACGAACGCCAGCACGCCCACGGTGCCCATGACCACCTCGTCCGGCTGCGCCACCACGAATACCCGGTAGAGGCTGCCACCCAGCACCACCGCCGCCATGACCGCCAGGCTGACCCCCTTGAGCAGCGCGACGGTGGCGCGCGTGCGCAGCGACATCCCGATGACCGCCAGCGACAGGGCATAGGTCACGCTGTCGCCCAGGAAGTCGAGGGCGTCCGCCTTCAGCGCCATGGACTGCGCGTAGAGGCCGCTCGACATCTCCACCGCGAACATGGTGGCGTTGATGGCGATGATGATCAGCAGGATCCGTCGGTAGGACCGCGAGACCCCGTCGAACCGCACGTCATGGGAACAGCCGCATCCCGACACGACCTCTCTCCTCATCTTGCCTCGGAACCATTCGCACCCAAGATGGATCCTGGAGTCACTCGAGGTTCAAGAGGGAATGTGCAGATGAATATCGGGACGCTGGCGCGCCGCACCGACACCAAGGTGGACACGGTGCGCTACTACGAGCGCATCGGGCTGCTCCCGGCGCCGGCCCGCACGGCCGGCAACCACCGTGTTTATGGCGACGAGCATCTGACCCGGCTGGCCTTCGTGCGCGGGGCGCGTCGGCTGGGGTTCACCCTGGACGAGGTGCGCGAGCTGATCGCCCTGGGCGGCCATGCCGAGCGGTCCTGCGACGACATCCATGCGGTGGCCCACCATCACCTGCAGGAGGTCGACCGCAAGATCGCTCACCTGCACCGGCTGCGCGACGAGTTGGCCCACCTGGTGGAGCAGTGCGAGGGGGGCGTCGTCGAGCATTGCGGGGTTCTGGAGGCGCTGCCGCAGGTGGAGGCGGCGGACGCGGCGCCGGCGACGCGGACCTGACGGGCGCGTCTACTGGTCGGCGGCCCGCCAGCGCGCCCGCAGATCGGCATGGTTCAGGGCCAGCCACTGTGCGGCGATCAGGATGGTGGCGTTGTCGAGCCGGCCGGCCCGCATCGCCGCGAACAGGTCGGCCACGGGCACGACGACCGGGCGGATGTCCTCGTTCTCCTCGGCCAGGCCGTGGATGCCGGCGACCCCCCCGGCATCGACCCGGCCCACGTAGAGCGTCACCGTCTCCGACGTGCATCCGGGTGACGACAGCCAGGTCTGGACCCGCTCCAGCGCGGTGACCCGGCAGCCGCTTTCTTCCTGGGTCTCGCGTGCCGCCACCTCGGCCTCGGTCTCGCCGGGGTCGATGATGCCGGCGACCACCTCCAGCAGCCATGGCCCCATCCCGGCGCCCAGGGCGCCGACGCGGAACTGTTCCAGCAGCACCACGGCGTCGCGCACCGGGTCGTAGGGCAGCACGGCGACGGCGTGGCCCCGCTCCAGCAGTTCGCGGGTGATCGGCCGGCCCATGCCGCCGGCGAACAGGGCATGGCGCAGCACGTAGCGGTCGATGCGGAAATAGCCCTGGAAGGCTGCATCACGCTGGTCGATCCCCACATTGTCCGGTGAGGCATTCAGGCTGTCGCGGGTGCGGGGCGGATCCTCGGGGCGTGTCATGGCGGGCGTCCTCTGGCGTGCGGCCGGCGTTCCCGTGCAGGCCTATCCGCCCGTCGGGCGCGGCGCAACACCCCGAGAGGATGGCAGGACAGCATGACCACCCACAGCGAGAAGATCACCTTTCCCGGTGCCCACGGCCACCCCCTGGCGGCGCGACTGGACGCGCCGACCGGCGCGGTGAAGGGGTACGCCCTGTTCGCGCACTGCTTCACCTGCTCCAAGGATATCTTCGCCGCCTCGCGCATCGCCGGGGCGCTGGCCGAACGGGGCATCGCGGTGCTGCGCTTCGACTTCACCGGCCTGGGGGCCAGCGAGGGCGAGTTCGCCAACACCACCTTCAGTTCCAACATCCAGGACCTGATCGCCGCCGCAGACTGGCTGCGCGAGACCCGGCGCGCGCCGGCGCTGCTGATCGGTCACAGCCTGGGCGGCGCGGCGGTGCTGGCGGCGGCGCCCCGGATCCCGGAGGCGACGGCGGTGGTGACCATCGGTGCGCCCAGCGGCGTGTCGCACGTCACCCATCACTTCGCCGACGCGCTGGAGGAGATCCGGGTCAAGGGCATGGCCGAGGTCACGCTGGCCGGGCGGCCGTTCACGATCAGCCGCCAGTTCGTCGAGGACACCGAAGAGCACGACCTGCTCGACACCGTCGCCGGCCTGCGCACCGCGCTGCTGCTGTTCCACGCGCCGCGCGACCAGACGGTGGGGATCGACAACGCCAGCCGGATCTTTCAGGCGGCCAAGCACCCGAAGAGCTTCGTCAGCCTGGACGACGCCGACCACCTGCTGACCCGCAAGGCCGACGCGGTCTATGTCGCCGACGTCATCGCCGCCTGGGCCTCGCGCTATGTCGCCGACGGCAGCGGCGACGAGACCCACACGCTCGACGACGCCGTGGACCCCGGCACCGTGCTGGTGACCGAGGCCGGCGACGGCCCCTTCGCCCAGACCGTGCGGGTGGGCCGCCACGTGCTGCGCGGGGACGAGCCGGTGGACGTCGGCGGACGCGACAGCGGCCCCACGCCCTACGACTTCCTGCTGGCGGCGCTGGGCACCTGCACCGCGATGACGATCCGCCTGTATGCCGACCGCAAGAAGATCGCGCTCGACGGCGTGGGTGTCTCCCTGTCGCACCGCAAGGTGCACGCCCGGGACTGTGGCGACTGCGAGGCCACCGATGCGAAGATCGACGAGATCGCGCGCACCCTCGAACTGCGCGGGGACCTGGACGCGGACACCCGGGCGCGTCTGCTGGAGATCGCCGATCGCTGTCCGGTCCATCGCACCCTGAACGGCGAGGTCAGGGTGCGCACGCGCCTGCGCGGCGAGGACGCCTGACCACGCCGGCGGTCAGGCCGTGACGGCGGCGAGGACGCGGTCCAGCGCGTCCATGACAGTGCGGGCCTGGTGTGGGGCGATGTCCCGGAAGAAGGGCAGGCCGAGGCACTGCCGGGCCAGCCGACCGCCGTGCTCGGTGCTGTCCCACGGACAGGCGGCGAAGGCGGGGTGTTCGTGCAGGGCCAGTGGCCACCACCGGCGCGTCAGGATGCCGTGCGTCCCCAGCCCGGCCTCGACGGCGCGGGCGTCGTGGTCGGGCAGCCGGACCACCAGCACCGACCCCACCCAGCGCTGGCCGAATCCGGCCTGCGTGACCAGGTCGTTGCGGGCCAGCAGCGGCGCGTACAACGCGGCCGCGTCCCGCCAGCTTGCGCGGGTGTCTGGCCAGGCATCGAGCGCCGCCAGGGCCACGGCGGCGCCGTATTCGCTCAGCTTGCCATTGAAGGCATGGGCCTGGGCCACGGCGAGGCCAGAGAAGCCGAAGTTGACGATCGGCCGGATGCGGTCGAGCAGGGCGGTGTCGGTGGCGACCACCAGGCCGCCCTCGCCGGCGCCCAGCGCCTTGGTGGCGTGCAGCGAGACCACGGCGGGGATGTCGCAGGCGGTCCAGGTGTCGAAGCCGGCGGCCGCGTCGACGATCACCGCCAGGCCGGTCTCGGCT
This sequence comes from Roseospira goensis, assembly GCF_014197795.1. Classification (GTDB taxonomy): domain Bacteria; phylum Pseudomonadota; class Alphaproteobacteria; order Rhodospirillales; family Rhodospirillaceae; genus Rhodospira; species Rhodospira goensis. The sequence goes on from NZ_JACIGI010000016.1 coordinate 73,718, forward strand.
CGGAAGGCGCGCCAGCCGTCCACGTCCAGCGGCGCGCCGAAGGGGGAGACCGGCATCACCGCGGTGATGCGGGCGTGGCCGTCGTTCAGCACTGCGCTCACCCGCGCTGGGGTCAGCGTCCAGGTGTCGGGGTCGACGTCCACCAGGTACGGCACATGCCCGGCCAGGGCAACGGCATGGGCGGTGGCGCAGAAGGTCCACGAGGGCACCGCGATCAGGCTGCCCTTGGGCAGGTCGAGCGCGATCAGGGCGGCGGCCAGGCCGGCGGTGCCGTTGCCGACCGACACCACGCCGCCGGGCGGCGCGTCCAGCGCGGCTGCCATGCGCCGTTCGAGCTGCTGCACCAGCGGCCCGTGGTTGGAGTACCAGCGCGTCCGGTCGATCTCGGTCAGATAGGGTGCGATCGCCGGCAGCGGCGGCAGCAGCGGCCGCATCACCGGCACGGTGTCCCGTGTCGTCGTCTGGTCCATGGTCTCGCCTGCCCGTCACGGCCTGGGGCGGATTGCCATCCCCCCAGGCTCGCACCGGGCCGGTAAAGGAGCCCTTAATCCGGAGTCGCACCGGCGGCGGCCCCAGGACTCACCGGGGAGACCCCTGGGGGGCTGCCGGGGGGCACAGCGCGCGGGCCGCGCCCACGAAGCCGCCGAGGGCGGCGCGGGCCAGGGCGGCGCCGACCTCGATGCGGTGCACGCCGGCCTGGATCAGGGCCGGCACGTCGGCCGGTGTCCCCTCCGGCCCGAGCATGACCGCCAGCGGTGTGGCCACGGTGGCCCGGACGGTCCGGACCTGATCCAGGGTGGTCAGCCCGGCGATGGCGACCACATCGGCACCGGCGGTCGCGTAGGCGCTCACCCGCCGGATCGCCTCGTCCAGGTCGCCGCCGTGCAGCAGGGTCTCGGTACGCGCGGTCACCAGGAAGTCGCGGGCGGGGCGGGCCGCCCGCACCGCGGCCATGCCGTCGCTCATGTGCCGGAGGCTCAGCAGGGGGCGGCCGGCGCGCCCGCTGTCATCCGATACCGTCACCCCGCACAGGCCCAGGTCGAAGGCGCGCCGCACGGCGCGCCCCCAGTCCGCCGGGCTGGCGCCCCGGCCGGTGGCGATGTCGGCCGTCACCGGCAGGTCGGCGCCCTCGACCACGTCGCGGGCCTGGAACAGGGCCTGGTCCCGGGTCAGGTCGAAGCGGGTCGCGGTGGTCGCCGCGGCCACCGGGAACCCGCCCGGGCTGGCGGCCAGCGCCTGGAAGCCCAGAGAGCGCAGCAGGGCGGCGCTGCCGGCGTCCCAGGCCGCCGGCAGCAGCAGGCCGCGGGAACCGGTGTGCAGGGCGCGGAAGCGGGCCATGCGGCGGGCCTGGGCCGGCAGCGGCCCGCGCGCCGGCGCCGCGGCCTCGATGGCCCGACGGCGCGCGCGGTCGCGGTGATCGGCAAGGTCCGATCCGGGGACGTGGCGACCGACGCGGGCGGCCGCGAACAGCGTATCGGCGAGGATGGGCGTCATGGGGATCCCTCCCGAGAGGACGTTTCGATACCGCCACGATACGACCCTCGCCCTCATCACGGAAATTCGTTAATTTCATGCACAAGATGAACAGAATTGATGGTGCGGCATGCAGCGCGACCTCGACCTTGACCTGTTGCGGACCTTCGTCGCGGTGGCGCATCACCGCAACTTCACCCGCGCGGCGGCCGGTATCGGGCGCACCCAGTCCGCCGTCAGCATGCAGATCCGTCGCCTGGAGGCGATCGTCGGGGTGGCGCTGTTCGAGCGTACCCGCACCGCCGTCACCATCACTCCGGCGGGCGAGACGCTGCAGGGCTATGCCCACCGCCTGCTGCGCCTGAACGACGAGGCGCTGGCGCGGCTGCGCGAGCCCGAGGTCAACGGCCTGGTGCGGATCGGGGCCCCGGACGACTACGCCACCTGCCTGTTGCCGCCGGTGCTGTCCGCGTTCTCCAAGGCGCATCCGCTGATTCAGGTCGAGGTCACCTGCGAGGGCAGTCAGGATCTGCGGCCGCGGCTCGACGACGGGCGGCTCGATCTGGCGCTGGTCACCCAGGCGCCGGACGCGCCCGGCGGGCAGGTGATCCGGCGTGAGCCGCTGCATTGGGTGGCGGCCCCGGATTTCGTCTTCGATCCGGCCGCGGTCGTGCCGCTGGCGGTGGCGCCGCAGGGCTGCGCCTGTCGGGCGCTTGCGTTGGCGGCGCTGGACGCGCAGGACCGGCCGTGGCGCATCGCCTACACCACCCGCAGCCTGGCGCTGATTCAGTCGGCGGTGACCGCCGGCCTGGGCGTCAGTGTCCTGGAGGCGTTCAGCATCCCCGCCGGCCTGGTGATCCTGGACGGGCGCGACGGCTTCCCGCCGTTGCCGGACGTGCTGATCGCGCTGTACCGGGCGAGCGGACGCGCCTCCCGGGCGGTTGACCTGGCGGCGGACTACATCATGCGGGCGCTGGGGCCGAGTCCCCGTCCAGCAGAGTCTCGATCTCTGTCCGTAGCGAGTTCGCGATGAAACAGGCGTGGTGCGCCCGCTCATGCAGCGCGCGTTCCGTCGCCCGGTCCGGCGTCGAGGCGTGGTAGCGCACCCGCGGCCGCAGGCGGATGCGCGTGATCGCGAGCCGGCCCTCCGCGTCCTGGCCCATCACGCCCTCGGCGGCGTCCTGGTAGTCCGCCACCGGGTGGCCGGCGTCGGCCGCAAAGTGTAGGAAGAACAGCATGTGACAACTCGCGGCGGCGGCGACCAGCGCCTCTTCCGGGTCCACGTAGGCGGGCGTGGAGTGGGGCGGCGGGACCACATGCGGCGAGGACGAGGCCTTGACCTCGGCGCCGCCGTCGAACCGCCAGACATGCGCCGTGCCGTGCCGCTGACCCGGACCGGTGTTGCCCGCGCGCTGCCAGTGAACGGAGGCGGTGTGCAGGGACATGACGCTTCTCCCGTCTGGAGACGACCGCCGCGGCGCGCGGCGGCCCGGGCCCGGCCGCGCCGGATGCCGTCCCAGGGCTATGCCGCGACGGCCTTGATGACAAACGGGAAAATCTCACGGGGCCGATAAGGACCGCTCAGGCTGACGAGTCGGCCCCGGACCGGTCCGCCCTGCACTCGAATGACGGGCGGAACCACGACATATCGCCGGCGCCGTGCAGGCGGCGAGAGCCGCGCGCCCTGCCAAACCCCCCAGGTGTGGTTCTCACGCAACGGGCGAGGTCCAGCCGGACCCGATCGGTCGAACCAGGGACATTTGTCTTGTATTTTACGCGCTTTTTTGTCACGGATTCCGTTGGGGGGCTGGATCAAATCACCCTGAATAAACCTACCAAAGTGCGTTGTATCGAGTGGGCAACAATTCGAGTCTGTCAGGCGCTATCTGAGGACGTACAAAGAAAAGGGCGCTCGTCGTCTCTTGGAGGCCAAGAGAAATTCGGAGTGAACAATGACAATAAAATTTCGTCCTCTAGTTGAGATTACCTTAAGTGCGTCCGGCGACCACCCCCTCGGGCGCACGTCCACGCCCCTGCTCCTGCTTTGCCGCCGAGCGCTCTGCCGCCGCGCCTCAGTCCGGTCCCCGAACCGGGCGACGGGTCCGGCGCGACGCGGGCGCGCCCCCGTCCGGTCCGTATCACGGGCGGTCCAATCCTGATCCCGCCCGGCCGGGTTCGCCGGCCGAACAGTCACGTGTCACAAGGAACCAGGTCCCATGGCGACTCCGGAACAGACGCAAGGTCTCAATGCCCTGATCGCGGTCATGTTCAACGCCGCGCCCGGCGCCACGAACATCGCCGACTTCGAAGCCTCGCTGGATGGCGGCGCGTCCTACGTCGATATCGCGAACAGCCTGGCCGCGACCCCGATGTTCAACGGGCAGTTCGACGGGACCGACGACGCGGTCGGCCGTTTCCTGGCATCGCACCTGGGGTTGTCGGTGGACAGCGCCGCATTCGCCGAGGGCCGGGCCTTCATCGAGGGCCGGCTGGCGGCCGGCGCCACGGTGGGCGAGGTGATGGTCGAGGTGACCAACTACCTCCTGTCTGGGTCCGTGTCCGCCGGGTTCCAGGAGGCGGCGCAACGGCTGGCCAACCGTGTGGAGGTGGCGGACGCCTACAACACCGGCGAGTCGAGCCCGGCGACCAGCCTGCTGGGCCTGCAACTCGTTCTCGATGACGTGGACGCCACGGCCGAAAGCGTTGCCCAGGCCCGCGCCGAGATCACGGCGGGCACGGCCGACGAGAGCGTCGGCCTCGCCATCGACGGCTACGTCGCCGGCGCCACCATCTGGGCCGATCTGAACGGCAACGGGCAGCTCGACGCCGGGGAGCCCCAGACGACCTCCGATGACGAAGGGAACTACGATTTCGGTGGTTCCGTCGGTGGACCGCTGCTGTCCGACGGCGGGACCGACACCGCGACCGGACTGACGGTCCAGGGCACCCTGCGTACGCCGGCGACCGGCGACATCATCTCGCCCCTCACCACACTGGCGGTGCTGGTGGACGAGCAGCTCACCGACGGTCCCGTCGAAGCGGCCGATTTCATCAAGCAGGCGCTCGGGCTGCCCGATATCGACATCTACACCTACGATCCCATCGCCGTGCTGAACGACGACACCGCGACCGAGGCCGAGAAGGCCGAGGCGCTCGCGGTACAGCAGAAGATCGCCCAGGTGGTGATCCTGGTCGGCCGCGCCGGCAATGACATCGCGGCCGAGACCGGGGATGACGCCGACGCCGCCACCGACCGCGCCTACGCGGCCCTAGCGACCGAAATCGCCGACGCGGCGCGCGGGGCCGGCTATACGCCCGAGACCATCGACAGCCCGACCACGACCATTGACGCCTTCGACCTCACGGATGGTGGCGCGGGTGGCCTGCTGGAACAGGTCGTTCAGACCGCCCTGAGCAACACGCCGGGCGGCGAACAGTTGGCGGACGACGACCAGACCACCGGCGGCATCGCCGGCGGCATCGGTGGCTTCAACGGCCAGGCGGGCGGCACCGGGAACCTCGACGACCTCAACGACGTCGTGCGCGACGCTCTCGGCGGGGACGCCGATGACGGCGACGGTGACGGCGATGACGGTAATGGTGACGGCGATGGCGATGGTGACGGCGACGGCGACGGCGACGGCGATGGTGACGGTGGCGAGGTCGATGGACCGGGCGGCGGGAACGGCGGCCCGATCGCCGTGGCGCCCAACGCCGAGGATGACGCCTTCCAGGTGTCTGAGGATGGCGACCTTGCCGGCAACGTACTCGCCGACAACGGATCCGGTGCGGACTCCGACGCCAACGACGACCCGCTGACCGTTGCGTCGATGAGTGAAGGGGCGTTGGGCTCCGAGGTCACGCTGGGATCAGGTGCCCTTCTGCGGGTGGTCGCGAACGGCACCGTGGAGTACGACCCCAACGGATCCTTCGAGACGCTGGCGAATGGCGACACCGCCACGGATACCTTCACGTACACGGTCTCCGACGGGAACGGGGGCACCGATACCGCCACCGTGACGGTCACGGTGAGCGGCATTGACGACGCCCCCACCCTGACGGCCACCGGGTTCGATCATACGTTCCCCGGTGCGGAGCTCGAGGAAGAGCCGGAGCTTCCGGCCGACGAGCTCCCGATTGACCTCTCTCAGGCCCTTGTGGAGGCGGCTGGTACCCCGGCGTTCGATCTGTTCGGGGACGACGTCGATGTCTCGACCGTGGACAACGGCCAGACCCTGACGTCGGTGACGGTGGCCATAGAGGGTGTTCTGGATGGCAACGATGAAAAGTTGCTGATGCAGACGTATCCTTTGGTCACGCTGGATCTGGGCACGGCGGGAACCGAGTCTTTCGACCTCGCGCCGTTCGGGGCCTTCGACATCACGGTGGGTGTGAGCGGCACCACCACCACCGTCACCGTGACGAGCACGGATGGTGGAATTTCCGAGGGCGACTTTGAGGACCTTCTCAATGACCTCGCCTATCGCCACGACGGTGATCCCTGGACTCCCGGGGAGCGCACCTTTGCCGTCACGGAACTCGTGGATAGCGGCACCGATGCCGGCCCCAACGAGAACACGACCACGTTCGACGGCGACCTGACCGCATCGGTGACCTTGGTGAACGAGGCGCCGACGGTTGCGCTCGAGTCCACGGTGACCGAACTGCCTGAGGGCACGGATACCAGCGCGCGGGTGAAGATCGCCGACATCGTGGTCACGGATGACGGGATCGGCACCAATAGCCTGGCGCTGACCGGGACCGATGCCGGCGCGTTCGAGATCGACGGCACCGAGCTGTTCCTGAAGGCGGGCGAGGACCTGGACCACGAAACGCAGTCGAGCCTCGACGTCACCGTGACCGTGGACGACGCGGCGATCGGCGGCACGCCCGACGACACGGCCGACCTGACCCTGGACGTCACCAACGTGCCGCCGGCGTTCTCCAATGCACCGGACGGCAATCTGGTCACCCACGCCGAGAACAGCACGGCCGAGATCTTCGACTTCGACAGCACCGATCCCTTCGGCCCCAACGGTCCGGGGACGCGCGAATACTCCATCCATGGTGGCGCCGACGCCAGCAAGTTCGAGATCGACGCGGCCACGGGCGCGCTGCGCTTCACGGCCCCGCAGGACTACGAGACCCCGGGGGATGCGAATACGGACCGCGACTACGAGGTCGTGATCGGCGTCACGGAGGACCCGTCGTCGGGCGACATCGGGACGCTGGACCTTACGGTCCGACTGACGGACGTCGATGACACGGCGCCGACCGTGGGGGCAGCGCAGACGCTGTCGTACGACGAGAACCAGCCGGACACGGCGAGTGTGCTTGGGACGGTGTCGGCGTCGGACAACGT
>NZ_JACIGI010000016.1:80645-97308 GCF_014197795.1 Roseospira goensis
CTTCACGGTCCAGGTGACGGCGGAGGACGCGGCCGGCAACACCAGTGCCGCGACGGACGTGACGCTGGAGGTGCGTGATGTCGACGACACGGCGCCCACGGTCACAAACCTGGGTGTGAACTTCTCGACCAACCAGATCACCTACGACACCGATGAGGCGGGAACGCAGACGATCACTGGGGCGACCGGAGGCAACACGAGCAATGCGGCGTCCGTCGGCAGCAATGGGTTCGTTCCGCAGTCGGAGAGCACCGTCGTCACGGCCACGCTGGACGTGACCGATGCCGCCGGCAACACAGGGTCATCGGCCGGCCTCGTCGGGCTCGGAACAACCGGCGATGACACGATCGTGGGCGCCGCCGAGAATGATGTCCTCGTCGGGTTCGGAGGGGACAACACGCTGCGCGGGAAAGGTGGAGATGACATCCTGGTCGGCGGTACCGGCGATGACGTCATCCGGGGCGGCGCCGGCAACGATGTGATGGTGAGCGGCAGCGATAGCGATGACGACGTGTTCCGCATTGCCTTTGGTGGCGAGGGCGAGGACACGATCCGGGACTTCGATACCGGCGGACTCTTGGATGCGACCGAAGACGTCCTGGATTTTGCCGGCAGCTCGGACGTGGCCAATGTGTCGAACGCTGGAAACTACGCTGAAGAGCGTGCCTACTACCTCTATTCAACGGTCACGGCCGATGACGGCTTCCTCGTGATCAACAATGGTTATGACGGGTTGGGTCCCGTCGGAATCGTGACGAATGCCGCGGACAGTCTTGATGCCGGGGATGTTGCCGCTTACCTCGGGAATATTGGTGTAAAAACGGCGGTACGCTTCGAGAACACCGACAGCGTCTTCTACCTGGCCGTCTCCGATGGAACGGATACTGCCATCTTCCGCGCCGACGCGGCGGCCGGGAACTCCGATACCGTGATCGACGCGACCGAACTGACCAAGATCGTGACCCTGCTGGGAATCGATGATGCTGGCGACCTGGGGAGCGACAACTTCACCGACTTCTCGTGAGGTCGGGTGATCCGCGACGACACCGGAACGAGGGCCGGTCCCGAGGATCGGGGCCCGCCCCACCGGGCGAACATGAAACGACACCGTGATACGTCACAAGAAGGGCCGGTGGCATCGCCACCGGCCCGTCGTCTCTCGGCTCGGGAATAATGGGATGCGGGAGAGGGGGAAGGCGGCGCGGCGCGGCGCCTACTCCCCTTTCTACTTCCCCGCCGCTGGGGCCGCGGGAGTCGCGGCCATCAACTTGAGGCGGCGCATGTCGGTCGCATCGTCGAAGGCCACCGCCGCGCCCTCCTCACCCGCGCGCACCACGCGGCCGGCCACGCCGGCCACCTCCAGCGCGGTGCCGGCCGCGGCCGCCAGCCCGGCGAGCTGGATGCCGCCGGCGGAGACGTCGAGCACCTGGGCGTGCGTCACCCGGCCGTCCGGCCAGGTCACCGGGGCGACGATGCGCGCGTTGCCCTTGGGCTGCGGCCGCGCCCGCTGATGGGCGCGCTGGTCGCGGGCGCCGCTGGCGTGCCACTGCACCCGCCGGCCGCGCAGGTCGGCGTCGTCGTCCAGCATTTCCAACGCGGTCACCCCGCCGCCCTTACGCACCACGCGGGCGCGGGCGCCGCCGATGCGGTCGATCTGCACCGCGACGGTGGCGCCGACCGGTTCGGCGATCTCGGCCTGAATGGCCACGCCGTTGCCGCTGACGTCGACCACGGGGTAGGGGGTCCATGCGGCGTCCTCGCCGGCCTTTAGCACCGTGCGCACCGTCAGGTGTTCGCGGGCGTAGCGGCGGCGGTTGGGGGTGTCGCCATCCATGTCGGGTCTCTCGCTCCCTGGTGCCTTACGGGGACCGGCGGGCGGCGTGTCGCGTCGGGGTCGGGTCAGGCCAGGAACCAGTCGGCATCGAAGGCGCTCACACCCTGCAACTCCACGCTGGAGCCGTCGGCCATTTGCAGGATGACGCCGTCCTCGCCCTGCATCACCTCGAAGCCGCCGCCGTCGTCGCGCCCGGCGAGACGGTCACCGGCGTGGCCGTCGAAGTCCTGCACGACATCGTGCCCGTCGTTGTCGGAGACGTCGAATGTATCGGCACCCCCGCCGCCGTGCAAGGTATCGTTGCCGAGCCCGCCGTAGATGAGATTGGCGGTCTCCGTGCCCACGATCATGTCGTGGCCCGCACCGCCATAGGCATCGTCCAGACCCCAGGTGGTGACCGCCCGCCCGGCCAGCCAGGAGACGGCGCCGTCGGTCAGGTCGATGTGGGCATCACCGCTCAGGGCGGCGGCCTGGAGGGCGTCGCGGCCGCCGTCGTCGTCGACCACCGTGGCGCGCCCGGGCTGGCCACCCAGGGTCGCGAAGGCGTCGGTGAAGACGTAGGTGTCGTCGGCGCTGGCGGCGGCGCCCTCCACGTCCAGGCTGATCCCGGTCAGGGTGCCGTCGAAGCCGGCGCCGTGGTCGGTGACCTCGATGGTCCAGACGCCGGCGGCGGTCTCGCCGCGGAACTGCGCGCTGGTCAGGGTGAAGTCGATGTCGTCGTCGGAGCTGCCGCTGGCGCTGCCGGGGGCCTGGCCGGGGCGGTCCAGCAGGCGGCTGCGGGTGCCCTCGGGCGAGACCAGGTCGATGGTCAGGTCGCCGATCCAGTCGTGCTCCAGGTCGATGCCGAGGCTGACGTGCTCGACGGACAGCGGCGCGTCGAGGCCGAGCTGGATCACCAGCGGCCCGCCGCCGCCGTCCGGGATGGCGGCGCTGCCGGTGATGGCGGCGCGGCCGTGCTGGAGCGTGCCGGCGGTGGCCGAGCCCTGCCAGGCGTCGGCCAGGCGGACCGCGGCGGCGTGGTCCAGCACGCCGAAGCCGATGTTCGGATCGAAGGTCAGGCCGCCGCCGTTGAAGGTGTCGGCGGCGTTGGCGCTGCCGCCGGTGGGCTGGGCGGTGGCGGCCAGGATGGTCTGGACGTCGCGGTAGCCCAACTCGGGGGCCTCGGCCAGCATGTCGCTGACCGCCGCGGCCACCTGCGGGGCGGCAAACGAGGTGCCGGTCACGGTGCCGGCGCCGGGGTTGCCCGGGTCGACGGGCACGTCCACGCCGCGCGCCGACAGCAGCACGGCGGCGCCGGGGGTGGAGAAGTCGGCGGCGGCGCCGAGCGCGTCGACGGCCCCCACGGCGATGGTGCCGGGGTCGTTCTGGAAATTGTGATGGTTGACGTTGTCGCCGTCGTCGCCCCGGTTGCCGGCGGCGAAGACGAAGACGGATCCCTTGCCGTCGCGGCCCTCGGTCAGGGCGCGATCGAGCGCGGCGGAGGCGCCGGCGTAGTCCGGACCGGCGAAGTCGTCGCCGAACATGCGCGACACGCCCCAACTGGCCGCGAACACGTCGACGTCGAGGTTGCCGTGGACCAGGTCGGCGAAGCTGGCGCCGAGCTGGGCCGAGCTGAGGGCGATGTCCAGCGGGCGCACCCCGCCCGCGGGCGGGGTGGTCGCGGTGTTGAGCAGCACCCGGGCGACCGTGGCGCCGTGCGAGCCGATGGGTGCGTCCATCGCCGCCGCGAACACGCTGGCGTTAAATCCGATTCCCTGATCCAGGACCGCGACCACCGGCGCGCTCGCCGTGCCCTGTCCGCCCGCGTTGCCCATGGTGCCCGTTCCTTCTGTGTCAGCACCGCCCCGGCGTCTCCGATGCGACCACCGCGCGCGCTCGTCCTGGCGCCTCCTTGCGCCGGTGGCGTCACCGTTAAGGTCCACCATACTCCAAATCGGCGCCGGGCTCGCCCTGAATCGCGGCGTCTGCCGCTGCGCGCGCAGGCGGCGACGGTCCAACCGTATCTTCTTCGATAACACGGACGCGGTTAACGCGGCCTTACCGAAATGCGGTCGGCCGGCGCGCCCACCTCTTCAGGTAGGCGTCTTCAGGTCGGCGTCTACAGGTAGGCATCGCGGATCTCCGCCAGGCGCTCGGCGGCGTCGGCGAAATCCTCGGCGGCCGCGGCGGCGGCGGCGGGAACGCCGCCGACCTCCAGGGTCTCCAGGATCACCGTCCCGGAGGCGTTCAGGAAGCGCACCGACCAGACCCGGTCCACCCCGGTGGCGGCGATATCGCAGGTGCCGTAGCCGCGCGACCGGAGCGCCACCGGTCCGGTCCCCAGGATGGCGCGCAGCGCCGCCAGGTCGGCCGCCGTCACCGGCAGCCGTGACAACGCGATGACGTGATTGGGCGCGGTCGGCGTGTGGGCGGCCGCGCGGTCGGCGATCTCGGCCAGCAGCGGACCGGCGACCAGGGTTTCGGCCGGCGGGGCGTCGTCCGTCAGGGTGGCGGCCGGGCGCCCCGGGGCGGTGGTGGCGACCACGGCCGGGACCGCCGCGATCTCGATCCAGCGGGCCAGGGTGCCGCCGTCGGGATCCCGCCGGTGCAGGCGCCACACGCCGGTGAGGACCGATTCGCGCACCGCCACCGTCTCGCCGCCGGCCGCCTGGACGGTGCCGGTGACCTCCCCGGACCCCAGGATCTGGTCCAGCAGGGTGACCCCGGCCGGGCCGACGCCGGACAGGTCGAACACCGCCGGCGGGGGTGGCGCCGGTGCCGTGGCGCGCGCGCGTAGGGCCGCCAGCATGGCCTCGACCAGCGCCAGCGCCTCGGGGGCGGCGGCGACCAGGGCTTCGGCCGCCGCCAGGGCGTGGCCGCGGTGGCCCGCCGCCGGCGGACCCAGCGCCTCGGGTCCTGCGGCCGGCAGCGTGGGACCGGCGGCCCAGGCGGGGACAGCGAAGGGGGCATCGGGCAGGTGGTCGGGCATGGTCACGGACTCCCGGGGAAAGCGACAGCAGGGAACGGGGGCTGCCGCGCACGGATAGGGCGTATGCAAGACCGGTTGGCCCCTCTTGGTCCCACGCCGGAGGGTGGGCGCAGGAGGGAGGTCACAGGATTCCTCAACTCTCGGGTGTCCGACGCAGGTGCGGCGGCAGTTCGGGCGCGCGGTCCACCAGGTCGGCGAACAGGTGGTCCACCGATCCGCCGTCCAGCGCGGTGTCAAGCGCCTCCAGCGCCTGGGCGATCTGGTGGGCCTCGTCCGCGCTGAGGACGGCGTGGGCGGTGTCGCGGTGGACCAGGACCCAGGCGCCGACGGGGGGCGGGTCGAGCAGGGCCAGCGACACGGTCCGGGGACCGCCGCGCCCCACGCACTGGGCCTGTATGCCGCTCACCACCTCAATGCGCATGGGGATGCCAAGGCACATGGTCCGGTCTCCTGGTTCCGCCGCGCCTTCAGCCGGTCGCCAGCGGGTCGCGCTCGTAGCCCCCGAGGTCGAGGCCGTGGCGCAGCAGGCCCGCGCCGGGACCGTCGGGCGCCGCGGGCCGCGGCACCGCGCCGATGCCCCAGGCGGCCAGTTCGGCCAGCCCCAGGTCCAGGGCGGCGTCCAGCCGGTCGCGCACCACCGCGCTGAGGGGGCCGCCCCAGGTCTCCAGGTCGGCCGCCTGCACCCCGATGAGCGTGAGCCGCGCCGGCGCGCGGCCCAGCAGGTCGGCGGCCGCCAGCACGTCCTGGAATCCGGTCTGATGCAGGCTCATCGCCTTGGCGCCGGTGAAGCGCGGCACCTCGTCGCCGCGCACCACGATCAGGGTGCCGGGTGGCTGGCCGAAGTCGACGGCGTCGAACACCAGCAGGTTGGCGGCCGCGCGCACATGCGGCACGAGGTAGAGGCCCTGGGTGCCGCCGTCCATCACCTCGACGCAGGCGGGGAAGACGTAGCGGGCATGCAGCGCCTCCACCGCGCGCACGCCGAAGCCCTCGTCGGCCCACAACAGGTTGCCGATGCCGAGGACCAGGGTGCGGGCCGGCGGATCAATCATCGCGGTTGTCCTTGAACATGCGCTCGCCCGAAATCATGGTCGAGATCATGGACTGACGCGACATGATGTCCTCGCGCACGGCGGCGTAGACGTGCAGGATGGTGTAGATGACGAAGGCCCACATGCCGAGATGATGCCACGTGTGCACCGACTGACTGTTGGGGAAGATGTCGAACACCCAACCGAATAGCCAGTATTGCCAGCTATCCAGGCCGGTGCCTTCGGCATAGAGCGCGAACCCGGTGATGATCATGAAGAACATGCCCAGGGTGAACACCGTGAACATCACGAACTGGGCCAGCGGATTGTGGCCCACGTACTTTTTCGGTTCGGTGCGCATGAAGGCATACCAGCTCGCCTCCCACAACACCCCGCCCCAGTAGTCCCGGCGCCAGAACGGCAGCTTGAAGAGCTGGCGGCTGTGATGGTTGCCGACAACGGCCCAGTAGATGCGCAGCAGCCAGGCGATGGCCAGCACGTAACCGGCGGTGAAGTGGATGAAGCGGATGGTGCCCATGAGGGCGGAGTCGCTGGCCTCCCCGGGTACGCTGGGCAGCGGCGTGCCGATGAAGAAGCCGGTCACCACCAGCACCGTGATCGTCACCGCCGTGACCCAGTGCCAGACCCGCAGCGGCGCCTCGTAGACATAGATCGAGGTGCGTTCGATGGACGCGTCCTCGGGCGTGACGTCGGCGGCGTGGATGTCGCGGCCGGTGTGGATGGTCATCGGGCGTCTCCCCGTCGCGGGTCTGGACCTTGGGCCTCCAACGGACTCCCCGGCGTGCCGGCGTCACCGCACCTGCACGCGTGCCTTCTCCTGGCCGTCCGGGCTCATGACGTGGGTCGAGCAGGCCAGGCAGGGATCGAAGGAATGGATGGTGCGCAGGATCTCCAGCGGCTGCTCCGGATCGGCCAGGGGGGTGTCCAGCAGCGCCGCCTCGAACGCCCCGATGGTGCCGGCCGGATCGCGCGGCGAGCCGTTCCAGGTGGTCGGGACGACACACTGGTAGTTGCGGATGCGCCCGCCCGAGATCTCGACCCAGTGCCCCAGGGCGCCCCGCGGGGCCTCGGTGAAGCCGGCGCCGCGTGCGGTGTCCCGCGGCCAGGTCTTGGGGTCCCACAGGTCGGTGTTGGCGGTGGCCGTGTCGCCGGCCTTGAGGTTGGCCATCAGGGCGTCGAAACTGTCCTTCAGGCGGTGCGCCGCCCACTGGCATTCCAGGCCGCGCGCGGCGGTCCGCCCCAGGGTGGAGAACAGCGCGCTCAAGGGGACGTCGAGGTGGCGCAGGGTCGCGTCCACCGGCTCCTTGAACTCCGGTTTGCCCTGCACGTAGCCGATGACGAAGCGGGCCAGCGGCCCGACCTCCATGGCGTGGCCACGCCAGCGCGGCGCCTTCAGCCAGGAGTACTTGGCCGACTCGTCCAGGGCATGGATCTGGCGGGCGTCCCCCTGGGTACCGGGGCCGAGCGCGAACTGCGGCTCGGTGATGCCGTCGAAGGGGTGCAGGCCCTGGGAGTCGTCACCGTAGGTGTACCAGGAGTGGGTCACGTATTCCTGGACCTGCTCGGGATCCTTCAGATCCACGTCGTGGACCGTGGACAGGTCGCCCCCGACGATGGCGCCGCGCGGCAACATCAGGCTGTCGGCGCTATAGTCGTTGGCGCGCCGCGGCATGTCGCCGTAGGACAGCAGGCTTTGTGAGGCCAGCCCGCCGCCGTGCAGCCAATCCTTGTAGAACCCGGCGATGGCCAGCAGGTCGGGGATGTACACCTGCTCGATGAACGCCACCGACTGATCGACGATCGAGGCGACCAGGTTCAGCCGCTCCATGTTGACCGCGCCGACCGCTCCGGTGCCATCGAGGTTGATGGCGCAGGGCACCCCGCCCACCAGCCAGTTCGGGTGCGGGTTCTTGCCGCCAAAGACGGTGTGGATCTTGACGATCTCCTTCTGGAAATCGAGCGCCTCCAGGTAGTGCGCCACCGCCATCAGGTTCGCTTCCGGCGGCAGCCGGTAGGCCGGGTGCCCCCAGTAGGCATTGCGGAACGGCCCGAGCTGGCCGGACTCGACGAAGCGCGCGAGCCGGCCGCGGATATCGCGGAAGTAGCCGGGCGAGGACAGCGGCCAGGACGACAGCGACTGCGCCAGCGCCGAGGTGGCCTTGGGATCGGCCTTCAGGGCGGAGACCACATCGACCCAGTCCAGGGCGTGCAGGTGGTAGAAGTGCACCAAGTGGTCCTGCACGTACAGCGTGAGCTGCATGATGTTGCGGATGATGTTGGCGTTGGCCGGGATGTCGATGCCCAGCGCGTCCTCGACCGCGCGCACCGAGGTCAGCGCGTGGGTGCCCGTGCAGACGCCGCAGATGCGCTGGGTGAAGGCCCAGGCGTCGCGGGGGTCGCGGCCGCGCAGGATCAACTCCAGGCCGCGCCACATGGTGCCGGTGGAGACCGCGTTGCGGATGACGTTGTCGTCGTCGACGTTCACTTCCAGGCGCAGGTGGCCCTCGATGCGGGTGACCGGGTCCACGACCACGCGGCGGCCGCTGGTGTCCAGGGAGAAGCCGTTCGGGGTGCTGAGGGTCGTCATGGGGGGCTGTCCTCCTTGGGGCCGGATCAGGTGTCGGTCCGGTCGGAGCCGTCGGCCGGCGGGCGCGCGCGCGCGGCGCGGTCCGCCTCGGCCTGGGCGGCGGCCCGGGCGTTGCGGCGGTCGCGCTTGTCGGCGGCGGTCTTGACGATGCTGACCCCGGCATGGGCGGCCACCGCGCCGCCGGCCAGCGCCGCCAGCGTGGCGCCGACGGTGTCGGCGGTGCCCTCGGCGGCGAGCGGCTCCAGGCTGGTCAGGCGTTCGTAGAACGGTCCCTTGTCCCAGAAGGCGTCTTCCGAACAGCCGATGCAGCCGTGGCCGGACTGGATGGGGAAGGACACGCCCTCGTTCCAGCCCACGGTGGAACAGGCGTTGTAGGTGGTCGGCCCCTTGCAGCCCATCTTGTACAGGCAGTAGCCCTTGCGGGCGCCCTCGTCGTCCCAGGACTCGACGTACTGGCCGGCGTCGAAGTGCGGGCGGCGGTAGCATTTGTCGTGGATGCGCTGGGCATAGAACATCTTCGGCCGGCCGTGGCGGTCGAGCTGGGGCAGCCGCTCGAAGGTCAGCATGTAGGTCAGCACGCCGGTCATCACCTCGGCGATGGGCGGGCAGCCCGGCACCTTGATGACCGGCTTGTCGGTGACGACCTGGTGCACCGGCGTGGCCTGGGTCGGGTTCGGCTTGGCCGCCTGCACGCAGCCCCAGGAGGCGCAGGAGCCCCAGGCGATGACGGCGCGCGCGTCCGCCGCCATCTCGGTCAGCTTGTCGACGAACGGGCGGCCGCCGGGCAGGCAGTAGACACCGCCGTCCTTCAGCGGCGGGTTGCCCTCGACGGCCAGGATGTACTCGCCTTTATGGGTCTCGCGCACCTCCTCCAGGATGGCCTCGGCCTGGTGGCCGGCGGCGGCCATGATGGTGTCGTCGTAGTCCAGCGAGATCATCGACAACACCACGTCCTTCACCAGCGGGTGCGCCGAGCGGATGAAGCTCTCGGTGCAGCAGGTGCACTCCAGCCCGTGCAGCCAGATGACGGGGATGCGCGGTTTGGTCTCCAGCGCCTCGGCGATGCGCGGCGCCCAGGCCGGACCGAGCCCGAGCGCGACCGATGTCAGGCCGCAGAACTTCAGGAAGCTGCGCCGGGACAGGCCCTGCCGGCGCATCACCTCGTAGAACGTTTCGGTTCGCGATGACATGACGGTGTCCCCCTGGCTCCATGACGTCCCGGGCGCCGGCGGCGCCCTCCGGCGGGTCCGGCCCGGCGACCGGGTCCGGTCTGCGGACCCGCCCCGCCCCCCGGCGACCCGCCCTGACGCGGTTCGCCGTATGCGGAGTCTTGTGGGCGCAGTTCCCCGAAAGGCCCTCGATTATCCCCCCATTTGCGCCCGCAAACGCAAGATAATTGCGTTATGCTGTGGTCTGGGCGCAATTAGATTGACAATCGTCAATGAGTCAGAGAAAACCACATGTGGCATGGGGTCGGCAAGCGCCTTCTTGCATCCGGCGGCCGTCCTGACGGAAAGGGTGAAGGTGCTGCGCGGGTTCGGCCCGGGGAGAGGTCATGGTGCGGCGCGATGCGTCATTGTGCATTGCAACAGAAGGCGGGGACTCATGATTCGAATCCCGGGGCCGGCCGAGGGGGCGGCAGGCGATCCCAAAGGCGATCCCAAAGGCGGGCCGAAAGGCGATCCCGAAGGCGGCCCGCCGAGCCCGGCCGTCGCCCCCGACGACCCATCGGCGGCCTGGCCGGACCCGGAGGGACTGATCGTGCGCCTCGCGGTCTCCGGCGGGCGGGTGGCGGATGTCCGCCTGTCCCCGTCGGCGCGCGTGGGCGCCGCGGCGGCGTTGATCGGGCAGCCGCTCCCCGACGCCGTGCGTCTGGTCGGTCGGGTCTTCTCCCTGTGCGGCCGGGCGCAGACGGTGGCGGCCGCGCGCGCGGCGGAAGCCGCCGAGGGGCGCGCCGTGGATGCCGCGACCGAAGCGGCCCGCAGCCTTCTGATCCTGGCGGAGGCGGTGGAGCAGGGCACCCTGACGCTGCTGCTGGACGGTCCGGCGGCGATCGGGCAGGCGCCCGACACGGCCATCCTGCGGGCGGTCCGCCGCGATGCGGCCGAGGTCGCTCGGCGCGCCGCCGTGCCGGGCTGGGACGCGGTCGGCGGGGGGGGCCGGGCGGCGCCGGCGTGGCCCGGGCCGGGCCTGGCGGAGAGCGTGGGGACGATGGCGGCGCGGCTGCGGGCGGTCCTGCCCGCGGGCGGGCGGCTGCCCGAGAGCCGGGCCGGCCTGCGGGCCTGCCTGCGGGAGGACGACGGCACGGTGGCGGCGGTCCTCGCCGCGGCCATGGCCGAGCCGCCGCTGGCGGAGGGGCCGCCGCGGCCGCTGGCCGGTTGGTCGTTGGACGATTTCGCGCCCGCGCTGCGTGGCCCGGGGGCGGCGGCGTTTGCCGCGCGGCCGACCTGGCGTGGCGCGCCGGCGGAGACCGGTCCCCTGGCCCGGTTCGCGCGCCATCCGCTGGTGCGCGACCTGTGGGCCTGCGGCGCCATCGTGGCGGCGCGGCTGGTGGCCCGCGTGCTCGACCTGGTCCGGACGGTTGATGGTATGATCCGGCTCATGCGGCCGCCGGGCGTGGCCGGCGCCACGGCCGCGCCGGCGGTTCTGGCCGACGGTCGGGGGGCCGGTCTGAGCGGGGTCGAGACCGCGCGCGGCCTGCTCCTGCACCGGGTCGCGGTGCGGACGGGGCGGGTCGCGGACTGGCGGATCGTCGCCCCGACCGAGTGGACGTTCCACCCGGACGGCCCGCTGCGGCGCGTGCTGGCGGGGCTGGACGCCACCGATGCCGCGGCCTTGCGGCGCCGGGTCCGGCTGCTGGTGGCGGCCATGGACCCTTGCGTTGCCTGTGACCTGCGTCTCGTGGACTCGGAGACGGCCCGTGCATGAGGTGGCTCTGACCGAGAGCATCCGGCGCATTCTGGAGGCCGAGGCCGAACGCCAGGGCTTCACGCGGGTGCGCACCGTGTGGCTGGACCTGGGGGTGTTGTCGCACGCCGATCCCGAGGCGCTGCGGTTCTGCTTCCCGGCGGTGATGCGGGGCTCGCTGGCCGAGGGGGCGCGGCTGGAGATCCGGCGGCCGCCCGGGCGCGGCTGGTGCCTGCCCTGCGGGGTCGAAATCGCGGTGGCGGCGCGCGGCGATCCTTGCCCATACTGTGGTGGCTATCAGATCCAGGTGACGGCCGGGGACGACATGCGGCTGACCGAACTGGAGGTGGCGTGATGTGCGGAGTCTGCGGATGCGGCGGCGCCGAGGGCGACGGGGGGGCGCACCCCCATGCCCACACACACGCCCAGACCCACGCCCCCGATCACGCCCACGATCACGCCCACGATCACGCGACGTCCCATGGTCACGCCCATGTCCAGGCGCACACCCAGTCCCATGCGCATGCGCATTCCCACGCCCAAGCCCAAGCCCATGCGAATGGGACCCAAGCCCATGCGAAGGGGAAGGAACGGCCCCCCCAGGACCTGCCTGGTCCCGGCACCGGGGCCGCGGCTGGCGATGACCGGGGCGCCCGGATCGTGCGCGTGGAACGGGACATCCTGGCCGAGAACGACCGACGCGCCGCCGGCAACCGGGCCTGGTTCGGGGCCCGCGGCATCCTGACGCTGAACCTGGTCTCGGCACCGGGATCGGGCAAGACGGCGCTGCTGGTGCGCACGCTGGCCGACCTCAAGGAGACGCGACCGATCGCGGTCATCGAGGGCGATCAGCAGACCGACCTCGACGCGGACCGCATCCGCGCGGCCGGGGTTCCGGCGGTGCAGGTGAACACCGGCAGGGGCTGCCATTTGGACGCCGCCATGGTGGGCCGGGCCGCCGCCACGCTGGATCCGCCGCGCGGGGCGCTGCTGTTCGTGGAGAACGTCGGCAACCTGGTCTGCCCGGCCGCCTTTGACCTCGGCGAGGCGGCCCGGGTGGTCGTCATCTCGGTCACCGAGGGCGAGGACAAGCCGCTCAAGTATCCGGACATGATCCGCACCGCCGACCTGATGCTGCTGAACAAGGTCGACCTGCTGCCACACGTGGCATTCGACGTCGACCGCTGTATCGGCTTCGCCCGTCGGGTCAACCCGGACCTGATCGTGCTGCCGGTGTCGGCGACCTCCGGCCAGGGGCTGGACGCCTGGTACGCGTGGATCCGGGCGTGCCAGCCGGCGGCCCGGCCTGCGCCGGCAAGCGAGCCCGGCGCCGGGGCGGTGGCCCCGTGACGGCCGGCGCGGCGTCCATGGCCGCCGTCACCGACCCGGACCCGGTGGTCTGGAGCGCGCCCGTCGCCGGCGTGCCGATGGTGCCGGTGGCGGGCATGGGTGCCTTCCTGAAGGCCGCCGTGGCGGTGATGGGGCAGGGCCGGGCGGCGCTGTCGCGGCCGGCCGGGGATCTGGGCGACGTCGACACCCGGCGCGCCTACGACCGCCTGGTCGAGGCCCTGGTGGCCCGTCTGCGGGCGGCCCCGCGGGTCATCGCCCACGACCTGCATCCGGATTTCCACTCCACCCACGCCGCGCGCGCCCTGGCGGCGCGGACCGGCGCCGCCCTGCTGCCGGTGCAGCACCACCACGCCCACATCGCCGCTGTCGCGGCCGAGCACGGCCACGTCGGCCCGCTCCTGGGGCTGGCGCTGGACGGCTTCGGTCTGGGACCGGACCGGGAGTCCTGGGGCGGCGAGCTGCTGCGCGTCGACGGCGCCCGCGTCGACCGCCTCGGGCACCTGCGCCGGCTGCCGCAGCCGGGCGGCGATGTGGCGGCGCGCGAGCCCTGGCGCATGGCGGCGGCGGCGCTGCACGTGCTGGGGCGCACCGACGCCATCGCCGCGCGCTTCGCCGACCAGCGGCATGCCGGCCTGCTCGGCCAGGTGCTGACGCGCGGCGTCAACTGCCCCGAGACCAGTTCCGCCGGGCGCCTGTTCGATGCCGCCTGCGGGCTGCTCGGCGTGCATCCGGTGGCCGCGTTCGAGGGCCAGGCGCCGATGGCCCTGGAGGCCATGGTCACCGCGCCGCGCACGCTGGACGGCGGCTGGCGCATCGACGACGCCAGCGGCGTGCTCGACCCGCGGCCGCTGCTGGAAGCGCTCGCCGTCCCCGGGATGACCCCGGAGGCGGGCGCCGACCTGTTCCACGGCACCCTGGCCGCCGCGCTGGTGGACTGGGCCGCGCGGGCGGCGGAGGCGACCGGGGTGCGCACCGTCGGCCTGTCCGGCGGCTGCTTCTTCAACCGCGTGCTGACGCGGGCGGTGGCGGAGGGGCTGCGGGAGCGGCGCCTGACCGTGCTGAGCCACCACGCGGTGTCGCCGGGCGACCCCGGGCTGAGCCTGGGTCAGGCGTGGGTGGCGGCCCACCACGCCGCCCGGGTGTGCTGACGGCGACTGCTGAAGGGGGACTCTGCCGCATGTGCCTCGCCGTGCCGGCCCGCATCACCGCCCTGCTGCCCGACGCCATGGCCCGCGTCGATCTGGGCGGCGTCGGCAAGACGATTTCCGTCGCCCTGGTCGACGACCTGAGCGTCGGCGACTACGTCATCCTGCATGTGGGCTACGCGCTGGCCCGCCTCGATCCGGCCGAGGCCCAGGCGACGCTGGCGCTGATGGGCGCCACGACCGCCACGACCGCCACGACCGCCACGGACGGCGAGGGGGGGGCGTCATGAGATACGTCGACGAATTCCGCGACCCCGCCCTGGGCCGCCGCCTGATCGCGGCGATCGCGGCCGAGGTGCGGCCGGACCGGCGCTATCGCCTGATGGAGTTCTGTGGCGGCCACACCCACGCCATCGCCAACCAGGGGCTTGCCGCCCTGCTGCCCGAGGCCATCCGGCTGGTGCACGGTCCCGGCTGCCCGGTGTGCGTGCTGCCGGTGGGGCGGCTGGACATGGCGCTGGCGCTGGTTCGCCGGCACCCCGAGGTCATCCTGTGCACCTACGGCGACATGATGCGGGTGCCGGCCAGCGGCGGCGACAGCCTGTTCTCGGCCCGCGCCGAGGGCGCCGACGTGCGCATGGTCTACTCCACCCTCGACGCCCTGGCGGTGGCGCGCAGCACCCCGCACCGGCCGGTGGTGTTCCTGGCTATCGGGTTCGAGACCACGACCCCGCCCACGGCGCTGGCCCTGACGCGGGCGGCGGCGGAGGGGCTGACCAACTTTTCGGTGTTCTGCAACCATGTGCTGACGCCGCCGGCCATCGCCGCCATCCTCGCAGGGGCGGGGGAGGGGGGCGGTGCGGCGCGGCCGCTGGACGGCATCATCGGCCCTGCCCATGTCTCGACCGTGATCGGCAGCGACGCCTACGCGCCCTGTGCGGCGCGGTTCGGCGTGCCGGTGGTGATCGCCGGCTTCGAGCCGCTCGACATCCTGCGGGCGGTGCTGCTGCTGGTGCGCCAGGTCAACGCCGGCCGGGTGGCGGTCGAGAACGAGTACACCCGCGCCGTGACCCCGGCCGGCAACCGGCGCGCCCAGGCGCTGATGGCCGAGGTGTTCGCGGTGCGGCCGTCGTTCGAGTGGCGCGGCCTGGGGGCGGTGCCGGCTTCGGCGCTGGAGATCCGGGCCGCCTATGCCGCCTGGGACGCCGAGCGGCGGTTTGCCATGCCGCCGCTTGTGGGCCGCGAGAACCCGGCCTGCGACTGCGGCGCCGTGCTGCGCGGCGCGCTGGCGCCGCGCGACTGCCGCCTGTTCGGCCGCGCCTGCACGCCGGAGCGGCCGCAGGGCGCGTGCATGGTCTCCGCCGAGGGCGCCTGTGCCGCGGCCTGGACCCAGGGTCCGGCCCGGCGGGATCAGCCCGGCGACGTCAACCGCAGGGCCGCCGGAGGCGCCCATGCCGGCTAGACGATTCCCGCCCCTGGACCTGACGGGCGGCCGCGTGGAGTTGGGCCATGGCGCCGGCGGCCGGGCCATGACTCAGCTCGTGCGCGAGATTTTCGTGGCCGTCTTCGACTCCGACGCTTTGGCCCGGGGCGATGACAACGCCCGCGTCCCGGTGCCGCCGGGCCGGCTGGTCATGACCACCGACGGGTACGTCATCACCCCGCGCCGGTTCCCGGGCGGCGACATCGGAGCGCTGGCCGTGCACGGCACCATCAACGACGTCGCCATGTCGGGCGCGCAGCCGCTCTACCTGTCGGCGGGGTTCATCGTCGAGGAGGGGCTGCCGCTGGCGGAACTGGCCTGGGTCGCCGGAACCATGGCCGGCGCGGCGCGCGAGGCCGGGGTGGCGATCGTCACCGGCGATACCAAGGTGGTGGAGCGGGGCGGCTGCGACGGGCTGTTCATCACCACCACCGGCGTCGGCGTGCTGACCGACGACCGGCTCGACATCGCCGGCGACCGCGCCCGCCCGGGCGACGCCGTCGTGCTCAGCGGCACGGTGGGCGACCACGGCGTGGCGGTGCTGTCGCAGCGCGAGAACCTGGCCTTCGAAAGCCCGGTGCTGTCCGACAGCGCGGCCCTGAACGGGCTGGTGGCGGCCATGGTGGCGGCGGTGCCGGAGCTGCGGGCGATGCGCGATCCCACGCGGGGCGGGCTGGCGGCGACCCTCAACGAACTGGCCGATCAGTCCGGCGTGGGGATGGTGATCGAGGAGGCTGCGGTGCCGGTGACGCCGGCGGTACGCGGCGCCTGCGAGCTGCTGGGCCTGGATCCGCTCACCGTCGCCAACGAGGGCAAGCTGGTGGCGATCTGCCCGCCCGGCCGGGCCGACGATCTGGTGGCGGCGATGCGGGCGCATCCGCTGGGCCGCGAGGCCGCGCGGATCGGCACCGTGATCGAGGACGCCGACCGGTTGGTGCAACTCGAGACCGCCCTGGGCGGACGGCGCGTGGTCGACTGGTTGGCCGGCGAGCAGTTGCCCCGCATCTGCTGAGGTCGCCGCGCAGGCGCGTGGTCGGGGACTGGGGGGGCCGAGCCGTCGGGGGAGCGCGGGCCTTTGGGGGATTGACCCGCCGGCCTGTCTTCGACAGAAGAGACCGCCGGACCCGCCCGCGGTGCGGCATCGGCGTAGGGACCGTCTGGATGGGTGGCCGAGCGGTTTAAGGCACCGGTCTTGAAAACCGGCGGACGGGCGACCGTCCCGTGGGTTCGAATCCCACCCCATCCGCCATTCCCCCATACAGGCCCGTGCGCAGCGATGCGTACGGGCCTTGTTTTTCTGGATTTTCCCTTCCCCTCAGTCCATATCTGTCCGCGTG
>NZ_JACIGI010000017.1 GCF_014197795.1 Roseospira goensis
CAACGGGGCCTCCCTGGCAGTCTGTGTCGTGTCGCAACTACCAGTGTGTCAGACCGTCCCGTTGTCCGCCCCTCCCCGATTTTCCGTCATGAACCCGTTTTTTTGGGTCATCACGGAGGTTCGGGGTCGGCGGCCGTCGTCACGCCGACGCCACAACTCGGCGCGGGGCTCTTATCCTGTGTCGCCGGTCGCCGGCCGCCGGTCGGCGGATCAGGGGTCAGCGGGCCTGATTGTAGCTCTTGACCAGCTCGGTCAACGTCACGCCGATCTTGTCGCCTTCGGTGATGACCACCTCGCCGCGGGCGACCAGGATGTCGTTGGCGTAGATCTCGACCGGCTCGCTGGTCTTCTGTTCCAGCTCCACCACGGCGCCACGGCCGAGCTTGAGGAGCTGGTTGACCCGCAGGTTGGCCTTGCCCAGCACCACCGCGATTTCGACCGGGACGTTGTAGACGGCCTGGTGCTGGCCCGTGGGTCTGGTCTCGCTGGCCATGGCGGGGTCCGGTCTGGGGCGCCGCGTGGGGCGCCGGGGCGACAGGGAACGCGCGGTGCCCGTGGCCCCGCGTCCCTGCCACTGTAGTCCGAAAGCGTTAACGCCGCCTTACAGCCGATCGCTACAAACCGACATCGCGCCGCGAGTCCGGGCGCCGCGAGTCCGGTTTGTCGCAATCGGCTGCATCGCTGGTGACGGTCGGGTCCTGTCCGGGACCCGGCGCGACGGCGGCGGTCTGCTTATCACATGGGGGCCGGCGTGGCGCTCAGGCGCCGCCGGCACCCTCCAGCTCCTGCTTCAGCGCGGTCGCGTAGGAGCCCCGCGCGACCTGGAACATCGCCGCCTGGGCCTGGGCGCGGGCGATTTCCTGGTCGGCGGTGCGCAGGGCCTGGATCAGGCCCCGAGCCTTCTCCGACAGGCTGTCCAGCGGGTAGTCCTTGCCGTCGATCGTCACCGTCTGCTGTTCGGCCATGGTGCGGTCCTTTCGTCTCGATGGGGCTGGGATGATGCAGGGTGGGGACAGGTCCGCCCCGCCCCGACCAACCGGCGTGCGAAACGGCCCCCGGGAAGGGTCCCGGAGGCCGTCGGTCGGAGCGCGGGGCGACCGGAGGCCCGACTCGCGGCCGCCACGATGCGGCCGTCCGGGTCGGGCCGGCGCCTACTTGAGGCCGAAGCCGGCGAACCGCTTGTTGAACTTCGCGACCTGGCCGCCCGTGTCGACGAGGCGCTGGACGCCGGTCCAGGCCGGGTGGCTCTTGGGGTCGATGTCCAGGCGCAGCGACTCGCCCTCGTAGGTCGACCGGGTCTTGAACTCGGTGCCGTCGGTCATGACGACGGTGATCTCGTGGTAGTCCGGATGAATATCGGCTTTCATGGTGCTCTCCCGCGCAAGAAGCGGCCCTTATAGCGGCCCGCCGGCACGGCTTCAAGACCGGATCCCGGCGTTCGGCGCCGGCCGCCGATCGCAAGCGGGCGTTCCGCTCTGAAACCAACAGATCGCGCCGAGTCACGCTCGAAATCGGCCCCACCCCGGTGGTTCCGATTTCGAGCGATCGGCGCTAACGCGCCTGTGGGAGAGTTGTCGCTGGGGCCGGGGGTGCCTACACTCAAAGGAACGACCTGCGAAGGAGTGACGAGGATGGGCGCGTTCGCGCGCGGCGACGGCGCATCTGGTGCCGTTGCGGTCCGCAAGCCTGGCACGATGAAGACTGGAACGGGTGTGGTCGCCGTGGTTGCGGCCGCCCTCTGGGTGGTCGCGCCGGGCGCGGCGGCCCGGGCCGCGGACACGGACACGGACACGGACACGGGGGCGGTCGCATCAAGCGCCAACCCGGCTGCCGCACCGTTGGCGGGGCCGACCGGGGCGCCGACGGACGGCCTGCGGCTGGTGACGCCCCTCGACGTCCCGGGCGCGGGGGCCGGGACCAGGACCGCCGCGCCCTGTGCCGGCGGCGGTGTGACGCCGCTGGCCGGCTGCCTGAGCCTGGGCGGTGGCCTGGAGCGCGCGCCGGGGGCGTTCGGCGTCGGCCTGGCCTACGGCCTGGACGGCTGGTTGTCGGTCGGTCTGGGCGTCGGCCTGGCGCCGGGCGTGGGTCCGGCGGATGGCGGTGCGGTCTCCAGCGCGGCGCCGCGACAGGCGCTCGCCCCGGCCACCGAACGGCTGGCCGGCAGCCTCAGCGCTCTGGTCGACCTCAACGCCGCCACCGGCCTGGACCTCTGGGGCTTCCGCTCCTATGTCGGCGCTGGTCTGGCGGCCGGGACCGTCAGTACCGCCGGCGGCATCCACCGCGACGACGCCGGGGGCGCCGTTGCGGTCGCGCCGCAGGACGGCATGGGCGTGGCCTGGGGTGCCGCCGCCGGCACCAACCTCAGTCTCGGCGACGGCCTGAGCCTCGACTTCGCCGTCCGCTACACCGACCAGCGCGCGCAGGGGTCGCTGGCGCAGGGCCTCACCCTCGGCGCCGGCGGTGGCCCGCGGTCCGCCGCCGGCGGCGACTCGGAGGGCGGGGATCACGGCATGTCGCTCGGGCTTCGGTTGCGGTTCTGAGTTCGTCGTGTGTTTCACGGCGTGTGGGCGGGGGCCGCCGCCAGCGCGGCGGCCTGCGTGCGGCACAGGTCGGCTATGCCCTGTTGGGCCAGCGCCAGCAGGGCCAGGAACTGGGGTTCGGCGAAGGGCGCCGTTTCCGCCGTGCCCTGGATCTCGACGATGCCGCCGGCCTCGGTCATCACGAAGTTGGCGTCGGCCTGGGCCCCGGAGTCCTCGGCATAGTCCAGGTCCAGCACCGGGATGCCGTCCACCAGGCCGCAGGAGATGGCCGCGACCTGCCCGGTCAGCGGCACCGTGGCGATCATGCCGAGCGCCTGAAGGCGGCGCAGCGCCAGGGTCAGCGCCACATAGCCGCCGGTGATGGCGGCGGTGCGGGTGCCGCCGTCGGCCTGCAGCACGTCGCAGTCCACCTTGATCTGAATCTCGCCGAGCGCCGCCAGGTCGGTGACCGCGCGCAGGCTGCGCCCGATCAGGCGCTGGATCTCCTGGGTGCGGCCGGTTTGCCGGCCGCGGGCCGCCTCGCGGTCGGTGCGGGTGTGGGTGGAGCGGGGCAGCATGCCATACTCGGCCGTGACCCAGCCCTTGCCGCCGCCGCGCAGCCAGGGCGGCACGCGCTCGTCGACGCTGGCGGTGCACAGCACGTGGGTATCGCCGAAGCGGGCCAGGCACGAGCCTTCGGCGTGCTTGTTGACCCCGGTCTCCAGGGCGATGGGGCGGAGCTGGTCGGGCCGGCGGCCGGACGGTCTCATGCGGGCGTCCTCCGTGTACGGGAGCCGGTCGCGTGCAAACGGACTCACAAAGGTGAGAGGGTCTGGCCCGTGAAACGGCCCCAAGACGAATCAGTCAGAGCGGCGGCGGACGCTAATGCAGAACGCGGCCGCTGGGAACCCGTGCCGGACGCACGTTGCCGTACGCGACCCGCCGCGCGCGACACACCGGCCGGGGCACGTTGACGGGGTTCGAGGGGCTCCCTAGATTTTCGCTCGGCCCGACTTCCCGGGTCCGATCCAGCGGGATCGGCCCGGATCAAGGGGATGGTACCATCCGATGGTCACCCACACGACACCCCTCAAGGACCTGGACGCCCGCTCGCGGGAGGTGTTTCAGCGTCTCGTCGACACCTTCGTCGAGACCGGCGAGCCGGTGGGCTCGCGCACGCTCTCGCGCATGATGTCGGTCAGCCTGTCGCCGGCCACCATCCGCAACGTCATGGCCGACCTGGAACACGAGGGCCTGCTGTACGCACCGCATGCCTCGGCCGGCCGCCTGCCCACCGAACTGGGCCTGCGCATGTTCGTCAACGGGCTGCTGGAGGTGGGCGCGCTGGACAGCGACGAGCGGGTGCGCATCGAGACCATGTGTCAGGCCGCCGGGCGCAGCCTGGAGGGCATGCTGGAGGAGGCCACGACCCTGCTGTCGGGCCTGTCGCGCTGCGCCGGGCTGGTGATCGCGCCCAAGACGGACGCCGCGGTCAAGCACATCGAATTCGTCCACCTGGGGCCGGGGCGCGCCCTGGTGGTCATGGTCGGGGCCACCGGGGTGGTCGAGAACCGCGTCGTCGAGGTGCCGCGCGGGGTGCCGCTGTCGGCGCTGGCCGAGGCCACCAACTATCTGAACGCGCGGTTGTGCGACCGTACGCTGGACGAGGCGCGCGAAGCCATCCTGGACGACCTGGAGTCGGACCGCAGCCTGCTGGATGACCTGTCGCGCAAGGTGGTGGCGGCCGGGCTGGCGACCTGGTCCGACGACAAGCCCGGCGCCGCGCTGATCGTGCGCGGTCAGGGCAACCTGTTGACCGAGGTGAGCGCGGCCCGCGACCTGGAGCGCATCCGCGCCCTGTTCGAGGTGCTGGAGACCAAGGAGCAGGTGCTGCGCATGCTCGACCTGGTGATCGGCGCCGAGGGCGTGCAGATCTTCATCGGCGCCGAGAACGACCTGTTCACGCTCGCCGGCTGCTCGCTGATCGTGGCGCCCTACCAGAACAGCCGCGAGGAGATCGTGGGCGCCATCGGTGTCGTCGGCCCCACGCGCATCAACTACCGGCGCATCGTGCCGCTGGTGGACTACACCGCCAAGGTGATCGGCCGCCTGCTCGGCTGAGGGCCGATCACCGGCCGGCGCCGCCTTCTTCCCTGCATTTCTGGATACGGACACGCGATGACCCAGAACACCGCCAAGGACCAGACGCAGCGCGAGGCTCCCGCCGCCGGCGCCGATCCCGACATCGTGGTCGGCCCCGAGGACATGCTGAACTATGACCGTCCGGGCGCGGATGCCTCCGCGCCGGGCGCCGACGCGGGGGCGAGCGACGGGACCGCCGACTCGGGCGAGGCCGCGCCCGCCGACCCGGCGGCGCGCATCGCCGAGCTGGAGGCCGAGGTGGCGCGGTTGAAGCGCGACCATCTGAACGCCCTGGCGGAGGCGGAGAACGCCAAGCGCCGGGCCGACAAGCGCATCCAGGACAACACCAAGTACGCGGTCGCCAACCTGGCCAAGGCCATCCTGCCGGTGGCCGACAACATGGAGCGGGCGCTGGCCGCCGCGCCGGAGCAGGCCCGGGTGCTCGACCCGCACCTGAAGAACCTGGCGGTCGGGGTCGAGATGACGGCCAAGGAGCTGATGAACGCCTTGGCGCAGTACGGCGTCCAGCGCATCGAGGCGCAGGGCCAGCCGTTCGACCCCAACCTGCATCAGGCCATGCAGGAGATGGAGAACCCCGACGTGCCCGCGGGTACCGTGGTGCAGGTCTACCAGGAGGGGTACGTCATCCACGACCGTCTGTTGCGGCCGTCGATGGTGGTGGTCTCCAAGGGCGGCCCCAAGCGCACCGCGCAGACGCCGCCGCCGGGGGGTGATGCGGGCACCAGCGGCTCGACGGGTGGCGGTGGCGGCGGGCGCGTCGACACCAGCGCCTGACGGCGCCGCGCCGCGGCGTCCGACCCTTTGGACGCGGGGGCAAGGGGTCTATACTGGACCGACTCCCAGGCGGTCCCAACAGCAGGGAGACCCCGACCCATGACCACAGCGCCCGTTGCCTCCGGTGCCTCCGGTGTCGCCCCCGGCCCGGTGCGGCCGCCGGCCATCGCCGGCGCCTTCTATGCCGGCGACGCCGCCGCCCTGCGGCGTGACGTGGCCGCCATGCTGGAGGCCGGCCGCGCCGCGCGCGCCGCCGAGGCCCCGGTGCCCAAGGCGGTGATCGCGCCGCATGCCGGCCACGTCTACTCGGGCGCGCTGGCGGCGCGGGCCTACGCCCGGCTGGAGCCGGCGCGCGAACGCCTGCGCCGTGTTGTGCTGATCGGCCCCGCGCACCGGGTGCCGTTCCACGGAATAGCTCTGTCCGGTGCCGCCGCCTGGCGCACGCCGCTGGGCGACGTGCCGCTGGACCAGGCGTGGGCGCGCGAGCGGCTGGCGGGGATTGCGGGCGTGGCGGTGCGTGACGAGGCCCACGCCGCCGAGCATTGCCTGGAGGTGCATCTCCCGTTCCTTCAGGCGACGCTGGGGGATGCCGCCCTGGTGCCGCTGCTGGTCGGCCGGGCGGAGCCGGCCCAGGTCGCGCGCGTGCTGGAGGCACTGTGGGACGGCCCGGAGACGGTCCTCATCGTCAGTTCCGACCTCAGCCATTTCCTGGACTACGACCGCTGTTGCAGCCGCGACGCCGGCACCGCCGCCGCCATCGAGGCCCTGGACAGCGCGGTGATCGGTCCGCACGAGGCCTGCGGCTGTACGCCGGTCAACGGCCTGCTGAGCCTGGCGCGCGCGCGGGGCCTGCGGGTCGAGCGGCTGGGGCTGTGTAATTCGGGGGATACCGCCGGGCCGCGCGACCGTGTGGTCGGGTACGGCGCCTGGGCGTTCCACGATCCCGACGGCGACCGCGCCCGTGTCCCCGGCGCGGCCGCGGCCGCGGCGTCCGAGCCGGGGGACGCGGCCGCCGCGCACGCGGATCCCGCGGCGGGCACGGAGGCGCTGGTGCGCGCCCATGCCGCCGCCCTGATCCGCCTGGCCGCGGGCGGGCTGGAGCACGGGGTGCGTCACGGCCGCGCGCCGGGGCTGGATCTCGACCAGGTGCCGGCAGCCCTGCGGGCGCCCGGCGCCGCCTTCGTCACCCTGACCCGGGCCGCGGACGACCGCCTGCGCGGCTGCATCGGCTCGGTCGAGGCGGCGCGTCCGCTGGCCCTGGACGTGCTGGCGCATGGCTACAACGCCGGCTTCCGCGACGGCCGCTTCCCGCCGGTGACCGCGGAAGAGCTGGCGGGGCTGTGCGTCTCCGTGTCGGTGCTGACGCCGGCGGTGGCGCTGCCGGTGGCCGACCGGACCGACCTTCTGGGCCGCATGCGGCCGGGGGTGGACGGGCTGATCATCGAGGACCGCGTGGGCGGGCAGGTCCGGCGTGGCCTGTTCCTGCCGCAGGTGTGGGAGCAGCTCCCCGATCCGGCCCTGTTCCTGGCCCACCTGATGCGCAAGGCCGGCCTGCCGGAGACGCATTGGTCGGCCAGCGTGCGCGTCTCCCGGTTCGAGACGCGCGGCGTGAAGGCCACCCCGTGGGCCGGCTCTGGGGCCGGCTCTGGGGTCGGCCCCGGGGTCGGCTCTGGGGCCGGCTCTGGGGCCCTGAAGGCGACGGCATGATCCAGCCCCAGCGCAGCGGCCCGCCCCTGTGGCAGATGATCGTGGGCACGGCGGTGGCGCTGGGGGCGTCGGCGGGGCTGGTGTTCTGGCTCGATTCCGTGTCCCAGAAGACCGCCGACTCGGCGTCCGGGGAAGGGGTCGAGAGCGCCGACGGCTGGACCACGGAACTGCCGGCCCGGTTCGAGGGCACCTGGGTCGTGGGCGGGGCCTGCGACAGCGACAGCGCGCCGCTCATCGTGCTGTCCAACGGCGGCTACCGCTGGCGCGACGGGCCGACCAACTGGGGCTTCGCGCGCGGCCGCTACCACTACGACAGCCCGGCCTCCAACCGGGTGATGTTCCGGCTCAACAAGCTCAACAGCCCGCACGACGGCACGGCGGACTACGTGCTGACGGTGTCGGGACCGCAGCTCAAGAAGTACAACCTGAAGAGCCGGACCACGGTCGAATACGAAAAGTGCGATTAGAGCCGATTGTTCGAAATCGGACCCGCAGATGCGGTCCGGTTTCCAACGTGAATCGGGTCTAAATTATTGATTCTACAGCCGATTATCGCGACGAACCGAAATCGTGCCGCGAGGCCGGTTTGTCGCAATCGGCTGTAGGGGCGCCGCCTCAGGCCCGATGGTAGGGATGCCCGCCCAGGATCGCCTGGGCGCGGTAGATCTGCTCCGCCAGCATGGGGCGCACCAGCCGGTGCGGCCAGGTCATCGCGCCCAGTGAGAGGGTGAGGTCGGCGCGCGCCAGGACCGCCGCGTCGTGGCCGTCGGCGCCGCCCACCAGGAACGCGACCGTGCGCGTGCCCCGGTCGCGCACGCGGCCCAGATGGGCGGCGAACGCGGCGCTGGACAGCGTGCGGCCGCCGCCGTCCAGCACGACCACATGGGCGCCCTCCGGCACCTGGTCCAGCACCAGCCGGCCCTCGCGGGCGATGCGTTCGGCCGTGGGGAGGGGGCGGCGCTCGTCCACCTCGCGCAGCGTGAGTGACCAGCCGCGCAGCCGGCCGGCATAGTCGCGCAACAACGCCACGTCGGGGCCGTCCTTGACGCGCCCAACGGCGATCAGAAGCAGGTTCACGCCTCAACCCAGCGCGCGGCTCAGCGCGACGCCGCCATCATCAGGGGCGTCGGCGGGGCGGCCATCCCGGGCACGGCGGCACCGGGCGTCGCCCCGTAGGGCGCGGTCGCGCCGCCGGCGGCCCGGGTCGGTCCGGGGACGCCCCACATCTTTTCAAGGTTGTAGAAGGCCCGGACTTCCGGTCGGAAGACGTGCACCACGACGTCGCCGGCGTCGATCAGCACCCAGTCGCACTGGGGCATGCCCTCGACGGTGGGCCGCAGGCCCTCGCCCTTCAGGGCCTCCACCAGATAGTCGGCGAGGGCGCCGACATGGCGGGCCGACTGGCCGGAGGCGATGACCATGGCGTCCGCGTAGTCGCTTTTGCCCGCCAGGTCGATGCGGACCACGTCCTCGGCCTTGTGGGAGGCCAGATTGGTTTCGATCGCGTCGACGATGTGGTCCACGCTCGTCGGATCGAAGGCTGCGGTAGCGATGGGTCGGTCCTTTCTCGCTTATCGGGTCTCGCCGTTGGGATGCAGGTTCTTGCTCAATGTGCGCCAGAGGATCACGCCACGCCTGCGTGGGGGCGCGCCACGGCCCGCATCGCCGGCCCCGCACCTCACGCAACCCAGCCATCCCGTGCGCGGATGGCGGTGGCGGACGCGCTGTGGCGCCGGATCGGCAGAAACACCCACGCCGGTGGAGGGGCGAGCGCCAGCCGAGTCGCGGCCCGCTCGGGCCGGCGGCCGGCCGCATAACGCCGCGCCGCCCGCGCGGACACCGGTACCAAAGAGTACCCTGGGCGGTCGAAGACCGCAACCGGAACGATTTCCATGAGCGTGGTCCAGGACCGCCAGCGTGGCAACTGGGCCAGGTTGTCGGCCCCCATCAGCCAGACGAAGCGGACGCGCGGGAAGCGCCGCTGCAACAGCCGCACCGTGTCGACGGTGTAGCGCGTGCCCAACTGGGCCTCGATCCCGGTCGGCACGATACGCGGGTGGCGCTGCACCGCCTGGGCGCGGGTCAGCCGGCGCGCCATCGGGGCCATGGGCTGGCCGGTTTTCAGCGGGTTGCCGGGCGAGACCAGCCACCAGACCTGATCCAGGTCGAGCCGGCGCAGCGCCTCCAGGCTGACGTGGCGGTGGCCGGCGTGGGCGGGGTTGAACGAGCCGCCCAGCAGGCCGATGCGGACACGGCGGCGGTCGCCGTAGGGCGGCGGGGTCAGGAAACGCGGCATGGCGACCGGGTGTGGAAGCATCGGGGCGAGCGGGTACAGGCCGGGATCGAACCACGCCCGCGACCGCCCCGGCAAGCGAAAGCGGGCGGCGCACGGAGGCAGACCCTGTTCGCGCGCGGGGCGTACCGGCCGTCCGCCCGCCTTGCGCGGCGGCGCGCCTGGGATTAGGTCAAAGGGCACCAATCCCTTTCTCGCGCCGGCCCGGGGCCGTTCCCCGGCCCGGACCGGGCGCGCCCCGACCGCGAGATCCGCCCCGATGAGACAGCCGTGAGAAAACGGACCCCCGAGATGCCCCCGCGCGCGCCCGAGGGTGTGCGCGGCGACTGGCGTGTGCTGCGCCGCCTGCTGCCCCACCTGTGGCCCAAGGATGCCCCCGCCCTGCGTGCCCGCATGGTTCTGGCCATGGGGCTGCTGCTGCTGGCCAAGGTGGCCACCGTCTATGTTCCCATCTTCTACAAGGAGGCCGTGGACGCGCTGTCGGTGCCGGCGACCATCACCGCCGTCCCGGTGCTGATGATCGTGGCCTACGGGCTGGCGCGGGTCGGGGTGGTGCTGTTCAACGAACTGCGTGATCTGGTGTTCGCCCGCGTGGTCGAACGCGCCATGCACGTGGTCGGGCTCGACACCTTCCGCCACCTGCATGCGCTGTCGCTGCGCTTCCACATGGACCGCCAAACCGGCGGCCTGTCGCGGGTGATCGAGCGCGGCACCCGGGGCATCGAGATTGTGCTGCGCCTGTTCGCTTTCCGCGCCGGTCCGGCGCTGATCGAACTGGCGATGGTCTGCGGCATCCTGTGGTGGTTGTACGACTGGACCTTCGCCGCCGCCATCGTGGTCACCATCGCCGTCTACATTCTCTGGACGCTGGCGATCACGGACTGGCGGCTGGCGTTCCGGCGCACCATGAACACCCACGACGCCGAGGCCAACACCAAGGCCATCGACAGCCTGCTGAACTACGAAACGGTCAAGTATTTCGGCAACGAGGAGCACGAGGCGCGCCGCTTCGACCGCGCCCTGACCGCCTACGAGGACGCCGCGGTCAAGTCACACAGCTCGCTGTCGCTGCTCAACATCGGACAGGGGGCGATCATCTCCGTCGGCCTGGTGGTCATCATGTCGATGGCCGGGCGCGGCATCGTCGCCGGCACCATGACTCCGGGCGACTTCGTGCTGGTGAACACCTACCTGCTCCAGCTCTATCAGCCGCTGAACTTCCTCGGCATGGTCTACCGGGAGATCAAGCAGGCCCTGGTCGACATGGAGGTCATGTTCGGCCTGCGCGACCAGCCGCCGGAGATCGCCGACCCGCCCGGCGCGCCCGCCCTCGACGTGACCGGGGGCACGGTGCGGTTCGAGGGCGTGCGCTTCGCTTATGGGCCGGAGCGCGACGTGCTGCGCGGCATCGACCTGGAGGTGCCGGCCGGTCGCACCGTGGCCATCGTCGGGCCGTCGGGGGCGGGCAAGAGCACCATCGGCCGGCTGCTCTACCGCTTCTACGACGTCACCGGCGGCCGCGTGACCATCGACGGCCAGGACGTCCGCGCCGTCTCCCAGGCCTCGCTGCGCCGGGTCATCGGCGTGGTGCCGCAGGATACGGTGCTGTTCAATGACACCATCGGCTACAACATCGCCTACGGCAATCCGGACGCCCCCTGGTCAGAGGTGGAGCGGGCGGCCAAGCTGGCCTCCCTGCACGACTTCGTGCGCATGCTGCCGAAGGGGTACGACACCACGGTGGGGGAACGCGGGCTGAAGCTGTCCGGCGGCGAGAAGCAGCGCGTCGCCATCGCCCGCGCCATTCTCAAGGATCCGGCGATCCTGCTGTTCGACGAGGCCACCAGCCAACTCGACAGTCACACCGAAAAGGACATCCAGGCCGCCTTGCGGCAGGTGTCGAGCGGGCGTACCACCCTGGTGATCGCGCACCGTCTGTCGACGGTGATCGACGCCGACCGCATCGTGGTCCTGGACGGCGGCCGGGTGGCGGAAAGCGGGACCCACGAGGACCTGCTGGCCCTGGGCGGACGCTATGCCGCGCTGTGGCGCAAGCAGCAGGAGGCCCAGGCCCTGGAGGCGCGCCTTGAAGTGGCGGCGCGCGATCCCGACACCGACCAGGAAGCGCGCGCGCACGACGCCCCCGCCTGAGCCCACCCGGGGGCGGGGCCGCACCCTGCGGCGGTCGCGGCCCGTTGGCGCGGGCCGGCGATCGGGCTACCATGCGGTCCACCGGTCGGCCCGCGGCGCGGTGGTCGTGGTCCGGCGTCGCCGAGGGGGAAGAGCCATGCGTCGCCTTGTTCCGTTCCCGAACGCCCGCCGTCCCCGGCCGGGCCGCGCCATCGCCCCCGCGCTGCTGGTCGCGCTGACGGTCGCACTGACGGTCGCGCTGACGGTCGCCGCGGTCCCCACGCTCGCCGCCGACCCGCCCCGCAAACAGCCGGCGTTGCCGCCGCTGCCGACGCTGGACCGCACCCTGGACCCGGAGATCGGCATCGGCCGCATCGCCGATCTGGTGCGCCAGCGGGTGGTTGGCGCGCTGAGCCTGCTCGGCTCGCTGACCGAGGGCGATATCATCGCCACCGAGGGTCCGATCACCGCCAGCGAGACGCCCGACGGCGGCGCCCGGGTGCTGTTCGAGGACCTCACCATGCGGGCCGGCACGGCGCAGGGCGTGCCGGTGGTGATCGCCTTCGGCGATGTCAGCGTGGACGCCACCGACGCCGGCGGGGGCCGGGTCGCCTACCGCTCGTCCGTGCCCGGGCCGATCCTGATCTATCACGAGGGGGCGCCGGTCGCGGAACTGACGATGGGCACCCTCGACCTGCAGGGCGAGATCGACCCCGAGACTCCACTGTTCGGCCGCGACCGCATCCGCATCGGCGATGCGCGGCTGCGCCTCGACGATCAGGCCCGCGACGCGCTGCTGCTCACGCTCACCGCCGCGGACCTGGAGTCCCGCTCGGACGTGGCCGAGGACGGGACCCTGGAGGCGACCCTGACCATGAGCGGGAACGGGCTGGGCGTGGCGCGCGGCGAGCGCGACCCGACCATCGCCGTCGCCACCCTGGAGGCCACCAACGTCTACGACGGGGTGCCGGGGGCCTGGCTGGAGGTGCTCGACTTGATGGCGGCCACGGAGCGGCTGCCGACGCTGGAGGCGATGACCGCCACGGTGGCCCGGGTGATGGGGCAGAACGAACTGGGCAACAACGACTCGCGCCTGGAGACCACCGGCATCGAGGTGTTCGTCTCGCCGACGGAGTCGGTCACCATCGACCGGCTCGGCGTCGACATGGTGATGGACGAACCGATCGGGGGAACGCCGCGCGGGCGGTCGGTCCTGACGTTGGACGGGCTGCGCACCCGCGGCCGCGATCTGCCGGTGGCCATCGACCTCGGCGCGCTGCGTCTGACCAGCGAGGGCCAGGGCCTGGAGGTGGGACGGCTGCGGGCGTTCATGGCGGAGACCATGCAGACGGTCTCTGCCCTCGACCTGGACCCGCAGGCGCCGCCGCAGCCGCTGCCGCCGGCGGTGGAGGCCCGCCTGATCGACGGCATGCTGGCGCTGGTGCGCGACCTGGGGATCGGCGACGCCGAGGTGACGATGGCGCTCTCCGGCCTGTCGGTGCGTCAGGCCCGCACCCAGGTTCTCGGGCTGGAGCGGCTCCAGATCGGGGGCGGCTGGACCGAGACCGCGGCCGGGCGCCTGGACGGACCGGGCACCCTCGACCTGCGCGGGCTGAGCGTCAACGACCCCAGCCTGGGCCTGCCCTGGCGGGTGGACCGGGTGGCGGTGGACAGCGTGACCCGCGGCTTCGATCTGCGCGCCGTCCGGGAGTTGATCGTGCTGTTCGCAGAGGCCGGCAGGGTCACCGGCGGACCGCCGACCGCCGGGGATCTCGCGGCGCTGGCCGACGGCATGGCGATCGCCGGCGGGTCGCTGCGGGTCGGCCTGGAGGGGGTGGCCGTGGGCTCCGAGATGAACCCCATGGGTGGCCTGGGTCGCGCCGACCTGACGGTCGAGATCGACCCGGCGGAGCCCGGAGAGCCGGTGTCCGACGCCCGGCTCACCTTCGACCTCGCGGCCCTGGACGCGGGGCCGAGCGCCGCGCGCACGCTGCCGCCGGCGCTGATTCCGTCCGAGGCCGGCCTGGCCCTGCGCGGCGATGACCTGCCGCTGCCGGCCCTGACCCGGCTGGGCATGACGACGCCGGCCGACCCGATGGCGGCGGACGCCGCCATGGAGCGCGCCACGGCGGCGCTGATGGCCGAACACAGCCCCGAGGTCACGCTGGAGACCCTGGGCGTGGCGGCGCCGGCCTATGGGGTCGAGGGCCAGGGGCGCCTGACCATGGCCGGGGTCGGTCCGCAGGCCATGGAGGGCGCCATGTCCCTGGCGATCCAGGGGCTCGACGACACCATGACCCTGTTGCAGGAGCGCGCCCGCACCGACCCTGCGATGCAACAGCCGCTGCTGGCCCTGCTCGCGCTGCGCGGCCTGGGTCGGGTCAGCGCCCCCGGCACCCATGTCTACGATATCGTGATGACGCCGGACGCGGGCCTGCTCATCAACGGTACACCGGCGGCCGCGCTGCTGGCCGCTCCGCCGGGCGAAGCGGCGCCGCAACCTGGGGACGCGCCGGACGCCCGGCCGGACGAGCCGCCGGCGGAGTCCACCGGCCCGCAGAAGCCGCGTCGGACACCCGAGTAGAGGGCCGGACGAGGGGCGCGCGTGACGGCGGATTGTCACGGTTTTACGGTGAGTTGACTGGCAAAGTCTGATATGGTGATGGAAACTCGCCGTGGCCCCGCCAGGCGCGCACCGGTCAGGCGTGACTCGCGCCCGGCCCACGGTTCGCGGGTCGGGGCCGACGGGCGCGGGATCCATCGCATCAGCAAGCCCTCACCCCTCCGGCGACGGGGGCGGGCGGGAAGACGGCGGCCATGACAGCGTCCACTCTCGACCACTTCGCCTTTGCAGAGCAGCCCTTCGCGCCGAGTCCGAATCCGGCCCACCACTTCGTCGCCGAGGGCGGGACCGACGTGCCGGCGACCATCATGGCGGCGCTGGATCGGGGCGAGGCCCTGATCAAGCTCACCGGCGACCCGGGCACCGGCAAGACCCACACCTGCCAGGTTCTGGAAACGAAGCTGCACGGGACCTGGCCGGTGGCGCTGGTGACCGCCCCGCCCAACGACGAGGGCCGGTCGCTGCTGGGCGCCGTGTGCCGCGGCTTCGGGCTGTCCGAGCGGGACACCTGGGCCGAGATGACGGGCACGCTGGGCACCTTCCTGGAGGATATCGAGGCGCGCGGTGAGAACGCCGTGCTGAT
Organism: Roseospira goensis; assembly: GCF_014197795.1. GTDB lineage: Bacteria > Pseudomonadota > Alphaproteobacteria > Rhodospirillales > Rhodospirillaceae > Rhodospira > Rhodospira goensis. Next base: position 14,793 of record NZ_JACIGI010000017.1, read on the forward strand.
CGTGGACGAGGCCCAGGTCCTGGACGTCACCGGCCTGGAGGCGCTGCGCCTGCTGACCACGCTGGAGGTGCGCGACGCCCGGGTGCTGCGGATCGTCATGGTCGGCCAGCCGGCGTTGGACGACCTGTTGGAGCGTTCGGCGCTGCGCCAGCTCGCCGAGCGCGTCGACCTGGCGCTGACCACCGAGCCGTTCACGCCCGACCAGGCGTTGGCCTATATCGACCACGAGATCGACCTGTGCCGGCGCGAGGGCGTCGATTTCGACCCCATGACCGCCGACGCGAAACAGAAGATCGCGGCCGCCTCCCGCGGTGTCCCGCGGGCCCTCAACGCGCTGTGCGACCGGGCGCTGAATCTGGCCGCCGAAGACGGGGTGCCGCGCGCGACCGGCGCGCATGCCGAGGCCGCGATCGCCGCCGTGGCCGAGCCGGCGCCCGGCGCCGCCGCCAGCTCCCGAGACCGCGCTGGGCGGCGGGGTGGGCGCCGCCTGGCCCTGGTGGCGTCGCTGCTGGGCCTGCTCGCGATCGGCGGGGGTGCGCTCTGGGTCGCCGGCCACTCGGACTCCATGGGTGTGCTGCTGCCTCCGGCCCCGGGCGACAGCGACGGGGCCGACGGGGACTCGGCGGTGCCCGTGCTGAGGGGGATCCCGTCGGAGGCGCGGCCGGAGGCGGATCCCTTGCCGCGCCGCGTTGATGCGGCGGCGCGGGACACGGAGGCGTCCGAAACTGTGGCCGCCGAGACCGCGACCGCAGAGGCCCCGGATGAGACCCCCGCTGAGACCCCCGCGCGCGAGGCCCGCCCGGCGGACGCGATGCCAGAGGATGACACGGGCACGGCGCCCCCGGAGCCCGTCACCGGGCGCGAGGCCCCCGCGCCGACCGTGCCCGCGACATCGGCGCCGCCGGAGACGGCCATGGCGACGTCGGCCCGACCTGAGCCGGACCCTGACTCTGAGCCGGAGCCTGAGCCGGCCGCCCCGGTCCCGGAGCCGGCCGACCTGTCGCCGCCGGATATCCCGCTGTCGCCCGGAGCTACCGCCGAGGACGCGCGCGTGGCCGAGGCCCTCGCCCGCCTGCGCGGCCTGCGCGCCCGCCAGGCCGAGTCCGAGGGGGCGGCCGGGGGGGCGACCGCCGTGGCCCCGTCCGTACCGACGGATCCCGGGACATCGAGCGGGCCGGTTGCCGGGACCGGGGCGGCGACACCGGCGCCGGCGCAGCCGAACGGCGACCCGGGAGCTGTGGCGGGAGCCGTGGCGGGATCCGAGACGGACGCGCCGCCGCCAGCCGGAACCGAAGGGCCGCCGCCCACGGCCGTGCCGGGACCCGACACCGCCCCCGGGTCCGTGGCCGAGCGGGCGCGGACGCAGACCGCCCCGGTCCGGCCGGACGGCGCCGCGTCCGAGCCGGGGGCCTCGCTTCCGGGTGTGCTGCAACTCGTGCCGGGCGCCCTGCGCGCGGCCGGGGCGCCCGAGACCGCGCGGCCCGACCAACTCGCCCGCGCCGCCGCGATCGTGCCGCCGCCCCCGCCCAAGCCGCCGGTGCCGGCGCGGCCCGCCGCCGAGCGAACGCCCGCACCAGCGCCCGCGTCCGCGCCGGCTGCGGTTTCTGCTCCTGCTGCGGTGCCGCAGGGTCGCGACGCGGCGGCGCACGCCGCCGCCCGCGAAGCCGATGCACGTGATACCGCGACCCTCAACAGCCTGAGCCTGCGAGCGGCCCGCGAAGGCCGCACGCCGCCGGTCCAACCGCAGCGCCCGAATGGCACCGGCGCGGTGCCCCAGGACCCGGCACGAGTCGGGTCGGCCCCCTGGTCTCCGGGGACGTCGGCCCCGCAGCCGGCGCGGCCGGCGGAGGCCCGGCCGGACGGCATCGAGATCCCGCCCAATCCGCCGTGGCCCGGCGCGGTGCGGCCGTGATCCGATCGCGCCACGCCGCGCCGCGCGGTCCCGGGGGCGCCCAACCTTGAGATATTTTAGTCGTTGGGATGCCCTGAATACGTAGAGGCGTTGAAACAATAATCGGTCCAGGTCGGACCCGCCTTGCGGATCATTGCTTTTCGGTGTCCCGGAATCGCACTATCGTGACCCGTGATCGACGCGGGGCGTCTGGCGGGCGGCGCCGACCCTGGCCGGATGTTCCCCCGGATGCCCGCGTCGCCCTGGATCAGTCTGCCCGTGCGGCGGCCGGCCAGAGCCTGTCCGGCTCGCCGGTGGTGCGTGTCGCCGCGCCACCGCGCCACAGCCTGTCCGGTGTCGCGGGCCGGTCGGCGGCCGTCCGGGGGGCGGCAACCGGTCGGCACCAACCGGTCGGCACCAACCGGTCGGCACCAACCAACGAAGTCGTAAGGGAGGAACCATGATGAACCGTGTCATGACCACGCTGGCCACCGCCGGCGTCGCCGTCGGTCTGGCCCTGACCACGTCGGCGCCGGCCTGGGCGGCCTGCGATGACGGCGAAATCGTCATCAAGTTCAGCCATGTCACCAACACCGACAAGCATCCGAAGGGCATCGCCGCGTCGCTGCTGGCCGACCGGGTGAACGCCGAGATGGACGGCCAAGCCTGCATGGAGGTCTTCCCGAACTCCACCCTGTACAACGACGACAAGGTGCTGGAGGCGATGCTGTCCGGCGACGTGCAGCTGGCGGCCCCCTCGCTGTCGAAGTTCGAGAAGTTCACCAAGCAGTTCCGCCTGTTCGACCTGCCCTTCGTGTTCGAGGATATCGAGGCGGTCAACCGCTTCCAGACCTCCGAGCACGGCCAGGCGATGCTGGACTCCATGCAGCGTCGCGGCCTGCAGGGCCTGGCCTTCTGGCACAACGGCATGAAGCAGATGTCGGCCAATCGGCCGCTGCTGGCGCCGGAGGACGCCGAGGGCCTGAAGTTCCGCATCCAGCAGTCCGACGTGCTGCAGGCCCAGTTCGAGGCGCTCGGCGCCAACCCGCAGAAGATGGCCTTCTCCGAGGTGTACGGCGCGCTGCAGCAGGGCGTGGTGGACGGCCAGGAGAACACCTGGTCCAACATCTACGGCCAGAAGTTCTTCGAGGTGCAGGACGGCATCACCGAAACCAACCACGGCATTCTCGACTATCTGGTGGTCACCTCCACCGAGTGGCTGGACGGCCTGGACCCTGAGGTGCGCGATCAGTTCCTGACCATCCTCGACGAGGTCACGGAAACCCGCAACGCCGAGTCCTTCGCCGTCAACCAGCGCAACAAGGACCTCATCGTCGAGGCCGGCGGCGTCGTGCGCACCCTGACGCCGGAGCAGCGCCAGCAGTGGGTCGCGGCCATGCAGCCGGTGTGGGATCAGTTCATGGACGACATCGGCGAGGACCTGCTGAGCGCGGCCCTGTCGTACAACTCGACCAACTGACCGACCCCACCCAACCAGACCAGAGACGGACCGAACCGATGGCCCGGCCACCACGCCGGGCCATCGTGCCGTTTGCCGTCCGCCCATGGTGCGCTGCACAGGGGAGGGTGGGCGCGCGGCCGGTTCGGGGACCCGTCACCGCCGGGAGGACGCGTTCATGCAGGCCAGACCCACCGAAGGGACGGGTGGGGTGATCGACGACATCGAGCGCATCGGCATCGCCACGGTGCTGGGCCTGATGACGCTGGTCACCTTCGCCAACGTGGTGGCGCGCTATGTCTTCAACTCGAACATCCTGTGGGCCCTGGAGACCACGGTCTTCCTGTTCGCCTGGCTGATCCTTCTGGGCGCCTCGCACGGCGTCAAGATTTCGGCGCATATCGGCGTTGACGTGATCCTGAACCTGCTTCCCCCAGGTCTGCGCAGGGCCATGGTGCTGCTGTCGGTGGGTCTGTGCCTGGTGTTCAGCGGCCTGTTGCTGGTCGGGGCCTGGCAGTACTGGTGGCCGTTCGCCACCACGCGGGCCTGGTTCGAGGTCAATGACATTCCGATGGTCTTCTTCCCCGATCTGATGGCCGAGCTGTTCAACGAAGGGGAAGAGTACGAGAAGATGCCGCGCTTCATCCCCTACGCGGCCCTGCCCATCGGCCTGTTGCTGTTGACGCTGCGGTTCCTCCAGGCCGGCTGGCAGATCGCCACAGGGCGCCGGGACATGCTGATCGCCAGCCATGACTCCGAGAGCGAAGAGATGATGGCCGAGATGAGCCGCGAGGCCGACGCCGGCACGCTGGACCAGGCCTTGCACCCCTCACGCCGGGACGGGGAGCGCTGAGCCATGTCCGTCGTCCTTCTCTTCGTCATGGTGATCGGCTTCATGCTGCTGGGCGTGCCGGTCGCCGTCTCCCTGGGCCTGTCGAGCACCATCTTCCTGCTGGTCTATTCGGAGGCCTCGCTCGGCTCCATCGCCCAAACGCTGTTCAGCGCCTTCGACGGCCACTACACCCTGCTGGCCATCCCGTTCTTCGTGCTCGCCTCGGCCTTCATGTCGACCGGCGGCGTGGCGCGACGCATCATCCGCTTCGCCATCGCCTGTGTCGGCCATTTCAAGGGCGGTCTGGCCATGGCCTGCGTGTTCGCCTGCACGCTGTTCGCCGCCCTGTCGGGGTCGTCGCCCGCCACCGTGATCGCCATCGGCACCATCGTCATCGCCGGCATGCGCGAGGTGGGCTATACGCGCGACTTCGCCGCCGGCGTCATCGCGAACGCCGGCACACTGGGGATCCTGATTCCGCCGTCCATCGTCATGGTGGTCTATGCCGCGTCGGTCGATGTGTCGGTGGGGCGCATGTTCCTGGCCGGCGTCATCCCGGGGCTGATCGAAGGCCTGATGCTGATGACCGGCATCTACATCATCGCGCGCATCCGCAATCTGCCGTCGCAGGACTGGGCGGGATGGCGCGAGATCCTGGCCTCGGCCTGGGACGCGCTGTGGGGTCTGTTCCTGATCATCATCATCCTCGGCGGCATCTACGGCGGTGTCTTCACGCCCACGGAGGCCGCCGCCGTCGCGGCGGTGTATGCCTTCCTGATCGCCCACTTCGTCTACCGCGACATGGGGCCGTTCAAGGACGGGCTCGGCCGGCTGTCGCTGGTCCCGGTCAAGGCGCTCAGCGTGCTGTGGCACAAGGACACCCAGCATGCGCTGTACGAGGCCGGCAAGCTGACCATCATGCTGATGTTCATCATCGCCAATGCCTTGATCCTGAAGCATGTGCTGACCGAGGAACGGATCCCGCAGATGATCGCGGAGGCGATGCTGGGCGCCGGCCTGGGCCCGATCCTGTTCCTGGTCATCGTGAACATCATCCTGCTGATCGGCGGCCAGTTCATGGAACCGTCGGGCCTGATCGTCATCGTCGCCCCGCTGGTCTTCCCGATCGCCATTGAACTGGGGATCGACCCCATCCACCTGGGGATCATTATGGTGGTGAACATGGAAATCGGCATGATCACCCCGCCGGTGGGGCTCAACCTGTTCGTCACCTCGGGGGTGGCGAACATGCCCATGCTCGACGTGGTCCGGGCACAGCTCCCGTTCCTGATCATCTCGTTCATCTTCCTCATCCTGATCACCTACTTTCCGGTGCTCTCCACGTGGCTGCCGACCACCCTGATGGGACCGGAGTTGATCACGCAATGATGCGGCGATGGGGCAGGGGGGCGGTGCCGCTGCTGGCGGCGGCCCTGACCCCGGCCCTGGTGGCCGGGTGCAGCCCGGTCGGCATGGCGGTCGGCGCCGGCGCGGTGGCCGCCACCGCCGCGTCGGAGGAACGCGGCCTGGGGGGCGTGGTGGACGACGCCGCCATCCAGGCCGAGATCAACCGGCTGTGGCTGGAGCACGATCTGGATCTGTTGCGGCGCGTCGACATGACGGTGCGCGAGGGGCAGGTGCTGTTGACCGGGGCGGTCGCGGCGCCGCGCACCCGGGTGGACGCGGTGCGGCTGGCCTGGCGGGCGCGCGGGGTCAAGGCGGTCATCAACGAAATCGAGATCGACGAGGGCGCCACCGTGGTCGATCAGGCCGCGGACGCCGCCATCGCCCAGAAGATCGAGGCGCGGCTTCTGTTCGACCGCAAGGTGCGGTCGATCAACTATACCGTCGATGTGGTGAACGGCACCGTCTACCTGCTCGGTGTGGCGCAGAGCCGGGAAGCCCTCGACCGGGCCATCGCCTATGCGCGGGATACCCGGGGTGTACGCCGCGTCGTCAGCCACGTGCGCATCAAGGGCGAGGACGCGCCCGCCGGAACCGGCGCCGACCCCTCGGCACCGATGCTCTGAGGGGCGCGAACCGGTTCCACGCCGGAGCGTGGGACCGAGAAAGGGGGCTCGCGCCCACGCTCCCGTGGGGGCGCCGGTCTTGGGATGACACGGTGCGATCAGCGCAAAGGATAGCGGGCCAGCGGCGTGTACTGGGCGCCGTCGCGCGTCAGGTGACTCTCGAAGAGCACCACCGCCTCGGCCGTGAACGGCGGAAAGGCGCGGTCGTTGTGGGCGCCGATGAAGCCCGCCAGCCGCGTCGGATCCGGGTTGCGCAGGCGGGCGAGGGTGACATGCGGCGTGAACTTGCGGCCCTCCGGCGGGAAGCCGGCGCGCACCGCGGCCCCCTCGACCCGTTGCTGTAGGGTCAGCAGGGCCGGGTCCTTCGCCGCCGCCACCCACACCGCCGTGACCTTGCGGCCCTGGCCGAAGGTGCCGATGCCCTGCAGGTGGACCGGCGCGGGTGGCCCGCGCAGGGTTGCCAGCTCGGCGTCCAGGTCCTCCGCCTGGGCCGGGTCGGTCTCGCCCAGGAAGCGCAGCGTCAGATGCAGGTTGTCGGCCTCGACCCAGCGCGCCCCGGGCAGGCCGATGGCCAGGGCGGCCAGCGTCTGGCGCAAGTCGTCCGGTGGTTCGATGCCGAGGAACAGGCGCATCACTCCACCCGATCCAGCAGGGCCTCGACCTGGGGCAGGATGCCCTCGACCATCACCGCGACGCCGTCGGCGGTGGGGTGGATGCCGTCGGGCTGGTTGAGCGCCGGATCGGCGGCCACGCCCTCCAGGAAGAACGGATAGAGCAGGGCGCCGGTTTCCTCCGCCACGTCGGGAAAGACGCTGTTGAACGCCTGGCCGTAGTCGCGGCCCAGGTTGGGCGGCGCCTTCATGCCGGCGATCAGGACCGGGATGCCCGCGTCCTGGAACCGCGTCACGATGGCGGTCAGGTTGGCGCGCGTGTCCGCGGGATCGAGCCCGCGCAGCCCGTCGTTGCCGCCCAGCGCCACGATGGCGGCGTCCGGATCCTGGGCCAGCACCCAGTCCAGCCGCGCCCGCCCGCCGGCGGTGGTGTCGCCCGAGACGCCCCCGTTCAGGACCGTGACATCGTGGCCGCGGTCGCGCAGGGCCTGTTCGAGCTGCACCGGGAACGCGGCCTCCTGGGGCAGGTTGTAGCCGGCCGTCAGGCTGTCCCCGAACGCCAGCAGGCGCACCGTGTCGGCCCAGGCCGGTCCCGGCCGGCCGATCAGCCCGGCCAGAAGCACGAGCGCGACCGCCAGGCCGCCGGCGCGCGCCCGCCGCGCGTTGATCCCGGGGTTATGGAGCCCATATGCCGGCTGTGCGTTTCCGGTATGGGTGGCGTCCTGAGCCGCCCCGCCGCGTGATCGGCGCGCGGGCGGGCGCACGTATACCGTCTTGCCCGGACCCGTTTTCCGCTGACGAAGGACTGCCAGGACCATGAGCCACTCCCCGACGCCGCCGACCATCCGCCTGCGCGGCCTGGACCTGACCCTGACGGGTCCGGCCGGCGCGGTCAACATTCTGCGGGGTGTCGACCTGACCGTGGATCAGGGCGCGGCGGTCGGCGTCGTCGGCCCGTCCGGGGCCGGCAAGTCCAGCCTGCTGATGGTCATCGCCGGACTGCAACGACCCACCGCGGGCGCCGTGACGGTCGCCGGGCACGATCTGGGCGCGATGGACGAGGACGCGCTGGCGCGCTGGCGGCGCGCGCACGTCGGCGTGGTGTTCCAGGGCTTCCACCTGATTCCGACCATGACGGCGGAGGAGAACGTGGCCGTGCCGCTGGAGTTCGCCGGCCGCCGGGATGCCTTCGACGTCGCCCGCGGTCAGCTTGAGGCGGTCGGTCTGGGACACCGCCTCGGCCATTACCCGGGGCAGCTCTCCGGCGGCGAGCAGCAGCGTGTGGCGCTGGCGCGGGCCTTCGCGCCCGGCCCCCGCCTGCTGCTGGCCGATGAGCCGACCGGCAACCTCGACGGCGAGACCGGCGCGCTTGTCATGGACCTGCTGTTCCGCCTGCACGCCGAACAGAACACCACCCTGATGCTCATCACGCATGACCTGGCCCTGGCACGGCGCTGCGACCGGACCATCCGCATCGAGGACGGCCGCCTGACGGATTCGGGCGCGAGCCGGGCGGCGGCGGAATGAGCGGCGCGCTGCCCCTCTCGGTCCGGTTGGCGCTGCGCGAGATGCGCGGTGGCTTGGCCGGGTTCCGTGTCCTGGTCGCCTGCCTGGCGCTGGGGGTGTTCGCCATCGCCGCCGCCGGCTCGCTGAACCGGGCCATCCAGGCCGGCCTGGAAGCCGACGCCCAGGCCCTGCTCGGCGGCGATCTGGAGGTGGAGCGGCGCTATCAGCCGCCCGACGCCGAGCAGATGGCGCTGATGCGCGCGGTCGCCACGGTCGCCGAGACCGTGGACATGCGCGCGATGGCGATTGCGCCGGGGCCGGACGGGGCGCGGGCGCTGGTGGAGCTGAAGGCCGTGGGCGACGGCTACCCGCTCTACGGCCGCATGGTCCTTTCGGGCGGCGGGGCGCTGGCCGACGCGCTGGCCGAACGCGAGGGCACCTGGGGCGCCGTGGCGGATCCGAACCTGCTCGACCGCCTGGGGCTGTCGGTGGGCGACCGCCTGCGCATCGGCGAGGCCACGGTGCGGGTGCGCGACAGCATCGTGCGCGAGCCGGACCGGGTGGCGAGCATGTTCACGCTCGGGCCGCGCCTGATGATTCACCGCGACGCGCTGCCGGCTACCGAGCTGATCCAGCCCGGCAGCCTGGTGACCTTCGACACCCTGTTGCGTGCCGACCAGGGCGTGACGCCGGCCGAGATCCGGACCCGTCTGACCGACGCCTTCCCCGACGCCGGGTGGCGCCTGCGCGGCACCGACCAGGCCGCGCCCGGCCTGACCCGGTTCCTTGAGAACCTGACCCTGTACCTGACCCTGGTCGGGCTGACGTCGCTGTTGGTGGGCGGCATCGGGGTGGCGAACGCGACCCGCGCCTATCTGCAGGGTCGCATGACCACCATCGCCACGCTGAAGTGCCTGGGGGCGCCGGCGGGCGTGATCTTCCGTATCTACTTCATCCAGATCGGGTTGCTCGCGCTGCTGGGCATCCTGCTTGGCGTCACCGCCGGCGTGGCGGCGCCGTTCCTGGCCCAGGCGGTGGCCGGGGACTGGCTGCCGGTGCGGCTGCGGGTGGCGGTCTACGCCGAGCCGGCGCTGCTGGCGCTGGCGAGCGGCGCGCTGGTGGCGTTGGTGTTCGCGGTCTGGCCGCTGGCGCGGGCGCGCGATATCCCGGCGCTGGCGATCTTCAAGGGCGCCCTGGCCGAGGCCGGCGGCTGGCCGCGGCGGCGCTATCTGGTGCTGCTGGGGGGGGCGCTCGCGGCGTTGGTGGCGCTGACCATCCTGACCGCCGTCGATCCGCGCTTCGCCGCCGTGTTCGTCGCCGGGGCGGCGCTGTCCATGGCGCTGTTCGGGCTGGCGGCGCTGGCGGTGCGCGACCTGGCCCGCCGCGCCGGGCGGTTGGCGCGCGGCCGGCCGGGCCTGCGGCTGGCGCTGGCCAACCTGCACCGGCCGGGGGCCGCCACCGGCTCGGTGGTGCTGTCGCTGGGTCTGGGGCTGTCGGTCCTGGTGATCGTGGCGCTGATCCAGGGCAACCTCAACCGCCAGATCGACGAGCGCCTGCCGGCGGAGGCGCCGTCGTTCTTCTTCATCGACATTCAGCCGCCGCAGCTCGACGGCTTCAAGGCGGTGCTGGCCGAAACCGAGGGGGTGGGGCGCACCGCCTTCGCCGACATGGTGCGCGGCCGCATCACCGCGCTCGACGGGGTGCCGGCGGCCGAGGCCGAGGTCCACCCCGACGCCCGGTGGGCGCTGCGCGGTGATCGCGGCTTCACCACGGGGGACGCCGCGCCGGAGGACGCCGAGATCGTGCGCGGGGCCTGGTGGCCGGCGGACTACGACGGCCCACCGCTGTTCTCCCTGACCGAGGAACTGGCGCAGGGCTTCGGCCTCGACATCGGCGACACGCTGACGGTCAACATTCTGGGCCGCGAGATCACGGGCGAGGTGGCGAACACCCGCAAGGTCGACTGGGGCTCGTTGCGCATCAACTTCACCTTCATGGTCTCGCCCAGCGCGCTGGCCGGGGCGCCGCGCACCTGGATCGCCACGGTGCGGGTCGACGAGGCCCATGAAACCGCCCTCGAACGCGCCGTCACCGATGTCTTCCCCAATGTCTCCGCGATCCGGGTGAAGGGGGCCCTGGAGACGGTGCGTGGGATCCTGGATACCGCGGCGCGCGCCATCACCGCCACCGCCGCCGTGACCCTGGTGGCCGGCGCCCTGGTGCTGGCCGGGGCCTTCGCCGCCGGGCATGGGCGGCGGGTCTACGAGGCGGTGGTGCTGAAGGTGGTGGGGGCGACGCGGGGCGCGCTGCTGCGCGGCTACCTGCTGGAATACGGCCTGCTGGGGCTGGCGACCGGGCTGATCGCGGCCGCCGTGGGCACCGTCGCGGCCTGGGCGGTGGTGGTGTTCGTCATGGATGCCGGCTGGGTGTTCCTGCCGGACGTGGTGCTGGGGACGGTGGTTGCCTGCGTGCTGGTCACGTTGGCGGCCGGCTACCTGGGGACGTGGCGGGCGCTGGGCGGACAGGCGGCCCCCTACCTGCGCAACGAGTAGGGGCGGCCCTCAGGCCCGCCGCAGCACCAGCGCGAGCAGGCCCAGCACCGCCAGCGGCCCCAGTTGAAGGCCGGTGGCCTCGGCCAGGGGCGCCAGCAGCAGCGGCGCACTCCAGATCACCGCCAGTGCGGCGCGTTCGCCCGCGCGCCACCCCGTCCGTGTGGCGTCCAGGGCGACCAGGCCGAGCGGCAACGCCAGCAGCACCAGATCGTGATCATTGACGTGCGGCGGCACCAGCAAGAGGGCGCAGATCGTCGCCGCGAGGGTCATCGGCGCGGCGGGGCGGCATGCCCAGAGCCAGGTTGCCACCGCCGCGCCGATCAGCGCGGTCATCGCCTGGCCGGCATAGGCGACCGCCACGGGCGCCCCGGTCAGGCGCAGCGCGGCGAAGGCGCTCGGCATCTTGTCCCAGGGAACGGCCCCCGTTTCGAGCAGGGCAGTGGTCTGGCCCAGGTGTCGGAGGAAGGCCGACCATGGATCGGGACCCAGGACGAGCAGGCTCAGGGCGATGAGGCCGGCCACGACGGCGGTCGCCGCGGCGAGGGTGCGCCACTGTCGGCCGGCCAGCAGGGCGAGCGGGATCACCAGCCCCAGGTGGGGCTTGAAACAGGCAAGTCCGATCAGCCCGCCAGCCAGCAGCGGACGCCGGGGCACCAGCCACAGGCCGCCGCCGAGCAGAGCCAGGCTGAAGACTCCCGTCTGACCCTGAAGCAGGTTCACGAAAGCCGCCGGGAACGCCAGCGCGAGCATCACCGCCAGCGTACTCCGCATGAGTGGGCGCAGCGCCGTCAAATAGGCCGCCAGCCCCAGCCCGCTCCACACCGCCAGGGCCCAGGCCCAAGGCAGCAGGCCCAGCGGCATCAGCAGGAGCTGGAACACCGGGGGATAGGAGAAGACATAGCCGAGGGTGACCTCCGGGAGGGCCTGGCGGCCGGCCTCGAACAGGTGACCGATGTCCCAGGCCGCCGCAGGCTCGCCCGCCACGGCGAGGCGGGCGGCGCTCCAGAAGGCGAGGAAATCGTTGCCCAACGGCCGTCCGAGCGGGTCGAGGCCGTCGGGAGACACCGCCACAAACACCACCAGTGTGACCGCGTACAGCACCAGCACGATCCGCATGTAGGCCGAGACGCGCTGCGCGTTGAGCCAGGGGGGGCGTGTCATCGGGATTCCGGTCTTCGTCTGGTCGGCGGCGTGTTGGCGCGATCCGTCGCGTGTCGTGGCGAGGATGGTGGCTCCCCGCCGGTACGGCAACCCGTATCCCTTGACGGCGCGGTCCGCACCGGTGCCAATACGGGGGTTGGCCCTCCGCCCGGTATGGTCCATGGCTGCCTTGATCCGTCTGTACGTCGCCGTCACCCTGGATGGGTTCCTCGCCTCGCCCGATGGCGGGGTGGAGTGGCTCGCCCCCTTCGACGACCAGGATTTCGGCTACGCGGCGTTCTACGAGCGGGTCGGGCTGCTCATCATGGGCCGCGAGACCTACGACCAGACCCTCTCGTTCGGCCCCTGGCCGTACGGCGCCCGGACCTGTCGCGTGCTGACCAGCCGGCCGCTGGGCCGTGACGCCCCGCCCGGCGTGGCGCGCTGGGACGGCAACACTGCCGGCCTGATCCGGGCGGCGCGCGGGCACGACGACGGCGACGTGTGGGTCGTGGGCGGGGCGCGCACCATCGGGTTGTTCCTGCGCCACGGCGTGGTCGATCAGATTGACATGTTCGTGATGCCGGTGTGGTTGGGTCGCGGCCTCAGGCTGTTTCCGGAGACGCCGCCGCGTCTGCTGCCGACCCTGGTGCGCACCCAGAAGCACGCCAGCGGGGTGGTGCAGCTCACCTACCGCACCCGGCCGCCGTTCACCGTCACCGCGGCGCCGGGGTGACGGGGGGTGACGGGGGGTGCCGGGGGTGCCGGGGGTGACGGGGGTGACGGGGGTGACGGGTCGGTCTACGCCCCCTCCGGTCGCACGGTGCCGCTGTGATGGGCGTAGGTCGCCCAGGTTGGCCGGTAGTCCGCGTCGGCCTGGTCACCCCAGCCGGTCCAGCCCGGGCGTTCGCCGCGCGCGAACAGCTCCAGGCGCGGCCCGGGCGAGCAGGCCTCGATCAGATCATACAGTTCGTCCGGCTTGCGGGAGTGTTCGCGCTTGCGGGTCGCGAGCAGGTTCACCTGGCGGCGGGCCGGGGCGAGGGTGCGGGCGTTGCGGCCGCGCACGCCGAACAGCACCAGTTCGGTGACGTTGCGGAAGTAGAACCCGACCCCGCGCCCGTCGCTGCCGCCGTCGGCCCGAACCTTGTGCCAGACCAGATTGGTCTTGTAGGTGAAGCCCCAGGCCGCCAGCACCGCCAGGCCCTCCGGCAGCAGGGCGTTGGGGACCCAGAGGTAGCAGTGCGCCGGATCGGTGGTCAGCTCGGACACCGGCAGAGCGGCGATCTCGTCCACCGTCAGGGTGCCGTAGCGCGACAGCCGGCGATGTTCCGGGGCCATCTTGCCGGTGCGGTTCACGAACCGCCAGGGCGGATCGGCGAGGACCGTGGCGAACCGGGTGGCCCCCGCGCGCGCGCGCAGGTCGGCCGCCGCCTGGGCGGCGACCTCCGTCATGCCCCGGTCTCCGCCGCCGGGCCATCGGTCGCGGGGGCCTGGTCGTCGGGGTCGGGTGCGACCCGGGGCAGCCGCAGACTGATGCGGGTCCCGGCGCCGGGGCTGCTGTCCACGATCAGGCTGCCCCCGAGCACGTGGGTGGTCTGGGTCAGCGCGATACCCATGCCGAGCCCGGTATTGCCGCCGGCGCGGTTGGTGGTCTGGAACGGCTCAAACAGCCGGTCCTGGATCGCGGGGTCGATGCCGCGGCCGTCGTCGGTGATGTCGACGCGGACATGATCGGGGCCGTCGGCGCGGGCCGAGACGGTGATGGTGCCGGGGGCGGCGCCGGCGCCGCCGGCCTTGGTCTCGGCGGTCTCGGCGGTCTCGGCGGTCTCGGCGGGCGCAAAGGCGTGGGTGAGGGCGTTGAGGACCAGGTTGGTGACCACCTGCGACAGGGCGCCCGGGTAGCTGTCCATGCTCAGGCCGGGGTCGGCGCGCAGGCCGACGGCGTGCGGGCTTCGCCGCAGCCGCGGCCGCAGGCTGATGAGAACCTCGGCCAGGTATTCCGAGAGATCGAAGGGGCGGCGCTGGGCACTGGCGCGGTCGACCGCCACATCGCGCAGGCTGGCCACCAGTTCGGCGGCGCGGCCCAGGTTGCCGGCGGCCAGGGCGCTGGATTCCGCGCAGTCGGCGAGCGCGCGGTCCAGGTCGGCCTTGCGCAGATCCCCGCGATCGAGGGCGGCTTGGGCCTCGCGGGCGCGGCTCTCCGCCAGCGACACGGCCGTCAGGGCGGTGCCGATGGGCGTGTTGACCTCGTGCGCCACGCCCGCCACCAGCCGCCCCAGCGAGGCCATCTTGTCGGACTGCACGAGATGGGCCTGGGCGGCCTCCAGGGTCTTCACCGTGCCGTTCAGCGTCTCCAGCGTGCGGTCGCGGGCCAGGCGCAGGCGCACGCTCTCGGCCACCGTGTTCTCGTTGATCTTGGCGAAGGACACGATGAACGCGGCGAAGATCAGCATGCCGAGGCCGTAGGTCACGTCGATGGCCGTCCCCTGCAGCAGCCCGTAGACGGCGATCGGCGGCACCGCCAGGGCGGCGAAGCCGGCCACCAGCAGGAAAGACGCGCTCTCCGCCGCCAGGCTGCCCGCGACCATGCCCAGGATCATTGCCGCGACCAGGAACCGCTCCGGTTCGGGCGCGCTCGCGAACACCCACAACCCGCCCAGGCCCCAGGCCAGGCTGTTGCCGAGCGAGACGAGGAAGAACAGGCGGTGCCAGCGGACGGCCGCCGTCACCGGACCCGGGTCGGCGCGATAGCGGCTGTAGACGCGGTGGGCGATGGTGTTGTTGAGCGCCAGCAGGGCCACCAGCGCCCCCAGCGGGGGCAGGGCCGCCGTGTTCCAGAGCGGCAGCACCAGGAGCGAGGCCGTGAAGGGGTTGGCGGCCAGGGACAGCGGCGTGCCCTGGCGCACCAGCAGGTCGTTGAGCGCCTTGCGCACCGCCAAGGGGTCGGGACGGGGGCCGTCGTCCGGTGTCGGGTCCGCCATCGTCATCGCGGCCTCACCACGTCACCAGGCCGACCACGGCCCCGGTCATCAGCGTCGCCAGGGTGCCCGACAGGATGGTGCGCCCGCCCAGCGCCACGATGTCGCTGCGGCGCTCCGGGGCCATCGCGGTGAGGCCGCCCAGCATGATGCCCAGGCTGCCGAAGTTGGCGAAGCCGCACAGGGCATAGGCCATGATGAGTTCGCTGCGCGGCGACAGGGCGTCGTCGGGCAGCCGCGCCATGCCGGCATAGGCCAGCAGTTCGTTGAGGATGGTCTTGATGCCCATGAGAGACCCGGCCGTCGCCGCCTCCGCCCACGGGATGCCGATCAGCCACACCACCGGCGCCATCACCCAACCCAGCATGCGTTCCAGGGTCAGCGGCTCGCCCGCCACGGCCGGCAGCACCCCGAGGATCTGGTTCAGCAGGCTGACCAGCGCGACCATGACCAGCAGCATGGCCGTGACGTTGATGAGCAGGGAGACACCGTCGCGCGTGCCCAGCAGCACCGCCTCCATGGTATTGTTGGCCTCCGGCGGCGGCAGGCTGAGGCGGGCTTCGGTCGGCTGCTCGTCCGGGTCGCCGGGCACCAGCATGAGCGCCAGCGCCAGCGCCGCCGGCGCGCTGATGAGCGAGGCGATCAGGATATGGGCCAGGGGGGTGTCGAGGATGCCGTCGAGGAAGCTGGCGTAGAGCACCATGACGGTGCCGGCGATGGTGGACATGCCGACCGTCATCATCATGAACAGTTCGGCCCGCGTCATGGCGGCGATGTAGGGGCGGATGAACAGCGGTGCCTCGATCATGCCGACGAACACGTTGGCACCCGAGGACAGCCCGACCGCGCCGCCGACCCGCATGGTGCGGTTCAGCACCCAGGCCATGGCGCCGACCACCAGCGGCAGGACACGCCAGTAGAACAGCACCGAGGTGATCGCGCTGACCACCAGGATCAACGGCAGGGCCTGGAACGCCAGCACGAAGGCCGCGCCCGGCCAGGGTTCGTCAAAGGGGCGCTCGCCGCCGCCCAGATAGCCGAACACGAAGGTGGTGCCGGCCTCGGTGGCACGTTGCAGCGCCAGCACTGCCTGGTTGAGCCACACGAACACGGTGGCGGCGCCCGGGGTCTTGAGCAGGATCAGCGCCAGGACCGGTTGCAGCGCCAGCCCGATCAGCACCGGGCGCCATCGGATGTCGCGGCGCCGTTCGCTCAGCGCCCAGCACAGGGCGACGATGGCGATGATCCCCAGCAGTCCCTGCGCCGCCCCCATGCGCCCGTCCCCCTTCGCTGGCCTGGTTCCGCGGAGGGGCAGTATAGGCGCCTGGGGTCGGGGGGCAACAGGCGCGGCGGTCGCTGCCCCGCGCCCGCGGCCGTCAGTTCGAGGCCGCGACCCCCTCCGGCTGGCCCACCACCACGGTGGTCAGCGCCGCCGGATCCATCAGGCGGTCGGCGACGCGGCGGGCGTCGTCCAGGCTCACGGCCTCGATGTAGGCGTTGCGCTCCTCCAGGTAGGCCGGCGGCAGGTCCTCCTTCTGCATCGCCACCAGGATGCGCGCGA
Organism: Roseospira goensis; assembly: GCF_014197795.1. GTDB lineage: Bacteria > Pseudomonadota > Alphaproteobacteria > Rhodospirillales > Rhodospirillaceae > Rhodospira > Rhodospira goensis. The sequence continues at coordinate 31,353 of NZ_JACIGI010000017.1, forward strand.
TCGCCCCGGTCGAGGTGAAGCGCAGCGGCCAGGCCCCGGTCAAGTAGGTCTTGGCGTCGGCCAGTTCCTCGGCGGTCGGCCCCGCGCTGGCCATGCGCGCCCATTCGGCGCGGATCAGGTCCAGGCTCTCGGCGATGCGGGCGTTGCTGGTCGCCACCCCGCCCATCCAGACCGGGGCGTGGTCCAGCGGCAGGAGGTAGCTGTACACCGAATAGGCCAGCCCGCGCGCCTCGCGCACCTCCGCCATCAGGCGGGACGAGAAGCCGCCGCCGCCCAGGATGTAGTTGACCACATAGGCCGCATACCAGTCGGGGTCCGCCCGGTCGAGGCCGCCGTGGCCGAACAGGGCGACGCTCTGCGGCACCGGCCGGTCGATCACGACGGTCTCGCCCGTCGCCCGGGCCTCGGCCTCGGGCACGTCCGGCAGATGCGCGGAGGCCGGCAGGTCGCCGAACGCGGTGTCCACGAGGTCGGCCAGCCGCTCCGGGGTCACGTCGCCGGCCACCCCGATCATCAGGCGGTCGCGCGTCATCTGGCGGCGGGCGAAGTCCTTCAGGTCCGCGCCGGTGATGGCGGCGACGGTCTCGGGGGTGCCCTCGGGGGCACGGCCATAGGGGTGGTCCGGGAACAGGGCGGCGAACCAGGCCCGGCGCGCGATCTCCTGCGGGTCGTTCTGATCGTAGCGCAGCCCGGCCAGCACCTGACCGCGGATGCGCTCGACCGCGTCGGCATCGAAGCGCGGGCTGGTCACCGCCAGCCGCAGCAGGTCGATGGCCTCGTCCAGGTTCTCCGTCAGGGTTCGGAGGGTGCCGCCGAAGGAGTCGCGGCCGGCGTCGAAGTCGAGGTCGATCGCCAGGTCCGCTAGCCGGCGCTGGAACGCCTGGGAGTCCAGGTTGCCGGCGCCTTCGTCCAGCAGCCCGGCGGCCATGGTGGCGAGGCCAGCCTTGCCGTCGGGGTCGAGGGCGGCGCCGCCGGCGAAGGCGAACTCGATCGTGACCATGGGGTTGGCGTGGTCCTCGACCAGCCAGGCCTCCAGGCCGCCGGGGCTGGTCACGGTGGCGACGTCGATGGCACGGGCGGAGGGAACGGCGGCGACCATCAGCGCGAGGGCGCCGGCCAGCGCCCCCAGGATGCGCGAGGGCAGGGGCATGGGTCGGGCTCCTCTCGTCAACTCGTGGTCTCGGGCAGCAGGATGGCGGTGGCGCTGCTGGCGCCGCCGAAGACGGCGCGGGCGGCCGCCATGACGTCCTCCGGGGTGACGGCGGCGATGTCCTCGGGCCAGCGTTCCACGTCGTCCACGGTGCTGCCGGTGGCCAGGGCGGCCCCGATGATGCGCGCCGCGCCGAACACGCTGTCGCGGGCGTAGACCACCGACGCCTTCAGCCGGCGCTTGGCGCCGGCCACCTCGGCGTCGGTGACGCCCTCGGCGAGCAGGCGGGCGATCTCCGCTTCGACGGCGGCCTGCACGTCGGTGGGCGTGCGGCCGGCGGCCGGCGTGGCGGAGAGGGTGAAGGTGCCGTAGTCCACCGCGCGGCCATCGTAATAGGTGCGGGCGGACACGGCCACCTCGTCCTCGACCACCAGCCGCTCGTACAGCCGGCTGACCGGGCCGCCGCCCAGCAGTTCGGCCAGCACCTGGAGGGCGGGGTAGAGGGCGGTGTCGCCGGCATTGCGGCTGGGCGCGACGATGCGCCGCCACCAACTGGCCTGGCCGACCTGGGGGTGGTCCATGGTCACGGTCACGTCTGCCGCCGGCGGCAGGTCGCGCACCCGAGCCCGCGCCGGCGTCTCCGGGGCCGCCGGCACACGCCCGTAGGTCCGCTCGGCGATCGGTCGCAGCGCCTCGGCCGTGACGTCGCCGGCCACCACGACGACCGCGTTGTTGGGGGCATAGAAGCGATCGTAGAACGCCAGCGCGTCCGCCCGGTCCAGCGCGGCCAACTCGTGCGCCCAGCCGATCACCGGGTTCTTGTAGGGGTGCACGACCCACAGCGCCTGATCCAGCCGTTCGCCGAGCAGGGCGGCGGGCTCGTTCTCGGTGCGGCTCAGGCGCTCCTCGATCACCACCGAGCGCTCGGTCAGGACGTCGTCCTCGGCCAACCGCAGATTGGCCATGCGGTCGGCCTCCATCTCCATGACCAGGTCGAGCCGGTCGCGGGCGATGTTCTGGTAGTAGCCGGTGAAGTCACTGCTGGTGAAGGCGTTGTCGCGGCCGCCATTGCGCGCGATGATCTTGGAGAACTCGCCGGGCGGGATCGTCTCCGTGCCCTTGAACATCAGGTGTTCGAGCAGGTGGGCGATGCCGGACTTGCCCGGCGGCTCGTCGGCCGCGCCGACCTTGTACCAGACCATATGCGTGACGACGGGCACACGGTGGTTGGGCACCACCACCACCTGCAGGCCGTTGTCCAGCGTGAAGGTCTCCGGCTCGAACATCTGGGCGCGGGCCGTGGCCGGGGCGAGCAGCAGGGCCGCCAGCAGCGTCAGCGCCAGCAGGACGCCGGACCACAGGGCGAAGCGGGCGCGGGCCTCGGCCTGCGCGCGGGCGGAGACAGCGATGGCGCGGGCGCGCCGGCGGGCGGACGGAGGGTTGGACGGCATGGACGACCCCTGTGGCAAGTCGGACGGGAACGCTCGGCCTTTATATGGTCGGTGGTCGGGTTTGGCTCAACGGCGAGAGGGGGCGCCCACCAGAGCTTGCAGTCCTCCGCCGATACTCCAATTATCCTCCTTGAAGGAGGGGACCTGGAGAGGGTCCATTTCGACGGGGACATGTCACGATGACCAAGGCCCGCGTTCAGTTCGATCTGACGCCCGAGCGGCTGGCGGAGCTGGACCACCTGATGGCGGTGTGCGGCTTCGAAACCCGCAAGGAGCTGTTCAACACCGCGCTCTCGTTCTTCGAGGCGGCGGTGGAGGAGGCCCGCAAGGGCAACGACATCGCCGCCGTGAACGAGGAGGCCCAGACCTACAGCCGCCTGGTCCTGCCAGCGCTGGCACGGGTGACACGCTCCGCCCGGCGCGACGTGGCGGCGGAATAGCGATGCGCCGCACACCCTGGCGGAAACACGGGACCGGCGGTAGCATCCGGTCCCTTCCCTCTCGCCAGAAAGGACCCGCCATGGCCACCGTTGCCCCGCCCGCCGACCCCGAGGCCGATCCGCGCGTCAAGGCCGTCTTCGACGACATCCGCGCCACCCGCGGTACCGACTTCATCAACAACGTCTGGCGCTATCTGGCGTTCGACCCGGCGCTGCTGGAGAGCGTGTGGGCCGACATCAAGGCGGTGATGGCGACCCCGTCGGCGCTCGATCCCAAGACCAAGGAGATGCTCTACGTCGCCGTCTCGATCGCCAATGGCTGCGACTACTGCACCCACTCCCACACCGCCGCCGCCCGCACCAAGGGCATGACCGACGCCGAACACGCCGACCTGCTGCGCGTGGTGGGGACCGCGTCGCGCCTGAACGCCTTGCTGAACGGCCTGCACGTCCCGGTGGATCCGGCATTCGAGCGTGCCCCCCGGCCCTGAGCCCCCCGTCCGCTGGGTGATCCGCGGCCCTCCGCCGGGAAAGCGTTGCGGGGGGCGTCCGAAGATATTTCGATGACTGTGAAAATGAGCTGGACATCCAGCCTCAATTCGACGAATATCGAAATATGGATCCGACGCTGATCGCCGAGATGATGGCCGCCCTGGCCGCCGAACCCCGCATCCGCGCCCTGCAGGCGCTGGTGCGGGCGGGGGCGAAAGGCGTGCCGGCCGGGGACCTGGCCCGCCGGTGCGGCGTCGCGCCCTCCACCATGTCCTTCCATCTGACCCAGATGCGCACCGTGGGTCTGGTGGAAAGCCGGCGCGAGGGGCGCACGCTGCACTATGTCGCCAACCTGATCGCCCTGGAGGCCCTGGGGCACGGCGTCATGACGGGGTTCTGTCCGGCCCTGCTGCCGGGCGCCGCTGCCTTGCCCACCATCGCGCCTGGAGACCCCGCCATGCCCGCCAACGATGGACACCGGCCCCTGAATGTCCTGTTCCTGTGCAGCGGCAATTCGGCCCGCAGTCAGATCGCGGAGGCCATCCTGACCCGCGAGGGCGCCGGCCGGTTCCAAGCGTTTTCCGCCGGGTCCCACCCGCGCGAGACCGTCGACCCGCAGGCCCTGGCGGCGTTGCGCCGGGCCACCCTGCCGACCGCGGGGTTGCGGCCCAAGAGCTGGGACGACTTCGCGCGCCCGGACGCGCCGCGGATGGATTTCGTCTTCACCGTCTGCGATGACGCCGCCGGCGAGACCTGCCCGGTCTGGCCCGGTCAGCCGATGACCGCCCACTGGGGGGTGCCCGATCCGGTCGCCTTCACCGGGTCGGACGCCGCCAAGGCCGCCGTGTTCAATGACACGGTCCGCATGCTCTACACCCGGATCGCGATCTTCGTTCAACTTCCGGTCACTTCTCTGGACCGACTCGCCCTTCAGCACAAGGTCGATGCCATCGGGGCCATGCCCCGGGACCCCGAGGCCACCGCGCCCGTCGCGGCGTCGGGGCCCGCGTGACGGCCGGTCCGGACGCCACCCCCAAGGATCGCCTGATGACTCTGCGGATCGGCATCAACGGCTTCGGCCGCGTGGGCCGGCTGGTCGCCAACATTGCAGGGGCGCTGCCATCATGAGCGACGTCAAGGCCTATGCCGCCATCACCGCGGCCTACTGGGCGTTCACGCTGACCGACGGCGCCCTGCGCGTGCTGGTGCTGCTGCACTTCCACACCCTGGGCTATGGCCCCCTGGAGGTGGCGACCCTGTTCCTGCTCTACGAGGTCATGGGCATCGTCACCAATGTTGCGGGCGGCTGGCTGGGGGCGCGCTACGGCCTGCGGCTGACGCTGCTGCTGGGGCTGGGGGTGCAGGTGGTGGCCCTGGTCATGCTGTCGCTGGTCCGGCCCGACTGGGCGGTGGCGCTGTCGGTGGCCTACGTGATGGTCGCGCAGGCGCTGTCCGGCGTGGCCAAGGACCTGACCAAGATGAGCAGCAAATCCGCCGTCAAGCGGGTGGCGGGCGAGGGCGCGCTGTTCCGCTGGGTGGCGATGCTCACCGGCTCCAAGAACGCCCTCAAGGGTGTCGGCTTCCTGCTGGGCGGGGTGCTGTTGCAGACGCTGGGCTTCCAGGGTGGCCTGTGGCTGATGGCGGGGGCCCTGGCGCTGGTGCTGGTGGCCTCGCTGGTCACGGTTCACGACACGCTGGGCCGCGCCAAGGAAAAGGCGCTGGGCCGCCACCTGTTCAGCAAGACGCGCGAGATCAATCTGCTCTCGGCGGCGCGGATCGTGTTGTTCGCCTCTCGCGATGTGTGGTTCGTGGTCGGCGTGCCCCTGTTCCTGTACGAGCGCATGGGCTGGAGCTTCGCCGGTGTGGCGGGGTTCCTGGCGGCGTGGATCATCGGGTACGGCCTCGTGCAGGCGGCGGTCCCGGCCCTGCTGCGCGGCACCACGACTGCCGCGACGGCGGCCAAGGCGACGCGGCTGTGGGGCTTCGTGCTGGCGGCCGTGCCGGCGCTGATCGCGGCGGCGCTGACGCCGGACCTGCTGGGCGGCTGGGTCGACGACCGGGTGGCGCTGATCGGCGGGCTGGCCGTGTTCGCCCCCCTGTTCGCGATCAACAGCGCGCTGCATTCGTACCTGATCGTGGCCTATTCCGACGCCGACAAGGTCGCGCTCAACGTCGGCTTCTACTACATGGCCAACGCCGTCGGGCGCCTGGGCGGCACGGTCCTGTCCGGGCTGGTCTATCAGCTTGCCGGACTGGCGGCCTGTCTGTGGGTCTCGGCCGCGCTCCTGGTGGCGGCGGCGGCGGTGGCCCTGGCCCTGCCGACGACACCGCAGGCGGACCGGCGCCCGCTGGCGGTGTGACGCGGGTCGCGACGCCGCGCCGGCCGGCGCGGACCGGCACGGCGGGCGGGGCCGTTGCGGGGCGGGACTCCGGTGCGGAAAAAAGTGTCGCCCGCCCCCTTCCCATGGCACCGACCCTGTGATACACACCCTCCCCCGGCCGGGCCGCCCATCGGGGCACACGGCCGAAGCCGGGGTCGCGCACGGCGGTGGTTGATCACCGATCCGGGCCGGGCAAGCGGCCACTCCCCTGCTGGGGGATAGTTTAACGGTAGAACAGCGGACTCTGACTCCGTCAGTCCAGGTTCGAATCCTGGTCCCCCAGCCACTGATTTTGTTACGCTTTTTTGCCCCCGCCGCGCCACTTCGGGCGGGCGGTTGGCAGCCGGTGTTTCCGCCCTGTTCCAGCAGCGCCATGGCCGCCTGAGTCAGGCGGCGCGCATCGACCCGGTCGGTGTATCGGGCCGTCATCTGCGCTGTCGCGTGGCCGAGCCAATGCTGGGTCTCAGGGGAAATCGCATTTGAAAAGTCGTGGTCGCGTTTGGGGATGAAACGGATTCTTTAGGGGACTCCCATTCCAGGTTCGGGAGGCTCCGTGTCCTGGTTTCTGGATGCGTTTGGCGACGTGCCGGACCCTCGGGCGTCAAACGCGCGGCATGATCTCCTTGAAGGTCTGACGATTGCCCTGATGGCGTCGATCTGCGGGGCGGAAGACGGCTCGGATTTCGGGGATTTCGCGGTCGACCGCGAGGCCCTGTTCCGCGAGTTTCTGACCCTGACGCACGGGATCCCGAGCCACGGCACGTGTTCCCGGATCGTCCTGGAGCGCGGCGGGATGACCTGTTCCGACTGAAGACCAACCGGCCCGCCCTGCATGACATGATCGCCGGATCCTTCACCGCGCCCGACGGGACGGCCGACCTGCCGGTCGCCGAGACCACGGACGCCGATCACGGTCGCATCGACGTGCGCCGGGCCATGGTGGGCACCGATCTGTCCTGGCTGCGCGGCACCAAGACGTCCTGCGCCGAACCGGCCCTGAACGTCCTTCGGCGCGCCACGCCGGGCATCTCCATTCGCCGCAAGCGCAAGCGCAAGCGTTGCGGATGGACCAACGAGTTCGCAAGAACCATCATCGGCCAAATGCGATGGCCCTGGACGTGTCGGGCCGCCCCCTTGACGCGATGCCCCGGCGGCCCGACCTTGCCGCCTGTCCCGGGCGCGCACGCCCGCCTCTGCCGCGGAGTCCCGCATGGATGCCCCCACCGCCTACGCCCGCCTGAAGACCCGCTTCGGCCGCCTGTCGCACCTGGGCGACGCCACCGAGATGCTGCATTGGGACCTGTCCACGGTGATGCCGCCGGGCGGGGCCGAGGCCCGCGCCGCCCAGCTTGCCACCCTGCGCGCGCTCGGCCACGACCTGCTGACGGCCCCGGAGGTGGGCGACCTGCTGGACGCCGCCGAGACCGGCGAGGCGGCCGCCCTCGACCCCTGGGACCGCGCCAACCTGGCGGAGATGCGCCGGGCCTGGCGGCACGCCACGGCGCTGACCGGCGATCTGGTGGAGGCCCACTCGCGGGCCTGCTCGGCGTGCGAGATGACCTGGCGCGCGGCCCGCGCGGCCGACGACTTCGCCGCCGTCAAGGGGCCGCTGCGGACGGTGCTCGACCTGACCCGCGAGATCGCGGCCGCCAAGGCGGAGTCGCTCGGGCGGACGCCCTATGACGCGCTGCTCGACGAGTACGAGCCGGACGCCGCCGCGGCCGAGATCACGGCCGTGTTCGACGACCTTGCGGCCGACCTGCCGGGGTTGCTGGACGACGCCCTGGCGGCGCAGGCGCGCGACGAGGGCGGGGCGGCGCCGGCTCCCCCGCCCGGTCCCGTGCCGGCGGCGCGGCAACGCGCCCTGGCGGCGCGGCTGATGACGGCCTTGGGCTTCGACTTCCGGCACGGCCGCCTGGACGAGAGCCTGCATCCCTTTTGCGGCGGTGTACCCGACGACGTGCGCATCACCACCCGCTATGACGAGGCCGATTTCACCGGCGCCGTCATGGGGGTGCTGCACGAGACCGGCCATGCCCTGTACGAGCGCGGTCTGCCGGCCGCCTGGCGCGACCAGCCGGTGGGTCGGGCCCTGGGCATGGCGGTGCACGAAAGCCAGAGCCTGCTGATGGAGATGCAGGCCTGCCGCTCGCGCGCCTTCCTGTCGTTCGCCGCACCGCTGATGGCGGAGATGCTGAACGGCGGCCCCGGCCCGGGCTGGGATGCCGAGACCCTGTACCGTCTCTACACCCGGGTGCGGCCCGGCCTGATCCGGGTGGATGCCGACGAGGTGACCTATCCGGCGCATATCATCCTGCGCTTCCGGCTGGAGCGCGCGCTGTTGAGTGGGGACCTGGCGCTCGACGACCTGCCGGGCGCCTGGCGCGACGGCATGCAGGATCTGCTTGGCGTGACGGTGCCGGACGACCGGTCGGGGTGCCTCCAGGATATCCACTGGTACGACGGCGCCTTCGGCTATTTTCCCACCTACACCCTGGGGGCGATGACGGCGGCCCAGCTCTTCCGCGCCGCCGTCGCGGCGGTGCCGTCGATCCCCGACGATCTGGCGCGCGGCGACATGGGCGGGCTGCTGGGGTGGCTGCGCACCCACGTGCACGGCCTGGGGCGCAGCGTGTCGGCGCGCGAGATGCTGGTGCGCGCGACCGGCGCGCCGCTCGACGCGGCGGTGTTCAAGGCCCACCTGCGCCAACGCTACATCGAGCGGGCGGGGTAGGCGACGCGATGACCCGCGCGGCGGCCCTGGATCCGCTGATCGCCGCGTGTCGGGCCCGGCTGGCCCGGCTGCGGGCGGACCGGTCCCCGACGGGCGGTGCGGCCGCCGCGGCCGGATGGGCCGGCGTGCCGCAGGAGGCGGCCTGTTTCCGGGATGGCCTGGTGTGGCGCACGGAGGAACTGGGCCGCTGTGCGTGCGACTGCTACGGCCGGGGCGACACGGTGGCCGCCGTCATTCTGACGCGTGGCGTGATCGAGGATACGGCCGCCCTGTGGTACCTGAAGGCCCTGATGCGCCGGACGCTGGACGCCGGCCCCGTGCAGGATCGCGACGTCGTGGAGGCCGCGTTCATGGCCCTGCTGGTGGGCCGCAAGGATGGGCCGCACGGCGCGCCCCGGGGCGTCAATGTCCTGACCATGCTGCGGCACCTGGAAAAGGACCGGCCGGACTTCGGGACCCTGTACGACGCCCTGTGCGAGATCGCCCACCCGAGCGGGGCCGGCACCGCCGGGGCCTACGGCGGCCTGGTCGACGACGGGGGGACATCGGCCGAAGCGGGCCATCTGGCCGAGACCGGGCTGGGGTTCCTGCTCCGCGCGCTCGATCTGTTCGAGGCGCTGCACGCCGAGGTCACCGCGCTGCTGCCGGCGCTGGCGGCGCTGTGGGCGGCGCTGCCGGATCGGCCGGCGCGGTGACGCGGCTCCGTCGTGCGGCAGCGTTGATTGGATCGGGCGGCGTCGCTACGTTCGAGCCAACCCCATACGGCCCCGCACGGAGGACCCGCGACCATGACGTTCACCGGCACCCAGACCTATGTCGCCACCGAGGATCTGGCGGTGGCCGTCAATGCCGCCGTGCGGCTGCAACGGCCGCTGCTGGTCAAGGGCGAACCCGGCACCGGCAAGACCGTGCTGGCGCAGGAGGTCGCGGACGCGCTCGGCCTGCCGCTGATCGCCTGGCACATCAAGTCCACCACCAAGGCCCAGCACGGCCTGTACGAATACGACGCGGTCTCGCGGCTGCGCGATTCCCAGCTTGGCGATGAGCGGGTGCACGACATCCGCAACTACATCAAGCGCGGCCGCATGTGGGACGCCTTCACCCACGACGGCGGGGCGGTGCTGCTGATCGACGAGATCGACAAGGCCGACATCGAGTTCCCCAACGACCTGCTGCTGGAACTCGACCGCATGGAGTTCCATGTGCACGAGACCGGGGAGACGGTGCGGGCGGCGACGCGGCCGGTGGTCATCATCACGTCGAACAACGAGAAGGAACTGCCGGACGCCTTCCTGCGCCGCTGCTTCTTCCACTACATCAAGTTCCCCGACCCGGAGACCATGGAAGAGATCATCGCGGTGCACTTCCCCGACATCAAGGCCAACCTGGTGCGGGATGCGTTGCGGGTTTTTTACGACGTGCGCGAGGTGCCGGGGCTGAAGAAGAAGCCGTCGACCAGCGAACTGCTGGACTGGATCAAGCTGCTGATGGCCGACGACGTGACGGCCGAGGCGCTGCGCTCCGGCGACGTCAAGAAGGTGCTGCCGCCGCTGCACGGGGCGCTGCTGAAGAACGAGCAGGACGTGCACCTGTTGCAGCGCCTGGCCTTCCTGGCCAAGCGCGAGCGGCGCTGACCCGGGCGCGGGATCGTCGGGCGGATCGCATCCCCTGCGACCCGGAGAGCGGGTCACAGGGGACGCGTGAATGATCCCTCACTAGTAGACGCAGGTCTGCAGAGTTACGCGCCAAAATGGGACCGGGGCGCGATTCCAAGTTGGCGCGATCTGCCCTAGTCCTTGTTGGCCTGGAAATAGGCCCTGCTGATGGCGAACACGGTGCCACTGAGGGCGATCAGCGCGATCAGGTTCGGGATCGCCATCATGGCGTTCATGATGTCGGCGATGGTCCAGATCAGGCCCAGGTTGCCGATGGCCCCGACGACCAGCGCCAGCACCCAGATGACCCGGAACGGCATCTTGATCCGCGGCCCGAAGATGAACTGGGCCGCGCGTTCGCCGTAGTAGCTCCAGCCGAGCACGGTCGTGAACGCGAACACCACCAGGCCGAGGCTCACGATCCAGTGGCCGCCGGGCAGGCCGGTCTCGAAGGCCAGGGCGGACAGCTCGGCGCCGGTCTCGCCGCTGGTCCAGGCCCCGGTGATGATGATGACCAGGGCGGTCATGGTGCAGACGATGATGGTGTCGATGAAGGTACCCAGCATGGCGACGCAGCCCTGGCGCACCGGGTCGTTGGTCTTGGCGGCGGCATGGGCGATGGGGGCGCTGCCCAGGCCGGCCTCGTTGGAGAACACGCCGCGGGCGACGCCGAACTGGATGGCCGCGACCACGGCCGCGCCGGTGAAGCCGCCGGCCGCCGCCGTGCCGGTGAAGGCGTCGGTGAAGATCATGCCGAGCGCCGCCGGCACCGCGCTGTAGTTGGCGCCCAGGATGATGAGGGCGCCCGCCACGTACAGGATGGCCATCAGCGGCACCAGGTGCTCGGCGACGCTGCCGATGCGCCGCACGCCGCCGACGATGACCAGGAAGGTCAGGACCGCCAGCACGAGACCGGTCGCGAGGGTGGGCACGCCGAACGAGCCCTCCAGCGCCTTGGCGACCGAATTGGCCTGCACGGTGTTGCCGATGCCGAAGGCGGCGATGGTGGCGAAGAAGGCGAACACCCAGCCCAGCCAGGCCCAGCGACCGCCCAATCCGTTGCGGATGTAGTACATCGGGCCGCCGACGTAGCGCCCGGTCTCGTCGGTCTCGCGGTAGCGCACCGCCAGCACCGCCTCGGCGTACTTGGTGGCCATGCCCACCAGCGCCGTCAGCCACATCCAGAACACCGCGCCGGGGCCACCCAGGTAAATGGCCGTGGCCACGCCGGCGATGTTGCCGGTGCCGATGGTGGCCGACAGCGCCGTGGTGAGCGCCTGGAACGGTGTGATCTCGCCCTCGTGGCCTTCCACCACCTTGCGGCCGCCCAGCATGAGCCGGAACCCGTAGCCCAGCTTGCGCACGGGCAGCAGGCGCAGGCCGAGGGTGAGGTACAGGCCGGTGCCGAGCAGCAGCACCAGCATGACCGGTCCCCAGACGAAACTGCTCACGTCTCCCAGAAGAGATGACACATAGTCCATGTCGACTGACCTCTAAGACTGGAATGAATCAAAGTCTTGCGCGGGCGCGCGGACGGGCCTGGCGAGGGATGCCGTCGGAGCGGTCCCGCCGAGGACCACAGCCGCGGCCTCTGGCCTCTCCGGTCCGGCGGCCCGCCGCGGCCGGCGCCGGCGCGGAGACTGCGCGTCGGTGGCCACCCTCTGTCAACTGTCGAAGACTCGGGCCTGGAGCCGGAGGGGGACCGCGGGCGCCGTCGGTCGACCGGGACAGCGCGTGTCGGCATGCGCAAAGCTGGCACCGGCCATGCTTGATTGTTGACCCTGTGAAGGGGAGACCCGGCCCGCTGTGGGCACGGGCGCGGCGGGCGCGGCGGGCACGGGGGGGCCGGGGCAATGCGACTCGACCGTGCCCGCATCGTCGGCATCGCCCACGCAGGCGGTCGGGTAAGGCCCGATGGGCGGGTGACGGCCCGGCCTGCCCGGTGGTTGGCCCCTCATATACAAGGATTTTTCTGTTGCGGGTGCGAAAGGCCAGGGTTTCGAAATTCGAATGGCGGAACTGGGATAAAGGATGTCGGATTCAAGATAACCGCCGGTGCGGGCGGCTGGCACGGTTGCCGTGTCAAGACCTTTCCCACGAGCGGAGCACGGATCCATGGACACGCCCCTTTCCCCCGATACCCCCGTCGTGAATGCCGCCGCCGCCACGGTCGAGGCCGCCGTGGCTGCCGCCAGCCTCGATCCGACCACCCGCCAGTGCCCGACGGTCGACCAGTCCGACCGCACGGTGCCCATCAACCTGCGCCAGAGCGGGCCGACTCCGGTGCAGATGCTGATCTCCACCCGGGTCCGGAAGTCGCCGTACTGGCACCTGGCGCACAAGGCGGGCTGCTGGCGCGCCACCGTCTACAACCGCATGTACCACCCGCGCGGCTATGTGCGGCCGGAGGACGGCGGCGCCATGGTCGAGTACGACGCGCTGGTCAACCACGTCACCATGTGGAACGTGGCCGTCGAGCGGCAGATCCAGGTCAAGGGGCCCGACGCCGAGGCGTTCGTGAACACGGTCGTCACCCGCGACGTCACCCGGATCGCGCCGATGCGGGGCAAGTACGTGATCCTGTGCAACGAGGAGGGCGGCATCCTCAACGATCCCGTTCTGCTCCGCCTGTCCGAGGACGAGTTCTGGTTCTCGCTGTCCGACAGCGACCTTGAGATGTGGCTGCGCGGCGTGAACCTGGGCCTTGGCATGGATGTGACCATCAAGGAGATCGACGTCGCCCCGGTGCAGATTCAGGGACCCAAGTCCAAGGCGCTGATGGAGGATCTGGTTGGTCCGGCGATCCGGGACGTGCCCTACTACGGCCTGCTGGAGGCCCAGGTGGGCGGCCGTGACGTGGTCATCTCGCAGACCGGGTTCTCGGGCGAGGCCGGCTACGAGATCTACCTGCGCGATGCCACCCTGTACGCCGACGACATGTGGAACGCGGTCCTGGAGGCCGGGCAGAAGCACAACCTGATGGTCATCGCCCCCGCCCACCACCGCCGCATCGCCGCCGGGATCCTGTCCTGGGGCCAGGACCTGGACCAGGAGACGCTGCCGTTCCAGTGCAACCTGGGCTACCAGGTGCCGCGCAAGAAGACCGCCGACTACATCGGCAAGGCCCGCCTGGAGCAGGTGCGCGCCGAACTGGAGGCGGGCGGTGAGCCCTACGCCATGCAGCTCGTCGGCATGGTCCTGGGCGGCCAGCCGATCACCGACTACGCGCCGGACTTCTGGTTGATCTCCGGCGCCGATGCCGGCGCGCCCCTCGGCTACGTCACCTCGCCCTGGTACTCGCCGGAGCTGGGGACCAACATCGCCATGGGCTATGTCCCCTATGGCCTGCGGCACGAGGGCACCCGGCTGACCGTGTGGCTGCCCGACGCGTACGCCGAGACGGCCGGCGCGCCGGTCAACGCGCAGGTGGTGCCGATGCCGTTCCGGGCCTCGGCCAATCCCAGCGCGCGCGAACTGGCGCGCGGTCAGGGCCGCGACAGCGCCTATTAATGGTCTGATGGCCCGCCGAACCCGGGCCGGGAACCCAGGCGGGGTTCGTCCCGGGTTCCGCCCGGCGCTGCGCCGCATCGGTGTGCCACATCGGTGCGGGGCGGCGCGGGGCGGGGCCGGCCCCGCCTGGGACCAGCGTCCCAAGACACGCGCCGCACCACGCGCGGCAGCCCCGCACCCGCCGGAGGGGATCATGCCTTACGACAGTCTCCATGCCGCTCCGGTCGCCGCCCGGGCGGTCGCGCCGGCCGCGGTGCCGGACGGCGTCTCGCTGGAGGTCACGCCCGGCGTGGCCGCGAAGATCCCGTCCTTCGCCGCCCTGCTGCCGCCCGGCACGGCGGTCTATGTCACCAATCTGCCCGGAACCGACGTGGCCCAGGCCATGACGCTGTGCCGGCGGCTGCGCGACGAGGGCCTGCGCCCGGTGCCCCATCTGGCGGCGCGCGGCCTGAAGAGCCGGGCCGATCTGGCCGACTGGCTCGACCGGGCCGTGCACCAGGGCGGCGCGCGGCAGATCCTGTTGATCGCCGGCTCCGGCGACCGTCCGGCCGGGCCGTTCCGCGACACCCTGGCGGTGCTGGACAGCGGTCTGCTGGAGGCCGCCGGCCTGGAGGGCTTCGGCGTCGCGGGCCATCCGGAGGGCCATCCCAACGCCGGCCCGGCGGTCCTGCGCGAGGCCCTGTTGCGCAAGCAGGCCTTCGCCGAGTCGCACGGCCTGTCGGCCTGGATCGTCACCCAGTTCGCGTTCAGCGCCGCCCCGGTGCTGCGTTGGGCGGAGGGGCTGGCGGCCGCCGGCGTCACGCTGCCGATCCGCGTCGGTCTGCCGGGACCGGCCAAACCCGCCACCCTCATCACGTATGCGCGCCAGTGCGGCGTCGGCGCCTCGTTGCGGGTGCTCACGCGCCGGCCGGATGTCATGGCCGGGCTGTTGCGGGCCTGGACGCCGGACGCCATCGTCGCCGATCTTGTCCGCGCCGGACGGTCCGAGGGGCCGGCGCGCATCGCTGGGGTGCACCTGTTCCCGTTCGGCGGCTTCGCCAAGGCGGCGGGCTGGGCCGGCGCCGCCCTGGGCGGGCCGGCGGGCGCGGCCGTGGCGGCGGCCCACTGACGGCGGGACATGCGTCCCACGGCATCACGCGATCCATTGTCGCGCAGAGGGGGTTTCCATGACCTATCACACGGTGGGCGCCGCCCAGGCTCCCTTCGACGTCACCTCGCCCGGCCCGGCGGTGGCCCCGGCCGCCCGGCCGGTCGAAGACGACGGCCTGCCGCCGCCAGGGACGCCGGATATCGAGATCGCCCGCGCCGCCCGGCCGCGTCCGATCCTGGCGCTGGCCGAGGATCGGCTGGGCCTACCGGCCGAGGCGCTGATCCCGCACGGCCACACCAAGGCCAAGGTGACGCTCGACCATATCGCCGGCCTCAGGGCGCGCACGCGCGGCAAGCTGGTGCTGGTGACCGCGATCACGCCGACCCCGGCGGGCGAGGGCAAGACCACGACCACGGTCGGGCTGGGCGACGGCCTCAACCGCATCGGCCACCACGCCGCGGTGTGCCTGCGCGAGCCGTCGCTGGGGCCGTGCTTCGGCATGAAGGGCGGGGCGGCCGGCGGCGGCCGTGCGCAGGTGATCCCGATGGAGGACATCAACCTCCACTTCACCGGCGATTTCCACGCCATCGGCGCCGCCCACAACCTGCTCGCCGCGTTGATCGACAACCATCTGCACTGGGGCAACGCTCAGGATATCGACCTGCGCCGGGTGAGCTGGCGCCGGGTGATGGACATGAACGACCGCGCGTTGCGCACCATCACCCTGGGCCTCGGCGGCGCGGCCCATGGTGTGCCGCGCGAAGGCGGCTTCGATATCACCGTGGCCTCGGAGGTGATGGCGATCCTGTGCCTGGCGACGGATCTGGCCGACCTGGAACGCCGCCTGGGGGACATCGTCATCGGCCAGCGCCGCGACCGCACGCCGGTGTTCGCCCGTGATCTGGGGGCCGCCGGGGCCATGGCGGTGCTGCTCAAGGATGCGCTGGCGCCCAATCTGGTGCAGAGCTTGGAGGCCAACCCGGCCTTCATCCATGGCGGGCCGTTCGCCAATATCGCCCACGGCTGCAATTCGGTGATGGCGACCGACACCGCGCTGCGCCTGGCCGACGTGGTGGTGACCGAGGCCGGCTTCGGCGCCGACCTGGGGGCCGAGAAGTTCCTGCACATCAAGTGCCGGCAATCGGGCCTGCGGCCGCATGCCGCGGTGGTGGTGGCGACGGTGCGGGCGCTCAAGATGCACGGCGGCGTCGCCAAGGGCGACCTGGGTACACCCGATGCCGACGCCGTGCGCCGCGGCGGCGTCAACCTGCGCCGCCACGTCACCAACCTGCAGCGCTTCGGGCTGGCGCCGGTGGTGGCGGTCAACCGTTTCACCGGCGATGCCGACGCGGAACTCGATGCGGTGCGCGCCCTGTGCGATGACCTGGGGGTGCCCATGGCGCTGGCGTCGCACTGGGCCGAGGGCAGCCACGGCAGCGCCGAGCTGGCCCGGCTGGTGGCCGAGCGCCTGGACGGACCGGCACCCGAGGTGCGGTTCCTGTACGACGAGGCGACGCCGCTGGCGGACAAGATCCGCGCCGTGGCGACTCAGCTCTACGGCGCCGCGGACATCGCGCTGGATCCGGCAGCGGCGCGCCGTCTGGCCGAGATCGCGGACCTGGGCTACGGCCACCTGCCGGTGTGCATTGCCAAGACCCAGTACAGCTTCAGCAGCGATCCGGCCGCCAAGGGCGCGCCCGTGGGCCACGTCCTGCCGGTGCGCGAGGTGCGGCTGGCCGCCGGGGCGGGGTTCGTCGTGGCGGTCTGCGGCGACATCATGACCATGCCGGGGCTGCCGCGCGATCCGGCGGCGCTGCACATCGGCTTGGACGCGGGGGGCGAGATCGTGGGCTTGACGTGATCCGTGCGGACTCGCCGCGCGCGTTCGAGGACGCCGCGCCGGAGCGCCTCCCCGGCGCGGCGTTCCTCCTCCGGATGCGTGTCGCCCGCGCTACTCCATCAGCGCCGCCTCGACGGCCGGCAGCCCGGGTGCGCCGTCGACCGTGGTCACGCCCTCCAGCCACGGCGCCAGCAGGTCGGGGTTGGCGGCCAGGTACTTGGTCGCCGCACTTTCGGCGGTCTCGCCGTGGTCGAGGATCGCGCCCATCAGGATGTTCTCCATCTCCACCGTGAAGGCGAGGTTATTCAGGAACCGGGCCAGGTTGGGGCATTCGTCCGACAGGCCCGCGCGGGTCAGGGTGTGCACGGTGGCGCCGCCCTGGTTCGGCCCGAAGTAGGCGTCGCCGCCGGTCAGGTAGACGATGTCCATCTTGGTGTTCATCGGATGCGGCGCCCAGCCCAGGAAGGCGATCCACTCCTCGGACTGCCAGGCGCCGCGGGCCTGCAGCAGCATGCCGGCCTCGGAGCTTTCGATAAGCTGCCAGTCGGCCAGCCCGAAGGCGTCGGCGTCGATCATGTCCTGGATCAGCAGGTTGCCGTCGTTGCCGGGCTCGATGCCGTAGATCTTGCCGCCGAACCTGTCCTTGTGGGCGTCCAGGTCGGCCAGGTCGGTGACGCCGGCGTCGGCGGCATACTGCGGCACCACCAGGGTGTACTTGGCGCCCTCCAGGTTGGTGCGCACACGGTCGATGGCGCCGCTGTCCAGGCGCTCCTGGACCATGCCGGCCATGGACGGCATCCACAGCCCCAGGAAGACGTCGATGTCGCCCTGTTCCAGGCCGATGAAGGTGAGCGGCACGCTGGTCACCTTGACGTCGGTGTCGTAGCCCAGCGCATCCAGCACGGTGGTGGCGACCCCCGTGGTGGCCTGGATATCGGTCCAGCCGACCTCGGCCAGGCGGACCTGACGGCAGGACTCGGACACCTCGGCCAGGGCCGGGCCGGCGGCGGCCGTGGTGGCCAGCGCGCCCAGGGTCAGGGCGGCACCGGCGAGCGTGGTCTTGGTCTTGGTCTTGGTTGGGGTCATGGGTGTTGCTCCCTGTGGGGCTTGTCTGTGTGTCGGCGGCGGACAGTCTGACCCGTTACGGGGTCGCATTGAAGGGGCGGTCGCTCCTTGACCGCTGCCGGGTCTCCCAGCCCTCGACCAGCGAGACCGGCGCCGCCTCGGGCGGCAGCGGCGTCCGGCCCCGGATCACATCGGCCAGCTTCTCCGCCAGCATGATCGTGGGGGCGTTCAGGTTGCCGGAGACGATGCTCGGCATGATCGCGGCATCGACGACGCGCAGGCCCTCGACCCCGTGCACCCGGCCCGCCGGCGAGACGACGGCCATCGGGTCGCTGTCCGGCCCCATGGCGCAGGTGCAGGAGGGGTGATAGGCGCTCTCCACCAACTGCCGCGCCCAGGCGTCGATCTCGGCGTCGGTGCGCACGTCCGGTCCCGGCGCCACCTCGCCGTCGTTGAAGGGCGCGAGGGCCGGCTGGGTCATGATCTCGCGCGTCAGCTTGATGCCGTCGCGCATCTCGCGGCGGTCGCGCTCGGTGGAGAAGTAGTTGAACTGGATCCGCACCTTGTCGCGGGGATCGGCCGACCGCAGCCTGACCCAGCCGCGGCTCTCGGGGCGCATCGGCCCCACATGGGCCTGATAGCCGTGCATGTCCTGCATGCCGCTGCCGTCGTAGGCGGCGGCGACGGGCAGGAAGTGGTACTGGATGTTGGGGTGCTTCACGCCCGGCTCGGAGCGGATGAAGCCGCCCGCCTCGAAGTGGTTGGTGGCCCCCGGGCCGGTGCCGCGCAACAGCCATTCCAGGCCGATCCGAAGCTGATTCTGCGGCTTCAGGACACCGTATAGGGTCTCGGCCGTCTTGCAGCGGTACTGCACGTAGACCTCGGGGTGATCCTGGAGGTTGGCCCCAACCCCCTTCAGGTCCACCAGCGGGTCGATCCCGTGTTCGCGCAGCGCGTCGGCATCGCCGATGCCCGACAGCATCAGCAGGTGCGGTGAGTTGAAGGCGCCGCCGGCGAGGATCACCTCCCGCGTCGCGCGCGGGCGCTTGGTGCCGTCGGGGGCCTTCAGTTCCACGCCGACCGCCGTGCGGCCCTCGAACAGCACGCGGCCCACCAGCGCGCGGTCGATCAGGGTCAGGTTGCGCCGCTTCAGGGCCGGGCGCAGGTAGCCGACGGCGGTAGACGAGCGCCGGCCCTTGCCGACGCTCATGTCCATGGGGCCGAAGCCCTCCTGGCTTTCGCCGTTCAGGTCGTCGGTGCGGCGGTAGCCGGCCTGCACCCCGGCCTCGATGAAGGCATCGTAGAGCGGGGTCCAGCGGGTGCCGCGGGTGACCTTCGTCGGGCCGCCGACCCCGTGGTAGGGGTTGGGGCCGACCTGCGGGAAGTCCTCGCTCTTCTTGAAGTAGGGCAGGCAGTGGGCGTAGTCCCAGGACGGATCCCGGGTCTGTTCGGCCCAGCGGTCGTAGTCCAGGGCATGGCCCCGGATGTAGCACATGCCGTTCACCGAGCTGGACCCGCCCCACACCTTGCCGCGCGGCTGATACATGCGGCGGCCGTCGACGTGGGGTTCGGGCTCGGTCTCGTAGGCCCAGTTGAACGTCTTGGTCTTCAGCGGCCAGGCGAAGGTCGCCGGCATGTGGATGTACAGGCTCCAGTCGCGCCAGCCGGCCTCGATCAGCAGCACGGAGACATCGGGGTCCTCGGTCAGCCGGTTGGCCAGCACGCAGCCGGCGGATCCGGCGCCGACGATGATGTAGTCGTAGCGGCTCTTGAGGGCGGGCATCAGTAGGGGGCCTCCAGGGGTCCGGGTTCCACATAGACGCTCTTGACGCGGGTGACGTGCTCCAGCGCGGCGCGGCCGTTCTCGCGCCCCAGGCCGGACTGTTTCACGCCGCCGAAGGGCATCTCGATCGGGGTGATGTTGTAGGTGTTGATCCACACCACGCCGGCCTCCAGGCGGGCGGCGACGCGGTGGGCGCGGGTCAGGTCGCGGGTCATGACGCCGCCGGCCAGGCCGACGGGCAGGCTGTTGGCGCGGGTCACCGCCTCGTCCTCGGTGTCGAACGGCAGCACGGTCATGACGGGGCCGAAGATCTCGTCGCGGCACAGGGGCAGGGCGTCGTCCTCGGCCAGGAACACCGTCGGGCGGACGAACGGCTTGCCGGCGAGCGCCGGATCATCGGGAGCGCCGCCGCCGGTCAGCAGCCGGGCGCCGTCGGCCCTGGCGCGGTCGATATGGGCCAGGACAGACCGATGGTGCTCGGGCGAGATCAGCGGCCCCATCTGGGTCGCCGGATCCAGCGGATCGCCCAGCCGGATGGCCTCGGCACGCGGCAGCAGGCGGGCCAGGACCGCGTCCAGGATGCCGCGCTGCACGAACACCCGGGTGCAGTTGGTGCAGATCTGGCCCTGGGTATAGAAGTTGCCGAGGATGGCGGCGGAGACCGCGTCGTCCACGTCGGCGTCGTCGAACACCAGCAGCGGCGACTTGCCACCCAGTTCCAGCGTCAGGACCTTGAGCGTGGCGGCGCTGTCGGCCATCACCGCCTTGCCGGTGTTGATCTCCCCGGTGAAGGAGATCTTGGCGATGCCCGGGTGCGCGGTCAGCATCCGGCCCACCGCCGCGTCGCCCTGCACCAGGTTGAACAGGCCCGGCGGCGCGCCGGCCTCGTGCAGGACCTCGGCCAGGATGGTGGCGGACAGCGGGGTCTGTTCGGCCGGTTTGAACACCATGGCGTTGCCGGCGGCCAGGGCCGGGGCGGTCTTCCAGCACGCGATCTGGAACGGGTAGTTCCAGGCGCCGATGCCGCCCACCACGCCCAGGGGCTCGCGCCGGGTGTAGAACCAGGGGCCGGCGCCGTCACCGGACAGGGTCTGCGTCTCGCCGCCGATGGTGGGCGCCAGCGCCGCGAAATACTCCAGGCAGTCCGCCCCCGAGTCCACGTCGGCCTCCGGCGTCTCCTGGATCGGCTTGCCGCCGTCCAGACTTTCCAGGCGGGCGATCTCGTCGCGGCGGGCGCGGATCAGATCGGCGGCCCGGGCTAGCACGCGGCCGCGTGCCGCGCCGCCCAGTGCCGCCCAGGCGCGTTGCGCGTCGCGGGCGGCGGCCACGGCGGCGTCGACATCGGCCGCCGATGCCGTCTGTACCGTGGCGATCACGTCCCCGCTGAACGGGCTGCGGGTCTCGAAGGTGGTCCCCGAGGTCGCGGGACGCGGGGCGCCGCCGACGAACAGGGGCCTGGGATCGGGGGGGGAGTCGGTCATGGTGATGCCTGTTTCGAGTCCTGCGCCTCACGGAGGGCGGTGTGCAGATAGTGGACGGCCAGCGCCCGGGTCTCGGCCGGGTCGATGCCGCCGTGGTCGAGGGCGGCGCGCAGCCACAGGCCGTCGATCAGCGTGGACAGCCCCAGGGTGATGCGCGCCACGGCCTCCGGATCGTCGGGCAGCAGCGCCTTCAGCGCGTGCCGCAGGTTGCTGTGCAGCCGGGCGCTGTTGATGCGCTGGATGCGCGCCAGCCGCGGGCTGTGGTTCAACCGGCCCCAGAACGCCAGCCAGACCGCGCTGGTGTCGGGGCGGAACTGGTCCGGCCCCAGGTTGGCGTCGATGACCGCGTGCAGCCGCTCCAGCGGGGTGGTCGCGGCGGCCAGCCGGCGCGCCGTCTCGCGACCCAGCTCGCGGCCGATGTGGCCCATGGTGGCCTCCATCAGCTCGGCCTTGTCGCCGAAGTAGTGCCCGACGATTCCCGCCGTCAGGCCGGCCCTCTTGGCGATGCGGGCCAGACTGGCGGCCTCCGGGCCGTCCTCGTGGATGGCCTGGATGCAGGCGCGGATGAGGTCGCGGCGGCGCTGGTCCTTGAGGCTCGGTCGACCCATGGCGATACGGTGCCTTTATTTGATTGTTCATGCAAACAAAAAATTCCGGGAGGGGAAGGCGGACGGGGAGCCGCGCGAGCGTCTCGGCCCCAGGCGCCCGCCGAGTCCGCCGGCATGCCCGACGCACAGGCGTCCGTTGACGGTCACGGGGGCAGATCGCGCCAAAATGGAATCGCGCCGCGGTCCCATTTTGGCGCGCGACTCTGCTTTAAAATCAATAATGTAGAGCCGATTCATGCCCGAAATCGGCTCGCGGGGAAGCCCCGCAGCGGCACGGCACCGGGCGCTCTGGCCGGATCGGCCCGTGCGCGTGCAGGGGCGAGGGCGGCAAGGGTGGACGACGACGGGGCGCTCAGCCGGTCGCGGTGCCGTCCTGGCCGGCGCCGTCCGGCGTCGTCTCCAGGATCCGGCGCAGCAGGGCGTAGCCGGTCTCAAGGTCGGTGGCCTCGTCCTTCCGCTGCGCCAGGAAATCCTCGATCATCGGATAGTAGTGGATGGCGGCATCCACCTCCGGGTTCGAGCCGGCGCGGTAGGCGCCCAGGCGGATCAGTTCCGCCATGTCCTCGTAGGTGGTGATGATCCTGCGCGCAGTGTTGACCAGCAGGGTCTGGTCATCGGTGTTGCAGGCCGGCATGGTGCGCGAGACCGAGCGCAGGATGTTGATGGCCGGATAGCGGTTGCGCTCCGCGATGGCGCGGTCGAGCACGATATGACCGTCGAGGATGCCGCGCACGGCGTCGGAAATGGGCTCGTTGTGGTCGTCGCCCTCCACCAGCACCGTGAACAGGCCGGTGATCGACCCGGTGCCGGGCACGCCCGGCCCGGCGCGTTCCAGCAGGCGCGGCAGTTCGGCGAACACGGTCGGGGTATAGCCCTTGCTGGCCGGCGGTTCCCCGGCCGAGAGGCTGATCTCGCGTTGGGCCATGGCGAAGCGGGTCACGGAATCCATCAGGCACAGCACGTTGCGTCCCTGGTCGCGGAAGTACTCCGCCACCGTCAGGGTGGCGTAGGCGGCCTGGCGGCGCATCAACGGTCCCTCGTCGGAGGTCGCCAGCACCACCACGCTGCGGGCCAGGCCGGCCGCGCCCAGGTCGTCCTCGATGAACTCGCGGGCCTCGCGGCCGCGTTCGCCGACCAGCCCGATGACCACCACTTCGGCCTTGGAGTGGCGGATCAGCATCGACAGCACGGTGGACTTGCCGACCCCGGAGCCGGCGAAGATGCCCATGCGCTGGCCCTCGCAACAGGTCAGGAAGGTGTTGAGCGCGCGCACCCCCAGGTCCAGCTTGCCGCCGACGCGCCGGCGCTGGTGCGCTGGCGGCGGCTGGGCGCGCACGGGGTAGGGGTGCTCGCCCAGCGGCATCGGCCCCTGGCCGTCCACCGCCTCGCCGAAGGCGTTGATGACGCGGCCCAGCCAGGTGTCGGTGGGGCGCAGCATGGGGGCGCTTTCGGTCAGTTCGGCCCGGCAGCCGAGTCCCACCCCGTCGAGCCCGCCGTAGGGCAGCAGCAGCGCGTGGCCGGCGCGGAATCCGACCACCTCGCAGGGCACCGACCGGTCGTCGCGCGCGATCACCCGGCAGCGGTCGCCGACCGACAGGTTGCCCTGGACGCCGCCGATCTCGATGACGAGTCCCCGCACACTGGCGACTCGGCCGAACAGCCGTTCCGTCGGCAGACGCTCGATTTCGCCGATGAGGGTCTGGATCAGGCCGACCATCGCAGACGCTCTCCGCAAAAAACCGCACGATCGGTCACCGTGGCATGGCGTGGAACCCGAAGCAACCGAGTCGCGTTGACCAACACCGACCCCCATGCTAAAGCTTAACGAAAGTTAAGACCTGGGGAAACAAGACCCGATGCGGGTGTCCGGCAGGGCCGGCGCCTGAGTGCAACGCGGGCCGGGGGGCTGCTTTCTTCAACCGGCAGGGGCTGGCAGCATGCGGGTTCTCATCATCGAGGACGATCCGGCCACGGCCGAGGGCTTGGCGCTGATCCTGCGGCGCGAGGGCTGGGTGGCCGACACCACCGATCTCGGCGAGGACGGCCTGGAGATCGGCAAGCTCTACGACTACGACATCATTCTGCTCGATCTGATGCTGCCCGACATGGACGGGCTGGACGTCATCCGCGGGCTGCGCGCGGCGCGCGTCGAAACGCCGGTGCTGATCCTCTCGGGCATCGACGAATCGTCGCGCAAGGTCAAGGGGCTGGGCATCGGCGCCGATGACTACCTGACCAAGCCGTTCGACCGCGGCGAACTGCTGGCGCGCATCCAGGCCATCGTCCGCCGCGCCCGCGGCCATGCCCAGCCGGTGGTCCGGGTCGGGCGCCTGACCATCAACCTGGAAACCCGCGCCGCCGAGGTGGACGACCAGCCGCTGCATCTGACGGGCAAGGAGTACGGGATCCTGGAACTGCTGGCGATGCGTCGCGGCAGCACCCTGACCAAGGAGCAGTTCCTCAACCACCTGTACGGCGGCATGGATGAACCAGAGTTGAAGATTATCGACGTCTTCATCTGTAAGCTGCGCAAGAAAATCGCCAAGGCCACCGGCCAGGAGACCTATGTGGAGACGGTCTGGGGCCGGGGGTACCGCCTCTGCGAGCCCAGCGACACGCCCTCGGCCAAATCGGCCTGATCCAAACCGGCCCGGACCCAAGCCGGCCTCACAGGGCAGTCGGTCGCGTTATCCTGTCCGCAGCAGGCGGTTGAGCCCCAAGAACGCCGGGTTGGGGTGGGTCACCACGCGGGTCGGCACGCCCGCCAGATAATCCCGGAAGCGACCCTTGGCCTCGAAGCGGGCGCGGAACGGCGAGGCCCGGAACAGCGGAAGCGTCGCCGGCACGATGCCGCCCAGGATGTAGACCCCGCCCAGCGCCCCCGTGCTCAGCACCAGGTTACCGGCCACCGTGCCCAGCAGGGCGAACACCATCGCCACCGCCCGTGCCGCCAGCGGGTCGTTGCCGTCCAGCGCGGCGGCGGTGATGGCATCCGGGCTCTCGTGGAACGGCCCCTCGGCGCCCAGCGCCCGCAACGTGCGGTGCAGCAGCAGCAGGCCCGGCCCACTGATCAGCCGCTCCGCCGAGACGTGATCGTGCGTCTCCCACAGGCGGGCGATCACCGCCGCCTCGTCCGCGTTGCCGGGGGCCAGGGTGACGTGACCGCCCTCGGTCGCCAGCGCGCGGTAGCCGCCCGCCCCCTCGGGCACCAGCAGCGCCACGCCCAGGCCGGTGCCCGGGCCGAGCGCGGCGATGGGCGCGTCGGCCTGGCCCGGTCCGTCCGGTCCCACCGCGACCCAGTCGGACGCCGCGAGGTCCGGGATCGCCAGCGCGTTGGCGACGAAATCGTTGACCACATGCAGGGTCTTCAGGCCCAGCGCCGCCCGGGCGTCGCTGATCGAGAAGGTCCAGTCGTGGTTGGTCAGGGTGACGGTGTCGCCGGTGACCGGACAGGCCACGCACCAGGCGGCGCGGTCCGGCGGCGCGTCGGGCGCGTGGCGGGCGACGACGGCGCGGGCGGCGGCCACCGGGCCGTCGAAGTCCCGGGTGGCGACGCGCTCCCGCGCCAGCACGGCCCCGGCCTCGTCCACCAGGGCGAAGCGGGCATTGGTGCCGCCGATGTCGGCGATCAGGGCCGGCCGCGCCGGCCCGACCGGGGGCGGGGCCGGTGCCGTCATCCGGCGTCCGAGGCGGCGGGGGCCGCGGTGGTCGCGGTGCCGGCGCGCCGCTCCGCCAGCGTCGGCACGGCGCGCAGCACGGACAGGAAGGCCTCGCGCCAGTGTTCCAGCGAGTTGTCGCGCACCTTGGCGATCATGCTTTCCCAGCGCTCCCGGCGCTCCTCCAGCGACATGACCAAGCCCTGGTGCAGCGCCGCCGCCACGCCGTCGTGGTCGTAGGGGTTGACCAGCAGGGCGGCGTCCAGCTCACGCGCGGCGCCCGCAAAGCGCGACAGAACCAGGACGCCGGGATAGCTGGGGTCCTGACTGGCGACGTATTCCTTGGCCACCAGGTTCATGCCGTCGCGCAACGGTGTGACGACGCCGACCCGCGACAGGCGGAAGAAGCCGGCCAGGGTCTCGCGCTGGAAGTTCTTGGTCAGGTAGTGCAGCGGCATCCAGTCGAAGTCACCGTAGCGGCCGTTGATGTAGCCGGCGAGCCCCTCCAACTCGTCGCGGATGGCCTTGTACTCCGGCACCTCGGAGCGCGACAGCGGCGCGATCTGCATCATCGACACCTGGCCGCGATGGTCCGGGTAGGTCTCCAGGAAGCGTTCGAACGAGCGGAAGCGTTCCGGAATGCCCTTGGAGTAGTCCAGTCGATCGACGCCGATCATCAGGCTGCGATTGTGCAGGGTGCGCTCCAGGCGCCGCGCCGCGCCCAGCTCGACGGCCCGGGCGGAGGCCTCCTCCATCTGACCGCGCTCAATGCCGATGGGGAAGACCTCGGCCCGGACCACCCGGCCGTAGGCGTGGAAGGTCTGTTCGTCGATCAGTTCGCCCTTGGTCTCGTAATGGATGTAGTCGCGGAAGGCGCGCAGGTCATTCTCGGTCTGGAAGCCGATCACGTCATAGGCGCACAGGGACTTGACCAGCAGCGCGTGACTCGGCAGCGCCAGCAGCACCTCCAGGGCCGGGAACGGGGTGTGCAGGTAGAAGCCCATGGGGTGCTCGACCCCGAGCGCGCGCAGCTCCCGGCCCAGCGGGATCATGTGGTAGTCGTGCACCCAGATGTGATCGTCGTCCTCGATCAGGGGGCGCAGCTTGTCGGCGAACAGCGTGTTGACGCGCAGGTACCCGGTATAGTTCTCGTGGCTGAACTCGGCCAGGTCGAGTCGATAGTGAAACAGGGGCCAGAGGGTGCGGTTGGCGAAGCCGTTATAGTATTCGTTGTAGTCCTTGCGGCCCAGATCGAGTGTGGCGTAGGTCACCGGCCCGACCTCGGTGATCGCGGGCTTCTCGGCGGTCTGGGCCGCCGTCTTGCCGCTCCAGCCGAACCAGACGCCGCCACAGCTTTGCAGCGCATCGCGCAGCGCGACCGCGAGGCCGCCGGCGGTGGCCGACTGGGCATCGGGCACGGCGACCCGGTTTGAGACCACCACGAGACGAGACATGGATCCTCCTTGCACACCAGAACCGCGGGCGCCTCGTCGAGCCGACGCGCCGGACCCGGCGATCCGGCCATATCCCCACCGCCGGGTCTCATCACTCTAGAGCCGATTGTTCGAAATCGGAACCGCAGATGCGGTCCGATTTCGAACGTAAATCGGCTCTAAATTATTGATTTTACAGCCGATTATCGCGACAAACCGAAGTCGTGCCGCGAGTCCGGTTTGCCGCAATCGGCTGTAGTGCAGCCGACGCCCGATGGGAACCGCGAGGGTTTGCGCTGCCCTGGAAAATATCCTTTTTACAATGGATTAGGTGTTCTGCCGGGGCATGGTCCGGCCGCCGGCGCGGGCCCCGGGGGTCAATCCGCGGCCGCCCGGCCGACCTCGGCGGCGCCGCCGCCGGACAGGTTGAAGGTCACCGACTCACCCGGTTGCAGGTCGCGGGTCTCGCCGCGCACGCAGATGGTCAGCGGCTGCGCCCACCCGGTCTGGGCGGCCACCGTCATCTCGTCCTGCTGCATGGTCACGTGCAGCCAGCTTCCCAGGTGGCGCAGCTTGAGCTTGAGCGTGCCCATGCGCTCGACGAACACCGGGTCGAAATGCAGGGCGCCGTCGCGGACGTCCAGGCCGGTGAAGCAGCGTTGCACCAGGTCGACGGTGCCGGCCATGGCGCCGAGGTGGATGCCCTCCGGCGTGGTGCCGCCCTGGATGTCGTCGATGTCGGAATGCAGCGCCTGGGTGAACAGCTCCCAGGCCTTCTCCGGGTGGCTGCGCGCCATCACGGCGGCGTGCACCATGTAGGACAGCGTGGAGCCGTGCGACGTGCGGGCCAGGTAGTAGTCGATGTTGCGCTGCCACTGCTCCAGCGTCAGGGGTTCGTAGCCCAGGCGCTGCATCAGTTCGGACAGCTCCTCGCGCGAGAACAGGTAGAACAGCATCAGGACGTCGGCCTGCTTGGACAGCTTGTAGCGGTTGGCGCTGTCGCCCTCGGCCTCGAGGATGCGGTCCAGGCGCTGGATGTCGCCGTACTTCTCGCGGTAACCCTCCCAGTCGAACTCCTTCAGGTTCTCGTAGCCCTCGAACTGGCTGATGATGCCGTCGTCGTGGAAGCAGACGGTGAGCTTGCGGCTCATGTCGTCCCACAGCGCGAGTTCGCGCTCGTCCAGCATCAGCTTGTCCATCAGCTCGTCGCGGTGGGCGGCGTCCAGGCTGGCCAGCACCCGCATGGCCGAGGTGCACAGCCACGCCACCATCACATTGGTATAGGCGTTGTTGTTCAGGCCCGCGGTTTCGGTGTCGGGATAGGCTTCGTGGTACTCGTCCGGCCCCATGACGCGGTGGATCTCGTACCGTCCGGTCTGGGCGTTGAAGTGCGTGAGCGAGGCGAAGAAGCGGGTGATCTCCAGCATCAACTCGGCACCGCGCAGCTCCAGGAAGTGCTCCGAGCCGGTGATCTGGTAGTGACGCCAGACGTTATAGGCGATGGCCAGGCTGACGTGGCGCTGGATCGAGCTGTTGTCCGGGACCCAGCGGCCCGAGCGCGGGTTGAGGTGGACCTTCTGGCTTTCCTCGCGGCCGTCGCTGCCCGACTGCCACGGGAACATGGCCCCCTTCAGGCCGGCTTCGTAGGCAGCATGGCGCGCCGCCGGCAGGCGCAGGTGGCGGTAGCGCAGGCACGAGCGCGCGATCGCCGGCAGCCGGAAGTTCAGGAACGGCAGGATGAACAACTCGTCCCAGAACACGTGCCCGCGATAGGCCTCGCCGTGCCAGCCGCGCGCCGGCACGCCCACGTCCAGGTCGATGGTGTTCGGCGACAACGTCTGCAACAGGTGGAACATGTGCAGCCGGAGGATCATCTGGATGCGGCTGCTGCGGTCCAGCACGATGTCGCAGCGGTCCCACAGCATGCACCACATCCGCTCGTGGTCATGCGCGAGCCGCTGGAACGCCGGCGCGTGGATGACCGCCTCGCGGGCCGCGACGCCCGGCTCGGAGATGGCCGTGTCGCGGGAGTTGTAGAGACTCGCGAGCTTCTCGACCACGAGGGTCTCCCCGTGGCCCACATCGACGC
Source organism: Roseospira goensis (assembly GCF_014197795.1). Classification (GTDB taxonomy): domain Bacteria; phylum Pseudomonadota; class Alphaproteobacteria; order Rhodospirillales; family Rhodospirillaceae; genus Rhodospira; species Rhodospira goensis. Next base: position 60,211 of record NZ_JACIGI010000017.1, read on the forward strand.
GGATGGTCTGACGGGCGTAGCCGGCCTCGGTCTCGGTCGACGACTTGGCCTCGAAGGCGTGCGGGTTCGAGACCACCCGGGTGCGCGCCGCCTGAGAGACCCGCAGATGCGACTGCTTGGTTTCGACCAGCAGGTGCAGCATGGTCTCCCCGGTGTCCGGGTTCTCGAACGGCTCGGCGGCCACCGGGTTGATGTGCGAGCTGTTGAGATCGCGGTAGCGGCGCACGCCGGCGTTGATGACGCGCCCGTCGAGGCCGGACAGCACCTCGACCCGGCCCGACCAGTTGTGCGCGGTGAGCGACAGTTCCAGCCCGCCCAGGTGCTTTTCCGCCATGCTGGCCAGGCGCCGGGTCTGGAGCGTGCTCTCGCGGCCCTTCTTGTCCGTGAACCGCACCTCGACCTTGAGAATGCCCCGGTAGAGGTCCAGTTCCTGGCGGAACGATTCGACCGAGACGGCCTGGATGTTGAACCAGTCGCCGTCGTCGATGCGGAACGTCAGCGCCGACCAGTTCGGCAGGTTGACCAGGTCCTCGTTCTCGATGATGCGGCCGGCGATCTCGGTCTGTGCCCGGTTGTACCCGCCGGCCAGGTAGGTCGCTGGATAGTGGGTCTCGTCCGCCATCACCCAGCAGAAGGCGCCGCGGGTGACGTAGTAGCCGTTGCCGGTGGCGCACAGGGCCTCAAGCAGACCTTGGTTCTTCGGATCGAACTGGTCGTAGACCAGGGACCATTCGGACATGGGTCGCGGACCTTTCGTGGCTGGGCGTGGCTTTGGGTGTGGCGGGGACGGGGTCGGGTTCTGCGGCCGGTGGGCCGGACGCCGGCGCTAGGGGGTCAGGCGGCGCAGCAGGTCCAGCACCTGCCCGGGATCGTCGACGCGGAAGTCGGCGGCCGAGACGCGGCCGGTGTCGCTGTCGCTGGCCGGCGCGGCCAGCACGCCGATGCCTCCCATCGTCTGTAGCGCCTTGAACGCGTCCTCGTCGGTGACGTCATCGCCGAAGAACATCGGCACGTGGCCCGGATCGTCCAGGCGCAGGGTGGCGAGCAGGTGACTGACCGCCTTGCCCTTGTCCCAGTCGATATCGGGCTGGATCTCGAACACCTTCTTGCCCGGCTTTTCCTTCAGGTCAGGGACGGCGCCCAGGAGCCGGTCCAGCACGCTGCGGAACACCGGATACTCCTCGTCGGCCACCAGCCGGTAGTGGGCGGCCACCGAGAACTTCTTGCGCTCCACCAGCGCCCCCGGGATCGAGTCGAGCCCCGCCTTAAGGCGCCGCTCCACCTCGTCCATGAGCGCGGTGTAGTCCCCGATGCCCTCCAGCGTCAGGGTGCCGTCGTCGGGGGTGTGGATATCGAAGCCGTGACTGCCGGCGAAGATCAGGCTGTCGATGCCGACCAGCTTCTCGACGTCGGGCCGGTCGCGGCCGCTGACCACCGCCACCGGACGCTTGCGCGCCAGGGCATCGACCACCGCGCGGCCCTCGTCCGACAGGATGGCATCCTGGGGCCGGTCGACGATCGGCGTCAGGGTGCCGTCGTAGTCCAGGAAGATGGCCGGCTCGCGCCCCTTGAGGGCGGCCGTCAGGGTGTCGAACGCCTCCAGGGCGTGCGGCAGGTCGCGCACGGAGCGCAGCCGGGGTTCGGGGGTCTCAGGCGTCACGGAGAAAGTCTCCCAAGTCCTTGACAACAATGTCGGCACCGTTCTCGCGCAGGGCGTCTTCGCCCAGCCCGCGGTCGACCCCGATGACCAGCCCGAAGCCGCCGGCGCGGCCGGCCTGGACGCCCACGATGGCGTCTTCGACCATGATGCTCTCGGCCGGTGTCACGCCCACCAGACGGGCGCCTTCGATGAAGGTGTCGGGCGCGGGCTTGCCCGGCAGGCCCTTCGCGGCGGCCGAGATGCCGTCGACCTGGGCCTCGAACAGGTCGGTCAGGCCGGCGCTTTCGAGCACGGGGCCGCAGTTCTTGGACGACGAGACGACGACGGCATGCAAACCGTCGGCGCGCAGGCGCCGGATCAGCGCCACGGCGCGGTCGAAGACCGTCACGCCGTCGCGTTCGATCACCGCGTTGAACTCCAGGTTCTTGCGGTTGCCGAGGCCGCAGACGGTCTCGGCGTCGGGGGGATCGTCGGGCGTTCCCTCCGGCAGGGTGATGCCGCGCGAGGCCAGGAAGGTGCGCACACCGTCGTAGCGGGGCTTGCCGTCCACGTGCTGAAGGTAGTCGTCGTGGGTGAACGGCACGAACGGGGCGCCGGTCTGGTCCGACCGGGCCTTCAGCACCCCGTCGAACAGGCGTTTCCAGGCCGCGGCGTGCACGGCGGCGGTGTCGGTGACCACGCCGTCGAGGTCGCAGATGATGGCCTTGAGGCCCTTGCCCTCCCACGGCCAGGGTGTCGGGTGCGTCATGTCCCCCCTTCCTTGGGTGCGGGCCGGCGCCTCCGTCACGGGACGGACGCGCGGGCGTCGGATGGCGGATGAGCGGGCCGTCCTCGGACAACCGGCGGGATGCGCCGACGACGGGCGATCGGGCCGCGCACGACAAATCCCCCGGCGCGCGAGCCCAACGACGACGGCCCGAACATCATAACGGCATTCCTCGGGTCAGGTCACCCCCTTGGCGGGCGGTTGTCGCCGGACTGACACGACGGCCGGTCGCCCGGGGCGGACGATCGGGCCATCGGGCCTTGCAATGATCGCGTCGGACGGGCACTTTGGTATGATAGTGCCCACTTCTTTAGAATGAGCCTTTTGGAATGAGCCTTGCCCGCTGACCCTTGCCAGCGAGGCCGTCCCGGGGCGGGGTCGGTGGGCAAGGCCGCCCGTGGTCCCGGATCCCGCAGCGTCGGGTCTGGTGGGTCGATGGGGGCGGGCCAGAGGAGGTGCCGAACCATGTTTCCGTTCTTCCCGTTCGGGTTCGTCCCGCCGTTTCCGTTCCTGTTCCCGTTCGCCGCGATGGCCGGCGGGCGGGCATTCGGCCTTGGTGCCACCGACGCCGAGACCGGGGACGGGGAGGGCGACGGGGCAGAGGCGCGCCCCGCCGGGCCGTCGTTCGGCCTCGCGCCGTCGGCACTGATGGGCATGGCGATGATGCCGGCGATGGCGCCGTTCGCCCTCGGCAGCCGGCTGGCCCGGGCGGTCGAGGACGCCGGCCAGGTGGCCGCGCAGGTGCGCGAGTCCCTGCAGCGGGACGAGGGGCCGGTGCACGTGATGGTCGGCGATCCGAACGGGCCGCTGGGCCTGGCCATCGGGCTGACCTTCATCAAGGGCACGGCGCGCCCGGCCCTGCGCGATGCCACGGCCACGGCATCCGCGCCGCGCCTGGAGGACATGGTGGACGTCACCCCGGCGCGACACCCCGCCTGAGCGCCGTCGCCGGCCGGCGGGAAGGGCTGGTCCTGTCCGCCGGGCGGCGGCCGCGGGAGCCCGGTCAACAGTCCGGTCCGTAGTCCAGCCTGGTCAGTAGTCCAGATAGATCTCGGCGCGGCGGTTGCCGGCCTCCCCGGTCGGCATGATCTCGTAGTACACCGGCTGGCTGTCCGAGACCGCGCCCACGTACAGGAAGCGGCCCGGCACGCCGGCGCTCATCAACGCGTCGGCCACCCGGTTGGCGCGCGCCAGCGAGATGTTGAAGTTGACCAGCTTGTGGCGGGCGATGTCCATGGCCCCGGTGCGGCTGGAGGCATGCCCGACCACCCGCACCACGCCGCCGTACTGCCGCTGCAGGGCCGCGACCTGCTCCAGCACCTGGCGGTCGCGGCCGGACAGACCGGCCGAGCCGTTGCCGAAGTAGATCACCGCCACGCGCTGGCTGCGGGCGCCGCCGAGCGGACCGTAGGCCGACAGCGGCTGGGCGCCGGCGGGCGCCATGGCGGCCGGACCGGCCGCCGCGACCGTCGGACCGGCCACCGGATAGGGGCCCGGCGTGGTCAGGGGGCCGCCCGGCCCCAGGGTGGTGACACCGCGCGAGTCGACCACGATCGGCCCGCCGCCGTACGGCGCCGCGCTTGGCCCTGCGCCCGGACCCGCGGCCGCCATGCCGGCCGGAGGAACCAGGGGCGCGGTCTGGCGCGGCATCGGGGCGCCGGGGGGGGGACCGTCCGGCACCGCGCGCGCCGCTGCGGTCGGGTCGGCAAGCGGGGGCGGCGCCCCGGGCTCGAAGGCGCCGGGCACGGGGGTGCCGGCGGGCACGGCGGCGGCGCTGCGCGCCGCGCCCTCCGGCGCCGGCAGGTCGCGGCGCACCGGGCTGGCGGCGGGTGCCGGGGGCTGCTCGCCAGCGTCGAGGCGCGCCGCCGGCGGCGTCTCGGCGGGCGCTGCGGTCTCGGGCGGCGGCGTGAACTCGGGGGGGCGGACCTCGCTGGAGCGGCGGCGCTCGCCGGTCTCCTCGATGTAGCGGTCTGCGCGCCGGTCGGCGCGCAGCCCCTCCGCCACCTGTTCGCGCTCCCGGGCCGGGGCCACGTCGGGCCGCTCGGACGGACTGTCGGCGATGTCCGGATAGGCGCCGGATGCCTCGGGCGGCGGATCGCCGGCGCAGCCGGCCAGCGCCAGGGCGCCGCACAGGACCAGCGCCGGGCCGGTCCGGGGGCGCCGGGACGGACGCCGCGGCCCGCCGTACGGTGTCCGCCCGTGGGCGGGGTCGGTCCGGGTCTGCCGGGGCCGCTGTGTTGTCACGCCCGTCCTCTCCCCAACTTAAGACGTCATCTCTGATACCCAGGCCGTTCTGATATCCAGGCCGTCGCCGCGCCGATCCGCGCCCGCAGGCGGGCGGTGCCGAGGGTGGCGGCGTCGCCCGGTGCCGATCGCGCGGCCGTTTCTGTCGCGGACCGCTCGGTTCGGCTTGCTCGTCGCGTCGCATTGACCCATCTTTGGGAGACAGCCGCGCCCCGTCGCAAGCCTCTTGGCCGGCACGGGATCATACCCCACAATGCACGTCAAATCCCCACCGACGGGGTCAGGTTCAACGCCCCCGGACCCTCAGTGCGCAGCGGATGATAGAGGAAGGGACGATGGCCGATCAACAGGGCAAGACCGACGACATTCCGAAGCATCCGGACCCGCAGGAATTCGCGCGCTCGATGCAGGAGATCGCCGAGCACGGCCAGCGTCTGGTCAGCGACTTCCTGAGCCGCCAGGCGTCCGGTCAGCCGACCATGCCGTTCGGCGACCCGCTGAACGTGGGCGAGGCGTTCCTGGACATGACCGCCCGGATGATGGCGAATCCCTCCAAGATCATGGAGGCCCAGTTCAATCTCTGGCAGGAGTACATGGCGCTGTGGCAGAACGCGGCCCAGCGCTGGCTCGGCCAGGAAACCGAACCGCTGGTGCAGCCGGAGAAGGGCGACTATCGGTTCCGCGACGAAATGTGGCAGGAGAACGAGGTCTACGACTTCATCAAGCAGTCCTACCTGCTGACGTCGCGCTGGATGCTTGGGCTGGTCCACGACGTCGAGGGCCAGGACAGCCCTGTCGCGAAGAAGGTGGACTTCTACACCCGACAGTTCGTCGACGCCATGGCGCCGACCAACTTCGTCATGACCAACCCCCAGGTTCTGCGCACCGCCATCGAGACCAACGGCGAGAGCCTGCTGCACGGCCTGGAGCACATGCTGGCCGACCTGGAGCGCGGCAAGGGCCAGCTCCGCATCACCATGACCGACGAGGAGGCGTTCAAGGTTGGGGAAAACATCGTCACCACGCCGGGAAGCGTGGTGTACGAAAACCGGCTGATGCAGCTCATCCAGTACAGTCCGACGACCGAGATGGTGAACAAGCGGCCGCTGCTCATCGTCCCGCCCTGGATCAACAAGTATTATATTCTGGATTTGCGCGAGAAGAACTCGTTCATCCGCTGGGCCGTCTCGCAGGGCCACACCGTGTTCACGATCTCATGGGTAAATCCTGACGAGAGCTACCGTGACGTCACGTTCGACGATTACCTGATGGAGGGGCCGGTCGCCGCCCTGGATGCCATTGAGGAGGCCACGGGCGAGCGCACCGTCAACGCCATCGGATACTGCCTGGGCGGCACGCTTCTGGGCGTGCTGCTGGCCTGGTTGCACGCCAAGGGGCAGGGGGACCGGGTCGCCTCGGCGACGCATTTCACGACCATGCTCGACTTCTCGGACCCCGGCGAACTGGGTGTGTTCATCGACCCGACCACGCTGGAGCACCTGGAGAAGGAAATGTTCGAGCGCGGCTACCTGGACGGCGCCGAGATGGCGACGACGTTCAACATGCTGCGCTCCAACGACCTGATCTGGTCGTTCGTGGTCAACAACTATCTGATGGGCAAGGAGCCCTTCCCCTTCGATCTGCTGTACTGGAACTCCGACAGCACGCGCATGCCCGCCGCCATGCACAGCTTCTATCTGCGGCGATTCTATCTGGAGAATGCGTTGCGCGAGCCGGGGGCGGTGCGGGTCGCCGGTGTCGACGTCGACCTGAGCAAGGTCAAGACGCCGGCCTACTTCCTGTCGGCGCGCGAGGATCACATTGCGCCCTGGATCTCCACCTTCCGCGGCTCACACCTGTACAGTGGGCCGGTCAAGTTCGTGCTGGCGGCCTCGGGCCACATCGCCGGCGTCATCAACCCGCCGGCGGCCAACAAGTACTGCCATTGGACCAGTTCCAGCCGGTCGAAGAACCCGGAAACCTGGCTGGGCGCCGCTACGACACACCAGGGGTCGTGGTGGCCGGACTGGGCCAAGTGGGTCGACAAGCACGGCGGCGGACCGGTGCCCGCGCGCCATCCCGGCAACGGTCTGGCGGCGATCGAGGACGCGCCCGGCCGCTACGTCAAGATGCGGGCGGTGTAGGGCCGTGGCGTCGGCGGCCCTCCCGGTCCCCAGCAGGGCCGTTGTGGCGATGCTGGCCTTGGGTCTCGCCGCCGTCGCGGGTCCGGGGAGCGCGGCGCGGGCGCAGACATCCCCCGATGCCACGGTTGACCGCGCCCCGGTTGACCGCGCCCCGGGTGCCGGCGCGCCGGTTGACAGTCTGTCGCCGACGGAGATGATGGCCCGGTATCAGGCCGAGTGCGCCGGGACCGCCGGCCAGGGCGCGGCCGCGGCGGGCGCGTCGCAGGCCCGGGCGCACGGCGAGCGGTGCGACGCCCTGGCCGCCGCCATCCAGGCGCTGGATCCGGGCGACCGCCGCGCCGGCAGCGCCGATCTGGCGCGCCCCGACTTCTACACCCCCGGCGCCCGGTGATCGCCGGACCGCCGTGTCGGCCCACGGCCGGCCGGCCGCCGGGCAGCACGCAGGATCCGACCGACCCATGAAGATCAGCACGATGAGTCTGGCGACCGGTGGGGCCGCCGCCGATGCGGCGGCGGGCGGCCCGCAAGAGGTGCGGGTTGACCTCAATGACCGCTGCTTCCTGTTTCCCGCCGGCAAGGGCCTGTCCCATGTGTCGGTAACGGCCGACCGGGACAGCGGCGTCGAGTTGCGGGCGGTGTTCGCCTTCAACCAGAGCCGGACCGACAGCACGATCGACGCCTTCACCCTGGACGAGGCCCGCGACCTGGCGCGGTCCATGGTGGAGGCGATCTACCAGGCGCGCACCCAGACCGTGTTTCTGGACGGTCGGCGGCTGGCCCTGGTGTGCCATTCGAACGGGTTCGTCATGGTCGGACACGACGACGCCTACGAGCTGTTCATCTCCGGCCAACTCATGATCAACGTGGCCCAGGCGATTCTCCGCGCTGTCGACAAGGTGGCGCCGGTCGAGGCGCATTGATCGCCCCAATCCTCGCGGCCCCCGCCGCCTACCGCCGCTCCCCCGCCCGGGGGGACAGGCCATAGGGTTCCACCAACCGCCACGCATGGTCCGGGATCATGTGCTTCATGCGCCGGGGCTGCTCGCGGCGCAGGTGGATGACGCTTTCCGCCGCCTTCATCTCCAGGCGGGCGCGGGCGATCTCCAGGCCGCGCGGCCCGACCTTCGGCATCAGCCATCCCATCAGCGGGCGCAGCCAATTCGGCATGCCCCGCACCGGCAGGCCGCCGGCCGCCTTCTCGGTGTTGGTGATGAAGCCCTGCACCGAGCTGGCGCGCTGGCCGGCGCTGGTCACGGCTTCGGTGCGCACCTCGTCGCCCAGCAGATCCAGCAGCGCCTCGCCGGCCTGGTTGCGCACGATCAACCATTGCTCGCCGCGGCCGGCCAGATAGCCCACGGTGATGTCGGCCAGTGCGTTGGTGTAGTCCGCACAGGTGCGGCAGGTGAGCGGGAAGAAATCACGCGGCAGTTTCGAGATCGGCAGTTTGAGGAACGGGATCAGCGTGACCCGCCCGTCCGTGAACCGAAGTTCCACATGGAAGTCGGCGCGGAACTCCAAGTAGGTCACGTCTTCGGGCCGCTCGGTCAGCAAGCCGAGAAAGGTGTGGAAGTTCTCGGTCGTCGTGTTGTCCGAGCACGGCGTGCCAATGACGTAGAGCCGCTCCAGCCCCAGGTCGGCTTCCAGCGCCCGCAGCGCATGCACCTGGCACGGGATGCCGATCACCGCCAGCCGGCGGTAGCCGCGCGCGAGGGCCGGCTCCAGCAGCGCCAGCAGCGGCGCATAGCCCATGCGCATGCCGCGACAGGCGGCCATGTCGGCCGGGTCGGTGACGATCACCGGGCGCGGCCGCCAGCGGTCGCCCGCATCGGCGGTCATGGTCAGCACCGCGTCCACCTGGCCCGTTTCCAGCAGGCGCTGGCCGATCCGGGTCGTGATGCCGGTCCACTGCGCGCCCGGGCGCGGGTCCTTCAGCGCCGCCCTTAGCATGCGGCGGTAGGGGCCGAAGAACAGCTCGTCGCCCCGCGCCGGATCGCGCGCCCGGCCCTGCACCCGGGCCTCGGCGGCCGGATAGTCCGGCTTGATGAACTGGCAGGCCTCGGCGCAGCGGCGCGGGTCGGCCATGCGGGAGACGCCGCAGTCGGTGCACAGACCGCGCGGCGCCGGCTCGGCCAGCGGCGGGGTCCACAGGGTCGAGGGATCGGCGGGGTCGGGAAGGTCGCGGGCCAGGGTATCCATGGGGCGGGCTCATGTCGTGCAGGAGCGGGACTGATGCCGGCCATTGTGCGCCAAACCGGCGCGCGGCTGAAGGGCCGGATGACGCGCTGCGCGGTTCAGGCCGGAGGGCAGGGAACTCGACCGGCCGCCGTGCGTTGAGCGGGCGAGGCCGGTCGACACGGCCGGTTTCGCACATGCTCTCATCGGACACCCACGAGACGGAGGATCGTCATGACACGGACGCTCACCGCCATCGTCGCTGCCCTGGGAGCCACGGGTCTCGTCGCGGGTCCCGCCCTGGCGGCCGAACCCTATGCCAAGCCGGACGACGCCTGGATCACCCTCAGCGGGACGGTGGTCGGCGTCGCCCCCTCGTCCTTCACCCTGGACTACGGTGACGGCGTCATCCTGGTCGAGATGGACGATTGGGACAGCGACGCGGACGCCTTCGGCCTCGTCGACGGCGACACGGTGACCGTCTACGGCGAGGTGGACCAGAACCTGTTCGCCGCCTCCACCATCGAGGCCCAGAGCGTCTACGTCCAGGACCTCAACACCTACTTCTACGCCAGCAGCGCGGACGAGGAGGGCGCGGACACCTGGGTGACCAGCGGGCCGGTGGTGGTCAGCGAGGCCCGCGTCAACGGGCTGGTCACCGCAGTCACGGAGTCGGAGCAGAGCTTCGTCCTCGACGTGGGGCCCGGCGACATCACCGTCGAGACCGACCTGCTGGACTACAACCCTCTCGATGACAAGGGCTTCCAGCAGATCGAGGAAGGTGACCGGGTCAGCGTGGCCGGCCTGATGGACAACGATTTCATCGAGGGCCGTGTGCTGGAGGCCACATCGGTGGTGACCCTGGTCGACAACACGCCGGAGTCCTGATCCGGCTTCATTCGTCGGCTGGTACGACCGCGGGCCGTGTCGGGGAAAGCCCCGACCGGCCCGTTTCCGTTGCGCGGCCGGGAACGGAGCCGACTCACGCCGGGACCCCGTCCCCGTCCACCAGCGTCCGCAGGTGTGCGGCGTTGAGGGCGGCGTAGCCGGCCTCGTCGTTGTCGAAGAAGACATAGACGTCGCGGCCGCCGTCGCGCCATTCGGCGATGCGCGCGGCCCAGGTGGCCAGCGCGGCCGCGTCGTAGGACCCCTGGTAGGGCGCGCCGGGTCCGTGCAGCCGCACATACGCGAAGTCCGCCGTGACCTTGACCGGCGCCGTGTGGCCGTCGAGGTCGTAGACCGTGAACGCGGCGCCATGGTCCGCCAGCACCGTGTCGACGGCCTCGGTGAACCAGCTCTCGTCCCGGAACTCGACCGCGCAGCGCTGGCCCGGCGGCACCACCGCCAGCAACGCGGCCAGACGATCGACGTTGCAGCGCCAGCGCGGCGGGAGCTGGAACAGCACCGGGCCGAGCTTGTCGCCGAGCGGTGCGATCGACTCCAGGAATCGCGGCACCGTCTCGGCGGCGTCCTTGAGCTTCTTCATATGGGTGATGTAGCGGCTGGCCTTGCACGCGAACACGAACCCGTCGGGGGTCTGCGCGCACCAGTGCCGCAGGGTGGACGCACGCGGCAGAGAGTAGAACGTGTTGTTCACTTCGGCGGCACGGAAGGCGCTAGCGTAAAAGGCGAGTCGATCGCCAGCCTGGACGTCCGATGGATAGAAGGGCCCCGTCCAGTGTGTATAATGCCATCCAGAGGTCCCGATCAGAACGCGGGCCATGGGGGCGGTCTCCTTCGGTCCGGGCGCCGGGTCTCGCGGCGGGCGCGGGGCTGTCGGGATGCCCCGCCACCGGTCCGCAGGGCATACAGAGGGGGCCATGATGGCCATGGCCGCAACCGGCGGCACAATGGCGCGGACCATTCTCGCGCTCGAACACCCGTCGGCCAAGGATGCACGCGACGGCCTGATCCACGCCGTCGCCGAGTTCCCCCTCAACCACCTGGGTCTGGTGGTGCGCCATCACAGTCTGCTCGACCCGTTGCCGGATCCGGACACACTCGGCGATGTCCGGGCCGTCCTGACGTGGCTCCGCGGCGAGACGCTGCCGGACGCGGCGGCGCTGCTGCGCTGGGCGGTCGCGATGCAGGCCCGTGGCGTGCGCTTCGTGGTGCTCGGCGATCTGCCGTTCACCGAAGCCCTCAACACTCCCGAAACGCACGCGCTGGCCGCCCGGTTCCTGGCGACGCTCGGGGTGCGTGCCGAGGACCGCTGGATCGCGGCGACCTACGGCGTCACGTTCCCGGTGCGCGAGCCGTGGATGATGGACTACGAGCGGCGCATCGGCGGCATTCTGCCCGGCTATCCGGTGGTGCGGCCGGCGGGCGGCGACACCCGGTCCTGGCTGGTCGCCCGTACGGGTGAGGACGCGACCCTGGACAGCCACCTGGTGGTGACCGGCCCGGGGGGCGGATTCGCGGCCGCCGGCTACGAACTGTTCACGGCCGACGCGCCGTCGGGGGCGGTGCCGGGCGCGATCGACCCCCTGGGGCTGCGGGCCTGGCTGATCGACCCGTTCCTGTTCTTCGGGCAGGCCCTGGGGCTCGACGGTCTGCCGCGTCCGGATGTCACCACGCTGGTGGGGCGGCGGCTCTACTTCAGCCACATCGACGGCGACGGCTGGAACAGCAAGGCGGAACTGCCCGGCTACGAGGAGCGCGGCGCGATCGCCGCCGAGGTCATCCTGCGCGAGGTCATCGCCCCCTGTCCCGATCTGCCGGTCACCGTGGGGCCGATCGCGGCCGAGCTGGACCCGGACTGGCGGGGCGGGTCCCCGTCACAGGAGATGGCGCGGGCGCTGTTCGCCCTGCCACAGGTGGAGCCGGCGAGCCACACCTACACCCATCCCTTCCACTGGGCCTTCTTTGCCGACTACACGCCGGAGAAGGAGGCCCCGTTCATCGCCGCCCTGGCCGAGCGCGGCACCCTGGACACTTACGATGGCGGCGCCCTCGACCAGGAAATCCTGGACCTGGGGGCGACCAACCTGGCCGACGGCTACGCGCGGCCCCGCGCGTTCATGGACGCGCCGTTCGACCTGGAGACCGAGATGGGCGGCGCCGCCGCGTTCATTGGCCGGTTCGCGCCGCCGGACAAGCCGGTCCGGGTGGTGTTGTGGTCGGGTGACACGACGCCGTTCCCCGAGGCCCTGGCGGTGGCGCGCGCGGACGGCCTGCTCGCGATCAACGGCGGCGATACGCGCTACGACAGCGCGTTTCCGTCCGTCGCCTGGGTGTCGCCGATCGGCTGCCTGACCGGCGGCGAGTGCCAGATCTACACCGCCGCCAGCAACGAGAATACCTATACCGACCTGTGGCGCGACCGGTTCTTCGGCTTCCGCTACCTGACCGAGACCTGGGACCGGAGCGGGACGCCGGCCCGGCTGAAGCCGATCAACCTCTACTATCACATGTATTCGGGCAGTAAGGTTGCCAGCCTGAACGCCTTGCTGCACAACCTGGACTATGTGCGGACCCAGCCGGTGTGTCCGGTGACCACCAGCCACTACGTGCGCATCGCGGGCGGCTTTTTCGACGTTACGCTGGTCGAGGTGGCCCCGGCGCGCTGGCGGGTCGAGCAGCGCGGCGCCCTGCAGACGCTGCGCTTCGACGCCGCGACCGTCCGGGCGGTCGACATGGCGGCGTCGGTTGGCGTGCTGGGCCAGCGGCACGCCCAGGGCAGCCTGTACGTCGCCCTGGATTCGGCGGTGGTCGCGCCGGAGGTTGCCTTGATGGACTGGCCGACGCCGGACCGGGCGCCGCCCGGCGCCGCCGTGCCCTATGTGATCGAGAGCCGCTGGCCGCTGTGGGGTCTGACCCGCACCCCGGGCGGTGTGACGGTGCAGGCGCAGGGCTTCGGCGACGGCACGATGGCGTGGCAGGTCGCACCGGGCGCCCGGACCCACGTCACCGTGACCGACGCCGACGGGGCGGCGGTGGTGCGCACAACGGCCGTTGCCGATGCAGAGGGCCGGCTTGACCTGACGCTGCCGCCGGTGGCCATGGCCGGCGCGACGGTCACCCTGCGGTTTGGCGGCACCGGCTGACGGCCCGGCACCGCGCCGCGCTCAGGCGGCGTAGGCGCCCAGGGCGGCCTTCTGGTTGGCCTGTGCCTGGGCCAGGAACGCCGCCTGCGCCGCCGGGGTGTTGTCGTTGTCGCCGGCCCAGGTGCGCAGCGCCGCCTGTTGCAGGGCGCGCCCGTAGGAGAAGCTGAGCGGCCACGGCGCCCCGATCTTCAGGGCCAGCACGTTGATGGCGTCGAGGTTGATGGTCGCCTGCTCGTCGCCCTGGCCGCCGGACAGGAACACGATGCCCGGCACCGCCGCCGGCACCGTGCGCAGGAAGCAGGCCAGGGTGCGCTCCGCGACCTCCTCCGGCGCGGCCTGGGTCGCGGCCTCCGCCCCGGAGATCACCATGTTCGGCTTCAGCAGCATGCCTTCGAGCAACACCCGCTGGCCCGCCAGTTCCTGGAACACCGCGCGCTGCACCAGCTCGGTGGCTTCGAAGCAGGCGTCGATGTCGTGGTCGCCGTCCATCAGCACTTCCGGTTCGACGATCGGCACCAGACCGGCCTCCTGGGCCAGCGCGGCGTAGCGTGCCAGGGCATGGGCGTTGGCGTGGATGCACTGGGCGCTCGGGCGGCCGTCGCCGATGCTGTAGACCGCGCGCCACTTGGCGAAGCGCGCGCCCATGCTGGCGTATTCGTCGAACCGCTCGCGCAGCCCGTCGAGGCCCTCGGTCACGGTCTCGCCACTGCCGAACGGGGCCAGCGGCTTGGCGCCCCGGTCGACCTTGATGCCGGGGATCATGCCGGCGGACTCGATCAGCCGGACCAGCGGGGTGCCGTCGGCGGCCTCCTGGCGCAGGGTTTCGTCGAACAGGATGACGCCGCTGATGTGGTCCCCGACGCGCGGGGTGCGCACCAGCATCTCGCGGTAGTCGCGGCGGCTGCGTTCGGTCGACTCCACGCCGACCGCGTCGAAGCGCTTGCGGATCGAACCGGTGCTTTCGTCGGCCGCCAGCAGGCCCTTGCCGTCGGCGACCAGGGCGCGGGCGGTTTCGGTCAGTCGCACGTGGTCCATGGTTCACCTCTTCGTCTCGGTCGCGCTCGGCCTGCCTCGCGATGTCGGAGCCCAGGTCGCTGCCGAAGAGGTAGGGTGTGTGCCGGGGTGCGTAAAGCATCGTCCGGGGCGGCCGCGGGCCTTGCCCCAACGGCACAGGGGCCGGTGGCGGCGCCACCGGCCCCCGGCCGGGTTCCGGTCGTCGCGACAGACGGCTAGGCGCCGCGGCCCAGCATGCGGGTGAAGGTCACGTCGTGGTTCACGTAGTGGTGCTTGACGCTGACCAGGGCGTGCCCGGCAACCGCCGCCACCATCGCATAGCCGACCACCGTGTGCACCGTGCGGGCCGGCCCGGCCAGACCCGGGTTCTCGCCCCAGGCCGGGATGGTGAACAGGCCGAACACGTTGACCGGATGGCCGCTGTTGATGGACATCAGGACGCCGGACAGCGACAGCAGCACGGTGCCGACCAGCAGGACGATATGCATGGCGTTGCGGGCGCGCGCCTCCAGGGCCGGTGTGCCGGGCACGGCGCCGGGCCGGCCCCGCTGCACCTGCCACCACAGCACGACCCAGGCCACCAGGACCGCGACCAGCACGCCGATCGCCTTGTGCAGCGGGATCAGGGCCGCGCGGCCGGCGTCGGGCAGCACCTCGGCGATCAGCAGGCCGGACGCCAGCAGGCCGATGACCACGACCACGAGGAGCCAGTGATTGGCGATGGAGACCGCGCCGAAGCGGTCTTGGCTATCGAAGAGCTTCATGAAACACCTCCAGGATCCTGGTCCGTTTCGGGACTCGATGGCCGGAGGGTCGGGTATTCGGCGTGCGGGTGCATTGACGGACGTCGATTCCACCGCGCCGTGCCGTCTTGCGCCGGGCTGCTATGCGTGGGGCGCCGAGGCGGCGGGCTGCAGGATGCCGAGTTGGACCAGCTTGGCCACCCGGCCGGTCGCCTGCAGCGCGTCCAGGCGCTCGTCCAGCAGCGCCTCGGCCTCGGCATCGCTGGCGCGGCGGCCGTCGTGCTGCATCTCGCGCCCGGCGGCGGCCATGGCGCGCACCGTCCAGCGCGGCGCCTCGCTGCGGCCCGCCTCCGCCAGGCCCATCAGCAGCAGCGCGTCAACGGCGCCCACGTCCACCACCGCGCCCAGGGCCGGGGCGGCCAGCGGCACGCGCGGCGCCACCGCCGACAGCCGAGTGCAGGCCACCCGGTTGAACGGCAGCGGCAGGCTCAGCCGCCCTCCGGCGAGTCGTGCCGCCGCGGCCGCGTCGGGCAGCGCGGCACCGGGCGCGGGCGCCACCGGGTCGACCAGCCGTGCGGCCAGCAGCAGGCGCGCCACCTCGCGCGCGGTCTCGCCCGGCAGGTCGGGCAGCGGGTGTCCCGGGTGGGTCTCCCAGTAATCCAGGGCGGCGTCGAACGGCGGTCCGGTGAAGCTGACCCGCACGCCGCCGAAGGCCACGTCGCGGTCGAGGCCGGCCAGCGGCTCGGTGACGGCGAGGCGCTGCGCGTCCATGGCCGCCTCCCAGGCCGCCAGGTCGTCCAGCCCGGCGCCCTTGACGTAGACGTCGCGGCGGAAGCCTTCGTTGCGGACGAAGTCGCGCCGGGCCTCGAACTCGGCCCGACTGGCCGCGCCGGTCAACTCGTCGTGCAGGGCCTCGGGCGCGGCCAGATCGGCGATGTTGAGGAACATCTCGGTCCGGCCGACGAAGCTGGCGCCGCGCGCCGCCAAGGCCTCGTTGACCTGCGCGAAGGCGAACGGCCACAAACCGGCGTTGAGGTACTCGTGGGCGATGTACGGAAGCTGGTCGTCGCGCAGGTCATCCACCAGGCGGCCGAGCGCCGGGTTGTCGCGGAAGAACGTCGCGCCGCCGGCCTTCATCCGGCGCAGCCAGTCCAGGGCGGCGCGGGCGCGCCCAAGGCTGCCGCCCTCGACGTCGCGGGTGACCGCCACCATCATGTCGCGCATGACCTTCTGCGCGGCCCAGCCGGGCAGGGCGTCGTACGAGGCCATCAGCAGCCCGCCCGGCTTCAGGTCGGCCAGCACGCGGTCCAGCAGCCGCTCGCGGGTCGGGCCGTCGACCCAGGACAACACGCCGTGCAGGACCGCGAAGTCCAGCGGCGGCACGGCCCCGGCGGGCAGGGCGGCGTGATCGCCCTCCAGAAAGCGCGCGTTGGTCAGGCCGGCGGCCTCGGCGATGCCGCGGGCGAACGCGATGTGGCGCGGGTTGAGGTCGACCCCGATCACCGCCACCTGGGGCAGGGCGGCGGCGATGGCGAGCGCGGAGACGCCGTTGCCGCAGCCCACGTCACACCAGGTCGTCCCCGCCTCCAGGGGGCGCGGCCGGGCGCCGGCGAAGGCGGCGACGGCGTTGAGATGCACCGGGCTGTGGTCGGCATACAGTTCGTACAGGTAGGCCGTATCGAGCACATAGCCGCCGGCGCCGTGCGGGCTCTCGGGTGACATGGCGGCCTCGCTCATGACGCTGCCCCTTCTCGACGGTGAGCGGTCCCCTGCCTCGTGGAAGCCCCCATAGCGAACGCCCCGCGCCGGTCGACAGCGGACCGGGCGGGGCGGAACGCGATCGCGGCCGGGGTGGCCGCCTGGATCAGACGACGGACTCGACCCACTCGAACAGCTTGCTCTTGGGCAGGGCGCCGATCTTGGTGGCCGCCACCTGGCCGCCCTTGAACACCATCAGCGTGGGGATGCCGCGCACGCCGTATTTGTTGGGGGTGTTCGGGTTTTCGTCGATGTTGATCTTGGCGACCGTGACCTTGTCGGCCATGGTCTGATCCAGTTCCTCGAGCGCCGGCGCAATCTGCCGGCAAGGTCCGCACCATTCGGCCCAGAAGTCCACCAGCACGGGGGCGCTGGACTTCAGAACGTCCTCTTCGAACGAGGCATCGGACACGTGCTTCATGGGGGGGTCGTCCTCTGACGGGTTTCGGGGCGGGGTCGGCGCCGCAGTCCTGGGCAAAGCCCCGCTCATCGTGCGTCAAATCTAGGGCGGCACCGGGAGGAGCGTCAAGACGACGGGCGATCCCGGCGCGCGGGTGGATGCTGGCACAGATCAAGCATCGCGCGTAGGGTCTCGTCGTCCAGGTCGCGCAGCCGCGCCGCCAGGGTGTTGGCCAGTTCGGTGGCCAGCGGCGACAGCCCGCCGGTGTCGAGGGTCACCCGCGGCGCCGAGACGGCGGCCAGCGCCTTCAGGTGCTCGGCCTCGTCCCAGATCAGGTCCAGGGCACCGCAGATCTGCATCACCAGGCCGGGCTGGGGGCGCCCCCGGTGGCCGTGCTCCAGCGCCGACAGATAGGCCGGTGAGACGGTCAGACGCGCCGCCAGCTCGTTCAGGGTCAGGCCGCGCGCGGCCCGCAGCGCGCGCAGGCGGGCGCCGAACGGGGTCATCGGGCGCGACCTCCCCCGGCGGGACCGCGGTCGCGGCGCCGGCGCAGCAGGACGTACAGCGCCCCCTCGCCACCGTCGCGGATCTGGGCATGGGTGAACGACAGCACCAGACCGCGCAGCGTTCCCTGGTTGAGCCAGTGCGGAACGTCGCGGCGCAGCACGCCGCTGCCCTCGCGGCCCGTGCCCTTGCCGGTGACCACCAGCACGCAGCGGGCGCCGCGCTCGTAGGCGCGGTGCAGGAACACCGACAGCGCCTGATGGGCGCGTTCGCGCGTCATGCCGTGCAGGTCCAGGCGCCCCTCGATGGCCATGCGGCCGCGCCGGAACCGGTCGTGGGTGCGGCGGTCGATGCCGGCGCCGTCGCCGGGCCGGATCTCCCGGCTCGGCGCCCGGGGCGGCGCCGCGGGGCGGGCCGCCGTCGGCGTGGGCGATGGGGGGGGCGCGGCGTCCGGTGAGGTGGCCGGCGCAGGCGCAGGCGCAGGTGGAGGCGCGGCCGAGGCCGGCGGCGGGCGCCCCGGCAGCGGGGTGGCGCTGCGCGTCACCTCCTGCCACAGGCGCAGGTCGGAGTCCGAGATCAGGGCCTTGCCGGCACGCCCGCGCCGGTCAGGCGGCGGGGGCGTCCGGGTCGTCATCCACGAGCACGATATGCAGGCGGCGCGGGCCGTGTGCGCCAAGCTGAAGGGTCTGTTCGATGTCGCCGGTGCGCGAGGGCCCGGTGATGAAGTGGACCGTGCGGGGCGGTCCGTCGGGATGGGCGGTCCGCAGGCGCGCCCAGCCGTCCTCCAGGCCGCCCACCACGTCGCGGGCGCGCACGACCACGATGTGGGTGTCCGGCAGCATGTTGAGGGTGGACGGGCTGTCCGGGCCGGAGGCCATCAGCAGCGTGCCGGTTTCCGCCAGGCCGGCCAGGGCATGACCCACGCCCACGGCGTCGTCGCCGGCGGGCGTGCCGCGCCGCTCGACGGTCAGCAGGCCGCTGTCGGCCAGTCCGTCCAGGCGGGCGTCGGCCGCCACCGCCACTCGGGTGGGCTGGTTATGGTCCCGCAGATAGGCCGCCACGGCCGGCCCGACCGCCGCGGGGGCGACCCGCGCCACCGTGGCGGCGGCGGCCTCGGCGTTGACGACGAAGCGGGCCACCAGCGCGGCGCGGCTGCCCCGGGCGATGGCGGGCACCACGGCTGGCGCGGGGGCGGCGAGGCCGCGGTCCAGCGCGGCCCGGGTCTCGGCCGGCAGCGGGCCGCGCCGAAGCGCGGCGCGGATGCCGTTCAGGATGCTGTCGCGGGCGGGGTCGGTCACGCCGCGGGGTCTCCTCGGTGCGGGGGGGTCGGGGACGGTCGGGGCATGCCCGCCGCGTCAGGCCGGTCGCTGGGCCGGGGTCGCCACGGGCGGCGCGCCCGGGGTGGTCTCGCCCAGGCCCGGCCCCAACTCCTGTGTGCCCTGGAACCGGCGCGCGAACGCCCGCCAGTCCCCGCCCGGCGACACCACGCCGATGCGCGGGTTGTCGGACAGGGTCACCACGACGCCGCCGTAGGACCACAGGACCTGCCAGTTGTGGGCGTTCTTGAGCATGTTTTCAATGGTGCGGGCGCGCAGGCGTCGGGCGATCCAGGGCCGCACCAGGAAGGCGTAGACGAACATCGCCCCGACGAGCACCAGAGTGCCGGCGACCAGATTGAACGGCATCACGGTCAGGCTGGCGAGGATCAGGGCCAGCAGGGGCAGGACGTTCTCCCACGGATCGAACACGGGCGAGCCGGTGCGGTTCAGGCGGTTGAAGTCCACCTGGATGCGGACCCGATCGGCCATGTAGGCCTCGGTCAGACGCTCGTGAAGGCGGTAATCCTGGGCCGCCTGTTTGGCCCGAACCATTGTCTGTGCGGACTCCCTACCTCGACCCGCGACACCCTGCCTGCCCCGGTCCGGCCATGCCCCGGAGGGGCGGACGGATCAGAGTCCCGGAGGGGCCGACGGATCAGATTAGTGCGTTTCGCGGCGCTTGTAACGCGCCATGAAGGTGCCGCCCGGCTCCGGCACCGGGAGGTCGCGCACCCGGGTCCAGCCGCCGGCCAGCGGCAGCCGGGCGAGCCGGCCGCGGCGTCCGCCCAGCAGGCGCAGGGCGCGTGCGGCCAGACCGGTGCCGAAGCGGTACAGCGCCGGCCGCCGGGCGGTGAAGGCCCACAGCCGCAGGCCCCAGCGCGCCCGCGCCGGCACCAGGTGGCGGGCGAACTCCTCCTCGCGCCAGTGCCGCAGCATGCGCGGCAGCGGGATCTTCATCGGGCACACCGCCTCGCAGCGGCCGCACAGGGTGGACGCGTTGGGCAGGTTGGCGGCCTCCTCCAGCGAGGCCAACCCGGGGGTCAGCACCGAGCCGATGGGGCCGGGGTAGACAGAGCCGTAGGCGTGCCCGCCCACCGCGCCGTAGATCGGGCAATGGTTGATACAGGCGGCACAGCGGATACAGCGCAATACGTCCTGGACCTGGGTGCCCAGCATGCGCGAGCGGCCGTTGTCCAGCAGCACGACATGGAAGTGCTCGGGTCCGTCCGGATCCTCCGGCCGGCGCGGGCCGGTCGAAAAGGTGGTGTAGGTGGACATCGGCTGACCGGTGGCCGAGCGCGCCAGCAGGCGCAGAACGATGCTGGAGTCCTCCAGGGTCGGCACCACCTTGTCGATGCTGGTGACCACGATGTGCACCCGGGGCAGGAGCTGGGTCAGGTCGCCGTTGCCCTCGTTGGTGACGATGACGGTCGAGCCGGTCTCGGCGATCAGCATATTGGCGCCGGTGATGCCGACGTCCGCCGTCAGGAACCGGTCGCGCAGCACCGTGCGCGCCTCGTCGAGCAGGTCGCGCGGCTCCTCCAACGGGCGGTCGGCCGGGAACTGGGTGTGGGTATCCCGGAAGCTGTCGGCCACCTGGTCCTTCCGCACATGGATGGCGGGGGCGATGATGTGGCTGGGCAGCTCGTGGCGGAGCTGGATGATGTATTCGCCCAGGTCGGTCTCGACTGGCTCGATGCCGTTCTTTTGCAGGAAGGCGTTGAGTTCGATTTCCTCGGCCACCATCGACTTGCCCTTGGTGACCAGGCGGGCGTTGTGGCGGCGGCAGATGTCCAGCACGGTCCGGCACGCGGCGTCGGCGTCCGGCGCCCAGTGCACGTGGCCGCCGCTGGCGGTGACCTTCTCCTCGAACCGCTCCAGGTAGTGGTCGAGGTGGGCCAGGGTGTGGTCCTTCATGGCCTTGCCGGCCTCGCGCAGGGCCTCGAACTCGGGCAGCGCGGCCACGGCGACGCCACGTTTGGCGCGGAAGCCGGTCTTCATGGTGGCCAGGGACTGGCGCAGGTTGGCGTCCGCGACGGCGCCGCGGGCGTTGTCCTTGAACTGGCGGCTGGTCACATGCATGGCGGTCCATCCCTGCGCTGGGGGAGGGGGCTTCAGCGGCCGTGTTCGACCGTGGGGTCGGCCTCGCCGATGGCCGGGCCGTCGGTCAGGCCGGCCAGCACCTCGGCGACGTGGCGGGCCTGCACCGCGCTGCCGCGCCGCTTGAGGTGGCCGGCGATGTTGAGCAGGCAGCCCAGGTCGCCGCCCAGCACCAGGCCGGCGCCGGTGCCGGCGATGTCGTCGGCCTTGTCGCCGACCATGCGGCCGGAGATGTCCGGGTACTTGACGCAGAAGGTGCCCCCGAAGCCGCAGCACTCCTCGGCCGCCGCCAACTCGCGCAGTTCCAGGCCCGCGACCTTCGACAGCAGGGCGCGCGGCTGGTCCTTGATGCCCAGTTCGCGCAGCCCGGAGCAGGTGTCGTGATAGGTGACGGCCGCGTCGAGGCGCGCCGTCACGTCGGTCCAGCCCCGCACGTCCACCAGGAACGACACCAGTTCGTGCGTCTTGTCGGCCAGATGCCGGGCCCGCGCCGCCAACGCCGGGTCGTCGGCCAGCAGCACCGGGTAGTGGTGGCGGATCTGGCTGGCGCAGGAGCCCGACGGCGCCACCACGTAGTCGACCGCCTCGGCGTTCAGGGCCTCGACCATCGCCTTGGCCTGGGCGCGGGCATCCGCGCGGTCGCCCGAATTATAGGCGGGCTGGCCACAACAGGTCTGGCCCTCCGGCACGCTCACCACGCAGCCGGCCTGCTCCAGCAGGCGCAGGGCGGCGAAGCCGACCGTCGGACGGAACAGGTCGGCGAGGCAGGTGACGAACAGCGCCACGCGCGGCGCGGCGGGCGGTGCTGGTGCGGACGGCGGGGAACTGGGGGCGGCTGAGGACTGCATCGTGCCGTCTCGGATACCTTGGGGAGAGCCGAAGGGAGGGCCGGCAGGAGGGCCGGGCCGACCCGTCGGACGCCGGCCTTCGGGCTGGCGTCGCGTCCTTCCTTATCGCAGTCCCGCGGTCCGGAGGGAAGCCCGCGGGCACCCTGTCGTGTTCGCGCCTGGCCGCCGGCCTTCACCGCGAATGTGATCCTGTCCAGAAGTCATACACCAACTGGGGCAATAGGTTAACCATTTCACCGATAGACTCCGATGGAAACCGTGTTACAGTTCTCAATGAACACTGAAGGGGGTGTCCAGACGGGTTGCATAGGCTCTGCTTCAGAAGACTATTCTTTAGCATCCAGGCGGCTGGGCAAACTTTTCCGAGGAACCCGCGCTCATCTTTGGAAACATGGGAAACTCCTGGAGCATTATCCATCTTGTCGGTGGTGTCATTCTTGGCGCCATGGTTTCGGCGGGCGTGGTGGTCGGTCTTCTGGCCGGCGCCGTGGAAGGCGGCGCCGCGGCATCGGGTGCGGGCAACGGCGCGGTTCCTGCGGCGGTCGCCGCCGCGGCGGCATGCCTTGGCCTGGTCCTGGCCATCGGCGTCTGGGCGGTGAGGCGGGCGGTCGTGCGGCCGCTGCGGCGCCTGGCGGCGGACATCGAGCGGCGGGCCGCCGATCCGACGGCGCCGCCCGACCGCGGGGCGCGGCCCCGCCTGCGGGAGTTCGCGCGGCTTGACGCCGCCGTGGACTCGATGGTGGAGGCTACGATGGCCCAGCGCGCCGCGCTGGCCGACCAGGCGGCATCGCAGGCGGAGGCACTGGCGCGGGCGCGCGACGTGGCCGAGGCGGCGCGCGTCCGGGCGGACGCGGCGAGCACCGCCAGGACCGAGTTCCTGGTGTCCATGAGCCACGAGTTGCGGACCCCGCTCAACGCGGTGCTGGGCTTCTCCGAGGTGCTGCGCGACGAACTCTTCGGGCCGCTGACGGAGCCGCGCTACCGCGCCTATGCGCGCGACATTCACGCCAGCGGCTGCCGGCTGCGTGACCTGATCGACAAGCTGTTCGACCTCACGCTGATCGAGAGCGGCGGCCGGCCGCTGACCCCCGAGTCGCTGGAGATCGCCCGCGAGATCGAGGCGTGCGTCCGCCGGTTCGACGACCTGGTGACCGAACGGGGCATGCGGGTGCACGCGACCGTGGCGCCGCACTTGCCGCCGCTGGTGGCCGACCGGTCCGCCCTGCGCCAGATCCTGAACAACCTGCTGTCCAACGCCATCAAGTTCACGCCGCCCGGCGGTATCGTCCGGATGGATGCGAGCTGGGCCGACGACCGCATCGTCATCAGCGTCTCGGATACCGGGATCGGCATCGCCAAGCCGTTCCACGACCTGGTGTTTTCAGCCCGTGACCGGGTCGTGAACGTCCACACCCGACAGCTCGACGGGACCGGCCTGGGGCTGGCGCTGGTCAAGGCACTGATGGATCAGCACGGCGGAACGGTCACGCTGGAAAGCCGGCTCGGCAAAGGGGCCACGTTCACCCTCGCCTTTCCGGTGCGTCCGACGGTTGTCATCTGGGAGGGGCGGGAGTGGGGCGCCACGCCGGGCGCGGCCGAATGAGGCGACGGGCCAAAGGGGGGAGTGGTGCGGGCGGCCGGGCTCGAACCGGCACGGGAGGCCCCAGGCGATTTTAAGTCGCCAGCGTCTACCTATTCCGCCACGCCCGCGTGAATCCCCCAGGCGGAAGTCCTGAAGGTAGAGGGCCGGGCGCGACAACGCAAGGACGTATTCGGGACGTCGGATGGCCCCTGACGAGACAGTCCGCGGCCGCCGTCAGGGCACCCCTCAGGGCAGAGGGGGCGCGTCGTCCGGTACGCCCAGGGGCGCGAAGTTCGTCCGGCCCTGCATGGCGCGGTGCTGGCGTAAGGCCCAGGCGACGTTGGGGTAGGCGAGCCGGTCCCAGGGCAACGCGTCCCAGGTCAGCAGCGCGACCTCGTGGCTCTCCGGCCCCGGGGCGCAGGCTGGCGACGTGAGGTGGCCCCGGTAGATCAGGTGCACCTGGCTGATGTGGGACAGGTTGTAGAGGGCCAGCAGATCGGTCAGGTCGACATGGGCGCGGGCCTCTTCCCAGACCTCGCGGGCGGCCCCCGCCTCGGTGCTCTCGCCCAGCTCCATGAAGCCCGACGGCAGGCACCACAGGCCCTCGCGCGGCGGGATGGCGCGGCGCACCAGGAGATAGCGGTCCTGCCACGTGCAGACCGCGCCGACGATGATTTTCGGGTTGTCGTAGCGGACGTAGCCGCAGTCGGTGCAGACCAGCCGCTCGCGGTCGTCGCCCTCGGGCACCATGGCCACGGTCGGACCCGCGCCGCCCCCGCCACCGGGGACGGACGTGAAGTAGGTTTTGGGAATCCGGTCGACACTCAAGGACGTGCTTGCCTGGCTGTCACCGCGGCCGCGAGCCATTCCGCGCCGGGAGCCCCGATCATACCACGATGTCGAGGTATGTCCCACGCGGGGCGAAGGGATCCAGGTCCCGCCCCTCGAACCGGATCACGGGGGGCGTGTGCGGATCCGCCCCGCTGGCCCGCGACGAGGGACCACTCCCGCCACCGCTGGCACGGCCGCCGTGCTCGCCGATCGCGGCCGCGCGCACGGCTCCCGTCTGCATCGACGACGTGGGGGAGGGGGAGCCGCTGGCGACACCCGGAACATCGGCCATGGGCGAGTCGGCCTCCGGTCGGTCATGCGGGCCGTCGGCCGGTCAGGACCGGTCCCGACCCGGGGAATCGGGTGCGAAGGGCTCAGGCGAGGATGTCGACGACCGCCCCCTTGCCCGGGGCCGCGGCCGGCGTGACGGCCTGACTCGGCGCCTGGGCCTGGCCGCTGTTGCGGTCCAGGAGGTCGGCCATGGCCTGATCGGCCTCGACCGACATGCGGAGCATGGAAGTCTGGGTGGACATCAGATTGGCGGCCTGCGCCAACAGGGTGCCGCCGGCCACGTTGGCGACGCTCATGCGGTCCTCCTTCGTCCGACGCCGGCTTCGGGTGCCGCCCGCCCACCCCGGATCCGCCGTCGGTCTCGACGGCGGCCAAGGCGCGGGTCCGGCGCCACCGGCTCGGGTGGCCACGGTTTCGTGACCACATCTACCTTAACAGGCCGGCCGGACCTGGACAAGAACACCGCCCTCGGCCAAAGGTCGATACCCGGAACGGCAGAAGCCCCGTGCGAAACGCCGCAAGACGATCCGCCGTGCCGCCAATGAGCTGCCGGTGTGGCGATCGCAGAACGAGCGTCAGGCGGCGGTGCCGTGACAGTGCTTGTACTTCTTGCCGGAGCCGCACGGGCAGGGCTCGTTGCGGCCGACCTTGCCCCAGCTCTCGGGATCCGCGGGATTGCGCGACTCGGGGGCGACGTGGCGCACCGGTTCGGCCGTGCGCACGGCGAGACCCTCGCCCTCCGGTGCCCCGCCGCCGACGGCCGGCTCGGGGCTGTCGTGGTGCGCCTGCATGCGGCCGGCGGCGCGCGGCACCAGGGCCTCGGGCGGCGGGGCCTCGCGCACCTCCACATGGGAGACGAACTGGGTGACGCGCTCGCGCAGGGTCTCCAGCATGGCCTGGAACAGCTCGAACGCCTCCTGTTTGTACTCGTTCAGGGGGTCCCGCTGACCGTAGGCGCGCAGCGAGATGCCCTGGCGCAGGTGGTCGAGCTGGAGCAGATGCTCCTTCCAGGTCTGGTCCAGGATCTGGAGCAGCAGGCTCTTCTCGATGGCGCGCAACGTCTCGGCGCCGAAGCGGGCCGCCTTCTGGGCGTGGTGCTGCTCGGCGGCTTCCAGGATGCGCTCCTCCACCTCGGCCTCGGCGATGCCCTCCTCGCGGCCCCAGTCCTCGCACGGCAGATCGAGCGCCAGGATGTCCTGGACCTCGCGGTGCAGACCGGCCATGTCCCATTCGTCGGGCATGGCCTTCGCCGGCATGTACTTCGGGACCATGCCCGCGACCACTTCCCGGCGCATGTCCACGACGGTTTCGCGCACGTCCGCGGCGGTCATCAACTCGCGGCGCTGTTCGTAGACCACCTTGCGCTGGTCGTTCATGACGTCGTCGAAGCGCAGCAGGTTCTTGCGGATCTCGAAGTTGCGCGCCTCGACCTTCTGCTGCGCCTTCTCCAGCGCCTTGTTGATCCAGGGGTGCTCGATGGCCTCCCCCTCCTGGAGCCCCAGCCGGCGCAGCATGCCGTCCATCCGGTTGGTGCCGAAGATGCGCATCAGGTCGTCTTCCAGCGACAGGAAGAACTGCGAGGCGCCCGGGTCGCCCTGACGACCGGAGCGGCCGCGCAACTGGTTGTCGATGCGCCGGCTCTCGTGGCGTTCGGTGCCGATCACGAACAGGCCGCCGGCCTCCAGCGCGGTGGCCTTGCGCGCCTCCACCTCGTCGCGCAGGGCGGCGGCCCGGCGCGCGTGCTCGGCCTCGTCCAGGTCGGCCGCGATCTCGCGCGACAGCCGCATGTCCAGGTTGCCGCCAAGCTGAATGTCGGTGCCGCGCCCGGCCATGTTGGTGGCGATGGTCACTGCCCCGGGCACGCCGGCCTCGGCGATGATCAGGGCCTCCTGCTCGTGGTGGCGGGCGTTCAGGACGTTGGACTTGATGCCCTTGGTCTTGCGCAGGGTCTGGGCCAGGAACTCGGACTTCTCGATCGACACCGTGCCGACCAGAACCGGCTGCTGGCGCTTGTGGCAGTCCTCGATCAGGTCGACGATGGCGTCGTATTTTTCCTTGGTGGTGCGGTAGACCTGATCGTCCATGTCGTCGCGAACCATCGGCCGGTGGGTCGGCAGGTCGACCACCTCCAGGCCGTAGATCTCGGCGAACTCGCCGGCCTCGGTCATGGCGGTGCCGGTCATGCCGGCGAGCTTGGGATAGAGCCGGAAGTAATTCTGGAAGGTGATCGAGGCCAGCGTCTGGTTCTCGTTCTGGACCGTCACACCCTCCTTGGCCTCCAGCGCCTGGTGCAGGCCCTCGGAGTAGCGCCGGCCCTCCATGGCGCGGCCGGTGAACTCGTCGATGATGACGATCTTGCCGTCCTTGACCATATAGTGCACGTCGCGCTCGAACAGGACGTGCGCGCGCAACGCCTGGTTCAGGTGGTGCACCAGCGAGACGTTGGACAGGTCGTACAGGCTGCCCGACTGGATCAGGCCGGCGTCCTTCAGGAGCTGTTCGGCCGTCTCGGTGCCCTCCTCGGTCAGGTTGACCGACCGTTGTTTCTCGTCCTTCTCGTAGTGCTCGTCGGTCAGCTTCGGGATCAGGGTGTTGACCTTGCCGTACAGCTCGGTGCTGTCCTCGGCCATGCCGGAGATGATCAGCGGGGTGCGCGCCTCGTCGATCAGGATGCTGTCGACCTCGTCGACGATGCCGAAGCGGAAGCCGCGCTGAACCATGTCCTCCAGGCGGAACTTCATGTTGTCGCGGAGGTAGTCGAAGCCGAGTTCGTTGTTGGTGCCGTAGGTGACGTCGCAGGCGTAGGCGGCGCGCCGCTCGGCGTCGGTCATCGCGTGGGTGATGCAGCCGACGCTCAGGCCCAGGAACTCGTAGATCTGGCCCATCCAGGCGGCATCGCGCTGGGCCAGGTAGTCGTTGACGGTGACCACGTGGACACCCTGGCCCTCCAGGGCGTTCAGGTAGACGGCCAGGGTCGAGACCAGCGTCTTGCCCTCGCCGGTCTTCATCTCCGCGATCTTGCCGCCGTGCAGGACCACGCCGCCCATGAGCTGCACGTCGTAGTGGCGCTGGCCCAGGGTGCGCTTGGCGCCTTCGCGCACGGTCGCGAACGCCTCCACCAGCAGATCGTCCAGGCTCTCGCCCTGGCCCAGGCGGTCGCGGAACCAGGCGGTGCGGGCGCGCAACGCGTCGTCGGACAGCGCCTCCAACTCCGGTTCCAGGTCGTTGATGGCGGCGACGGTCTTTCCGAGGCCCTTGATATAGCGGTCGTTGGCGGTACCGAAGAGCTTTCGGGCGATGGCGCCGAACATGGGACAACCTCGGAAGCGGAGACGGAGACGGGGCGAAGCCGGCAGCCGGGAGGCGACGCGGACGGGGGCACGACGCCCCAGGGACCGGGGCGCGGGACCGGCAAGACATAGAGAGCGGCGCTGGGGCTGTCAACGACGCCCCATTTCGCCCCAAAACCGTCAAGAACGGGCTCTATGGCAAGGGTCTTCGCGACCACGGGCGCCGGTGCGGCCGGCCGGCGGGCGGTTGACGGCGGCATCGGGACGGGTCAGGGTTCCGGCCACGCCGTCGGGACGCCGCCCGGGCGAGTGGTGGGTGCGCCCGCCGCCCTCGGTGCCCGCGCCGCGATCCCATCCCTGCCATTCACGAGGACACACGACATGGTTCGTACCGCCCCCCGCGCCCTGGCTCTCGCGGCCGGCCTGTCCCTGGCCGTGCTGGCGAGTCCCTCGCTGGCGCCGGCGCAGCAGCAGATCGACCCGGACACCGTGGTGGCCACCGTCAACGGGCACGACATCACGATGGCCGAGCTTCAGGCCGTGCGCGCGCGCGACCCGCAGTTGTCCCAGGTGCCGCTGGCCATGCTTTACGACTCGCTGGTCAACCATCTGGTCGAGGGGCGCCTGATCGTCGATAAGGCGAAGACCGAGGGGTACGCGGACCATCCGGACGTGGCCGAGCGGCTGAACGCGGTGCGCGACGAGATCATCCGCAGCGTCTACCTGACCAATGTGGTGGAAGAGGCGGCCAGCGAGGAGGCCCTCCAGGCCCGCTACGAGGCCTATAAGGCGGAGAACCCCCCGCAGGAGGAGGTCAAGGCCTCGCACATCCTGGTGGACACCGAGGAGGAGGCCCGGGCGCTCATCGGCCAGCTTGAGGATGGTGCCGACTTCGCCGAACTCGCCAAGGCCGAGTCGACCGGCCCGTCGGCGCCCAACGGCGGTGACCTGGGCTACTTCAAGCGCGAGGGGCAGATGGTCGAGCCGTTCGCCAAGGCCGCCTTCGACCTGGAGGCCGGCGCCTATACCACCGAGCCGGTGAAGACCCAGTTCGGCTGGCACGTCATCAAGGTGACCGACCGGCGCACGGCCGAGCCGGCGAGCCTGGACGAGGTGCGCAACCAGCTCACCACCGAGATCGCGCAGGAGACCATCGCCGGTCTGGTGGAAGACCTGCGCGGGGAGGCGGACATCAAGACCACTCCGATCGAGGACATCGCGCCCCAGGCGGAGTAGGCCGGGGCGCCCTGGCGGTCTGCCGACGGAGCGGATAGGCAAGGGGGCGGCGCCCGGCTATGCTGCCGCGCGAAACCGTCCCCTCTCGTTCGCGGATTGCCCGACCCATGGACCTGCCCGTCTCCCCGCTCGCCCCCGCCGCCCGTGTCGCGCCCGTTCCGGTGCCCGGCGTGCGCCTCGCCACCCGGGCCTGCGGCGTGCGTTACGCCGCGCGCACCGATGTGCTGTTGGCGCTGTTCGACCCCGGCACCACCGTGGCCGGGGTGCTGACCCGCTCCGCCACACGCTCGGCGCCGGTCGAGTGGTGCGCGCGCGGGCTCGCGGGGGGCCGCGCCCGGGCCCTGGTGGTGAACGCCGGCAATGCGAACGCCTTCACCGGCCGGCGCGGCATCGCCTCGGTCGAGGCGGTTACCTGCGCGGCGGCCGCCGTGGCCGGCTGCGCGCCCGACGCGGTCTTCATCGCCTCGACCGGGACCATCGGCGAGTTCCTGCCCGACGCGCGCATCACCGGCCCGCTGCCCGAGATGGCCGCCGCCGCCCGTCCCGACGCCTGGGGCGAGGCGGCGCAGGCGATCATGACCACCGACACCTTTCCCAAGACGGCGACCCGGGCG
Organism: Roseospira goensis; assembly: GCF_014197795.1. GTDB lineage: Bacteria > Pseudomonadota > Alphaproteobacteria > Rhodospirillales > Rhodospirillaceae > Rhodospira > Rhodospira goensis. The sequence goes on from NZ_JACIGI010000017.1 coordinate 89,773, forward strand.
AGCCGCATCGGCGACGTGCCGGTCACCCTGTCGGGCATCGCCAAGGGCTCCGGCATGATCGCCCCCGACATGGCGACCATGCTGGCCTTCGTCGCCACCGACGCGGCGCTGCCGCCGGCGGTGCTGCGGGCGCTGCTGGGTCCGGCCGCCGACGCCTCGTTCAACAGCATCACGGTGGACGGCGACACCTCGACCTCGGACACCCTGCTGCTGTTCGCCACCGGTCAGGCCGACCACGCACCGGTGACCGACCCTGACGACCCGGCGCTGGCGGCGTTCCGGGCGGACCTGAACGCCCTGCTGCTGGACCTGGCCCACCAGGTGGTGCGCGACGGCGAGGGCGCGACCCGCTTCGTCGAGATCCGGGTCTCCGGGGCCGCCGACGCCGGCGCCGCGCGGCGCATCGGGCTCGCCATCGGCAACTCGCCCCTGGTCAAGACCGCCATCGCCGGCGCGGATGCCAACTGGGGCCGCATCGTCATGGCGGTCGGCAAGGCCGGCGAGCGGGCCGACCGCGACCGCCTCGCCATCCGCATCGGCGGTGTGCCGGTGTGCGCGGACGGGCTGGCGGTGCCGGACTACGATGAGGCGCCGGTCGCGGCGCACATGCAGGGGCGCGAAATCCTGATCGAGGTGGACGTGGGTATCGGCGACGGCCGCGCCACCGTCTGGACCTGCGACCTCACCCACGGCTATATCGACATCAATGCCGACTATCGAAGCTGACAGGGACGACGCGGACCGCCCGGCGGCGGCGGCCGGGCCGGCGATGCCGGGGCGCCTGCGCGTGGGCGGCTGTGACGCCGCCCTGCCGCTGGTGACCGATCGCCTCGTCCTGCGCCCCCCCACCGCCGACGACATCGCGCCGGTGGTGGCGATGGCCGGGGTCTGGGATGTCGCCCGCTGCACCGCCAAGATCCCGCATCCGCTCACCGAACAGGACGTGGCGGCATGGTTCGCGCGCGGCGCCCAGGACCTGGCCGGGGGCGCGGCCGTGGTGCTGCTGGTGACCGAGCGCGCGGGCGGGGCCGTGATCGGCGCGGTCGACATGAACTGGCGCGAGACCTGGCCGGCGGCGGAGATCGGCTACTGGATCGGGCAGCCCCTTCAGGGCCGGGGCTACGCCACCGAAGCGGTGCGGGCGCTGCTCGGCCTGGCCTTCGACACCCTGGACCTGGCCGAGGTGTTCGCCAGCGCCGAGGCCTGGAACGCGCCCTCGCTGCGGGTGATGGAAAAGGCCGGCCTGCGTCCCGACGGCCAGACCCTGACGGTGCCGGCGCCGGCCCGCGGCACCACCTGGCAGCACGACCGCCAGTCCATCACCCGCTCGCGCTGGTCGCAACGACGCGCCGAGGCCGCCCGCATCGTGCTGGTGGTCGCCGCCGCGCTGGTGGACCGCGACGGCCGGGTGCTGCTGACGCGGCGTCCCCCGGGCAAGCCGATGGCCGGACTGTGGGAGTTCCCCGGCGGCAAGGTTCACGACGGCGAGAGTCCCGAGCGGGCGCTGATCCGCGAACTGCACGAGGAACTCGGTATCGACGTTCGCCACGCCTGTCTGGCGCCCCTGACCTTCGCCTCGCATGCCTACCCGGACTTCCACCTGCTGATGCCGCTGTTCGTGCTGCGGACCTGGCACGGCCGCCTCACCCCGCGCGAGGGCCAGGAGGTTGCCTGGGTGCGGGCCGCCCGACTGCGCGATTACCCCATGCCGCCGGCCGATCCACCGTTGATCCCGGCGCTCCAGGACCTGTTGCTGGGATAGGCCGCCGATGACGTCGCTCGCGTCTCCCGAGTCCACGCCCACCGCCGCCCTGGTCATCATCGGCAACGAGATCCTGTCGGGCCGAACCCAGGACAGCAATGCCCAGGTGCTGGCCCAGCGGCTCGGGGCGCTGGGCATTCCCTTGCGCGAGATCCGGGTGGTGCCGGACGATCAGGCTGCGATCGTCGCCGCGGTCAACACCCTGCGGGCACGCGAGACCTACGTCTTCACCACCGGCGGCATCGGCCCGACTCACGACGACATCACCGCCGCCAGCATCGCCGCCGCCTTCGACCGGCCGCTGATCCGTCACCCGGAGGCGGTCCGGATCATGACCGCGCACTACGGTGATGCCCTCAACGGCGCCCGCCTGAAGATGGCCGAGACCCCGGAGGGGGCGACGCTGATCGACAACCCGGTCAGCGCCGCCCCGGGGTTCCGGGTCGAGAACGTGTTCGTGCTGGCGGGCGTGCCGGCGATCATGCGCGCCATGTTCGAGAGCCTGGCATCGGACCTGACCGGCGGGCCGCCGATCCTGTCGCGGGCCGTCACGGCGGCGGTGCGGGAGGGCCAGGTGGCCGCCTCCCTGGCGGCCATCCAGGCGCGCTGGCCGCAGGTCGACATCGGCAGTTATCCCTGGGCCCGCGGCGGCGCGCTGGGCACCACGCTGGTGGCCCGCGGCACCGACCGGGCGGTGCTGGAGGCCGTGGTCACCGATCTGGTGGCGATGATCGAGGACCTGGGCTACGCCGCGACCATCCTCGAGTCGGGCGCCGCCTGAGGGACCGGCCGGACGCGACCCGGATCCAGATCAATGCGGCCGGGTGATCGGCCGGCCCAGGCTGGCGCGTACCCTTCACCGGCTGCCGGATGACGCGACATCCGATATCGTCGACCGGCACGACCGGACCGGCGCCGCGACCCGACGGATGGCCCCTGATGGCCCCTGTCCCGACGCGTCAGACCGGGGGGCGACGGCTCTACGGATCCACCAGCGGAGTGTCCCGCCATGGCCCTGTCCAAGCCCGAGCGCGAGGCCATCGTCTTCATGGCCAAGCATGTGACCTACGGCTTCGCGGGGGCGTTGACCTTCGGCGTTGGCATCCTGGCCCTCGACATCGGCGGCATCGGCACGCTGGCGTTGGGATCCGAGCAGTGGCCGATCAACCTGCTGATGCTGTTCGGGGGTCTGTTCGTGACCTTCAGCAGCGTCGCCATCGGCGTCGGGGTGATGGGCCTGGCCGAGGACAAGTACTGACGGGCGGGGGCGCGCGCCGTCAGCCCTTGGTCTTCTTCGGCGAGATCATGACCATGAAGGGGATTTCGCCGCCCCTGACCCGCAGCGCGCCCATGGCCGTGACCACCTTGTGGTCGCGGTTCTTGAACGCCGAGAAGATCTCGTAGCCGACATCCTCCTTCGGCAACTCGATGTGGTCGACGTAGTCCATGAACTTGGCGATCAGTTCCATGCGCGGCCGGTCGAACAGGCCTTCATCCGCTTCGAACTCGTAGCTGGCGTCGGGTCCCTCGGCGGCGTCGATCATCTGCGCCACGTAGGTGATGTTGGCCATGGCGGGCGGCACCCTCCCGGTTGCGGACTCCGGGGCGCGGACTCCGGGGTGTGGATTCCGGGCGGGCCCCGCCCACCCGACGGGGGGCGCCCGCGCGGCGCTTCGAACACCCTAGAACATGGCGGGCCGGCCCTCCAACAGGGATCGCCGCCGCCCCGGCCGGAATTCACGGAATCGACATGGGGATCGGCCGGGACTCGGTGCCGCGGCCCGCTCGCCCCGCGCCGCTCACGGCCGATTGCGACACACCGGACGCGCGGCGCGATGTCGGTGTGCCGAAATAATCGGTTCATCACGGAATTCCGGGGAAGGCGGCGCGGATCTTGAGGAAGAAGTAGGCGTCATCGCGGAAGCCGTAGGCCATCCGCTTGATGACCTTGA
>NZ_JACIGI010000018.1 GCF_014197795.1 Roseospira goensis
TCATCAAGCGGATGGCCTACGGTTTCCGGGATGACGCCTACTTCTTTCTCAAGATCCGCGCCGCCTTCCCCGGAATTCCGTGATGAACCAAAAAAAAGCCGCCGGTCCCGGGAGGCAAGGCGGGACCGGCGGGCAGGAGGCTCCGGCGGGCGGTCTTGGCGACACCGCCGACCGGAACGGGACACCAAGGGCACGTCGGCTATGCGGCGGCTATTCGGCCGCCTCGGGCAGCAGCACCTCGCGCTTGCCGACATGGTTGGCGCGGCTGACCATGCCGTCCTTCTCCATGCGCTCGATGATGCGGGCGGCGCGGTTGTAGCCAATCTGCAAGTGCCGCTGCACGAAACTGGTTGAGGCCTTGCGCTCGCGCGCCACCAGATCAACGGCCCGGTCGAACAGCGGGTCGGCCGCTTCGGACGCCCCGCCGGCGCCGGCGCCGGCGCCGGCGGTGTCCTCGTCCTCGTCCACGGTGACCGAGTCCACGTAGCTGGGCGCGCCCAACGCCCGCAGGTGGTCGCAGATGCGCTCCACCTCCTCGTCGGAGACGAACGGCCCGTGCACGCGCGTGATGCGCCCGCCGGCGGCCATGTAGAGCATGTCGCCCTGTCCCAGGAGTTGCTCGGCGCCCTGTTCGCCCAGCACCGTGCGGCTGTCGATCTTGCTGGTGACCTGGAAGCTGACCCGGGTCGGGAAGTTGGCCTTGATGGTGCCGGTGATGACGTCCACGGACGGCCGTTGCGTCGCCATGATCAGGTGCAGACCGGCGGCGCGCGCCATCTGGGCCAGGCGCTGGATCGCCGCTTCCACCTCCTTGCCGGCCACCAGCATCAGGTCGGCCATCTCGTCCACGACGATCACGATGTGCGGCAGCGGTTGCAGGTCCATCTCCTGCTGCTCGTAGACCGGCTCGCCGGTGTCGGGGTCGAACCCGGTCTGCACCGTGCGGGTCACCTTGCCGCCGTCGGCCAGGGCCTTCTGTACCTTATGGTTGAAGCCATTGATGTTGCGCACGCCCATCTGGCTCATGGCGCGGTAGCGGGTCTCCATCTCCTTGACCGCCCACTTGAGCGCGACGACCGCCTTGCCGGGGTCGGTCACCACCGGGGTCAGCAGGTGCGGGATGTCGTCGTAGACCGACAACTCCAGCATCTTGGGGTCGATCAGGATCAGGCGGCAGCGCTCCGGCGGCAGCCGGTACAGCAGCGACAGGATCATGGCGTTGACCGCCACCGACTTGCCGGACCCGGTGGTGCCGGCGATCAGAAGGTGGGGCATGCGGGCCAGGTCCACGAACACCGGTCCGCCGCCGATGTCGCGGCCGAGCGCCAGGGTCAGCGCCAGGTCGCCGCCGGCGAAGGCCTCGGCGGCCAGCAGTTCGCGCAGGTTCACGCCCTGGCGCCGGGCGTTGGGCAGTTCGATGCCGATCACGCTCTTGCCGGGGATGACGGCGATGCGCACCGACACCGCGCTCATGGCGCGGGCGATGTCGTCGGCCAGACCGATGATGCGGGCGGTCTTGATGCCGGGGGCCGGTTCCAGTTCGTACAGCGTGACCACCGGGCCCGGGCGAACCCGCACGATCTCGCCCTTGATGCCGAAGTCGCCGAGCACGCCCTCCAGCAGGCGGGCGTTGTTGGCCAGGGCCTCTTCGTTGATGCGCCGCTGAGCGTCGGTGGTGCGCGGCGGCGCCAGAAGATCCAGGGGCGGCAGAAGGGCGCCCGGCTCCCCCTCCGCGGCCTCGCCGAACAGGCTGCCCTGGCGGGTACGCACAGCGTCGTGCTCGGCCTGGGCGGCCGCGGGGCGGGCCGGGGCCTCGACCACGGCACGCCGGGCACGCCGGCCCGGGGAAGCCTCCGCGGCCACGGGGCCGGATGGGGTGGCGCCAACCACCACCGGGGCCGCCGCGTCGGCGGGGCGCCGGTCCCGCTCCCGCGACAGGGCGGCCGCGCGGGCCGCCACCGCATGCGCGGCGGCCAGGGTGCCGCGCCGGGCCTGCCCCAGGCGTCGCACGCCGGCCACCAGGGCCTGGCGCAGCGCGACGACGTGGGCCCAGCGCAGACCGAGCCCGATCACCGTCAGCCACAGGGCAGCGGCGCCGGCCAGGGCGCCGGGCACGGTGTCCCAGGCGCCCGCCGGCGACGCACCGGCCAGGCCGTGCAGGCTCCAGACATGGGCGACCGATCCCAGCACGCCGCCCGGGCCGGCGTGGGCGGGCCAGGTCGCCGCCGGGGCCAGCGTCGTCAGCGCCAGCGCCAGCAGGGGCACCGCCAGCAGCAGCGCCAGCGGCGGGCCGGCGCGCACGGGGACCGGGTCGCCCGTCATCAGGCGCAGGCTCAGAACGCCGCCGCCGACAACCGGCAGCAGGGCCGCCAGGCCGAGGATCTGCCAGGCCGCATCGGCGAGGATCGCGCCGGGGGTGCCGACCATGTTGCGGGCCAGGTCGCCGCTGGCGACGTTCCACGACGGGTCGGTGCTCTCGTGCGTGAGCAGGGCGGCCAGGACGCCGCCGACCGCCGTCAGCACGACGACGCCGAGCGCGCGCCGGCTCAGCCGAAGCAGGCCGAGGGCCGCGGCCGGCGGCAGGAACGGGGTGCGCTGGACACCCGCCGCGCTTCTGGTCATCCCCGCGCGCCCTCCTGTCGTCGTCCTGCCCAGACCATGGCCCAAACCGTCATATTTTATGATTTACAAAATATTAGAAGTCGCACTTCTATTTCGGTGTGAAGGATACCGGGGTTCGATGGCGGGAGCAAGGCCGGATTTCGCTTCGGGATTATGGCGCGCCGGGGCCGGTCTTGCTCCCACCGCGGCGTTGCGCGACAATCCGGCCCGATCAACCGACCGGGGGCCGATCCGGCGCGCCAACGGCCCCGAGCATGGCGGCCGGCCGCCACCCTTGAGGACAATATGACACGACGAACAGCCGAAACCCCGTTCATCTTGGATGACGGCGACGACAGCGGCAAGGCGGCCCTGGGCTGCTTGGCCACCGTCGTCGTTCTCGTGGTCGTGGGGGCGGCGGTGGCGCTGTTGGTCGACTTCAGTCCGGACACCGCCACGGACGAGGCCGGCTCGGCCCGCGATCTGCCGATCACGCGGGTCGAGGCCCTGGACAAGAAGACGGCCGTTCCGGACGCCCGCGGCCAGCTTCTCGCCCGCAACCTGGAGCCGGGCGACGAGAGCGGCATGGTGGCCGGGCGCACCGGCGTCGTGGCCGATCTGTTCTCGGACTACTATGCCCGCGGGGTCGAGCCGGAGGTGATGGAGCGCGAGCTGGGCCGCCGGTCCGTCTGCTACAACGGCCGCCGTGCCCGGCTGGTGCGCCCGATCCTGGCGCCGGAGAGCCAGGGCTTTGCGCTCACCTTCGGGGCCGACGACCACGCCGACGGCGATCCCTATCCGCGCCTGGAGTTTTTTCATGGGATCGCCGGCGATCTCGACTACGTATACTACGTCAGTCTGACGCGGGAGCCGGTGGCCGGGTTCGAGCCGATGGGCACCCGCATTCCCAACACCCGCAAGGCGGTCGGCCGGGTGATGCTGGAGTGGGTGGCCGAGGTCGCCAACACGTCCTGCCCGCCCGCACCCTCGTGAGTCGCCGCGCGGGGCAGTGACGCGTGCACACCGGATCCGGACAGGAGACAGCATGGCAGGCAAGGCGAGCACCGGCGGGGCCAGCGGGATGGATACAACGCTGACCGCCGACGTTCTGGTGATCGGCGGCGGACTCGTGGGCGGCACCCTGGCCTGCGGCCTGGCGCAGCACGGCATTTCGGTGCTGATCGCGGAGCGCGAGGACCCCGCCGACTGGATGAACAACGCCTACGACGGCCGCGCCTCGGCGGTCGCGCTGGGCTGCCAGAAGGTGCTGGAGGCTCTCGGCATCTGGCGCCACATGGGCAGTGCGTGCCAGCCGATCGAGGACATCCGCATTGCCGATTCCGATGCCCCCTTGTTCATGCATTACCACCGCCATGAGGCCGGCAACGAGCCCATGGGCTACATGGCGGAGAACCAGATCACGCGCCGCGCCATCCAGAACCGGCTGTCGGAGCTGGACCATGCCACCCTGCTGGCGCCGGTGGAGGTCACCGCTCTCGACCGCGGCCCGGCCGGGGTGACGGCGACCCTGGCCGACGGGCGCACGGTGCGCGCCCGGCTGGCGGTGGCGGCGGACGGGCGCCGCTCGCCGACCCGCGCGGCCGCCGGCATTCGCACCCACGGCTGGGACTACGATCAGGGCGCCATCGTGCTCACGGTGGAGCACGAGCTGCCCCATGGCGGCACCGCCATCGAGCATTTCCTGCCCGGCGGGCCGTTCGCCACCCTGCCGCTGACGGGCAACCGCTCGTCCATCGTCTGGAGTGAGCGCAAGGACTGGATCCCCGACCTCATGGCGCTGCCCGAGGACCGGTTCAAGGCCGAGTTCATGGCTCGCTTCGGCGATCACTTTGGCGACGTCCGCTTCGTCGGCCCACGCTTCTCCTATCCGCTGTCGCTCCAGGTCGCCGAGCGTTACACCGACCAGCGCCTCGCCCTGGTCGGGGACGCCGCCCACGGCATGCATCCGGTGGCGGGGCAGGGCATGAACTACGGCCTGCGCGACGTGGCCGTGCTGGTCGAGGCGCTGGTGCGGGCGCAACGGCTGGGCCTCGATCTGGGCGCGGCGGACATTCTGCGCCGCTACGAGCGCCTGCGCAGCGTCGACAACGCCATCATGCTGGCGGCCACCGACGGTATCGTGCGGCTGTTCTCGAACGATATTGGCCCGCTTCGGCTCGCCCGCACCGCCGGGCTGGCGGTGGTGGACCGCCTGGGACCGATCAAAAAGCTGTTCATGCGCCACGCCATGGGCACGGTCGGCATCGTCGGCGGGGTGCCGCGCCTGATGCAGGGGCGGGCGTTGTAGAGCCCCGGACCATGCCGACGCGCAGCGCATGGGCGGCGCTCTCACGGTCTCTGGGGCCCACGCTCCGGCGTCGGCCCCCGGACCCTTCGCCCCGGACCCGGCCGGCGTCGCCATCACCCCCTGGACAGCGGCGGCTCGGGCGTCTTTCATGAGCGCCGATCCCCGCGCCCCTGTTGCCCGCCGCTTGCCCGAGGCCGCTCCATGGAGTTCCAGACGCTCAGCGTGGTCAACGCCGACACCGACGCCGCGCGCGCCGCTGGCGACCTCCTGCGCAAGCGCTACGGCCACGTGCCGCCCGAGGAGGCCGATGTCATCGTCGCCCTGGGCGGCGACGGCTTCATGCTGGAGACCCTGCACCACTATATGGCGCGGGATACGCCGATCTTCGGCATGAACCAGGGCTCGATCGGGTTCCTTATGAACCAGTTCCGGATCCACGGCCTGATGGAGCGCCTGCGTGCGGCCGAGCCGGTCGAGGTCCACCCGCTGTCCATGATTGCCCGCACCGTGACCGGCGTGACCGAGGACGCGCTGGCGATCAACGAGGTCTCGATGCTGCGCGAGACCCGCCAGGCCGCCAAGCTGCGCATCAGCGTCGACGGCCGGGTGCGCCTGCCGGAGATGATCTGCGACGGCGTGCTGGTGTGCACGGCGGCCGGGTCGACGGCCTACAACGCGTCGGCCCATGGGCCGATCCTGCCCATGGGGTCCAACGTCATGGCGGTGACCCCGATCAGCGCCTTCCGGCCGCGGCGCTGGCGCGGGGCCATCCTGCCGTGCACCGCGACGGTGGTCATCGACGTGCTGGAAAGCGACAAGCGGCCGGTCAGCGCGGTCGCCGACTACACCGAGGTGCGCAACGTCGATTCCGTCGAGGTGCGGGAAAACCGGGACGTCCGACTTCTGATGCTGTTCGATCCAGAGCACAACCTGGAAGAGCGGATCCTCAACGAGCAGTTCACGCCATGACCGCCCGGCCGGCGGCGCCCGGGGCGCCGAAGCGCCGGCCCTGGGGCCGGTGGGGGCTGACTCTGGGGCTGGGCGTGGGCGGCGGCGTCGTCTTCCAGGCCCTGGGCCTGCCGCTGCCGTGGATGCTGGGGGCGATCACGGCGACCACCGCGACGGCCGTGGCCGGTGTGCCGCTGCGGGTGCCGGCGCCGCTGCGCCTGACCATGGTCAGCGTGCTGGGGGTGATGCTGGGCAGCGCCTTCCACCCCGGGATCGTGGCCCAGATGATGGCGTGGTGGCCCAGCCTGCTGGGGCTTGTCGGTTATGTCCTGCTGAGCACCGTCGCGGTGATGGTCTATTTCCGCTGGGTGCCGCGCTATGATCCGGTCACCGCCTATTTCTCGGCCGCGCCGGGCGGCCTGACCCAGATGATTCTTCTCGGCGGGGCATTGGGCGGCGACGACCGCACCATCGCCCTCAACCATGGCATCCGCATTCTTCTGGTGGTGTTCACCATCCCCACGGGATTTGCGGTCCTGGCCGGCTACGAGCGGCCGGACGGCGGGGCGGCGATGGCGGCCGGCGGATCGGCGGCGATGCTGACCCTGGTCGATGCGGCCTGGCTGCTGGGCTGCGCGGTGCTGGGGGCGGGGCTGGCGCATATCCTGCGTATTCCGGCCGGTTTCATGGTCGGGCCGATGGCGCTGAGCGCGCTGGTGCACGGCCTCGGATGGACCGCCTCGTCACCGCCGGTGCCGCTGGTGGCGGCGGCGCAGGTGGTGATCGGCGCGGCGATCGGAGCGCGCTTCTCCGGCGTGCCGGCGCGGGCGGTGGCGCGGGTGTTCGTGGGGGCCATCGGCTCCACCGCCGTGCTGCTGGCGATCACGCTGGCGTTTGCCGGCGGGCTGTCGCTGGTCACCGATCTGCCGCCGCGCGAGTTGATCCTGGCCTACGCGCCCGGCGGCGTGGTCGAGATGAGCCTGATCTCGCTGGCCCTGGGGGTCGACGTGGCCTTCGTCTCGACCCACCACATCGTGCGCATCATGCTGGTGGTGCTGCTGGCGCCGCTGGCGTTCAAGCTGATGGGCCGGGTGCGGCCGTCGTCGGCGACGGACAGGGGCCATCGGCGTCAGTGAGACGGACCGAACACCGCCTCCAGATCGGGCGCGTCGAGCAGGTGATCGATCCAGGCGTCCAGCGTGGCTTCGTCGGCTGCGAGGATACGCGCGCGCCGATCCGCCGGGATGGCGCCGAATCGCCGTTCAGCCAGGCGCATGAGGATTTCGGCCTTGCCCTCGGCCTTGCCCTCGGCGCGCCATTGGCGCTTCCAGTCCTCGCTCAGCGTCGCCAGCATGGTCCTCATCTCCATCAAGTCATCCGGAACGGCGAGCGGCGGCTCCAGCCCGATGACGGCTTGGCGCACCAGTTCCGAGAACAGGCGCCGCAACGCCTGGGCGTCCGGATGGCGACGGAACCAGCCGACCACTTCGTCAACAAGGGCCGCCAACTCAAACGGGTCCCGCCGCTGCTCCAGTCGGAACAGCAGTGCGGTCAGGGTGTCGCGCCGGGCCAGGTCGTCGCCCGGCAGCCGGCCCATATCCAACACATGATATCGGATCCGCGGTTGCCAAGGCCACAACCGTGACGCCGCCGGCAGTCCGATCAGGTCCGCGGTCCCGGTCGGCGCCGTCCATCGGTCGTGGCCGTTGTGGAGAACGACCAGCAGCACCGGCGGCAACGGATCGCCGGCCTTGAGGCCCTGGTCCGCGATCAGGTGCTGCCACAGCAGGCCCTCGTACACCTGGGCCCGCACGGCCATCCACCAGTCGGTCCGGGACTGGAACTCCAGCAGCAGGTAGAGATACATGTCCGGCCCCTCCCGGGTTGGCAGGCGCCAGATGACGTCGCCGTCCCGGCGCTGACCGGTGCGGTCGTGGAACTTCGCGACAACGCGGTCCATGCGCGCGAACTCGACCCCCGCCGCCATGGCGTCCGGTATCGCGTCGCGCACCAGGTGCTCGACCATCAGCGGGTGAGAGAACAGGCGATGGTAGAGGGAGTCGTGATCGGCCATGAAACCGGCATACCACGGGCCCTCGTCCGGGTCACCCGGGCACCGGACGCTATCGGACCGGGGCGCTTGGCCTTGGCCGGTCGGGCCGCTAATGTGCCCGGCCCTGGTCCTCCAATCCGAGTCCGCACCCATGTCCGACCCCACGCTGCCCGATCCGAACCGCCTCGACCCCGCCATGCTGGCCGAGATCGAGGCCCTGCGCGCCCGTACCGCCGACACCCGCCGCGCCACCGTGGCGGCGATGGAGGACATCCTCCACGTCCCGTTTCCGGTGCTCGACCACGGCTTCGTGCGGGTGGTGGACTACATGGGCGACGACGGCGCGGTGGTGCAGGCGGCGCGCGTGTCCTACGGCCGCGGCACCCGCCAGGTGCGCGAGGACCGGGGCCTGATCCGCTACCTCATGCGGCATCGCCACACCACACCGTTCGAAATGTGCGAGATCAAGGTGCATGTGAAGCTGCCGATCTTCGTGGCCCGGCAGTGGATCCGCCACCGCACGGCGAACGTGAACGAGTATTCGGCGCGCTATTCGGTGCTGGACAAGGAGTTCTACATCCCGGCGCCAGAGCACCTGGCGGCGCAGTCCAGCGCCAACCGCCAGGGCCGCGGCGCGGTGCTGGAGGGGGCCGAGGCGGCCGCGGCGCTCGACCTGCTGCGCGGCGACGCGCTGCGGTGCTACGACACCTACGAGCACCTGCTGGCCGAGGATGACCCGTCGCGCCAGGGGCTGGCGCGTGAGCTGGCGCGCATGAACCTGACCCTGAACACCTATACGCAATGGTACTGGAAGGTTGACCTTCACAACCTGATGCACTTCCTGTCGCTGCGCGCCGACAGCCATGCCCAGTACGAGATCCGGGTCTACGCCGAGGTGCTGCTGGACCTGATGGCGCGCTGGGTGCCGGTGATCCACGAGGCGTTCCAGGACTACCGCATGGGCGGGCTGCACCTGTCGCGGGCCGGCGTGGCGGCGGTGCGCCGCGCGCTGTCCGGCGAGGCCGTCAGCCAGGCCGACAGCGACCTGAGCCCGCGCGAATGGCGCGAACTGTGGGCCGGGCTGGGCGTGCCGGCGCCGGACGAGACGCGGCAGGCGTGAGCCCTGCGCGGCGGTCGCGGTCACCGCGCCGGCAGCGCACCCTCGGTCGCCCAGGCCAGGGCGTCCTCCAGCCGGTCGTCGCCCCAGAACAACTCGCCGTCGGCGGTGACGAAGCTGGGGGCGCCGAACACGCCGGCGTCGACGGCCGCGTCGGTGGCCGCGCGCAGCGCGGCCTTGACCGCCGGATCGGCGGCCCGTGCCACCAGAGCCGCCCCCTCCAGCCCGGCGCCGTCCAGGGCATCCCGCACCACCGCCGGATCGGCGATGTCGCGGCCGGTGCCGAACGCGGTCCGGAACAGCGCCCGCGTCGCCCGCGGCCGGTCGCCGTCGTCCGCCAGCGCGGTGATCGCCCGCGCCGCCAGCAGGCCGTTGGCGGGGAATGGCGACGGGGGCACCAGCGGCAGCCCGGCCGCCGCGCAGCGCCGGGCCATGTCGCGCCACATGTAGCGGCCCTTGGCCGGGTACAGGTTGAAGGGCGACGTGTCCCAGCCCTGGGCCTTGAAGATCGGCCCCAGCAGGAACGGCCGCCAGGCGATGGTCACGCCGGCGCGGGCCGCCGCGTCCTGCAGGCGCATGACGGCCAGGTAGCTGTAGGTCGAGGCCAGCTCGTAGAACGCGGTCAACGCCGGCCCGGGCGCGGTCATGCCGCCGCCGCCGGATCGTCCACGAAGCGGCCGAGCCGGACCGCGGTCTGCCCCCGGGTCAGCCGGCGCGACGGCATGATGAGCACGCAGTCGTCGAAGGGGCTGACCACCGGCTGGTCGCCGTCGTGCCCGATCAGCGTTCCGGCCTGACGGAGCACCTCCAGGCCGGTGAAGGGCTGCGCGAACCGGAAGGCGTCGGTCTGGATCGTGATCGCCTCCGTGACCTCGATGACGCGCTGCGGCGGCGGCGGGTCGGCCGGCAGATGGGCCCGCGCCACATCGGGGTCGATGACCTCGGCCGCATGCAGGAAGCGGATCGCGATCTCCCGGGCCACGTCCGCGCTGCTCTGCGCCCAATGCTGTCCGCACTCGACCAGCAGGGCGTTGCGGGCGTCGCCCGGGTCGCCGAACGGCCCGTAGTCCCGCAGGCGCGTGCCGGCGGCGTGCCCGGCGTCGGCCACCACCGTCTGCGGGGCCCCCACCGCCCGGGCCAGGGCGCGGCCCTTCTCCAGCGGACCGGCCATCATGAGAGGCGGGGTCGGGTGCTGCATGGAGTGGATGTCCAGCAGCAGGTCGACCGCGTCCACCACCGGACGCAGGGCCCGGGCGCGGGTCAGTTCGACGCTGTCGCGCGGCCCCTCCAGCACCTGCGGCGACCAGACCCGGTTGAAGTCCTCGTCCACGAAGCGCGAGGCGGACGGGGCCGCGGGGTCAAACCGCGAGAACGCCGCCACGTTGGCGAAGGCCAGAGTGAGGCGGCCCCGGGTGGGCCGAACGCGTTCGCGGAACAGCCAGTCCAGGGCGATGGCGCCGCACAGCTCGTTGCCGTGCACCACCGCCGACAGCATCACGTGGGGTCCCGGCCGGCCTGAATCGAAGGTGGTGACATAGGGAATGCCGGTGTTGCCGGCGCGATAGGGCGACAGGTCGGGCGGGGCGATCTCGACGGGGTATTCGGCGGGGACATCGGCGGCGGGCGCGGCGGGCGGGGCGGACATGGTTCCGGGTCCTCTGTGGCAGGGCGGGCAGGGCGGTGTTCGCTCGAAGCCTCGGCCGGCCGGTCGCCGGCCCGGGGCGGGTTGACGGCGGTGCCGGTCAGGCGTCGGCGGCGGCCAGACGCCGCAGGGTGGGGGTGAAGGCGTCGAGCACTTGTGCGTAGAGCCCGCGCTTGAAGGGAATGATGAGATCCACCAGATGCTCCGGCGGCACCCAGCGCCAGGCGGAAAACTCCGGGTGGTCGGTCTCCAGATTCACGTCCGCATCGCGCCCCAGGAAGCGCATCAGGAACCACTTCTGCTCCTGGCCGCGATAGCGCCCGTGCCACAGCCGCCCGCGCAGGTCGGCGGGCAGGTCGTAGCGCAGCCATCCGGGGGTCTCGTCGATCACCTCGGTCAGGTGGGGCGGCACCCCGGTCTCTTCCTCCAGCTCACGCCAGGCGGTTTCGAGCGGGTCTTCGCCGGGGTCGATCCCGCCTTGCGGCATCTGCCAGGCCTCGGCCTGGACGTCGATACGCTGGGCCACGAACACCCGACCGGCCGGGTTGGTCAGCATGACTCCGACGCCGCGCCGGTAGGGCAGGGCGGCCCCGGCGGCGGTTTCGGTGTCGGGGGCGGTCTCGTGGTCACGGGTGCCACGGGCGTCAGCCATGGTTCGGGGATCCTCCACTGTGGCCGGTCTCCTCGCCGGCCTCGCTGCGCGACGCGCCGCCCGTTCCCGGCGCCGCGCCGCCGCGCGCCACCACGGCCGACAGCGGCGCCAGCGCCACCCCGGCCGCCTCCAGGTCGGCGGCCCAGGCCCTCAGGCGGGCGAAGCCGAGGGGACTCGCCGTCATCAGGCCAACGGCGGTGCCGCGCGCCTGGGCGACGCGGGTCAGGTAGGACAGCCGGGCGTCGATGCTCTCGGCGAAGCCCCGGCGGTCGACGATGACGTCGACGTTGCGCAGCGCCGGGAGCGAGCGGCGGTTGGCGATCAGCGCGCGGGGGTTGCCCTGGTGCAGGTACAACAGGCCAGACTGGCGCAGGGTATCCAGCACCACCTCCATCTGCTCCGGTGCACCCGCGAAACGGCCGCCGTCGGCGGCCAGGACACCGACATAGCCGCCACCCTTCGCCAGGATCTGTTGCAGGCGGTCCACGGTCTCCAGCGTCGGCAACATGGTCAGCAGACCCAGCGGACCCGGGTCCTCGGCGGGGAAGCCGTCGCTCTCCATGGGCAGATCGAGCATGACCTCGTGCCCCGCCTGACGCGCCGCCGCCATCTTGTCGGCGAGGTTGCGGGCGTAGGGGGTGAAGGACAGCGTCACCGCCGGCGGCAGCCGCGTGATGGCCGCTTCGAGCGAGTCCTGCATCATCCCCAGGCCGTGCACCACGATGGCGACACGCGGTCGGTCTGGCGGGGCGGGGTCGCGGGCGGCATAGGCCTGCCAGGGGGCCGTGCCGTCGTTGTCGATGCGCGGCACGGGGCCATACGGGCTGTCCGCCAGCAGGCCGCGTCGCGGCGCCTCGGGCAGCGGGTTGGCGCGTGTCCCGGCCGCTTGCGGAAGCTGGTTGTAGCTCGGCACGGACGGTGCGCCGCTCAGGCGGTTGGGGGCCTCCGGCTCCACCACCCCCTCGACCCCGGCGGGCACCGGCAGCAGGCCGGGCACCTCCGGCAGCGCGATGTCGGGCGCGGCCAGGTCGACCCGGGCGCGCACGCCGGCCTCGGCGGCGGCCCGGCCGCGCGCGCTCATGGCGGCCCAGGGGTTGCTCGCGGGCGCCGGGTCCGGGTCTGCGGTCGCCTCTGCCGGCTCTGTCTGCGCGACCGGTTCCGGCGCCGGCGTCCCGCCGGTCTCCGGTTCATCAGCCGGCGGTACGCCGGAGGCGTCGGCGACCGGGGACTCCTCGGTCGGACCGGTCCGCTCGGGTGCGGGCGGCGGCGCGGTTTCCACAGCCGGTTCAGCGGTGGGTTCGGTGGTCGGTTCGGGGGCCATGCCGTCGGCGCTGGCCGCCGGGCCCGCATCGGGGCCGCCCTCCAGCCACGGCCGGCGGCTGGTCGAGCGGTCGGTGGCGGCGGTGGGGTCGGCGATCACGGCGGTATCGTTCCCGTCCTCCGCCCCGTCCTCCGCGCGCGCGGGCGCGGAGGACCGGTCGAGCGGGGGCAGGGCCATCACGACGCGGTCGGGCGTCTCCAGGCGCGGAACGTCGCCCGGGGCCGTCGTCGCGGCGGCGCGCTCATCGGGTGCGGGGTCCAGGTCGTCGCCCGTCGGGCCGCTGTCCAGAATCCAGAAGCCGGCCCCGACGCCGGCGACAAGGACGAGCACGGCCGCGGCGGCCCAAAGGCCGCGCCGGCGGCCGCCGCGCCCATCGTCCAGGTCCTCGGGGTCCGGGGTCCGCAGCAGCCGACGCGCCACGCCGCGGGCGGAGTCCGGATCGTGATCCGTCTCGGACTCCCCAAGGTCCAGGTCGAGTTCGAAGTCGTCATCGGCGGCCGGCGGGGGGGGCGATGCGCTCGCCGCGCCGGTGCGGCGGGCGTCGCGGGGCGGCGGCCCCGTGTGGGCGGCCGGCGAGTCGGCGGCTGGCGAATCGGTCGCATCCAGGCTGTCCAGATCCAGGCCCTCGAAGGGGTCTCCGAGGGGATCGGTGGACCTGCGGCGCCCGCGCCCGCGCGAAAAGCCCGGCAGTTTCAAGGTGCTCCGTCTCCTTCAGCCGCCATGCTCCCCCATGCCCGGCCGCCATGCTAGAGCGGATCACCCGGGATCGCGATCCTTTTGTGCCCGCGCCCCGAGGTCTCCATGCGCGCCGATGCTCGGTGCCCGGGCCCCCCGGAGGGACGCCGCGCCGGCGCGCCCCCCGGGTATCCTGGCCCGGGTGTCCTGGCCCGGGCGGGGACGCCGGGCGGGGGCGCTGCCCTACTGCAGGGCGGCCCGTTCGCGGTACAGGGCCAGGCCGCGGAGCAGGTCGACCGCGCGGGTGAGCTGGTAGTCGCTCAGGCCGTCGTCGCTCTCGGCCTCCGCATTCGCGTCGGACGCATCCGGGTGCCCCCCGGGTTCGTCGGTGGCGCCCGCATCGCCGCCGGCGTCGACGTCCAGCGCGTTGCGGAGGTCGGCCTCGGTGCGCCGCCGCGAGGTGTCCATCAGCTCCAGACGGGCCGGCGGCACCAGGATGTCGGGCTCGATGCCCTTGGCCTGGATCGACCGCCCGGACGGCGTGTAGTAGCGCGCCGTGGTGATGCGCATGGCGCCGTTGCCGGGCAACGGCACAATGGTCTGCACCGAGCCCTTGCCGAAGCTGTCGGTGCCCACGACCAGGGCCCGGCCGTGGTCCTGGAGCGCGCCGGCCACGATCTCCGAGGCCGAGGCCGAGCCGCCGTTGATGATGACCACCATCGGCAGGCCGCCGGCGAGGTCGCCGGGTCGGGCGTTGAAGCGCTGGGTGTCGTCCAGATCGCGGGCCCGGGTGGAGACGATCTCGCCCTTGTCGAGGAAGGCGTCGGCCACCGCCACGGCCTGGTCGAGGAGGCCGCCGGGGTTGTTGCGCAGGTCGAGCACGAAGCCCTTGAGCGTGTCGCCGGCCTCGTCCTTCAGCGCCTCGACGGAGTCGCGCAGCCCGGAGTCGGTCTGCTCGGTGAACGAGGTGACCCGCAGGTAGCCGACGTCCTCGCCCTCCATGCGGTGGCGCACCGACTTGATGGTGATGACGTCGCGGGTGATGGTGACGTCGAACGGCTCGCGGGTCTCGCGCCGCACGGTCAGCACGATGTCGGTGCCGACCCGGCCGCGCATCATGTCCACCGCCTCGTTCAGGGTCATGCCGGTGACGGCGGCGCCGTCGAGATGGGTGATGTAGTCGCCCGGCTCCAGGCCAGCGCGGGCGGCCGGGGTGTCGTCGATGGGCGAAACCACCTTCACCAGGCCGTTCTCCATCGTCACCTCGATGCCCAGGCCGCCGAACTCGCCCCGGGTCTGCACCTGCATGTCCTTGAAGTGATCGCGGTTCAGGTAGCTGGAATGGGGGTCGAGTGACGTCAGCATGCCGTTGATGGCCGCTTCCATCAGCTCCCGGTCCTCCACCTGTTCCACGTAGTCCTGCTTGACCCGCTCGAACACGGTGGCGAACAGCTCCATCAGGCGATAGGTCTCGTCGTCCTGGGCCGACGCGCTCGGCGCCAGTTGGACGGTGGCCAGGGCCATCAGGGCGATAGCGCCGCTGGCAATGATCACGAAGGTCTTGCGCATCATCCCTTTCCAGTGTCCGAGCCCGCCGCCAGCCAGGGCAGGGGGTTGATGGGCCGGCCATCCCGGCGCAATTCGATGTAGAGGGTCGGGCCGCCGGCCCCCGCGGTCCCGGCGGCGGCACCTGTAGCGGTTCCCGGGACGGTATCCAGGCCGCCCGCCATGATGCCGACGGGTTCCCCGGCCCGCACGCTCTGGCCTACGCGCGCGTCCAACCGGCTCATTCCAGCGAGCAGGGAATGATATCCGTCGGTATGTTCGATAATCAAGAGAAGGCCATACCCCCGGAACGGTCCGGCGAAGGCGACGGTGCCGTCGAACGGGGCCACCACCTGGGCGCCGGGCCGGGTGCGCACGGTGACCCCCTTGCTGGCCCCACCCATGTCGTCGGGCTCGCCGTATCGGGTCAGGAGGGGGCCGCGCGCCGGCATCGGCATGGTGCCCTTGCCGGAGGCGAAGGCGCGGGCTGGCGCGGCCGCGAGCACCGGCTCCGCCGGCTCTTCGGGGGGCATCGGCGGTCCGGCGACGCCCGCGCCGGCATCAGCGCTCGGGGAGCCGGCGCCCGCCCTGGTCCCGGCTCCGCTCCGGTCCGCGTCGGCCCGTCCGGCGGCCTCTTGCTCCTGCGCCGCCGCCTCGGCCGCGGCCATGCCGGCCGCGCGCGCCGCCATGGCCCGGGTCAGGGCCGCCAGGGCGTCACGGCGGTCGCGCTCGGCGCGCAGCCGCTCCATCAGGTCGCGCAGGCTGGCGGCCTCTTCGCCCAGGCGGTCCACCCGCAGGGCCGCCTCGCGCTCGCGCTCCAGAGTGTCGCGTTGCAACGCCGCCTTGCGGTCGAACAGGGCTTCGAGGCGGCCGTGGGCCGCCTTGAGGGCCGCCGTTTCGGCGGCGATTTCGGCGCGCTGGGCGGAAATGGCGGCGTCCAGGCCGCTCAGGGACTCCAGTTCCCGGGCCAGCACGCGGGCGCGTTCCTCGATCTGCGGGATCGCGGCCCGCAGCAGGATGGCGCCGCGCACCGTGTCGGCCGGCGGCGCCGGCTGCACCAGGAGGGCTTCCGTGGGGCGCCAGGCCAGGCGCTGGATGGCGGTCAGCACCCGGGCGAGTTGCTCGTCGCGCAGCGACAGGGTTTCGGCGATGCGGGCGCGTTCCGCGCGCAGCGCCGTCAGGCGGCTCTCCAGGCGTGACAGGTTCTCCTCGGCATCCTGGATGGCGGCCGCGCTGTCGATCACCTGGGCGCGCACCCGGCGCAGTTCCTCGGCCAGCGCCTCGCGCTTGGCCTGGAGGTCGGCGCGCGCCGCGCGCTCCGCCGCCAGCCGCTCCTCGACCGATTCCAGCGCCTGGGCCGGATCCGAGGGCTGGCCCCAGGCCACGCCAACAGCCCCCACCGCCGGAGCCGCCAGCAGAGCCGTGCCCGCCACCGCCAGGCGCGCGGCCCGGGTCAACGGCGTGCGGTGGTCAGGCCACCGCCCCGGCCCGCGCCGCATGACGTGTCGTTTCTCCGTCCACAAGGGGCTGACCTGTCATCTCCTCCGGCTGCGGGAGTCCCATCAGGGCCAGCAGCGTGGGGGCCACGTCGGCCAGGCGCCCTTCGTGCAGGGTGGCCCCGGCCGGGCCGTTGACCAGTACGGCGGGCACCTTGCCGACCGTGTGCGCGGTGTAGGGCTCGCCCGTTTCCGGGTCCTTCATCAGCTCCAGGTTGCCGTGGTCGGCCGTCACTAGCATGGTTCCGCCGGCCGCCTTGACCGCGTCCTCCAGCCGCGCCAGCGCGTGGTCCACGGTCTCGGCGGCCTTCATCGCGGCGGCCAGAACGCCGGTGTGCCCCACCATGTCACCATTGGCATAGTTCAGGATGATGACATCGTAGGTGCCGGACCCGATGGCCTCGACCATGCGGTCGGTAACTTCGGGCGCGCTCATCTCCGGCTGCAGGTCGTAGGTCGCCACCCTGGGGCTGGGCACCAGGATGCGGTCTTCGCCCTCGAACTGCGTTTCCTCGCCGCCATTGAAGAAAAACGTGACGTGGGCGTACTTCTCCGTCTCCGCGATGCGGAGCTGCGTCAGGCCCGCCTCGGCGACCACCTCGCCCAGGATGTGGGTCAGCGCCAGCGGCGGGAACAGGGTGTCCATCCAGGCGTTGTGCGCCTTGGAGTACTCCGCCATCCCGGCGGCGCCGGCGAAGGCCACCACGCGCCGCCGCGTGAAGCCGTCGAAACCGGGATCGAGCAGCGCGGCCAGGATCTCGCGCGCCCGGTCGGCGCGGAAGTTCGCCATCAAGACGCCGTCGCCGTCGGCCATGCCGGCGTAATCGCCGATCACGATCGGCTTGATGAACTCGTCGGTCTCGCCACGGTCGTAGGCCGCCTGGATGCCCGCCAGGGGGTCGTCCGCCCGCGCCGCGCCGTCGCCGTCGACCATGGCGGTGTAGGCCAGCTCGACGCGGTCCCAGCGCTTGTCGCGGTCCATGGCGTAGTAGCGCCCGGAGACCACGCCGACGCGGCAGTCGGGAACGCCGGCGACGTCCTCCAGGAATCGCTTGAGGTAGCCGCGGCCGGCCGAGGGCGGGGTGTCGCGGCCGTCCATGAAGGCATGCACGACCACCGGCACGCCGTGCTCCCCCAGCGTCTTGGCCAGGGCCACCATGTGGTCCTGATGCGAGTGCACGCCGCCGGGCGACATCAGCCCCATCAGGTGGCAGGCGCCGCCGCTGGCCTTCAGTTTGTCGATCAGATCGGTCAGCGCCGGGGTGCGGCCGAGCGAGCCGTCCCTGACCGCGCCGTCGATGCGCGGCAGGTCCTGCACCACCACGCGGCCGGCCCCCAGGTTCATGTGCCCGACCTCGGAGTTGCCCATCTGTCCGTGCGGGAGCCCGACGTCCCCACCACTGGTCTCGATCAGGGTGTGCGGATAGTCGTGCAGGAAGCGGTCCCAGGTGGGCGTGTCCGCCATCGCGATGGCGTTGTCGGCGGTCTCCTCGCGATGGCCCCAGCCGTCCAGGATGCACAGAACGACGGGGCGGGGACGATGCGGTGTCTCGGTCATGGCGGTCTCGCTGTCCGGTCTCTGTGACGGGTGGCGGGGACGGGTGGCGGGGACGGGTGGCGGGCGGACGGGTCACGGGAGCGCGGGTCGACCGTGCGGTGGCACGGTGACCCGGCCCTGCGGCCGCGCGCGGAGGTGGGGCCCCCCGCACCTTACCACGCCGGACCCCCGTTGCCAGACCACCGCGGCGTGCCGTCCGTGTTGGTTCGTCGATGGCCCTGATGTGGGGCGGGGCGGCGCGGCCGTCACCCCCTTGGTCGACAGACGGGATCGACAGAGCGGAGGGCCGGACCCGGTGAGCGACGACGCGGGGCGGCCCCGCCCGGCTTGACCCTGCGCGCGGTCGGGACAACAGTGCGGCCAGCGACGCGGCGGATCACCGGGGCCGGGGGCCGGCCGGCGTTGGCCCGACCACCGCGTCCCCCGCCATGTCCGGCCGCCAGACCACCGAGGCTCGACCCATGACCCTTCCCAGGAGCACCCCCGCCCTCGTTCGCCGCGCCGGTCGGTGGGGCCGCCGTGCGGCGGGACGCCTTTTCGAACGGCTGGGCCCACCGCCGGCCAGCGGCGAGGCGGCCGGCAGTGGCGCCTTCAATGCGCTCGACGCCTATGTCACCGACGCTCCCAGCGATCAGAACGCGGTCGACCTGTTCAAGGGGCAATGGTTCTCGCGCCTGCCCGGAGACCTGGTCAGCGGCGAGCTGGGGCTGTTCGACGACGACCGCATCCGCGCGTTCGGCGACCAGATCGGCGGGTTCGCGGGCAAGCGGGTGCTGGAACTCGGGCCGCTGGAGGGTGGTCATGCGGCGATGATGCACCAGGCCGGCGCGGCGTCCATCGTGTCCATCGAGGCCAACACCCGGGCTTTCCTGAAGTGCCTGATCGTGAAGGAGGTGATGGGCCTGGAGCGGGTGCGGTTCCTGCTCGGCAACTTCGATCCCTATCTGGAGACGGCCCCGGCGGTGGACTTCGTGCTGGCCTCCGGCGTGATCTATCATGCGCACAATCCGGTCCGGACGCTGGTTCACCTGTGCCGCATCGCTCCGGCCATCGGCATCTGGTCGCACTACTACGATGCCGAGACGATGGACCGCCATCACCGCGGCACGTTCGACATGCAGCCGGTCGCGCTGTCGTTCGAGGGCTTTGAGGCGCAGGGCTACCGCCTGGAATACGGCGATGCCCTGAAATCGCGGAAGTTCTGCGGCGGGCTGCGGCCGGCCACGCACTGGATGGCGCGGGCGAGCTGGTTCTCGCTGCTGGACAGCCTGGGGTTCGAGTTCACCGTCCTCGACGAACAGCCCGATCATGTGAACGGGCCGGCCTTCACCGGCATCGCCCGCCGGCGCGACGCTTCGGCGGCATGATCCGCCGGTCGGGGCCCCGGCCACACGGCGGGCGATGAACGTTGTCGCGCCGGGTTGACGCTGCCGGCCCCCCACGGTAAACGCGAGGGTTCGGGGGGCGGTCCCGCGGGTCGGGGGTGATCCGCCGCGGCCGGGTGGCCGGTCCCCGCCATCACCACAACCGTCGCGCCGCTCGCAGGAGCGCCGGAGCCACGGCGCCGGCCCGCGGCAGGCAGGGGGGAGTCCAAGGCCATGAACGCCCTCACCGAGATCGCGGCCGGCGGTCGGGTGCTGCTGTCCGGCAACGAGGCGGTGGCGCGCGCCGTCTGGGAGGCCGGGGCCGCACTGGCGACCGCCTATCCGGGCACGCCGTCCACCGAGATCCTGGAGACGCTGGCCCGTTACCCGGACGTCGACGCCCAGTGGAGCGTCAACGAGAAGGTCTCGCTGGAGGTCGCGATCGGCGCCTCGCTCGCGGGCGCACGCGCGTTCTGCGCCATGAAGCACGTGGGCATGAACGTGGCCGCCGACGCCCTGATGAGCCAGGCGCTGGCGGGCTGTCACGGCGGCCTGGTGCTGGCCGTGGCCGACGATGTCGGCCTGTCGTCGAGCCAGAACGAGCAGGACAGTCGCTACTGGGGCCGCTTCGCCCATCTGCCGATGCTGGAGCCGGCTGATGCCCAGGAGGCCCACGCCTTCACCCTGGCCGCGTTCGCGCTGTCGGAGGAGGTGGGCTGCCCGGTCATCCTGCGCCTGACGACGCGGGTCTGCCACGTCAAGACGGTGGTGGCGGTGGGCGAACGCCTGGCGCCGCCGCCGCGCGGCTTCATCCGCGACCCGCGGCGCTGGGTCATGCTGCCCGTCAACGCCAAGGCCATGCTGCCGAAGCAGGACGCGCGCGATGCCACCCTGCGGGCGCTCGCCGAGGACAGCCCGCTGACCACCGAACTGGAGGGGTCCGACCGGTCGCTGGGCCTGGTGGCGAGCGGGCCGGCCGCGCTGTCGGCGCGCGAGGCGCTGCCCGAGGCGCCGATCCTCAAGCTGGGCCAGACCTGGCCGGTGCCGGTGGACCGCATCCGGGCGTTCGGCGAGACGGTGGACCGTCTGCTGGTGGTCGAGGAGACCGAACCCCTGGTCGAGGAGACCCTGAAGGCCGCCGGTGTCGCGGTCCTGGGCAAGGACGTGCTGCCCCGCCACGGCGAGCTATCGGTGCGGGTGTTGCGCGACAGCGTCGCGCGCCTGCGCGGTGCGGTCGTCGCCGACGCCGCTCCGGCCGGCCCCGATCCGGACGTGTTCCCGCGCCCGCCCACCATGTGCCCGGGCTGCCCGCACCTGAGCCCGTTCTACTGCCTCTCCAAGCTGCGCCGCGGCGTTTTGATCGCCGGGGACATCGGCTGCTACACCCTGGGCGCCGGCCACCCGTGGCAGGCCATGGATACCTGCACCTGCATGGGGGCGTCGGTGACCATGGCCCAGGGCCTGGCCATGGCCAAGGGCGGCGAGGACGCGCGCAAGGCCGTGGTCGCCGTGATCGGGGATTCGACCTTCCTGCACATGGGCATGCAGGGTCTGCTCAACCTGGTCTACAACCGCGCCAACGTCACGGTGATGATCCTGGACAACCGCACGGTCGCCATGACGGGCGGTCAGGAGCACCCGGGCACTGGCTTTGACATCCACGGCCAGGAGGCCCCGCGCGTCGACTTCGTCGCCCTGGTGCAGGCCATGGGCGTCAAACCGGAGCGGGTGCATGCGGTCGACCCCTACGAACTGCCGGCGCTGTTTCGCCTGATCCGTCAGGAGACCCAGGTGCCCGAGGTGTCGGTCATCATCACCAACCAGCCCTGCGTCCTGACCGATCGCCACACGCCGCGCCCCGCGCTGACGGTGGTGGAGGACGAGTGCACCGGCTGCGGCAGTTGCATCAACACCGGCTGTCCGGCGATTCAGGTGACGCGGCGCGAGACCACGACGACCAAGAGCGGCCACAGCAAGGAACTGGCGTTCGTGCGCATCGACAGCGCCTTCTGCACTGGCTGCAATGCCTGCGTTGAGACCTGCGCCCCGAATGCCATCGTCCCGCTGAACCCGGCGGCCCATCCGCGTCTGGAGAAGGTGTAAGGCCATGAGCCCCGAGACCCGCCCGGAAGCGCGCGTCACCAACGTCCTGCTCTGCGGCATCGGCGGTCAGGGCGTGCTGACCGCGGCTGAACTGTTGGCCCGGGCCGCCGTCGCCGCCGGCCACGACGCCAAGAAGA
The DNA here is from genome assembly GCF_014197795.1 of Roseospira goensis. Taxonomy (GTDB): domain Bacteria; phylum Pseudomonadota; class Alphaproteobacteria; order Rhodospirillales; family Rhodospirillaceae; genus Rhodospira; species Rhodospira goensis. The sequence continues at coordinate 21,521 of NZ_JACIGI010000018.1, forward strand.
CCGAGGTGGCCGGCATGGCCCAGCGCGGCGGTGTCGTGACCTCGCACTTGCGGTTCGGCCCACGCGTGCTGGCCCCCGCCATCCCGGACGGCGAGGCCGACCTGCTGATCGGCTTCGAGGCCGCCGAGGCGCTGCGTTGGGTCGGCCAGCTCCGCCCGGGCGGCACGGCGGTCGTGAACGGCCTGCGGGTCAAGCCGCCGGTCGTGCATCAGGGCCTGTTCGCCTATCCGGATGACCCGGTGGGGGCGCTGCGGGCGCGCGGCCTCGATCTCCGCGTGGTGGAGGCGCGCGACATCGCCGAGTCTCTAGGCACGCACCGGTTGATGAACACCGTGATGCTGGGCGCGGCCGCCGACCTGCTGCCGCTGTCGCCCGCCGACCTGAGGGCGCTGGTGGTGGAGAGCTTCCGGGTTCGCAAGCCGGCCCTGGCCGACCTGAACGGCCGCGCCTTCGACGCCGGACGGACGGCCGCGGCGGACTCGCTTGGGGGCGCCGGCGGGACCGCCGGGGAAACCGCCCTGGGAGCGGGGGCGGTCGCGACCCCGATGGCGAGCGCCGCCGACTGACCGGCGGGAGGGCGGCACGAGGGGACCGGCGTCGGGGCTCCGGCGCCGCGTCGGCCGGGGGGCGGTCCGGCCCGCACAGCCGGTCCGCGCCGCGACCGGTACCAGGGACCGACATAAGGGCGATCTGGACCGGTCGCCGGGCAGTCCGCCCGACCATCATCCTTCTGCGCAACGGCTCGCCGAACGACGGGACGCCGTCGCGTCTCCTTCGTTTGAAGGGGGCCATGTATCGAATGGCGCAGGGCTGCATCAGCCCAAAGAACGACCCTAAAGAATGAAAAAATAGTGCCAAGGGCCTATCGGCGCACCCGCCAAAACCATGCTTAAGGCGTAAGTTCTGCCCATCGTCGAGGGGCCCTTCGCCTGATGCGGGTCGGCCAGTGTCTTGTCTCCATTGGCGTCGTTCCGCCGTGCCTTTGCGTTCGTTGTACCCGAGTGGTATCGTTTCACCATACTCATGGGCTTGTCCCTTGGACCACGGCGCCGCAAGAGGCCGAAATGGTCGCAGCCGGACCGGACGGCGACAGCGGAGCATCCGTCGGGCGCAGACGCCGGGGACGGCAGGGACAGGAGGTCGGAGCCCGGCGCGAATCGGGCAACCCTATGGGCGCCCCTGGGGCACCCTCGCAACGGAAGGAACCACCGGCATGAGACAGCGCGGAAGGTCCCGACCGTGTTGACCATCCAGGACTGCATTGCCTTTTGCGGCATGGATGAGGACGAGGTGGAAGCCCTGGCAGGGTGTGAGCAACTGCCCACCATCGTGGCCGCCGAGTGGGTGGCCCGGGAAGTGGCGACGGTCAGCGGGCGCGCCCACGTGGTGGAACTCCTCTCGGAGCGAGCCGGTGAGGCCCGGTTGCGGGGGGACTACGAGACGGCCGAGCACCTGGAGCGCATCCTGGACCGGGAACGGTCGCGGCTCTAGGACTGGCGGGTTGGCCCCCCGCGGAGCGAGCCGGTGCGGTCGGCGCACCGGAACCTGACCGGGGCGCGGCCCCGGCGGCCCGACCTGGACCAGTCGTGGACGAGACCGGGACGAGTCCAGGGGGCGAGTCCGGGGAGCGACTCCCCGGATGTCATGCGGGCCACGGTCGCGACGAAAGGGTCGCGACGGCAATGGAGGCACGATCATGAGACTGGATCCGGAACGCATCAAGGCCCTGACGGCATCGACGTCGTCCTACGTGGCAGCCATCGCCGAGAGCGAGGATCTGCTGCCCATGCTGGCCGCCGCCTGGACCGAGATGACCCTCCGCCAGCCCAAGGGCCATTACACCATTCGCGAGGTGCTGGAACGCGCGGCGGAGAAGGCCGAGCGGCGCGGTGACAGCGTCACGGCGGCCCGCTACCGCACCGCCCTGCGCGACTTCGAGGCCCGGTACGCGGCGCCGGAACCCGAGTTCGCCGCCGCCGAATAGGCGTCCGCCCGCGACGGCGCCGCGCGGCCCGGGGCCACCGCCCGTGCGGTGGGGCCCGGGAGCAGAGTTGTCCCCTCAGCCTTGACGCGGGATTGGTCCCGTCGGTCCCGAGGACTGCGCCCCTTCCATCCGGAAGGGGCGCCTTTTCAAACGGCCGGACGCCCGACCCGGAGTCCCGACGGCGATCGCTACACCGTTTCCTCGTTCAGGCCGCCCATGGCGCACAGGATGGCCCAGGCGTCGTCCGGGATCGGCATCACCGACAGCCGCGACTGCCGGATCAGGGGCAGGTCGGCCAGGCGCGGATCCGCCTTGATCGCCGCCAGGGTGACGGGGACGGGCAGGGGCTTTACCGCCTCCACGTCCACCATCCCGAACCGGCCCGAGGCATCGGAGGGGTCGGGATAGTACGCCTTCACCACGCGCACGAGTCCGACGATCCGCTTCTCGTTGACCGAGTGATAGAAGAACGCGGTGTCGCCGACCCGCATGGCCTTCATGTTGTTGGCGGCCTGGTGGTTGCGCACCCCGTCCCAGGACTCGACGCCGGCGGTCACCTGATCGTCCCACGACCACGCCCCGGGTTCCGACTTCATCAGCCAGTGCGCCACGCCTCCGCGCCTCCTACTCGTCGACCGGCAGGGTCCGCTTGAACGGACAGATGGTGACCGAGGCGAACACGCCGGCCTTGTTGAAGGGATCCGACTGGGCGAACTGAACCGCCGAATCGCGGTCCGGGAAGTCCACCACCATCAGGCTGCCGACGCTGGCCGTGCGGGCGTCGTTCTGCAACGGCCCGGCCATGACGAGATGGTCGGCATGGGTTTCCAGGTGGGTAAAGTGCGCGTCACGGTGCGTGGCGCGGATCGGCGCGCTGTTGGGCACGTCCACGCAGTTGATCATCCACAGCATGGGGCCGGTGCTCCGCTGGTCGAGGGCCGGACGGGTCGCTGGCGGCATCAGTCCGGCGCCGGCAGCACCTGCTTGAAGGGGCGGATCAGAACCGCCTCGAACAGCCCGGCCTGGTAGTACGGATCGTCGCGCACGAAGTCCTCGACCGCCGCCTTGTCCGGCATGTCGACGATCAACAGGCTGCCCACCATGTCCTGGCCGTCGTCGGTCATCAGCGGGCCGCCGAGCCGGATCGAGTCGCCCTGCGCCTTGGCGTGGCTCAGGTGGGCCGCGCGGGTCTCCAGCCGCAGGGTGCGGCTGTTCGGCTTGTCCAGACAGTAAATGGCAAACAGCATCGGTCGGGAAATCTCCGGTGCGACGGAACGATGGCGACCGGCACCTTAGCAGGCGTCCGGCGGGGCGGCCACCCCGCGACCAGCCCCGACGGCGCTTTGATCGGGTTCCGCGCGGAACGGCCGCGACAGCAGGCCCTGGATCGTGCTGTCCAGATCGGCGCCGGCGTTCAGCACCGCGTCCACCGCCTCGCTGATCGGCAGGTCCACCCCCAGGCGCGCCCCCATCGCCGCCACCGCGCGGGCGGTGTGCACGCCCTCCGCCACCGAGCGCCGCGCGCCCAGGATGTCGGTCAGCGTGCGTCCCTGGCCGAGCGCCACCCCAAGCGAGTAGTTGCGCGACTGCATGGACGTGGCGGTGAGCATCAGATCGCCCAGACCCGACAGGCCGCGCAGGGTATCCGGCCGTCCGCCCATCGCGACCGCGAGCCGCGACAGTTCGGCCAGGCCGCGGGTGATGAGGGCGGCGCGGGCGTTGTCGCCCAGACCGCGCCCCTCCACGATGCCGCAGGCGATGGCCAGCACGTTCTTGACCGCACCGCCGACCTGCACGCCGATCACGTCGTCGGTCCAGTACGGCCGGAAGGTGGCGGTGCCCAGGCCGTGCACCAGGGCCTCGCCCAGGGCGCGATCCGCGCACGCCAGGGTCACGGCGGTGGGCAGGCCGCGCGCCACCTCGGTGGCGAAGGTGGGGCCGGACAGCACGGCGCACGGGGCCTGCGGCAGGGTCTCGGCCAGCACCTCGCCCATGGTGGCGCCGCTGGCGGTCTCCAGACCCTTGGCGCAGATCACGGCGGGCAGGCCGGCCGGCCAGCGCGCCGCCAGGCCGGCGCAAACGGTGCGCACGTGCTGGGCCGGGGTGACGAGCAGCACCGCGTCGGCCGCGTCCAGTACGGCGCCGGGGTTGGTGGTCGCCGCCAGCCCCTCGGGCAGTACGATGCCGGGCAGGAAGTCCGGATTGACATGATCGTGCGTGATGGCCGCGGCCACGTCGGGTTCGCGGGCCCACAGCGTGACGCCGCGCCCGGCGCGGCGGGCGGTGGCGGCCAGGGCCGTGCCCCAGGCGCCGGCCCCGAGAATGCCGATGCGGTCGAGGGGCGCACGGGGAGTCGTGTCGGACGTGGACATGTCGGCCTCAGGCGAACCGGATCACGGTGGCCAGATCCGGCCGCACCAGCATCAGCACACCCAGCGCGCCGATGGCGATCACCGACAGCACCACCCAGGCGGCCGTCTGCGTGCGCCGGGAGATCGGCGTGAAGCCGCGCGAGCGCATCCAGCCGGCCAGTCCGGCGACCACCGGGATCAGCAGCGGGAACCCGACCAGGGCGAACGGGGCCACGGCGACGATCCACAGCACAACCAGCCCCAGCCCGCTCCAGCGCAGCGAGACCTTAGGCACACCGTCGATCAGATCGGTCAGGAAGGTGGAAAACAGACCGACCAGGAAGCCGGCGATGGCGAACACCACGACCCCGGCGAGGCGCAAGGTCGGGGCGGCCGCAGCGGCATCGCCGCCGGTCGGGCCGCCGAAGCTGCCGGTGTACAACGCCAGCGCCCGCGTCTGCATCGGGCCGTCCAGCAGCACCAGCAGCGCCGCCGCCAGCGCCCCCAGCGCCCAGGCGGCCGTGGTCAGGATCACCGGGGCCAGCCGGGGCTGGGCCAGATAGCGTTCGTCATCGGTCGGTTCGTGCAGGACCACCGTTCCCCCTCCGTGTGTGGCGCGCATGGATCGCGCGGCGGGCCGGGCCGGTCTCGCGCGCCGCCCGGTCCCACGATTGGTGGGGATTTTCGACCGCCGGGGCGGGTGATGGCAAGGGTGCGGAAGAACGGGTCGGTCGGACGGCCGCACCCACGCGGGCGCGTGGGCGCGAGGCCGAACCCCTCGTCTCGGTCCCGCGCTCCCGTGCGGGAGTGCGGGGCGGGAGTGCGGGGCGGGAGTGCGGCGCGGGAGTGCGGGGCGGAGGACCGAAGCGTCCCGGCCGTCCTTACAGCACCGCCAGCATGCAGGAGACCAGGGGGTGGCGGACCACGTCGCGGTCGGTCAGGTGTACCACCGCGATGTCGTCCAGGGCGTCCAGGCGGCCGGCGATCTCGGCCAGGCCCGAGACCCCGGGCAGTAGGTCGGTCTGGTCCGGATCGCCCGTGATGACCATGCGCGAGTGCCAGCCCAGGCGGGTCAGCAGCATCTTGATCTGCCCGTAGGTGCAGTTCTGGGCCTCGTCGATGACCACGAAGCAGTTGTTGAGCGTGCGGCCGCGCATGTAGGCGATGGGGGCGATCTCGATGGTGCCGTCGGCCAGCAGGGCCTTCAGGCGCTTGGCGCCGGTGCGGTCCGACAGGGCATCGTACAGCGGCCGCAGGTAGGGCAGCAGCTTTTCCTCCATGGTGCCCGGGAGGTAGCCCAGGGCCTCGCCGGCCTCCACGGCCGGGCGCGACAGCACGATGCGGTCGACGCGGCCGTCGTCCAGGAGGCGCACGGCGGTGGCGATGGCGAGGTAGGTCTTGCCGGTGCCGGCGGGTCCGATCGCCAGGGTCAGCGGATGCGCCTCCATGGCCTCGATCAGGCGGCGCTGGTTCTCGTTATGGGGCCTTACGGTGCGCTTGTAGCTCTGGTCGCGGTGTCCGTCGATCGGGTCCCAGCCGACGCCGAGAGGATGAAGGGGCACCGGAGCATTCTCCTGCGGCGGGCGGGCGGCGGCGGATTTGGCGGAACGCTTGGCCATGGCGGTCACGTCCTTTCCATCGGAGCGGTCGCGGGGACGGGAGACAGGCGCGGCGGGGCGGCGGCGCGGGCCGGACCGAGCCGCAACGAAACACGCCCCCGCGGGAGTTCGGGGGCGTGCAGCAGAGGGGGGCGGGATCTGGTGCGGGGCGGAGGTGCGGCGCTGGGCGCCGAACCCGGTGTCCGGGAGCGTCGGGACCCGGGCGGACGGCGGCGGCGGGGCCGATGCGGCGGCCCGGCGCCATGTGCCCTGAGTCTCCGTCCGATGGACCATGGTCGCCGGCTCCCGAGTCAAAACCATGCCAAAACGATACGCTCGCTTGGGGGCGGCTGTCATCCTCGATTTGTATGACCCGATTGTGACGCTACCAGATGTTGGGTGTGCGGTCCTGCGGCCCGATCGCCCGGCCGGGACGGCGGCCCTATTACCCTTTTCGAAAATGTCGAATAGGCGGACCCGATCCGGGCTTCGCGAGACCCGGACCGGCATGCTAGTGTCCGCGACACGCCGCACCGGTTCGCACCGGCGCGCGGCGCCCCCCGAACGCGCCCTGTGGCGCCGCGCCCTGCGGCTCAGCCCCCTGGCCCCTGGGACCGCCATGCCGCCGATCCCGCCGCCCCGCCCGGGGCTCGAGCATCTCCGGTTCCCCGGACAGGGACCCGCCATGCCGCCGGGGCCGCTGGACGCCCTGCGGCCACCGCCCCATCGCAAGGTCGGACTCATGCTGTTGCCGCTCGTCGCCGAACCGGCGCCCCGCATCTACAACCTGTTCCCGACGCTGGCCGGCCCGATGGCGCAGTGGCACGACCACCTGGCGCGCATCCGGGCCATGCGCTTCGACTGGATCTATCTGAATCCGATCCACTATCCCGGCTTCTCGGGCAGCCTGTACGCGGTCAAGGACTACTACGCGCTGCATCCGCTGCTCGACGACGGCAGCGGCCGTCCCGCCGACGACCAGATCCGCGCGCTCCTGGCCGCCGCGCACGACCACGGCCTGAAGGTCATGCTGGACCTGGTGGTCAATCACACGGCCAAGGATTCGCCCTGGGTCGACGCGGTGCCGGACTGGTACGTGCGCGAGGCCGATGGCGGCGTGCAGTCCCCGTTCGCCATCGACCCAGCCAACGCCGACAACAAGACCGTCTGGGGCGACCTGGCCGAGCTGGACTTTTCGCCGCGTCCGGCCCGCGCGCGCATGGTGGCCCAGTTCGCGGCCATCGTGCGGCACTACGTCGGGCTGGGCTTCGACGGTTTCCGCTGCGACGCCGCCTACAAGGTGCCGGCGGAGGTGTGGGCCGAGCTGATCGGCGCCGCCCGCTCGGTTCGGCCGGAGACGGTGTTCGTGGCCGAGACGCTGGGCTGCCGCCTGCCCGAGATCGAGGGTCTGCGCCCGGCCGGCTTCGACTATCTCTTCAACAGCGCCAAGTGGTGGGACTTCCGCGAGGACTGGCTGCTGGAGCAGTACAACGCCTTCCGCTCGCTGGCGCCGTCGATCGCCTTTCCGGAGAGTCACGACACGCCACGCCTGCGCGCCGAGCTGCCGGACACGCTGGCGCCTGACCGGATCGAGGCGGCCTACCGGCGCGCCCTGCTGTTCTCGGCGGTGTTCTCCAGCGGGCTGATGATGCCGATGGGCTTTGAGTACGGCTTCGCCGCCAAACCGGACGTGGTGCAGACCCGGCCCGAGGACTGGGAGACCCCGGCCTTCGATCTGACGGCCTACGTCGGCGCGGTCAACGACATGAAGCAGCGCGTCCGGGTGCTGAACTGGGAGGGTCCGCAGACGTTCGTCGACCTGGGGTCGGACGTGGCGATGCTGATCCGCCGCGCCGAACACGACCCGGACGTCGCGGTCACACTGATCAACCGCGACCCGGAGGCGGTGGGCCACGTTCCGGTCGGGCTGGTGCGTGCGGCGGTGCCCGACTTGGCCGAGCGCGCGCTGGGGGAGGTCACGCCGGGGCGCGCCAAGGGCCGCCTGGAGGGCACGGGCGGTGTGACGCTCGGCCCCGGCGAGCTGCGGGTTTTCGTTCACGATCCCAGGGACGCCAAGTAGGGAAGCATCATGAGCAAGCGGAGCGCGGCCGCCGCCGAGGCGGCGCCGGCCATCGACCTGTCCACCCTGTCCAGCAAGCCCATCGTGATTGAGCAGGTGCGGCCGGAAATCGACCATGGCCGCTTTGCCGTCAAGCGGTGCGAGGGCGACACCCTGCGCGTCGGCGCGGCCATCTTCGCGGAGGGCCATGGGGCGCTGTCCGCGGCTCTGCTGCTGCGCCGCGCCGGCGAGGGCGCGTGGCAGGAGTACCCCATGCGGTCGGTGAACCACGGCCTCGCGCTGTGGGAAGGCAGCGCGCCGCTCACCGACATCGGCCGCTACGAATACACCCTGGAGGCGTGGCGCGATCTGTGGACCTCCTGGGTCGACGAGGTGCGCAAGAAGGTGGACGCGGGCCAGGACGTGGCGCTGGAGCGGCTGGAGGGGCGCGCCCTGATCGCCGCCGCGCAGCAGCGGGCCAGCGGGGACGACGCCACCTACCTCAAGACGGTGCTCAAGGGCCTTGATGCCGACGACTCGGCGGCCGCCCAGGTCCCGCTGATGCTGTCGGCGGACCTGGCGGCCGTGATGGCACGGTGGCCCGACCGGTCGGAGGCGGTGCGCTACGACCTGACGCTGCCGCTGGTGGTGGACCCGGTGCGCGCCCGCTTCGCGGCCTGGTACGAGATGTTCCCGCGCTCCCAGGGCACCGAGCCGGGCCGCTGGGCCACCTTCGACGACTGCATCCGCCGGTTGCCGGACATCCGGGCGCTGGGCTTCGACGTGCTCTACCTGGTGCCGATCCATCCCATCGGCACCAGCCACCGCAAGGGCAAGAACAACAGCCTGGTGGCCGGACCCGATGAGCCCGGCAGCCCGTACGCCATCGGGTCTGCGGAGGGCGGACACACGGCGATTCACCCCGCGTTGGGCACGATCGAGGACTTCGAACGGCTGGTGCGCTCGGCCAACCACCTGGGCATGGAGGTGGCGCTGGACATCGCCATCCAATGCTCGCCGGACCACCCATGGGTCACTGAGCATCCGGAGTGGTTCAAGTTCCGCCCGGACGGCACCATCAAGTATGCCGAAAACCCGCCCAAGAAGTACCAGGACATCGTCAACGTCGAGTTCTTCGGGCCGCATCAGTACGAGCTATGGGAGGAGCTGCGCCAGGTCTTCGATTTCTGGATCCGCCACGGCGTCACCATCTTCCGCGTCGACAACCCGCACACCAAGCCCGTGCCCTTCTGGGAGTGGGTCATCCGCGCCCTGAAGGAGGCCTATCCGCATGTGCAGTTCCTGTCGGAGGCGTTCACGCGGCCGCCGATGATGAAGATGCTGGCCAAGGTGGGGTTCACCCAGTCCTACAGCTACTTCACCTGGCGTAACCGCAAGCAGGAGCTGGTCGAGTATCTGACCGAACTGACGCAGACCGAGTGCGTCGAGTACATGCAGCCGAACTTCTTCACCAACACGCCGGACATCCTGCCCGAGTTCCTGCAGCGCGGCGGCCGCCCCGCCTTCATGATCCGCGCCGTGCTGGCCGCCACCCTGTCCAGCGCCTACGGCATCTACAACGGCTTCGAGTTGTGCGAGAACGACCCGGTTCCGGGCAAGGAAGAGTACAACAACAGCGAGAAGTACGAGTTCAAGGTGTGGGACTGGGACCGGCCGGGCCACATCAAGCCCCTGATCGCGCGCCTGAACCATATCCGCCAGGACAACCCGGCGCTGTGGACGTTCGCCAACCTGCGCTTCCATCCCTGCGAAAACGACGACGTTCTGTTCTATGGGAAGATGACGGACGCGCGGGACAATATGGTTTTCGTCCTGTGCAGCACCAATCCCTTCGATGCGCAGCACGTCTGGATGGAGTTTCCGCTGGCCGACATGGACGTGCCGGCCGACCAGGCGTTCGAGGTCGAGGACCTGCTGACCGGCGACCGGCACCTGTGGACCGGCGCCTGGCACCACTACTACCTGGACCCGGCGGTGAATCCCGCGGCGGTGTTCCGGGTGACGCCGTGGCGCCCGGTTGACTACCGCGCGCCGAGCCTGTAACGCCGCGCACCGGCCCCGTCGGGCGCCCTGGGCCGTCCCCGCGTCCGACAGAACCGCGTCATGACGAGGCGCTCGGCGCCGACGCACTCCAGAGCGGACACCGTGCCTCCTCCTCTCTGGCGTGCGTCGCCCTCATCCGCCGATGGGGGCTCGCACCGACAGCGCCGGCGGCGGGCCTCCGGGACCGCCGCCGATCCTGCATCCGATCCCCCCGCCGGACCTTGAAAGGGCCGCCCATGAGCCGTGATCCGCTCTGGTACAAGGACGCCATCATCTACCAGCTCCACGTCAAGGCCTTCGCCGACACCGACGGCAATGGCATCGGCGACTTCAAGGGCCTGACGGACAAGCTGGACTACCTGACCGAACTGGGCGTGACGGCGGTCTGGTTGCTGCCGTTCTACCCGTCGCCGCTGCGCGACGACGGCTACGACATCGCCGAGTACCAGGCGGTCAACGCGTCCTACGGGTCGATGCAGGACTTCCGGCGCTTCGTGAAGGAGGCGCACAAGCGTGGTCTGCGCGTCATCACCGAGTTGGTCATCAACCATACCTCGGACCAGCATCCGTGGTTTCAGCGGGCGCGCCGCGCCAAGCCGGGCAGCGTGGCGCGGAACTACTACGTCTGGTCCGACACCGACCAGAAGTATCAGGGCACGCGCATCATCTTCACCGACACCGAGACCTCGAACTGGGCCTGGGATCCCGTGGCCCAATCCTATTACTGGCACCGCTTCTTCAGCCATCAGCCGGACCTGAACTTCGACAATCCGCGCGTGTTCGACGCCATCGCCCGGGTCATGAAGTTCTGGCTTGAGACCGGTGTCGACGGGTTGCGCCTGGATGCCATCCCCTACCTGGTGGAGCGCGAAGGCACCAACAACGAGAACCTGCCCGAGACCCATGACGTGGTGAAGCGCCTGCGGGCGTGGCTCGACCAGCATTTCGACGATCGCATGTTCCTGGGCGAGGCCAACCAGTGGCCGGAGGACGTGCGCCCCTACTTCGGTGACGGCGACGAATGCCACATGGCGTTTCACTTTCCGGTCATGCCGCGCATCTACATGGCGGTGGCCCAGGAGGACCGCCACCCCATCACCGACATCATGCGCCAGACCCCGGAGATCCCGGAAAACTGTCAGTGGGCCATCTTCCTGCGCAATCATGACGAGCTGACGCTGGAGATGGTCACGGACCGGGAGCGGGACTACCTGTACAGCACCTATGCCGCCGACAAGCGGGCGCGCATCAATGTCGGCATCCGCCGCCGCCTCGCGCCGCTGCTGAACAACGACCGGCGCAAGATCGAACTGCTCAACAGCCTGTTGATGAGCCTGCCCGGGACTCCCATCGTCTACTACGGGGACGAGATCGGCATGGGCGACAACATCTTCCTGGGCGACCGCGACGCCGTGCGCACACCCATGCAGTGGTCGCCGGACCGTAACGGCGGCTTCTCGCGTGCCGATCCCGCCAACCTGTACCTGCCGCCGATCATGGATCCGGTCTATGGCTTCGGCGCGGTCAACGTGGAGGCGCAGGCGCGCAGCCCGCATTCGCTGCTCAACTGGATGCGCCGCCTCATCAACACGCGCAAGCGTCACCGGGCGTTCGGGCGTGGCACCCTGGAGTTCCTGTATCCCGGCAACCGCAAGATCCTGGCCTACCTGCGCCGCTATGAGGATGAGGTCATCCTGTGCGTCGCCAACCTGTCGCGGGCCTCGCAGCCGGTCGAACTGGACCTGTCGGACTTCGAGGGCCGGGTGCCGGTGGAACTGCTGGGGCGCAGCGCCTTTCCGCCGATTGGTGAGCTGCCATACTTCATCACGCTGTCGGCCTACGGATTCTACTGGTTCCGGCTGACCGAGGAAGCGGAGGCCCCCATGTGGCACGAACCCTACGTGCATCCGCTGCCGGACATGATGACGCTGGTGGTCCCGCAGGGGTGGGGCAGCCTGTTCACCGGCAAGACCGGCGCCACCCTGATCGACGAGATCCTGCCCTCGTTCCTGCGCAACCAGCGCTGGTTCGCTGGCAAGGAGCAAGGCATCGCCGCGGTCTCGGTGCGTGACCAGGCCACGCTGGGCGAGGGGGATGCCTCGTTCCTGATGACCCTGCTCGACGCAGACCTGGCGGATGGGGAGCAGCAGCGCTATTTGCTGCCGCTGGCGGTGACCTGGGAGGCCAAGGAGGATCCGGCGGCCGAATTGCTGTCGTATGCGCTGGCGCGGGCGCGCCGGGTACACCGGGTCGGCGTGCTGCACGACGCGTTGGCCGATGCCCCCTTCACGGCGGCGGTGATCGAGGCCATGCGCGCCGATCGACGCGTGCCCACGGCCGGCGGTGGCACGGTGGCGTTCCGTCCCACCCACCTGCTGGCCGAGGAGCCGCCGGTGGGCGTCGACGATATCGGCCGGCTGGGCCGCGAACAGTCCAACACGTCGATGTTCATCGGCGACCGCATGGTGCTGAAGGTCTACCGCCGGCTGAACGAGGGCGTTCATCCGGAGTTGGAGGTCGGCCGCTTCCTGACCGACGTGGCGGGCTACGCCAACACGCCACCGCTGCTGGGGTCGATCGAGATGACCTGGGCCGACGGCACGCCGACCGCGTTGGCGGTGCTCCAGGGGTTCGTCCGCAACCAGGGCGATGGCTGGACCTACACCAAGGACTACCTGTCGCGCTATCTGGAGGACGCCGACCTGCGCGGCCACGCCGGGGGATCCGAGGACGACACCGAGGAGGCCGACCACTCGCTGTATCTGGCGCTGGCCCACACCATGGGGCGTCGGGTCGCGGAACTGCATCGGGCGCTGGCCATCGACACCGACGACCCGGCCTTCCGCTCCGAACCGGTGGCGCTCGACGACCGCCGCCTGTGGCTCGGTCAGGTCAAGGAAGAGGCGGCCAAGGCGCGCCGCTCGCTGGAGCGGGCGCTGGAGGTGCTGGACGCCGAGACCCGGGCGGTGGCCGACGACCTGCTGGAGAACTGGGGCCAGGTCGACGGCCTGATCGAATCGGCGTTGCCGGAGGGCGTGGACCTGATGAAGACCCGCTTCCACGGCGACCTGCATTTGGGTCAGGTCGTGGTGGCGAAGGACGACATCTACATTCTCGACTTCGAGGGCGAGCCGGCACGGGCGGTCAATCAGCGCCGACTGAAACACATGCCGTTGAAGGACGTGGCCGGGATGGTGCGGTCGTTCAACTACGCCGCCTGGGCGGCCCTGTTCGAGCGCCGCGACGTTCAGAGCGACGCGCTGGAAACCCTGGGTCCCGTGGCCGACGCGTGGGAGACGCAGGTTGTCGAAACGTTCCTGAGCGGGTATCACGACTCGATCGGAGATTGCCGGTCGGTGCCGGCCGACCCGGATCAGTTCGAAGCCTTGCTGGCCTTGTTCACCCTGGAGAAGGCCTTCTACGAAATCGGGTACGAGACGGCCAACCGGCCGGCCTGGGCACGGATCCCGATCCGTGGCGTGCACCGGCTGGTGCTCGGCGACGGGCTGCGGAACGCCGGAGAATAGAGGCGCGGGGGGCGTCGGGCGGCCGGGCCTGGGGCTGTCCGACGTGACCTTAGCGCCGATCGCTCGAAATCGGAACCACCGGGGTGGGGCCGATTTCGAGCGTGAATCGGCGCGATCTGTTGGTTTCAGAGCGGAACGCCCGAATTCGAAATCACCATGCGATTCCGTATTCGGGCGTTCCGCTCTAAGGGGGAGGGCGCGGGCCGAGCATGACCACGTCGGATGTGCGCGTATGGCCCGGGCATCCCCACCCGCTGGGTGCCACCTGGGATGGTCGCGGGGTCAACTTCGCGCTGTTCTCGGCCCATGCCGAAAGGGTGGAGCTGTGCCTATTCGATGCCCGCGGGCGTGAGACCCGGGTTGAACTGCCCGAGTACACCGACGAGGTTTGGCACGGCTACCTTCCCGAGGTCGGTCCGGGACAGGTCTACGGCTATCGGGTGCACGGACCGCATGCGCCCGACCGCGGCCACTGGTTCAACCCGCACAAGCTGTTGCTGGACCCCTATGCGCGCGCGCTGACCGGTCGGCTGGACTGGAGCGGCCCCCACTTCTGCTTCCAGCTCGGCCACCCGCGCGCCGACCTGTCCTTCTGCACCCGCGACAACGCCGCCACCATGCTGAAGGCGGTGGTGGTGGACCCGGCCGCCGGTGGTCCGGACACCGGCACGCCGCCGCGCCATCCCTGGCACACCAGCGTGCTCTACGAGATGCATGTGCGCGGCTTCACCATGCGCCATCCGGACGTGCACGAAAGCTATCGCGGCACCTTCGCCGGCCTGTCGACCCGGGCGGTGGCCGACCACCTCAGGGCGCTGGGGATCACGGCGGTGGAGCTGCTGCCGGTGCACGCCTTCGTCCATGACCGTCATTTGGTGGTCAAGGGACTCAGCAACTATTGGGGGTACAACCCCATTTCGTTTTTTGCCCCGCACCCCGGCTATCTGGCGAGTGGTAGCCTCGACGAGGTGCGGACCTTCGTGCGCGGCATGCATGACGCCGGCATCGAGGTGATCCTGGACGTGGTCTACAACCACACCGGCGAGGGCAGCCAGATGGGGCCGATGCTGTCGTTCCGCGGCATCGACAATGCGAGTTACTACCGGCTCGTGCCCGGCAATCGGCGCTACTACATGGACTCGAGTGGGTGCGGCAACACGCTGAACTTCCGCCATCACCGCGTCATCCAGTTGGTGATGGATTCGCTGCGCTACTGGGTGCAGGAGATGGGGGTGGACGGCTTCCGCTTCGACCTCGCCGCCGCGATGGGCCGTGACGTCGGCCATTTCGACCGCGATGCCAGTTTTCTGGCGGCCGCCCGCCAGGACCCCGTTCTCTCGCGCGTCAAGATGATCGCCGAGCCCTGGGACGTGGGCGAGGGCGGCTATCAGCTCGGCCAGTTCCCGCCCGGATGGGCGGAGTGGAACGACCGCTATCGGGATACGGTGCGCGGCTTCTGGCGCGGCGACGGCGGTCAGGTGCCGGACCTCGCCACCCGCCTGACCGGGTCGTCGGACATCTTCGGGCGGCGCGGGCGCAAACCGTGGGCCAGCATCAACTTCGTCACCGCGCACGACGGCTTCACCCTGGCGGATCTGGTCTCCTATGACCGCAAGCACAACGACGCCAACGGTGAGGACAACCGAGACGGCACCGACGACAACCGGAGCTGGAATCACGGCGTCGAGGGTCCGACCACGGACCATGACATCACGACGCTGCGCCGGCGCCAGAGGGTGAATCTGCTGGCGACCCTGCTGCTGTCCCAGGGGGTGCCCATGCTGTTGGCCGGGGACGAGTTCGGCCACAGCCAGGGCGGCAACAACAATCCCTACTGCCAGGACAACCGGACCACGTGGCTGGACTGGGATCGGATCACGCCGGAGGAGCGCCGACTCACGCGGCTGGTGAGCTGGTTGATCCGGTTGCGGCGCACTCACAGCGTGTTTCACCGCGATCGGTTCTTGCGCGGAAAGGTT
Source organism: Roseospira goensis (assembly GCF_014197795.1). Taxonomy (GTDB): domain Bacteria; phylum Pseudomonadota; class Alphaproteobacteria; order Rhodospirillales; family Rhodospirillaceae; genus Rhodospira; species Rhodospira goensis. Next base: position 37,083 of record NZ_JACIGI010000018.1, read on the forward strand.
GTTCCCGGGACCGAAATCATCGACTCAAAATGGGTCAACGCCGACGGCCGCGAACGCCAGGTGAGCGACTGGGAAAATGGCGACACCCGCTTCGTCGGTTTGCTGTTGCGCGGTGCTGCCGGATGCTACTACGTCACGGCCACGGGCGAGCCGCGCCCGGACGACAGCTTTCTCATTTGCATGAACGCCGGCGACGAGCCTCTCACCTGCCAGCTCCCCGCTCTCGATGACGGGGGGGCGTGGCTGCCGCTGCTGGACACGGCCGATGGTCCCGTGCTGGCGGGTGCGCCGGCATCGGAGGACGGCGATGCCTACCCGATGGCGGGCCGGTCGCTGGTGCTGTTCCGCCGGCTGCCGGTCGGCGCGGACGGGCCCGAGGCGGTGGTTGGTCCGGCGGCCCGCGGCCGGCGACAATCCGGTGTGGCCGGCGACTCATCCTGATCGGCAGGGAGGCCGCGATGAACAGACAGGACGAGCTGGAGGCGCTGGCGCGTCTGGCCGGCGTGTCCCCGGAATACTGGGACGCCTTCGGGACCCATGCGGTGGTGCCCGAGGGGACCAAGCGCGCCTTCCTGGCCGGCATGGGCATGGCCGCCGGCGACGCCGAAGAGGCCGGGCGCACCCTGGCGGACCTGGAGGCGCGGACCGACGCCCGCTTGGCGCCGCCGTGCCTCGTGTTGCGCTGCGAGGCGCCGGGGCTGGAGCGGCTGCCGCTGGCCCTGTCGGTGCCGGAGTCGGCGCGCTCGGGCCGGCTGTCCTGGGCGCTGGCGGTGGAGGGGCAGACAGGCGACGCCCTGGCCGGGACACTGGACCTGTCCGGGGCGGTGTCGGAGGGACCGGTCGCGACCGTGGGGACGCGGTCGGTCCAGCGCCTGCACGTCGAGCTGCCGGCGGCGCTGCCCTGGGGCTATCACCGCTTGACGCTCTCGCTCGACGGGGGCGACGGGGGCGACGCGGCCGATCCCACGCCGGTCATGGTGATCGTGGCGCCCGCGCGGTGCTACCTGCCGCCGCGGCTGGCCGAGGGCGACCGGCTGTGGGGGCCGTCGGTGCAGGTCTATGCCCTGCGCGGCCGGGACGACTGGGGCATGGGCGACTTCGCCGACCTGCGCCGGCTGCTGACGGCGAGTGCCGGCGTCGGGGCCGGTGTGGTGGGCATCAACCCGCTGCATGCGCTGTTCCCGACCCGGCCGCGCCACGCCAGCCCGTATTCGCCGAGCAGCCGGTTGTTCCTCAATCCGCTCTACATCCACCTTCCGGACGTCCCCGAGGCGACCGAGGATGCCGCCCTGGCCGCGCGCCTCGCGGACCCGGACCTGCGCACCCGCCTGGAGGCGCTGGCCGCGGCGCCCCTGATCGACCACGCCGGGGTGCACGCGGTGAAATGGCCGCTGCTGGAGGCCCTGTACGAGAGTTTTGCGGCCCGTCACCAGGGGCAGGGCACGGACCGCGACACGGCGTTTCAGGCGTTCCGGGCGGCCCGCGGTCGGCCGCTGCGTCTGTTCGCGATTCATGAGGCGCTGGCCGAGACCTTTGCGCACATGGGGCACTCGTCGCGGGACTGGCCGGCCGACTACCGCGATCCGTCGGGGCCGGCGGTGGCCCGCTTCGCCGAGGACCATGCGGACCGCGTTGCCTTCCACGAATACCTTCAGTTCGAGGCTGACCGGCAGCTCGGGACCTGCGCGGCGGCCGCGTGCGACGGCGGCATGCCCGTCGGTCTCTACCATGACCTGGCCCTGGGCGCCGACGCCACCGGGGCCGACATCTGGATGAACCAGGACATGGTGGTGCAGGGCGTCGCCGTCGGCGCCCCGCCGGACCCGCTCAACCTGAAGGGGCAGAACTGGGGCTTTCCGCCGCTGAACCCGGTGCGCCTGCGCGAGCGTGCCTACGATACCTTTGTGGAGGTGGTGCGGGCCGGGATGCGGCATGCCGGCGCATTGCGCATCGACCATGTCCTTGGTCTCATGCGGATGTTCTGGATCCCGCATGATACGGCGGCGCGGGACGGCGGCTACGTGCAGTATCCCTTCGACGAGATGCTGGCGGTTCTGGCGCTGGAGAGCCACCGCAACCAGTGCATCGTGATCGGCGAGGATCTGGGCACGGTCCCGGACGGGTTTCGGGCGCGCATGTGGCAGGAGAACATCCTGTCCTACCGGCTGTTCTACTTCGAGCGCCACCCGGATCAGTCGCTCAAGGCCCCGGCGGACTACCCGGACAAGGCAGCGGTGGCGGTCGGCACCCACGACCTGCCGACCCTGCGCGGCTTCTGGACCGGGCATGACCTGCGGGTCAAGAACGACATCGACCTGTATCCGAGTGCCGAGGTCTACGCCCGTGAACAGGCCGACCGCGCCAGCGATCGGAGCCGCATCCTGCGGACGCTGGAGGCGGCCGGCTGCCCGGTGCACGACGATGGGTCCGGGGCGGCGCTGTCGGAGGATCTGATCGCGGCGGTCTACCGGTTCATCGCCCGCACGCCCAGCATGATCCTCTTGCTCCAGCTCGAGGATGCGCTTGACGAACTGGACCAGGCCAACGTTCCCGGCACCGTGGACGAACACCCGAACTGGCGCCGGCGCCTGGGGATCACGGTCGAGGACCTGGCGGCGTATCCCCGCTTCGCCCGCCTGGCCGCGCTGCTGCGCGCGGAGCGTCCGCCGGTCGACGCCTGAGCCGGACCGGGGTCGGTCCCTGGCCGGTCCCGCCGGTGTCGGGCGACCCCACGGTACAGCCGATGGCGACACACCGGACTCGCGGCGCGATTTCGGATGGTCGCCATAGAGCCGATCCGCCCTCGGGGATGCGGCTGTGCCCGGCTCCGCCCGGCCGCGCGCGGCGCTCGGGGTCTCGGCGGTTGCGGTCTCGGTCGCTTCGGTCGCTGGACAGCGTCGCAAGACCGGTCGTTGCGTTTCATCAATGCACGGACCGCCCACCTTGGCGATCAAGTATAGGCGGCCCGGGGCCGAGACGCACCGCATGGGCGGCGCGGACGACCCCGGACCGTCCCCCGGATTGCCCCTCTCGATCACCCTCTTGATCGCCCTGGGGGGGCTCCCACATGCAGCCGTGAACCGGGAGGGCAGGGCCCTTGGTGCAGGGACGGCCGGCCGGTGCCGCGACCGTTCGGTGGAGGACCCGCCCACTGCGGTGAGGCATGACGGCTTGACTTGCCGGGGGCCGTTGACTAAACGCGGACAGGCGGGATCGGGCTTGCGGCCCCTCGCCCACCTTTTCTTCCGGCGGACGGAGCGACACGGTATGGACGAGATGCTCCAAGAGTACCTGCCGATCCTGGTCTTTCTCGGGATTGCCATCGTGGTCGCCCTGGGGGCCGTCGTCGGGTCGTTGATCATCGTGCCGCAGCGGCCCGATCCGGAAAAGGATTCGGCGTATGAATGCGGGTTCGAGGCGTTTGACGACGCCCGGTCCAAGTTCCAGGTGCGGTTCTACCTGGTCGCCATCCTGTTCATCATCTTCGATCTTGAAATTGCGTTCCTGTTCCCATGGGCCGTGAGCCTGGGCAACATCGGCCTGTTCGGGTTCTGGTCGATGATGGTGTTCCTGGCCGTCCTGACCATCGGGTTCGTTTACGAGTGGAAGAAAGGGGCACTGGAATGGGAGTGAGCGAAGGCACCCGGACGCCGTCGGGCGCGCAGCCGCTGCCGCCCGGTCCTGAGCAGGACGCCCTGTTGAAGGCGGTGGGCCAGGAGATCGACGACAAGGGCTTCGTGGTCTCCAGCGTCGACAAGCTGGTGAACTGGGCGCGCACCGGGTCGTTGTGGCCGATGACCTTCGGCCTGGCCTGCTGCGCCCTGGAGATGATACACGCCTACAACGCGCGCTACGACCTGGACCGCTTCGGCGTGGTGCCGCGCCCCAGTCCGCGCCAGTCGGACGTCATGATCGTGGCCGGGACGCTGTGCAACAAGATGGCGCCGGCGCTGCGCAAGGTCTATGACCAGATGGCGGAGCCGCGCTGGGTCATCTCGATGGGATCCTGCGCCAATGGCGGCGGATACTATCACTATTCGTATTCGGTGGTGCGGGGCTGCGACCGCATCGTGCCCGTGGACATCTATGTGCCCGGGTGTCCGCCCACGGCGGAGGCGCTGGTGTACGGCGTCCTTCAGCTTCAGAAGAAGATCAACCGCACCGGCTCCCTGTTTCGGTAAACGGGAGGGGCGGAGAGTGGGGCGTCCGCCGCCGAGGGCGGGGGCGCGCCGGGTCGTGCTGTCGCCGCAGGGCGGGGCCGGCACGCGAAGGGCCACGTGGGTGGCCACACGAATGGCGTTGACGGGGTGACCACCATGCTTCTGTCCTCAGAGCAGATCGAAGCCCTTCAGGACCTGGGCCAGCATATCGCGGCGGCGCTGCCCGACGAGGTGCGCGAGACCCATTTGGCCCAGGGAGAGCTGGTGGTCAGCATCAACCGGCACGACGTGGTGCGGGTGCTGACCTTCCTGCGCGACGATCCAAACTGCCTGTTCGTGCAGCTCATCGACGTCTGCGGCGTGGACTACCCGGACCGAGACGAGCGCTTCGAGGTCGTCTACAACCTGCTCAGCCTGAAGCACAATCAGCGTGTGCGGGTGAAGCTGCCGGCCGCCGAGGACACGCCGGTGCCGTCCGTGGTCGACGTGTTCAAGGCCGCCAACTGGTTCGAGCGCGAGGTCTGGGACATGTACGGGGTGTTCTTCTCCGGTCATCCGGACCTGCGCCGGCTGCTGACCGACTACGGCTTCGAGGGCCACCCGTTGCGCAAGGACTTCCCGCTCACCGGGCTGGTGGAGATGCGCTACGACGACGAACAGGCGCGTGTGGTCTACGAGCCGGTGCGGCTGACCCAGGACTTCCGCAATTTCGACTTCCTGAGCCCGTGGGAGGGCGCGCTGGATCCGAGCGTGGAGGCGGCCGCGCGGGCGCTGCCCGGCGACGAGAAGGCGACGGGCTGACGATCCGGACCGGGTGACGGCACGGGAACCGACAAGGCGGGCGAGACCATGGCGCAGACCGAAATCAAGAGCTACAACCTCAACTTCGGACCCCAGCATCCGGCCGCCCACGGCGTGCTGCGGCTGATCCTGGAGCTGTCCGGCGAGGTGGTGGAGCGCGCCGATCCGCATGTGGGCCTGCTGCACCGGGGCACCGAAAAGCTGATCGAATACAAGACCTATCTCCAGGCGCTGCCGTACTTCGACCGGCTGGACTACGCCTGCCCGCTGAACATGGAGCATGCCTATGTGCTCGGCGTGGAGAAGCTGCTGGGCATCGATGTGCCGCCGCGCGCCAAGTACATCCGCACGCTGTATTCCGAGATCACGCGCATCATCAACCACATCATGAACACGACGTCGTTCGCGCTCGATATCGGCGCGATGACGCCGATGCTGTGGGGCTGGGAGGAGCGCGAACATCTGCTGGAGTTCTGCGAGCGGGTCTCGGGCGCGCGCATGCACATGGCCTACTATCGGCCGGGCGGTGTCGCGAAGGACCTGCCGGACGACGGGCTGCTGGACGACATCTACAAGTGGTGCGACCGGTTCGAAGCGTTCATGGTCGACATGGAATCCCTGCTCGACGAGAACCGGATCTTCAAGCAGCGCTGCGTCGATATCGGCATCGTCTCGCAGGAGGACGCGCTCAACTGGGGCTTTACCGGCCCGGTGCTGCGCGCCACCGGGATCCCCTGGGACCTGCGCAAGGCCCAACCCTACGATGCCTTCGAGGACATGGAATTCGACGTGCCCGTGGGGACGACCGGCGACGTCTATGCGCGCTACCTGGTGCGCATGGAGGAGATGCGCCAGTCCATGCGGATCATGCGCCAGTGCATCGAGAAGATGCCCGACGGTCCGGTCAAGGTGGACGACAACAAGATCGTGGCGCCGTCGCGTCCGGAGATGAAGCGCTCGATGGAGGCGCTGATCCACCACTTCAAGCTCTACACCGAGGGCTTCAAGGTGCCGCCGGGCGAGACCTATACGGCGGTCGAGGCGGCCACCGGGGAGTTCGGCGTCTACCTTGTGTCGGACGGCAGCAATCGCCCGTACCGCTGCAAGATCCGCTCGCCGGGGTACGTGCACCTTCAGGGCCTCGACCTGATCTCTCGGGGCCACATGCTGGCCGACATCCCGGCCAATATTGGCTCCATTGACGTTGTGTTTGGCGAGATCGACCGATGACCGCTGCGAAGACCATTCCGGACCGCGCCGAAACCCCGTTCGCCTTCAGCGATGCCAACCAGGCCGAGGTGGCGCGCATCCTGGCGAAATATCCGGCTGGGCGGGAGCGCAGCGCCATTCTGCCGCTGCTCGACCTGGCGCAGCGCCAGCAGGGCTGGATTTCGCGGTCGGTCGTGGAGGCGGTGACGGCGGTCACGGGCTGTCCGCCGATCCACGTCTGGGAGGTCGCGACCTTCTACACCATGTACAACCTGGCGCCGATCGGCGCCCACCACGTCCAGATCTGCACCAACCTGTCGTGCTGGCTGCGCGGTTCGGACGAGGTGCTGCGCGCCGCCCGCGACGTGTTCGGGGTCGGCTTCGGCCAGACCAGCGCCGACGGCACGGTGACGGTGTCGCAGGTCGAATGCCTGGGGGCGTGCGTGAACGCCCCGATGATGCAGATCGGCGACGACTACTTCGAGGACCTGGACTACGACAGTGCCAAAGCCCTGTTCCAGGCCATCAAGGACGGACGGCCGCTGACCGCCGGTTCGCAGGTGGGGCGCCAGTGTTCGGCCCCGCAGGACCGCATGACCACCCTGACCACCGATCCGACCACGGCCGAGGGGGGGCGCTGGACGGCGCCCGACAGCCCGGCCGCCGGCGGGAGCGGCGCCGATTAGGGGCGCGCCGGGGGCCAGGGACCGTTGACCGGCGGCCGGACCGGAGGCCGCGCATCCCGACGAGACCAGGGAGTCGAGACCGGGGAGTCGAGACCGGGGAACCGAGACCGGGGAACCGAGGGCAGACAGAGGACGCCCGCCATGCTGCTGAGCGACAAGGACCGCATCTTCACCAACCTCTACGGGCACCATGACTGGTCCCTGAAGGGGGCGAGGGCACGCGGCGACTGGGACGGCACCAAGGCCCTCCTGGCCATGGGCCACGACTGGATCGTGGAGCAGGTGAAGGCGTCGGGCCTGCGCGGGCGCGGCGGCGCCGGCTTCCCCACCGGCCTGAAGTGGTCGTTCATGCCCAAGACCGTGGGCGAGCGGCCGCACTACCTGGTGGTCAACGCCGACGAGGGCGAGCCCGGCACCTGCAAGGACCGGGACATGATGCGCAACGATCCGCACAAGCTGATCGAGGGCTGCCTGATCGCCGGCTTCGCCATGCGCGCCCATGCGGCCTACATCTATGTGCGCGGCGAGTTCTACCGCGAGGCCGAGCGCCTGGAGCACGCCATCGCCGAGGCCGAAGAGGCCGGCCTGCTGGGCGACGACGCCTGCGGCTCCGGCTGGCCGTTCCGGGTCTACGTGCACAAGGGGGCGGGCGCCTACATCTGCGGCGAGGAGACCGCGCTCATCCAGTCGCTGGAGGGCAAGAAGGGCCAGCCGCGCCTGAAGCCGCCGTTCCCGGCCGGCGTGGGCCTGTACGGCTGCCCCACCACGGTGAACAACGTGGAGAGCATCGCGGTGGTGCCGACCATCCTGCGGCGCGGCGCGTCGTGGTTCGCTGGCATCGGGCGCGAGAACAACACCGGGACCAAGGTGTTCTGCATCTCCGGGCATGTGAACAGACCGTGCAACGTCGAGGAGGCCATGGGCATCCCGCTGCGCACGCTGATCGAGAAGCACGCCGGCGGGGTGCGTGGCGGCTGGGACAACCTCCTGGCGGTGATCCCGGGCGGCGCCTCGGTGCCGGTGATCCCCAAGGAGATCTGCGACGACGTGCTGATGGACTTCGATGCCCTCAAGGACGTCAAGTCCGGCCTCGGCACCGCGGCGGTGATGGTGATGGACAAGTCGACGGACATCGTCGCGGCCATCGCCCGCCTGTCGGCCTTCTACATGCACGAGAGCTGCGGCCAGTGCACGCCGTGCCGCGAGGGTGCGGGCTGGATGTCGCGGGTGATGGACCGCATGGTCGCCGGCGACGCGGAGATCGACGAGATCGACGTGCTGGAAGAGGTGACACGACAGGTCGAGGGCCATACCATCTGCGCGCTCGGCGATGCCGCGGCCTGGCCGATCCAGGGCTTGATCCGGCATTTTCGGCCGGAGATGGAACGCCGTATTCGGGAGCGCCGCGGTGCCGGCACCCCGGCGGCCGCGGAATAGGCGGCCCGGACGATGACGGCGCAGTGATCCGGGCGCGGGAACAGGAAGAGAGGAACGGCGTCCATGCCCAAGCTGACGATTGACGGCATCGAGGTCGAGGCCGAAGCCGGGATGACGGTCATCCAGGCCGCCGACCTGGTGGGCATCGAGATCCCGCGCTTCTGCTATCACGAGCGGCTGTCCATTGCCGGCAACTGCCGCATGTGTCTGGTCGAGGTCAAACCGGGACCGCCCAAGCCGGCCGCCGCCTGCGCGCTGCCCGTGGCCGAGGGCATGCAGGTGTGGACCCAGTCCGACCTGGCGAAGAAGGCGCGCAAGGGGGTGATGGAGTTCCTTCTCATCAACCACCCGCTGGACTGCCCGATCTGCGACCAGGGCGGCGAGTGCGACCTGCAGGATCAGGCCATGGCCTTCGGCTCCGACCGCTCGCGCTATCACGAGCACAAGCGGGCGGTGACGGAGAAATACCTGGGGCCGCTGGTCAAGACGGCCATGACCCGGTGCATCCATTGCACCCGCTGCGTGCGTTTCATCGAAGAGGTGGCGGGCGTGCCGGAACTGGGCATGATCGGGCGCGGCGAACACTCGGAGATCACATCCTACGTCGAACAGGCGCTGACCAGCGAGCTGTCCGGCAACATCGTGGACCTGTGCCCGGTGGGCGCCCTGACCAGCGCGCCCTACGCCTTCCACGCCCGGCCGTGGGAGCTGCACAAGGTGCAGTCCATCGACGTCCTGGATGCGGTGGGCTCGGCCATTCGGGTGGACGCGCGTGGCAACGCGGTGATGCGGGTGCTGCCGCGCCTGAACGAGGAGATCAACGAGGAGTGGCTGGCCGACAAGTCGCGCCACGCCATCGACGGGCTGCGCTACCAGCGACTGGACCGTCCCTATGTGCGCGAGGACGGCACGCTGCGCCCGGCGTCGTGGGAGGAGGCCCTGCGGGCCGTGGCCGGACGCCTGCTGGCGACCGAGCCCGACCGGATCGCGGCCCTAGCCGGCGATCTGGCCGACGCCGAGGCGATGGTGCTGCTGAAGGACCTGATGGGGGTGGTCGGCAGCCCGCACCTGGATTGCCGCCAGGACGGCGCGGCGTTGGACCCGGCCGACCGCGCCGGCTACCTGTTCAACCCCACCATCGCCGGCATCGAAGACGCCGATGCGCTGCTGATCGTGGGTTCGGACCCGCGCTGGGAGGCGCCGATCCTCAACGCCCGCATCCGCAAGCGCTATCTGATGGGCGGCTTCCCCATCGCGGTGCTGGGGCCGCGCACGGACCTGACCTATGCCGTGGAGGATCTGGGCAACGACCCGGCGACCCTGGAGGCGCTGGCGACCGGGCGCCACCCGTTCGCGGAGACGCTGGCGCAGGCGAGCCGGCCGCTGATCCTGGTGGGGCAGGGCGCCCTGGCGCGGCCGGACGGCGCGGCGGTGATGGGCTATGTGCGCCGCCTGGCCGAGGCGGTGGGAGCCGTCGGGGCCGACGACTGGACGGGCCTGGCCGTGCTGCACACCGCGGCGGCGCGCGTGGGCGGGCTGGAGCTGGGCTTTGTGCCCGGCGCGGGCGGACGCGACACCGCGGGCATTCTGGCCGGCGCCGAGGCCGGCGACATCCAGGTCGTCTACCTGCTGGGGGCCGACGAGATCGACACGGCCCGCCTGGGCGACGCCTTCGTCATCTATCAGGGTCACCACGGCGATGCCGGCGCCAACCGGGCCGACGTGATCCTGCCCGGGGCGGCCTACACCGAGAAGAACGCGACCTACGTCAACACCGAAGGCCGCATGCAACAGACCTGGCTGGCGGTGCATCCGCCCGGCGAGGCGCGCGAGGACTGGAAGATCCTCCGCGCGCTCTCGGCCGCCATGGGCAAGCCGCTGGCGCAGAACACGATCCGCGACGTGCGCGCCCGCCTGGCCGAGGTCTCGCCGACGTTCGCGCCCGGCAACGACGGGGGCATCGTGCCGGCGACCTCCACGCCGGGCTTCGCGGCCTTCACGGGCCGGCTGGAGGCGACGCCGTTCGCCTCGCCGGTGCGCAATTACTACATGACCGACCCGATCAGCCGCGCCTCGCGCACCATGGCCGAGTGCACGGACGTGTTCATTCACGGCAAGACCCACGGCACAACCGGGGGCGACGGTGGTCTGACCGCCGCCGCCGACAGCAAGCGGACGGGGACCGATGGCTGACTTCTGGAGCGGCATCGCCTGGCCGCTGATCATCATCGTCGCGCAGATCCTGCTGATCGTGCTGCCCCTGCTGGGCGCGGTGGCCTACCTGACCTATGCCGAGCGCAAGGTCATCGGGGCCATCCAGTTGCGCAAGGGACCGAACGTGGTCGGCCCCTTCGGCCTGCTGCAACCGATCGCCGACGGCGTGAAGCTGCTGCTGAAGGAAACGGTCATCCCGACCGGGGCCGATCGGGCGGTGTTCGTGCTGGCGCCCCTGCTGACCTTCATCCTGGCGATGATCGGGTGGGCGGTCATCCCGTTCGACGAGGGCTGGGTCCTGGCCGATATCAATGTCGGGGTGCTGTATCTTCTGGCGATCTCGGGCCTGGGCGTCTACGGCATCATCATGGCCGGGTGGGCGTCGAACTCGCGCTACGCGTTGCTGGGGGGCTTGCGCTCGGCGGCGCAGATGGTGTCCTACGAGATCAGCATGGGCCTCATCATCATCTCGGTGCTGATGACGGCCGGAACGCTGAACCTGTCGGAGATCGTGCGCGCCCAGGGCGAGGGGGTGTGGTATGTCATTCCGCACCTGCCGATGTTCGTCATCTTCGTCGTGTCGATCCTGGCGGAGACCAACCGGGCGCCGTTCGACCTGCCGGAGGCCGAAGCCGAGCTGGTTTCGGGCTACAACGTCGAATACTCGGCGATGACCTTCGCCCTCTTCTTCCTGGGCGAATACGCCAACATGATCCTGATGTCGGCCATCGCGGTGGTGTTGTTCCTGGGCGGCTGGCTGCCGCCGTTGGATATCGCCCCGTTCACCTGGGTGCCCGGCATCATCTGGTTCGCGCTCAAGATCTGCCTGATCCTGTTCGTGTTCCTGTGGGTGCGGGCGACGTTCCCGCGCTTCCGGTATGACCAGCTCATGCGTCTGGGCTGGAAGGTGTTCCTGCCGCTGTCGCTGATCTGGGTGGTGTTGACCGCCGGCGTGCTGGTGACCTTCGACCTGCTGCCGGCCTGAGGGCCGTTGCGACCGCCGACCGAGGACGGGAGTTCGACCATGTCATTCCTTGACCGCACCGCCCGGAGCTTCCTGTTGTCCGAGCTGCTTTCGGGCATGGTCCTGACCTTCAAGTACATGTTCAGGCCCAAATACACGATCAACTATCCGTACCAGAAGGGCTACCTGAGCCCGCGCTTTCGTGGCGAGCACGCGTTGCGGCGCTATCCCAACGGCGAGGAACGCTGCATCGCCTGCAAGCTGTGCGAGGCCATCTGCCCGGCACAGGCCATCACCATTGAGGCCGAGGAGCGCAGCGACGGCAGTCGGCGGACCACCCGCTATGATATCGACATGACCAAGTGCATCTACTGCGGCTTCTGCGAGGAGGCCTGCCCGGTCGATGCCATCGTCGAGGGACCGAACTTCGAGTTCGCCACCGAAACCCGCGAGGAACTGTTGTACGACAAGGAAAAGCTCCTGGCGAACGGGGATCGCTGGGAGGCTGAACTGGCCGCACGCCTGGAACTGGACGCACCCTATCGGTGAGGGGGCGCCGGCCGGGCACCCGCCCGGGCTGGACCTGTCCGCCCGAACAGACTAGACAGAACGCGCCCCGGACGCCGTGCGTCCGGCGGTGCGCCCGTCCGACGGGACCGCGCCGAGGGGACATTACATGATGCAGCTGCCGCACAAGACGCCGGTCCGACACTGGCCGGCGAAGGGGGTTCGCGGATGATCCACGCCCTGACTTTTTACCTGTTCGCCGCGATCGCCGTGGTGTCCGCGTTCATGGTCGTCCTCAACCGCAACCCGGTGCACAGCGTGTTGTGGCTGATCCTCACGTTCTTCAACGGCGCCGGCCTGTTCGTGCTCATGGGGGCCGAGTTCGTCGCCATGCTCGTCGTCGTGGTCTACGTCGGGGCGGTGGCGGTGCTGTTCCTGTTCGTGGTCATGATGCTCGACATCAACATGCTGAGCCTGCGCGAGGGCATGCTGCAGTACGTGCCGGTCGGGGCGGCGATCGCGATCATCCTCGCGGTCGAGGTCGGCTTGCTGTTCCTGGACTGGAGCTTCGCCGGCGAGGCCATGAGCCTGCGCGCGGCGCCGACGCCCGACGCGGGCGAGGTGACCAACACCGAGGCGCTGGGCAACCTGATCTACACCCAGTACGTCTACCTGTTCCAGGTCGCCGGCTTGGTGCTGCTGGTGGCCATGATCGGGGCCATCGTGCTGACGCTGCGGATCAACCCGAACGTGCGGCGCCAGGACATCGGACGCCAGATCAGCCGCCCCAAGAGTCAGGTTCTGGCGGTGCGCAAGGTCCGCAGCCGGGGGGGCATCTGATATGGAGATCGGCCTGTCGCACTACCTGACCGTGGCGGCGATCCTGTTCACGATCGGCGTGTTCGGCATCTTCGCGAACAAGAAGAACGTCGTCGTCATCATGATGTCGATCGAGTTGATGCTGCTTGCCGTCACGATCAATCTGGTCGCCTTCTCCACCTACCTCCAGGACATGGTGGGCCAGATCTTCACCATGTTCGTCCTGACCGTGGCCGCCGCCGAGGCCGGCATCGGCCTGGCCATCGTGGTGGTGTTCTTCCGCAACCGCGGCTCCATCGAGGTCGAGGACATCAACAGCCTGAAGGGGTAAGGCCGCGCCATGTACGTTTCCGCCATCTTCCTGCCGCTTCTGGGCGCGGTTCTCGTCGGGCTGTTCGGGCGCCGGCTGGGCGACAGCGTGTCGCAGTTCCTGACCTGTCTGGCGATGGGGGCCAGCGCCCTGCTGTCCATCCCGATCTTCATCGAGGTGGCGCTGAACGGCAACGCGCAGACCGTCACGCTGGTCACCTTCATCGCCTCCGGGGATCTGGTGGTCGACTGGGCGCTGAAGTTCGACACCCTGTCGGCGGTCATGGTGCTGACGGTGAGTTGGGTGTCGTTCCTGGTGCACGTCTACTCCATCGGCTACATGCACCATGACCCGGGCATCCCGCGCTTCATGGCCTACCTGTCGCTGTTCACCTTCTTCATGTTCATGCTGGTGACGGCCGACAACCTGGTGCAGATGTTCTTCGGCTGGGAGGGCGTCGGTCTCGCCTCCTACCTGCTGATCGGCTACTGGTACGAACGGCCGACGGCCAATGCCGCCGCCATCAAGGCGTTCGTCGTCAACCGGGTGGGTGACTTCGGGTTCGCGCTCGGCATCTTCGGCTGCTTCGTGCTGTTCGGCACCATCAACCTGGATCAGATGTTCGCCGCCGCGCCGCAGATGGCCGACGCCACGGTGTCGTTCTTCGGCGTCGAATGGCACGCGCTGACCATCATCGGGGTGCTGCTGTTCATCGGCGCCATGGGCAAGTCGGCGCAAATCGGGCTGCACACCTGGCTGCCGGACGCCATGGAGGGCCCGACGCCGGTCTCGGCCCTGATCCACGCCGCGACCATGGTGACCGCGGGCGTGTTCATGGTGGCGCGCATGTCGCCGCTGTTCGAGTACGCACCGGCGGCGTTGGCCCTCGTGGTCGTGGTGGGGGCGGCGACGGCGTTCTTCGCCGCGACCATCGGCTGCGTGCAGAACGACATCAAGCGGGTGATCGCCTACTCGACCTGCTCGCAGCTCGGCTACATGTTCTTCGCGCTCGGGGTCGGGGCCTATCAGGCGGCCATCTTCCACCTGATGACGCATGCCTTCTTCAAGGCGCTGCTGTTCCTGTCGGCCGGCTCGGTGATCCATGCCATGTCCGACGAGCAGGACATGCGCAACATGGGGGGGCTGTGGAAGCACATCCCGTTGACCTATGCGATGATGTGGATCGGCTCGCTGGCGCTGGCCGGGGTGCCGGTGTTCGCCGGGTACTACTCCAAGGACATGATCCTGGAATCGGCGTTCGCCGCCGGCACCGGGCTGGGCATGCTGGCCTTCGTGCTGGGCATTGCCGCCGCCTTCATGACCGCGTTCTACTCCTGGCGGCTGTTGTTCATGACCTTCCATGGCACCCCGCGGGCCAACGAGACGGTGATGGCGCATGTCCACGAAAGCCCGCCGATCATGACCGTGCCGCTGGCGGCGCTGGCGGTGGGCGCGGTGTTCTCCGGCATGGTGGCCTACGACCACTTCGTCGGCGACAAGCATCCGGCCTTCTGGGGCGACAGCATCGCCTACAATGTCCAGGGCGAGGCCGTGGCCGGGGCGCCGGCCGCGCACGGCGCCGATGCGCTGGCCGAGGGCGTGGTGGCGGTGGACGACCCGGTGGACGACCCGGTGGACGACCACGGCGCGGCGGCCGAGGAGGCCCATGGCGCCGCGGCCCAGGGCGTGCTGGAGCGCGCGCACCACGTCCCGCTGGCGATCAAGCTGCTGCCTCTGGTGGTCTCGGCCGCCGGAATCGCACTGGCCTGGCTGTTCTATATCCGCCGGCCGCGCTACCCGATGCTGGTGGCGACGGCGTTCCCGGATACCTATCGGTTCCTGCTCAACAAGTGGTATTTCGACGAGCTGTACGACCGGGTGTTCGTGCGACCGGCGTTCGCGCTCGGCCGGGCGCTGTGGCGCGGCGGCGACGGGGCGCTGATCGACGGCCTGGGGCCGGACGGCATGGCGGCGGCGGCGAGCCGCATTGCGGCCCGGCTGCGCCGGTTCCAGACCGGCTATCTCTACCACTACGCCTTCCTGATGATCATCGGCGTGGCGGTGTTCGTGTCCTGGCGGCTGTTGCAGGCCTGAGGGGTGAGGGGACGGGCGCGCGTGCGGCGGCCCGCAAAACGAGACGGGCCGCAGCGACGGCCCCGTGCATGACCGGCCGGATCTCCGGCCCGGGCGAGAGGTCTATGCGGCGATGATCGAAGACATGTCCCTGCTCAGCATCATCACCTTCCTGCCCCTGTTCGGCGCGGCCTGCATTCTGCTGCTGGTGCGCGGAACCGAGGCCGAGGTGGCCGCCAACAGCCGGTGGGTGGCGTTGTGGACGTCCGGTGTCACCTTCGCGCTGTCGCTGCTGGTGTGGGCGGGCTTCGACCCGGCGCGGGCCGACTTCCAGTTCGTCGAGCGCTTCGAGTGGGTGCCCGGCTACAACATCGCCTATCACATGGGCATCGACGGCATCTCGCTGTTCTTCGTGCTGCTGTCGACCTTCCTGACGCCGCTGTGCGTGCTGGCGAGTTGGGAGGCGATCAAGACACGGGTGCGGGAGTACATGGTGGCCTTCCTGGTGCTCGAAACCATGATGGTCGGCATGTTCTGCGCCCTGGACTACGTGCTCTTCTACGTGTTCTTCGAGGGTGTGCTGATCCCCATGTTCCTCATCATTGGGGTCTGGGGCGGGCCGCGCCGAATCTACGCCGCCTTCAAGTTCTTCCTTTACACCCTCCTGGGCTCGGTGCTGATGCTGCTGGCGCTGCTGGCGATGTACCTGCACGCCGGCACCACCGATGTCCCGACGCTGATGGTCACGACCTTCCCCGAGTCCATGCAGATTTGGCTGTTCCTGGCCCTGCTGGCGAGTTTCGCGGTCAAGGTGCCGATGTGGCCGGTCCACACCTGGCTGCCCGATGCCCACGTGGAGGCGCCGACTGCCGGCTCCGTGATCCTGGCCGGGGTGCTGCTGAAGATGGGGGCCTACGGGTTCCTGCGCTTCTCGGTGCCGATGCTGCCGCAGGCCACGGCCGACATGGCGGGGGTCATCTTCGTCCTGTCGATCATCGCGGTGATCTACACCTCGCTGGTGGCGCTGGCGCAACAGGACATGAAGAAGCTGATCGCCTATTCGTCGGTGGCGCACATGGGGTTCGTCACCGCCGGCATCTTCGCCATGACCCAACAGGCGGTGGAGGGGGCGATCTTCCAGATGCTCAGCCATGGCATCGTCTCGGCCGCCCTGTTCCTGTGCGTCGGCGTGGTCTACGACCGGCTGCACACCCGCGACATCGACCGCTACGGAGGGCTTGCCACCAACATGCCGAAGTACGCCCTCGTGTTCATGCTGTTCATGATGGCCTCGGTGGGCCTGCCGGGCACCAGCGGCTTCGTCGGCGAGTTCCTGGTCATGGTCGGGGTGTTCCAGGTCAACACGGTGGTCACACTGTTCATCGCCACCGGCGTGATCCTGGGCGCGGTCTACATGCTGTTCCTGTACCGGCGGGTGGTCTTCGGCAAGCTGGAGAAGGCCGACGTCAAGGCGATGCTGGACCTGAGCCCGCGCGAGATGGCGATCTTCGCCCCGCTGGTGCTGGTGGTGCTGTGGATGGGCCTCTACCCGTCCACGTTCCTGGAGCCGATGCACGCCAGCGTCGACAACCTTATCACCTCCTATCAGGCCGCATTGGCGGCCGGCGCCGACGGCGTCGCGGTCGCGGCCCGCTGAGCCGGGCGCGCCGAAGCGATGCGACCCTATGAGACCCGATGCGATCCGTTCCGGCCGGAGACCCTGACGCGATGACCGAGTTGCCCTCGATCCTGCCGGCGCTGCCGGAACTCGTGCTGGCCCTGTTGGCCATAGCCCTGCTGATGTATGGCGTGTTTGCGCGCACCGATCGCACGACCGCGTGCACGTGGGCGGCGGTCTACGGTCTCGGTCTGGCCGGCATCCTGCTGTTCCTGGAGGCCGGCAGCCGCGTCGAGGGCTTCTACGGCCAGTTCGTGGCCGACGACTTCACCCGGTTCGCCAAGCTGCTGATCGTGGCCGCCGCCGCGGTCGTCCTGCTGATGGCCCGGCGCTGGATGGAGACCGAGGGCATCCAGCGCTTCGAGTTCCCGGTGCTCATGCTGCTGTCGGTGATCGGCATGATGCTGATGGTCTCGGCCAACGACCTGATCGGCATGTACCTGGGCCTGGAATTGCAGTCGCTGGCGCTTTACGTCATGGCGACCATCCAGCGCGACAACGTGCGCGCCACCGAGGCGGGCCTGAAGTACTTCGTGCTGGGCGCGCTGGCCTCCGGGATTCTGCTGTACGGCGCCTCTCTGGTCTACGGCTTCGCCGGCACCACCAGCTTCACCGGCATCCAGACCGCCGTCGCTGACGGCGAAGCCCCGATGGGTGTCGTGATCGGCCTTGTGTTCGTGGTCTGCGGGCTGGCCTTCAAGGTCTCGGCGGCGCCGTTCCACATGTGGACGCCGGACGTCTACGAGGGCGCGCCAACCCCGGTAACGGCGCTGTTCGCCGTCGCCCCCAAGGTGGCCGCGCTGGCGCTGTTCCTGCGGGTCGCCATGGAGCCCTTCGGCGCCCTGACGGCGGAGTGGCAGCAGGTGGTGGCGATCATCGCCGTGCTGTCGATGATCGTCGGCGGGTTCGCGGCGATCGCGCAGGAGAACATCAAGCGGCTGATGGCCTACAGTTCGATCGGGCACATGGGCTACGCCCTGGTGGGACTGGCCGCGGGCTCGGCCGAGGGCGTGCGCGGGGTCCTGATCTACCTGGCCATCTACCTGTTCATGAACCTGGGCACCTTCGCCATCATCCTGGCCATGCGCCAGCAGAACCGCCCGGTCGAGGGCATCAAGGATCTGGCCGGACTCGGCCGCACGCGGCCCGTGATGGCGCTGTCGATGGGCGTGTTCATGTTCTCCATGGCCGGCATCCCACCGCTGGCGGGCTTCTTCGCCAAGTTCTACGTCTTCATGGCGGCGGTCGAGGCCGGCCTGGTGTGGCTGGCGGTGATCGGCGTTCTGACCAGTGTGGTGTCGGCCTTCTACTACCTGCGCATCGTCAAGGTGATGTACTTCGACGAGCCGCTGGAAAGCCTGGACCCGATCGCCTCGCCGACCCTGCGCGTGGTGATGGGGGCCAGTGCCCTGGTGGTGACCTTCTTCTTCATGGCGCCCGGTTGGCTGGTCGGCGGCGCGGAGATCGCGGCGGCCGCGCTGGTCGCAGGATGACCGCCCCCGCGGATGACCGCGCCGCCCTCCTGGCGGGCGCCGCAACGATGGCGATGCCGGAGGGCTGGCGCCTGGAGGCCCGGGTGGTGGTGGACAGCACCCAGGCGGTGGCGCGGGCTGAACTGGAGGCCGGCCGGGCCGCGGATCTGTGGTCCGACCGCGCTCTCGTGGTGTGGGGCGGCGAGCAGACCGGTGGACGCGGTCGCCAGGGCCGCCCGTGGGCCAGCCCGCCCGGCAATCTCTATGTCACCGTGGCGCTGCCGTGCCCGGACGGTCCGCGCCGCGGCGTGGAGATCGGCTTTCTAGGCGGCGTGGCGCTGGCGCGGGCGCTGGGCGATCTCGGGTTCGGGGCCGTCGGCGGCCTGCCCGAGCCGCGTCTGAAATGGCCCAACGACGTCCTGCTGGACGGCGCCAAGGTTGCCGGGCTGCTGCCGGAGTCGGCGAGTGACGCGGCGGGGCGCTGCTGGGTCCTGCTGGGGATGGGCGTCAACGTCGCGACCGCGCCGCCCATGGGGGAGACCCTGTATCCCGCCACCAAGCTGGCCGCACACGCGCCCGGCGGGCTGCCCGGCGCACCGGTGCCGACCCCGGCCGATCTGCTGATGCCGCTGCTGGCGCGGCTGGCGGCCCTGGTGGCACAGTGGCGCGCCGCGGGGTTCGCGCCGGTGCGGGCGGCCTGGTTGCGCCACGGCCATGGCCTGGGCGAGGCGGTGCGGGTGCGACTCGGTGCGGAGACGGTGACCGGCGTGTTCGAGGGCCTGAGTGCCGCGGGCGCCCTGATGCTGCGTGAGGACGGGGGCGCACGGCGCACCATCCTGGCGGGCGACGTGTTTTTTGCGGCGCGGGAGGACGGCTAGGCCATGCTGCTGGCCATTGATTGCGGCAACACCAACACCGTCTTTGCCGTCTACGACGGCGATGACAAGCGGTGCGAGTGGCGCGCCGCCAGCAAATCCGGCCGCACCGCCGACGAAATGGGTGTGTGGCTGAACCAGCTCATGGCGATGAAGCACCTGGAGCCGGAGGCCATCACCGAGGCCATCATCGCGTCCGTGGTTCCGGCGGCGGTGTATGACCTTCGCCTGTTGTGCCATCAGTACTTCGGGGCGCCGCCGCTGGTGGTGGGCGAGCCCGACGTGGACCTGGGCCTTCAGGTGCTGATCGACCGGCCCGAGGAGGTCGGCGCCGACCGACTCGTGAACGCCGTCGCGGCGCATCGGACGTATCGGGGGCCGCTGATCGTGCTGGACTTCGGCACCGCGACAACATTTGATGTGGTGGATGCCGACGGCAACTACCGCGGCGGCGTGATCGCCCCCGGGGTCAACCTCTCGCTTGAGGCGTTGCACATGGCGGCGGCGCAGCTTCCGCGGGTGGCGATCGGGCGACCCAAGACGGTGATCGGCAAGGCGACCGTGCCGGCGATGCGCTCCGGCATCTATCTCGGCTATGTTTCGATGATCGAGGGCCTGACGCGCCGCATCCAGGATGAGTTCGGCGCGCCGATGACGGTGGTGGCGACGGGGGGACTGGCATCCCTCTTTACCGAGGCCACCGATGTCATCCATCATCTCGACAACGACCTGACCCTGCGGGGTCTTCTGGAGATTCACCGCCGCAACGCGGCGCACCGCATGCACCCATAGCGACACACAACCCATAGGGACACACGACACATAGCGACGCATGTAGGGACCGAGACACGAGAGGAGACATCATGACAGACTCGCCCGGCACGGCCGTGCCGGAGGGTGTCGTGTTCGTCCCCTTGGGCGGGACCGGGGAAATCGGCATGAACCTGAACCTGTATGGGTGTCAGGGGCGATGGCTGATGGTCGACCTCGGGATCACCTTCGGGAACGAGACGACGCCGGGCATCGACGTGTTGATGCCCGACCCCGCGTTCATCGAGGACAGGCTGGACGCCCTCGATGGCATCGTCATCACGCATGCCCACGAAGACCACATCGGGGCCGTCACCTACCTTTGGCCGTGGCTCCGCAAGCCGATCTACGCCTCGCCGTTCGCCGCCGCCTTCCTGCGCGTCAAGCTGGAGGAGGAGGGGATGCTCGGCGAGGTGCCGGTGCACGAGGTGCCGCTGGGATCGCGCTTCCAGGTCGGCGCCTTCGACGTCGAGTTCATCGGCACCACGCATTCGATCCCCGAGCCGAACGCCCTGGCCATCCGCACGCCCGCCGGGACCATCCTGCACACGGCGGACTGGAAGTTCGATCCGGACCCGCTGATCGGCGGCGCCGCGGACTATGACGCCCTGCGCCGGCTCGGCGACGAGGGCGTGCTGGCGATGATCGGCGACAGCACGAACATCTTCAATCCGGGGCACTCCGGGTCGGAGGCGGACGTGCGCAAGGCGTTGATCGAGGTGATCGGGCGCAACACCACCGGACAGGTGGCGGTGGCCTGCTTCGCCTCCAACGTGGCGCGGCTGGAGAGCATCGCCGTGGCCGCGCGCGAGAACGGCCGTCACGCCGTGCTGGTCGGCCGCTCGCTGCTGCGCATGAACGAGACCGCGCGCCGCTGCGGCTACCTGGCCGACATTCCGCCGTTCCTGAGCGAGGACGACGCCGCCGATCTGCCCCGTGACAAGGTTCTGTACCTGTGCACGGGCAGCCAGGGCGAGCCGCGCGCCGCCCTGCCGCGCATCGCCGGCGGCAGCCACCGCAGCGTCAGCCTGAGCGAGGGCGACACGGTCATCTTCTCGTCGCGCGTCATCCCGGGCAACGAACGCGCCATTTTCGCCATGCAGAACCGGCTGGTGGAAAGCGGGGTGGAGATCATCACCGCGCGCGACGCGCCGGTGCACGTCTCCGGCCATCCGGCCCGCGAGGAGGTCGAGGAGATGTACCGCCTGGTGCGGCCGACGGTGGCCGTGCCGGTGCACGGCGAGGCCCTGCACCTGCGCGAGCACGGCCGCATCGCCAAGGCCTGCGGGGTGGAGCATGTGGTGCTGATCCATGATGGCGACATCCTGCGCCTGGACAGCGTGCCGCCGCGCGTCGTGGATCAGGCGCCGACCGGTCTGCTGGCCCTGGACGGCGACCGTCTCGTCCCCATGTCCAGTCAGATGCTGCGCGACCGGCGCCGCATGATGAACAACGGGGCCGCGACGGTGACCCTGGTGCTGAACGGCAAGGGCGGGCTGGTGGCCGCGCCCCTGGTCAGCGCACGCGGTCTGCTGGACCCGGAGGAGGATGCCGAGGACCTTGAGTCGCTGGTGCGTCAGATCCGCTCCGCCGTCGACGGGCTGGACCGCCGGGCGCTGGACGACGACACCCAGGTCATGGACCGCGCCCGGCGCACGGTGGGCCGCTTCTTCCGGACCAGCCAGAACCGGCGGCCGGTGACCGATATTCACGTGGTGCGGGTGGGGTGACGGGTCCCCGCGCCCGAAGCCGTTCCGTCGCAACCCAGGTCATGAGCAGAAAAGGACCCTGAGTGATGATCGGACAGTTGAATCACGTTGCCATCGCGGTCCCCGACCTGGAGGCCGCCGCCGCCAACTATCGTGAAACCCTGGGCGCCAAGGTCTCCGATCCGGTGCCCCAGCCTGATCACGGTGTGACCGTGGTGTTCATCGAACTGCCGAACACCAAGATCGAACTGTTGCATCCGCTTGGCGAGAAGTCCCCGATCCAGGCGTTCCTGGACAAGAACCCGTCGGGCGGCATCCACCATGTCTGCTACGAGGTGGAGGACATCCTGACGGCGCGCGACACCCTGAAGGCGCAGGGCAAGCGCGTGCTCGGCGACGGCGAGCCGAAGATCGGCGCCCACGGCAAGCCGGTGCTGTTCCTGCATCCGAAGGACTTCACCGGTACGCTGGTGGAGCTGGAGCAGGCCTGACCCGGCGAGGTATGAGGAAGTCCGGGAGGCCGCGCCATGAACTGGTACTGCGACGTGGCCCCCGGGCATCCGCTGCATGGCCCCTACCATGACACCGAGTACGGCGTCCCGGTCACGGACGAGACCGTGCTGTTCGAACGGCTGTGCCTGGAGGTCTTCCAGGCCGGCCTGTCGTGGCTGCTGGTGCTCAAGAAGCGCCCGGCGCTCAACGCCGCCTTCGACGGCTTCGTCGTGGACCGGGTGGCGGCCTTCGACGACGCCGACCGCGCCCGCCTGCTGGCCGACGCCGGCATCATCCGCAACCGCCGCAAGATCGACGCCGTGATCGAGAACGCGCGCCGGGTCCAGGCCCTGCGCGACAGCCATGGCGGCTTCGCGGCCTGGATCGCGGCCCATCATCCGCGAGACCTGGCGGCGTGGGTCAAGCTGTTCCGGGCCACCTTTCGGTTCGCGGGACCGGAGGTGGTCAACGAGTTCCTGATGAGCATCGGGATCCTGCCCGGGGCGCACCGCGACGACTGTCCGGTGCAGGGCCGCATCCTGGCGCAGGCGCCGCCGTGGTCGCGCGTTGGATCCGGATGACGGTCGGTCGAACCAAAGGAAAGCGTCGGCGCCGCGCAGACGCGGCCCCGTTGTCGCGTATTGACCCATAGAAGACCGCAAAAATAGAGCGGGCCGGCGAGTTGGTTTGGCGATGAAGAGGGGCCGTTCTCGCCTCCCAGTCGCCAATCCTACTCCGTTCGATACGGGAAACGGCACTTTCGGATCGTCCCGACCCTTGGCACTATGCCGAATGAACCCGCCCCATGCCGTGGCGAGCGGGCTTGGCTGCGTGGTATCCTCTGAGAAAGATTGGGGGGGTCAGTCGGCGTGGGAGCGGATGGATGGATGCCGTGTTCGCAGAGACGGACGTGCTGGATCCGACAGGACCCATCGAGATCGCGCCGCGCATCTGGTGGGTGGGCCACTATCTTGAGGGCGATCCGTTCCAGTGTCATGTCTACCTGATCGAACACGGCGATCAGTCGGTCTTGTTCGATCCGGGCTCCGCGCTGACCTTCCGGCACACGCTGCGCAAGATCGAGGCGGTCACCCCGCTGTCCAACATCCGCTACTTCGTCTGCCACCACCAGGACCCCGACATCACCGGGGCGTTGCCGCTGATCGACCAGATCGTGTGCCGGCCGGACGCGGTGCTGGTGTGCCACTGGCGGGCCAAGGCGCTGATCCGGCATTACGGGCTGGAGCTGCCGTTCTGGCTCATCGAGGACCATGAGTGGACGCTGGACCTGGGCGGGCGCCGGCTGCGCTTCATCTTCACCCCCTATGCGCATTTCCCGGGCGCCTTCGTCACCTTCGACGAGGCCAGCGGCATCCTGTTCTCCAGCGACCTGTTCGGCGGCTTCACCAAGGGGTTTTCGCTGTTTGCCAAGGACCGCGGCTATTTCGAGAACCTGCGGCCGTTCCATGAGCACTACATGCCCAGCCGGGACGTGCTGCAGTACGCGCTGACGGCCATCAATGCCTGGCCGGTGCGGATGATCGCGCCCCAGCACGGCTCCATCATCCCGGAGTCCCTGGTCGCGTTCATGATCGAGCAGCTCATGAACCTGGACTGCGGCCTGTTCCTGATGTCGCGGCAGAACACGGATCTTAAGCGCCTGATGACCCTGAACCAGGCGCTGAAGAGCATTACCCAGACCATGATCCTGTACCGGGACTTCCAGGACATCGCCCACAATCTCCTGGGCATCGTACAGGAGCTGCTGCCGGCCTTGTCGCTGGAGTTCTACGCCCGCACGCAGGAGGGCCGGTGGCTGCACCTGTCCCCGGACAACCGCTATCGCGGCCGCCTGTCGGACACGCTGCCCCGGAGCATCGCGGATGCCTTTACGCGGGCCGAACGGGCCGACGCCGCTGGTGAGCATCCCGCGTTCCTGACGCTGTCGGAGGCCGAACGCGACCGCCCGACCATCGCGGTGCCGATGGCATCGCCGGGGACCGGCGCCCTCGAATCCATGGCCGTGGTCACCCTGGCGGAGGCGGTCGGGCACACCGACGACACGGAAGACGTGATCGCCCAGATGGTGACGCCGTTGCAGGTAGCGGTCGAGCGCGAGACCATCTACCGCACCCTCGACATGGAGCGGCAGCGCTTCTACGAAACCTCGATCCGCGATCCCCTGACCAACCTGTTCACCCGCTTCTACATGCAGGAGACCGTGGCCCGCCTGATGGGGATCCACGACCGCAATCCCGATGCGGCCATCGGTCTTGTCATGCTGGACGTCGACCACTTCAAGCAGGTCAACGACACCTACGGGCATGCCCAGGGCGACGTGGTCCTGAAGGCGGTTGCGGACTGCCTGATGCACGATGTGCGGCCCGGGGATCTGCCGGTGCGGCTGGGCGGGGAGGAGTTCGCGGTGTTCGTGGTGGGCACCACCCTGGCGCGGGTCGGGGATGTGGCGGAGCGGCTGCGCCGGCGTGTCGCCGCCCTGCAGTTCGACGGACCGATGGCCAATAGGACGGTGACCGCAAGCTTCGGCGTGGCCCTCAGGCATCAGGGCGAACGCCTGGAAAGCCTGATCGAGCGCGCCGACCGGGCACTGTACGACGCCAAGGACGGCGGACGCAACCGCGTCTGCTTCGATCAGGCGGAGATGGCCGCGGTCGGCTGACGGTGGCTTCGGTTGGTGGGCGCCGCCCTGCGGGCGCGGCGCCGCCTCGTCCGTTCAGTCCGCCGTGCTGCCGGAGCGCGCCCGATAGCCCGGACGCGGCAGGCTGCGCCCCACCGGCCGCCGCAACAGCCCGGCGGCCACCAACGCCCCCAGCGCCAGCAGATAGACCCCCGTCATCGTCTCCAGTCCGGTGAGGTCCAGGGCCGCGCCGGTCGAATAGGCCGCGCTGGCGACCGCGAACGCCAGCAGGGTCGGGAACAGCACCGAGAACACCGTCCACGCGGTCGAGCCGGTCTGGGTGCGGATCACGATCACCGTGGCCATGCACGGCGGGTACAGCGCGAAGAACAGCAGCACCGCCATGCCGGTCAGGGCGGTGAACCCCGCCGCCGCCTGCTCGGCGGCCATGCGCGCCTCCAGGGTGCGGTTCTCGCCCTCGTTCTGGTCGAACAGCACGCCCAGGGTGGCGACGCTGTTCTCGCGCGCCGTGAACGAACTGAGCAGGGCCACATTGATCTTCCAGTCGAAACCGGCGTACTGCGTGACCGGCTCCAGCGCGGCACCGAGCTGGCCGAGCACGCTGTTCAGCAGGCGCGCGTTGCGCATGTCCTCGCGCAGGTCCTCCCGCGTCGCCGCCAGGCGGTCGAGCGCGGCCGCCGCCGTCCGTGCTGTCGGGTCGTCGCCCGGCACCAGGAACGGCGCCAGGTCGGGGTGGCGGGCCCGCACCCGGGCGTCCAGCCGGGCCAGGGCGGCGGGGTCGCCGGCGGCGGCGGCGCGGTCGGCTTGCACGTCGACATGCAGGGTCACCAGGCGGGTCAGGCTGTCCTGGTCGGCCACCGTCCGGGCCAGCGCCGTGTCGGCGAGGCCGGCGCGGAAGGCGGCGATGGCGGCCTCGCCGCGGGCGTGATAGTCCGCCTGACGCTCCGGCGGCAGCCCGGGGAACTGCAACAGCACATAGACTACGGTGGCGACCGCGATCACCACCGTGCCCACCTTCTTGATGTACAGCCAGGTGCGGTCCAGCGCGCGGCGCAGCACGCCGGTCACGGTCGGCAAGTGATAGTGCGGCAGCTCCATCACGAAGGGCGCCGTCTCCATGTTGCGCAGCACCGACACCGACAGCAGCTTGGCCACCAGCAGGGCGAAGATCACCGTGATGGTGGCCAGGTAGAACAGCACCAGACCCTTGGTCTCGGCGAAGTAGATGTTCACGAACAGCGTATAGAGCGGCACCTTGGCCAGGCAGTTCATGAACGGCACGGTCAGGATGGTCGCCATGCGTGCGCGCTGGTCCGGGATGCCCTTGGTCGCCATCACCCCCGGCACGGCACAGCCGCCGGCGAAGACGCCGGCCAGGATGTAGGGCAGCGTCGACTGTCCGTGCAGCCCGAAGCGGTGCAGGATGCGGTCCAGGATGAAGGCGATGCGGGCCATGTAGCCGCTGTCTTCCAGGATCGCGATGAGCGCGAACAGGATCAGGAAGATCGGCACGTAGTTCAGCAGGGCGTTGGCGGAGTCGAGCAGCCATAGGCCCATCGAGCGTGGCAACGGATCATGCAGGAAGCCGGCCGCCGGCAACCAGTCGGCGGCCAGGTCGCGCACCCCGGCCAGCACCGGCCAGGTGACGTCGGCCAAGCGCATGCCCTGGACGATCGACAGTTCGTAGATGATCCAGATGGTCAGGACCAGGAAGGCCGGCGCCAGCCACCGGTTGAGCAGGAAGCGGTCGATCCGTTCGGTGATCGGAACCCGGCCGGTGTCTGCGCGCTGCACCGCCGTCGCCAGGATGTCGCCGGCCAGGTCGTCGCGGCAGGCGGCGGCCTGGTCCGACGGCGACAGACCCTTGCGGGCCTGGAACGCCGCGGCGGCACGCTCGGCGCTGTCCAGAAGCCCGTGGGGGTGGGCGACATGCGCGGTCAGGAAGCGTTCGGCCTCGCTGTCGCCCTCCAGCAGCTTGACCGCCAGCCAGCGGGCGGACACGCGCGCGTGCAACGCCGGCTCGGCGGCGAGACTGGCCTGGAGCGTGACCACGGCCTCTTCCAGCTCACCGTAGTTCAGGCTCGCCGGGACCGGCGCGCCGCTCGCGGCGGTCTCGCGGATGGCGGCACGCAGGGCCTCGCGGCCGGTGCCCTTGTGCCCGACCACCGGCACGACGCGGGCGTTGAGCCGCGCCGACAGGGTCTCCAGGTCGAAGGAGAGGCCGTGGCTGCGCGCCACGTCCATCATGTTGAGCGCGACCACGACCGGAAAGCCCATCTCGATGAGCTGGAAGGTCAGGTAAAGGCCGCGCCGCAGGTTGGACGCGTCGACGACGTTGACGACGACATCAGGGCGCGACTCCAGCAGGAAGGCACGCGCCACGCGCTCTTCCAGCGAGAACGAGGTCAGGCTGTAGGTGCCCGGCAGATCGACCGTCTCGACCGTCAGGGCGCCGTCTCGGTAGACGCCGCTCTTCTTGTCGACGGTGACGCCGGGGTAGTTGGCGATATGCTGATGCACCCCGGTCAGGGCATTGAACAGGGTGGACTTGCCGCAGTTCGGCTGTCCCGTCAGGGCGACCAGGATGCGATCCCGCGCCGGCGGCACGGGGCCGGCGCCGCGCCGGCCGGAGCCGGCGTCGGCCTCAGCCATGCACGACCTCGATACGGGCCGCCTCGGCGCGCCGCAGGGTGACGAAGGTGTCGGCGACGCGCACCTCGATCGGGTCGGCCAGGGGCGCGCGGCGCACCACCTCGACGGTGGCGTTGGGCACCAGGCCGAGATCCATCAGGCGATGACGGATGGCACCGCGGCCGTGCAGGGCGAAGATGCGGCAGCGGTCCCCGGGCGCGAGGTCGTTCAGGGAGCGGCCCTCGAACGCTGGTTGGCCTTGGCCGTGGCCGTGGCCTTGGCCGTGTCGAGGACCATGACCGTGCCCGCGTCCGCCGCTGTGTCCGCCCCGCCGGCCGCGTCCCGGCCGGTCCGGGCCGGGGACGTCGGGCCGTGCCTCGCCGTGCCGTGGGTCGACGGGTGCGCGGTCCGGGAGGGCGCTGGCGTCGGGCGCGGCCAGGGCGGGGGCATCAAGAGGGGGCGCCTCCGGCCGCGGTCCGCCGCCGTGGTGCCGCCGGCCCCAGCCGCGGCGCGCGCGACCCGGGCCAGCACCGTTGCAGGACTCGCCGTTCCGGTGGCGCCGACCGGCGCCGCCCCATCGTCTCAGGCCGTCGAACATGGGCATTCATCCTTGCCTGCCTGCGCCCGCCGCCGCCGCGGCGCCGGGTCCGCCCCCGAGAGGACGTCATCTGTGCCCAAGGTAAGTGCGAATAATTCTCATGTCCAGGCAAAAATTAGGGAGATTGTTGGGAGGGCCTTGGTTATGCGGGAATTTTCTGGATCAATAGCGTGACATTGAGTGGTAGCGCCGCATAATATTGCGGCTCCGCTTTGTCCTTCTGCGCCCGCGTGCCGCCCGCCCGGCCCGGGTCCCGCCGCCTTCGGAGACCCGCCTCATGCGTGCCCTGCCCACGCCGCGCCAACTCCGCTATCTGGTCACCGTGGCCGAGACGCTGCACTTCGGGCAGGCGGCGGACCGGTGCAACGTCACCCAGTCCACCCTCTCGGCGGGCATCCGCGAACTGGAGACGCTGCTCGGCGTCACGCTGATCGAGCGCCAGACGCGGCGGCGGGTCGTGGTCACCCCCGTGGGCCAGGAGATCGTGGCCCGCGCGGCGCGCCTGCTGGCCGATACCGAGGCGCTGCTGGACGTGGCCGCGGCCCAGTCGCGGCCGCTCAGCGGCCTGCTGCGCCTGGGTGTGATCCCGACCATCGGGCCGTACCTGCTGCCCGGCGTTCTGCCCGTGCTGCGCCGGCGCTATCCGGCGCTGCGCCTGTACCTGCGCGAGGATCTCACGGACGGCCTGCTGGAGTCGCTCGCCGCCGGACGGCTCGACGCCGCGCTGCTGGCGACGCCGTTCGATCTGCGCGGGATGGTGTCGGAGACACTGGGCGAGGAGGAGGTCGTGGTGGCGTTGCCGGCGGATCATCCGCTGGCCGCGCGTGAGGCGGTGCGCGAAGGTGACCTGACCGACGAGACGCTGTTGATGCTGGAGGACGGGCACTGCCTGCGGGACCATGCCCTGGCCGCCTGCCACCTGTCGCGCGGTCGCGGCAACGAACGCTTCCAGGCCACCAGCCTGACCATGCTGACGCAGATGGTGGCGGCCGGGCTGGGCCTGACGCTGCTGCCGCGCATGGCGGTGGCGCGCGAGGTGCTGCCCGGCGGCGGCGTCGTGGTGCGCGACCTGGCGGACAGCCGGCCGGCCCGCACCCTGGTGCTGGTGTGGCGACCGGGGGCGGCGCGGGCGGCGGACTTCCACCTGCTGGCCGAGGCGCTGGCGGCGGCGCACGCGGCCCGGGGCGGTCCCGCCGCCGGTGCCGGGGCCGACGCCAAGGCCGGGGCTGGCGGTTGACGCCGCGCCCGCGGCGACCTAGGTCGAGGTCTCGCGAGGCTGGCGACGCACCCCGCGCGCCGACCGTTGACGGGCGCCGGCGTTGGCGTGTACAACGCCGATCTCGCGTCGGGGCGGCCGTCACCGCCTCGGCCTCGCCCTTGCGGAGGGCGGGCAGGACGGTAATGCAGCGGATTGCTAATCCGTACACCTGGGAAACCGGGTGACAGGGTTCGACTCCCTGGCCCTCCGCCACTTCACGACTCAGGCCCGTGCGCAGTGATGCGTACGGGCCTTGTTTTTGCTGGATTTTCCCTCCCCCTCAGTCCATACCTGTCCGCGTGAATGCAGGGTGATCCGCGTCCGCGCGATGGACAGGACGATGGGCAGGCGATGTGTGGGCAGGCGTCGGGCTATGATCCTGACGGGTCAGGACCAAGGCCGGCCAGTTATCCGTTGTCCAGGGTCAGAACGTCGCCCGCCCCGGGTGGCCGGTCGTACGGGATGCACAGCTCTGCCGCGCCGACGGCGTGCGTGGCCTGTTCGGCGGGCCAGCAATACACGTCCCCGGTGCGCGGATCGGTGAGTCGGCGGACGGCGCCGTGGGCCGAGTCCCGGATCATGGCGCGGATCTGGTCGGGCGTGGAGTTGCGGATGGCGTCCATGGTCAGGCCTCCCGCCACCGGACCGTCCGCAGCGTGTCGGCATATTCGGCCGGCTCCAGCGTGAGGTGGGTTGCCAGGCCGAACGTGGCGTCGGTCTCGTGGAATCCGCGTTTGAGGCATTCGACAGCGCACACAGCCGGATCGGCGCCGGACGCCCAGAGAGCGGCAAAGTACCTGCTCTGGACACTGTAGGTTCGCTTTTCCTCCTCCCGGGTGACATCGCCCGTGGTGAGGGTGAGGTCGAACACCGGGACAACGGACCCGGAAGACAGCGCCGCGTGTTCCTCCCAGAACGCGGCGGCGGGCAGCGGCCCCCGGCGGCACAGGCGGACCATGGCCTCAACGGGCACAGGGCGAGCGGCCAGATCATGAGCGATGGACCACGCCAAATCCCGGCGCGCGTCATCCGAAAGGCCCTCAACGTCGGACAGGCAACGCCAGAAGAACCCCGCAGTAAGGCTCGGCGACGGCCTTCGGACTGGTCTTTGCGCGATCGCCGGCACAGGCAGGGCCGTGACAAGTCCGGCGGCGGGCAGGGTCGCCGCAAGGGTACGACGTGACAGCATGGCCAAACCCCTCTTCGTCTGGGAGGGGGTCATTTTACCATGCTGCCTGGCGAGGGCCTAAAGCAACAATATTTGCAGCCGGCGCCAGAGACTATCTGGGTTGCTTCTTTGGCTTTGCACTGGTCTCGGGTCGATATTGCCAATATTTGGGCACTGTCGGTGCCCTGCTTGCGGCGTCTGGAGAGGCGCATGTGGGCGCGAGATCGCGCAGGGCTCGGACATCAGCCGGATGACGGCGACGATCGGCGCGGTGTCCCGCGCCGCCACCCCGATTTCACGGGGCCGGCCGCCGCCGGCTACCCCGACGCCGACGCCAGCACCTCGGGTGCGCGGTGGCAGGCGGCGACGCGGTCGGGCGCGACCGGCGCCAGGGCGGGCGCCTCGGTGCGGCAGCGCGCCACCGCCCAGGGACAGCGCGCTCGGTAGACGCAGCCGCCACCGGCCTCGGCCGGCATCCCGGCTGGCGACGGCGGGGCGGCGGCGTGGTGACGCCGGGTGCGTCCTTCCCACGCCGCGGCGAGGCGCGGCACCGCCGCCTTCAACGCCGTGGTGTGCGGATGCGCCGGCCGCGCCAGCACATCGACCGTCGGCCCGGTCTCCACCGCATGGCCCTGCACCATCACCAGCACCCGCTCGGTGACGTGGCGCACCACGTCGAGGTCGTGGCTGATGAACAGCAGCGCCAGCCCCCGCCGGGTCCGCAGGTCCAGGAACAGGTTCAGGACCTGAGCCTGCACCGACACGTCGAGGGCGGAGACCGGCTCGTCCGCGACCACCAGGTCCGGATCGGTGACCAGGGCGCGGGCGATGGCGATACGCTGGCGCTGACCGCCGGAGAACTGGTGCGGATAGCGGTCGAGCGCGTCCGCCCCCAGCCCGACCGCCGCCAGCGCCGCCGTCACCCGTCGGCGACGGTCGGTGCGGGCCACCTCGGGGGCCAGGCCGGCCAGCGGCTCCGCCACCACCCGCGCCACCGGCCAGCGTGGATCGAGCGAGCCCATCGGGTCCTGGAACACCATCTGCACCCGACGCCGCAGCCGGCGCAGGTCCGCCTTGCCCAGCGCGTGCGGATCGACGCCGGCGATCCGCACCCGGCCGGCCTCGGGCCGTTCCAGGGCCGTCACCAGGCGGGCCAGGGTGGACTTGCCGCAGCCGCTTTCGCCCACGACGCCAAGGCTCTCCCCCGCGGCCAGGCTCAGCGAGACCCCGGCCACCGCCTGCCGCCGTGGGCGCGGCGCCAGGGGGTGCGGGCGGGGCAGGGGATAGGCGCGCGTGACCGCGTCCACCGCCAGCAGCGGCGCCGGCATCGTCATGGCTGGCGCTCCGCCGGGGTGTCGTGCGGGTGGTGACAGGCCACGCCATGGCCGTCCGTGTCGGCCGTGAGCGGCGGCCGCGTGGCGCACAGCCCATCGGCGCGCGGGCAGCGATCGGCGAAGGCGCAGCCCGGCGGCCGGGCGCCCGGGGGCGGCACGACGCCCGGGATGGCGGCGAGCGGATCGCCCGGCCGGCCGGCGCCGCGTGGCAGGGCGCCCATCAGGCCGCGGGTGTACGGATGGCGGGGCCACGCCAGCACCCGCGCGGTGGGGCCGGTCTCCACCACCCGGCCGGCGTACATCACGGCCATCCGCTCGGCGGTCTCGGCGACCACCGCCAGGTCGTGGGCGATCATCAGCAGGGCCATGTCCGCGTCGGCCACCAGATCGGTGATCAGGTCCAGGATGCGGGCCTGCGTCGCCACGTCCAGGGCGGTGGTGGGCTCGTCGGCGATCAGCAGCGCCGGTCCGCAGGCCACGGCGATGGCGATGCCGACGCGCTGGCGCTGGCCGCCGGACAGTTCGTGCGGATACTGGTCGGGCGACACCCGCGACGGGTCGAGGCCGACCCGGTGCAGCACGGCGCGGGCATGGTCGCGGGCGGCCCGGCGCGACAGGCCCAGATGGCGGCGCGGCCCCTCGGCCACCTGGGCGCCGATGGTCTTGACCGGGTTGAGGGCGGTCATCGGTTCCTGGAACACCATGGCCAGACGCCGGCCGCGCAGCCGGCACAGGGTGCGTTCCGCGGTCGTCAGCAGATCCAGGCCGTCCAGGCGCACCCGGCCGTCGGCCCGCAGCCCCGCCGGCAGCAGCCCCATGACCGCCAGCGCGGTCAGCGACTTGCCGCAGCCGCTCTCGCCCACCAGCCCAAGGGATCCGCCCGCCGGCAGGGTCAGCGAGACGTCCTCCAGCAGCGCCACCGGCGCGGTGTTGCCCGGGCCGGCCGGCCGCTGCACCGACAGATCCTCGATCTCCAACAGCGCCATGGCTCAGCCCCTGCGCGCGCCGGCCGGGCGGCGGTCGACACCCTGGGGGTCCAGGCGCGGATCCAGCCGGTCGCGCAGCCCGTCGCCCAGCAGGTTCAGGCCCAGCACGGTGACCACGATGGCCAGCCCGGGCAGGATCGCCAGGCGCGGCTCCAGGAACAGGAAGGTCTGGGCCTCGTTGAGCATCCGTCCCCAACTGACCTCCGGCGGCTGACTGCCGAGCCCGAGATAGCTCAGGCCGGCTTCGGCCAGGATGGCGAGGGCGAACTGGATGGTGGCCTGCACGATCAGCGTGCCGGCGATGTTGGGCAGCACGTGGTCGAGCGAGATACGGGCGCGGCCGCGCCCGGCCAGACGGGCGGCCAGGACGAAGGGGCGCTTCCAGACCGCCAGGGCGGCGCCGCGGGTGACGCGGGCGAAGACGGGGACGTTGAACAGGCCGATGGCGAGGATGGCGTTGATCGCGCCGGGGCCGAGCAGGGCGGTGATGAGGACGGCGGTCAGCAGGGCCGGGAAGGCGAAGGCCAGGTCGTTCAGGCGCATCACCGCCTCGTCCAGCCAACCGCGCCGCGCGGCGGCCAGCAGGCCCAGGGGCACCCCCAGGCCGGCGCCCAGGCCGACCGCGACCAGCGAGACGGCGATGGAGACCCGCGCCCCGGCCATGAGCTGCGACAGGGTGTCGCGGCCGAAGTGGTCGGTGCCCAGGGGATGCGCAAGGGACGGTCCGGCCAGCTTGTTCGCCACGTCCATGGCGGCCGGGTCGTGCGGGGTCCAGACCAGGGAGACCAGGGCCACCACGACGACCGCGCCGGTGGTCGCGGCACCCACACGGCCGGCGGTGCCCAGGGTGCGGACGCGCCGCTCAGCCATCGGTGGCGCTCCCGCCGCGCAGCCGCAGGCGCGGATCCAGGGCGGCGTAGGACAGGTCGACCAGGAAGTTGACCACCCCCACCGTGGCCGCCAGCAGCACCACCAGGTCGCGCACCACCACCAGGTCGCGCTGGCTGACGGCCTGGAAGATCAGGCGGCCGACCCCGGGCAGGTTGAAGACGTTCTCGATGATGATGGTGCCCGCCAGCAGGAAGGAGAACTGTAGCCCCAGGATGGTGACCACCGGGATCAGGGCGTTGCGGAGGCCGTGCGCCCACAGCGCCTCGGTCTTGCTCAGGCCCTTGGCGCGGGCGGTCCGCATATAGTCCTCGCCCAGGACCTCCAGCACCGCCGAGCGTGTCACCCGCGCCAGGATCGCCGCCTGCGGCAGCGCCAGCGCCAGCGCCGGCAGCAGCAGCGCCGCCAGCGCCGGCCCGGGACCGGCCTCCCAGCCCGGGAAGCCGCCGGCCGGCAGCCAGCGCAGGGTGACCGCGAACAGCAGCACCAGCAGGATCCCGAGCCAGAAGTTGGGCACCGCGACCCCGAGTTGACTGACCCCCATCACGGCCGCGTCGGTGGGGCGGCCGCGGCGGGCCGCCGCGACCACGCCCAGCGGGATGCCGAGGGCCACGGCAAGCCCCAGCGACAGCACCGCCAGCGGGCCGCTGACCAGCAGCCGCGGCGCCAGCAACGTGTCCACCGGCACGCCGTAGGTCAGGCTGGTGGCGAACTCGCCGCGCAGCAGGCCACCGACCCAGGTCAGGTAGCGCCAGGCCACCGGTTCGGTCAGGCCCATGCTCTCGCGCAGCGCCGCCAGGGTATCGGGGCGCGCGTTGACCCCCAGCACCAGCAGCGCCGGGTCGCCGGGCAGCACCTCCAGCACCGCGAACACCAGCAGCGATGCCGCCACCAGCGTCAGGGCCAGGGCCACCATCCGCTTGGCGAGGACCCACGCCATGGACCCGGCCGGTCAGGTTGCCGCGCCGGCCGTCACGGCTGCCACGAGACACCGGTGAGGTCGTTGGCCTGCACCGGGCTGTCGCGCCACAGGCCGGACAGGCGGGCATCCCAGACCCCAAGCTTGGCGAGCTGGAACAGGAAGCCGTTCACGGCGTCCTCGGCCAGGATGGTCTGGGCCTGGCGGTACAGGTCGGCCCGCGCGGCGGTGTCCCGGGTGCTTTGAAGGGTTGCCATGAGGGCGTCGAAGGCGGGATTGTCGTAGCCGAAGTAGTAGTCGTCGCGCGCGTAGATGTCGATGTCGAGCGGCTCGGTATGGGCCACGATGGTCATGTCGAAGTCGTGGCCCCGGAACGCCTGGTCCAACCACTGCGCCCACTCCACCGGGATGATCTCGACCGCGACACCGACCGCGCCGAGCTGGGCCGCGATCAGCTCGCCGCTCCGGCGGGCATACGACGGCGGCGGCAGATGCAGCGTCAGCCGGAGGTCGCCCGGGGCGATCCCGGCCTCCGCCAGCAGGGCGCGGGCGCGCTCGGGATCGTGGGGCGACCGGTCCGTGAGGTCGACGTACGCCGGGTGGTGGGGGGCGAAGTGGCTGCCGATGGGCGTGCCGTAGCCGAACATGGCGCCGTCGATCAGGGTGTTCCGGTCGATGGCGTGACCGATGGCGCGCCGCACCCGGGGGTCGTCCAGGGGCGGGCGGCGGTGGTTCAGCGCCAGGATGGTCTCGCCCTCGGTGGTGCCGACCACGACGGCGAAGCGCGCGTCCTCTTCCAGGATCGCCAGCCCTTCCGGGGCAGGGAAGTTCGCGTAGGCATCCACGTCCCCGGCCAACATGGCGGCCAGCGCCGCCGCCGGATCGGGAATGAACCGGAAGGTGGCGGCGCTCAGCGCCGGGGCCGGCCCCCAGAAGTCCGGGAAGGCTTCCAGCTCGACACGGTCGCCCTGGACCCAGCGCACGAAGCGGAACGGCCCGGTGCCGATGGGCCGGGTCTTGTTGGTGTCGGCGGACTCCAGCCCGACCATGACGGCATCGCCCCAGCCGAGGTTATAGAGCAGACGCCCCTCAGGCCGGGACAGGCCCACGACCAGGGTATAGCCGTCGAGGGCGGCCACGCTGTCGATGGCCGCGAACAGGCCCTTTTGCGCATTGACACTGTCGTCGGCCAGGGCGCGTTGCAGGCTGAACACGGCATCGTCGGCGGTGAACGCGGTGCCGTCGTGGAAGGTGACGTCGCGGCGCAGGTGGAAGGTGTAGGTCAGGCCGTCGTCGCTGATCTCCCAGCGCTCGGCGAGTGCCGGCTGCACGCTGCCGTCGGGCCCGATGCGCGTCAGCCCCTCGAACACGTTGGCGTAGACGACCTCGTCGATGGCGGCGGCGGCACCGGCGGTGGGATCCAGGTGCGGCGGCTCCAGCACCATGCCCATGACCAGCGTGTCCGGAGGACCTGCGGTCGCGGGTCCCGGCAGCGCGGTGAGGGCGGCGACGGCCAGGGCCGCCAGCGCGGTGGCGGCACGCCGGCGGGCGCGCGGCAACGGCAGGACCATGGGACTCCTCCCTGGGGCGATCTATATCTATGGGGTGCGGGGCGGGGCCGCGCGGCGCGACTCTAGGGGGGGCGTGGCGCTACGGCAAGCCAAAGCGGGTACGGTAGTCGAGGGTGTCGCCGGTCGCGCGGGCCTCGTAGACACCGCGTGCGACGGCCCGGGCCACACAGTCGGCGGCGACCATCCCGCAGCGGGCCACGGTGCCGAGTGGATCGGCACCGAGCGCGACCCGACCCGTGGCCAGGGCGAACACCGTGTCACCGTCGAGCGGTGAATGCACCGGCCGCAGGGCGCGCGCAAGGCCGTCCTGGGCCATGATCGCGACCCGGCCCGCCTGCGCCTTGGTCAGGGCAAGGTCGGTTGCGACGGCGACCAAGGTCGTGTTGGCCCGCGGCGGCACCGCGAACGACCAGTCCGTCGGGCCGGGCGGCGGGGCGTCCGGGGCCGGACGGGCCAGGGGCCCCAGTTCGTCGTCCACCGCCCAGGGCCAGGCCCAGAACGCCGGAGTCTCGCCGATGGTGGCGCTGCCGAGGCTGTTGACGGCCGCCAGGGCGCCCACGGTAAAGAACGCGTCGTCCGTGCCGGGGGTGGTGCCGGGAGTGGCCGGCACCCTCAGCGACGCGCTGCCGAGCCCACCCTTGAGCGATCCGGCTCGGGCGCCGGTGCCGGCGCCGACCGTGCCGAGGGCCGGCGCCAGCCCCCCGTCAGCGGCCGCCGCGGCGGCGGCGGCACGGCCGAGGGCACGGTAGGGCGGGGCCTCGCCCCAGGCCTTGTCCCCGCCATTGAGGAGGTCGAACAGGACGGCCGCCGGGACGATGGGAACCACGGCATCGCCGACCGGGAAGCCGATGCCACGGGCGGCCAGCCACCCGACCACGCCGGCCGCGCTGTCCAGGCCGAAGGCGGAGCCGCCCGACAACACCAGGGCATGAATCGTCTCGACCGTGTTGACCGGGTCCAACAGGTCGGTCTCGCGGGTGCCGGGACCGCCGCCGCGCTGGTCGACCGCGGCCACCGCCGGGGCGTCCGGCAGCAGGACGGTGACGCCGGTGCGGGCCGCGGCGTCGTGGGCGTGTCCGACCCGCAGGCCGGGCACGTCGGTGATCAGGTTGCGCGGTCCGGGCCGCACGGTCCGGAGGCCGCGGTGTGAGCCGTCGCTGTGGGAGCGGGACGTGAGCATGGGGCGGGATCTCTTCTGGGGTAGCGGGAGCGGGCGCCGTCAAGGCCATCTGACATGGCACCCGGACATGGCACCAATGTCCGCGGGTCTCGGATGGTGGCAAGCGCCGGTGCGGTGGCGGCGGCGGGACCCGGACAAGGCCCGCCCGCTTGGCCTTCCTAAAAGTGTCGCGGCCGCGCGGCAAAGCCATGAGTGACTTCGGCTCAACAATGGTGTACTTTTTTGCTGTTATAACCCTGAATAAGGGTTTTCGCCGACATGGGCTGTCGGGCATCGGTGGCCTGCCCCCGGCATGGGGGCGATCCCAGGGGGCATGCGGCGAAGTGTAGGCGCGATGACGGTCGGAATGACACGCGGAATGCGTCGATTGTGGCTGGGGGCCATGGAAAGGCCGGACAGGCGGCACGCCTGCCATGCGCGTCGGGTGCGCCCGCTGTTCGGGCAGACCGCGCCGGATCCGAAGCGAAAGGCGCGGCCCCTGGGGGGTTGCTGGGGGTGCGCGGCTTCCGGAGAGGGATGCCGCAGCACGCGCAGGGCGGAGCCCGCCCTGTTCGCGGGTGCGATGAAAAGTTGGCATGCGGTGTGCTGCTCAGGCAGTCAGGACGGGGCCACCGCCGGCCCAACGACCGGATCGCCCGGCCGTCCAGCCGCGAGAGCGGGTCGCTCCGCGGATCGGCAATACCGGTTCGGCGTTCAGAAGTGGAGCGCCATGAAATGCAAGGAGATGCGGAACAACCGGCTGACTATCCGATCCGAGCCATCGAGGGCTAAACCGCAGGTGTTGCCAATGCGCCCTCAAATCAAATGTTACGGTGTCTCGGGACATCGTGGTGAATTTTTGCCTTGCGACCGTGGGTCGTAATCGGCTTTAAATGGTGGCGGGTATCCAGACCACGATTGGTATGGCATGCCACCGGAACCCCAAGAAAAGGGACTGACAAGTCATGATGGTTTCCGAAGAGGTGCGCGAGGGTCGTCGGCGTCGTGCGGCGTCGATTGATGGACCCGATCCGATTGACATCCATGTCGGACAGCGCATGCGCCTGCGTCGCACGATGCTGGGCAAGAGCCAGGACCAGATGGCCCGCGCCCTGGGCGTCAGCTTTCAGCAGGTCCAGAAGTACGAGCGCGGCACCAACCGCATCAGCGCCAGCCGTCTGTTCGACGTCTCGCGGTTCCTGAACGTTCCGGTCAGCTACTTCTTCGAGGACCTGACCAAGGACGCGGTCGCCGCCCGTGACGAAGAGGTGAAGGTCCACTTCACCGAGGACGACCTGGACATCGGTGACGACGACGATCCGATGAAGCGGACGGAATCGCTGGAGCTGGTCCAGACCTACTGGCGGCTGCCGACCGAGGTGGTGCGGGCCCGGGTCCTGGAGATGCTCAAGAGCCTCGTGCGCAGCACGCCCGAGTGACCGGGGTTCGGCATGTCTCGTCAGGGATGTGCCGGCGCACCCGCGCGGGCGGCCCGGCGCGGCCCTGGACGGCCCCAGGATCGGACGACCTGAGGGCGACAGTGGGCACCGTCTCCGGGATGGCATGAGCGGCCTGCCCCGAACGCCGATCGCGCCCGGTAACGATCCGTTGGCGCGAGTCGGTGTGGCGCGATCCGCGGGTGCGGTGTGGCGCCCGGGGCCGGCAGGCCGCCCGCCGGAGTGCGGTGCGCGCGACCACGGCCGGCCACATCCCGCGCCGGCATGGCGGGGGTGCCGCGGGGTGCAGCGTTGACACGCCCTGAGGGCGCCAGTATACACCCCGCTCTCATGCCAAACCCGCCTTTGCAGCCGGAGTCGTGACCGTGAAACGTCCCTATCAGCCCAGCAAACTCGTCCGCAAGCGCCGCCACGGCTTCCGCAGCCGCAGCGCCACCGTGGGGGGGCGCCGCGTGCTCGCCAACCGCCGGTCCAAGGGCCGCAAGCGCCTGTCGGCGTAGGCCGACCGCGTTCCGGGGGCCGCCACCGTCGCCTATCCGGGGGCGGGCCGCCGTGGACCGCGCGCCATGACCGCAGCCGAGCGTCCAGACCTCCCGAGCCCCGAGACGGCGCCGCCGCCTCCCGTCGAGCGCCTGAAGCGCCGCGGCGACTTCCTTCGCGTGGCCGGCGCCCGGATCAAGTGGGTGACGCCCGGCTTCATCCTCCAGGCCGCCCCCAATCCGTCCGCCCGTCGCGTTCCCGGTGGGGCGGGCGCGCTGCGGCCACGCCTGGGTTTCACCGTCAGCCGTAAGGTCGGCAATGCCGTGGTGCGGAACCGCGCCCGCCGGCGCCTGCGCGCCGCGGCCGATCAGGTGTTCCCGCTGGCCGCCCGGCCGGGTTGGGACTACGTCCTGATCGGACGCCAGGAGACCAACGCGCAGGCGTTCTCAACCCTTCTCGACGACATGCGAAAGGCGCTCGGCCGGCTGCCGACGTCGCCCGCGCGCAAGGGCGGGGGGGGCGATCGCGCGGGCCGGGGCCGGCGAGGCCGCGGCCGGTCATGAGCGGGCTCGGCCGCAGGCTCCGGCATCTGCCGCGTCATCTCGTGCGGGGCCTGATTCGCCTCTATCAGTTGGTCCTGTCGCCCCTTCTGGGGCCGAGTTGTCGGTTCACCCCGACGTGCTCGGCCTATGCCATGGAGGCGGTGCAGCACCACGGCGTGCTGGCCGGTGGCTGGCTCGCCGTGAAACGGATTCTTCGTTGCCATCCGTGGGGCGGCATGGGATACGATCCCGTCCCTCCGCCACGGACCGCCGGCCCTCGGCCCGACTCCGGGCACGGGGCCGAGGCCGCGTCGTCTGCGCGCTCGGCCGACGCGGGCGGGCACCGGGACGCCGGTCCGGATCCGGGGTCCCGTTGAGCGCCCGATCTCCCTGGCCGAGGCTGCTGTCGCAGACGCTTTTTCGCCCCGGCCGCCGGATGGCGGGCCGGGTTCCCTGACGGACAAAGGACTCATGGTCGAACAGCGCAATCTGATCCTGGCGGTCGTGCTTTCCATCGCGGTTCTGCTCGGGTTCGAGCTGGTCTGGCGCACCATTGCGCCGCCGCCGCCGACACCGGTCGAGCAGACCGCGGAGACACCGCAGACGCCGGCCGTGCAGGGAGCAGAGAGCGGTGCGGTGCCGGGCGCCCCCACGGCCGGGCGGCAGGCCGAGGTCCCGCAGGCCCCGGGCATGCCCGGGGTGACGAGCGCCGCCGATATCGCCGCCAGCCGCGACGACGCGCTCACCGGGCCGCGCGTGGCGATTGAGACGCCGGCCGTGCGCGGCTCGATCCGCTTGACGGGGGCGCGACTGGACGACCTGACGCTGCCGGAGTACCGCGAGACACTGGAGCCCGACTCCCCGCCGATCCACATCTTCTCGCCCACCGGGGCGCCGGACCCGTACTACGCCGAGTTCGGCTGGGTGGCCGGGACGACGGCGGATGGCGCGCCGGTCGCGGTGCCGGGACCGCAGACGGAGTGGGAGGCCACCGGCGGTCCGCTGCGGATCGACAGTCCGGTGACCCTGACCTGGGACAATGGCCAGGGCCTGCGGTTCGTGCGCACGCTTGCCGTGGACGAGCACTACATGTTCACGGTCACCCAGCGGGTCGAGAACAGCGGCACGGCGCCGGTCACGCTGTTTCCGTATGGATTGGTCTCGCGCACCGACCGGCCGGCCACCACGGGCATCTGGATTCTGCACGAAGGTCCGCTCGGCGTGTTCGACGGCACGCTGAAGGAGGTGAACTACGGCGACCTGGAAGACGAGCAGACCCAGCAGCAGACCACCACGGGCGGCTGGATCGGCATCACCGACAAGTATTGGCTGGCGGCGCTGGCCTTCGACCAGGAGGTCCAGGCCGCCACCCGCTTCAGCCGCCGCGAGGTGGACGGACGCGAACGCTTCCAGGTGGACTACCGGCTGCCGGGACAGACGGTGGCGCCGGGGGGCAGCATCGAGACCACCAACCACCTGTTCGCCGGCGCGAAGGAGGTGGAACTGCTCGACGGGTACGAGGAAACCCTCGGCATCACCAACTTCGATCTGGCCATCGACTTCGGCTGGTTCTACTTCCTGACCAAGCCCTTCTTCTATTCGCTGCTGTGGCTGGAGGACCTGCTCGGCAACTTCGGTCTCGCCATCATCGCCTTCACGGTGCTTCTGAAGATCGCCTTCTATCCGCTTGCGAACAAGTCTTACGTCTCTATGACGAAGCTGAAGAAGATGCAGCCGGAGATGAAGAAGCTGCAGGAGCGATTCAAGGACGATCGCCAGCGTCTGAGTCAGGAAATGATGGCGCTGTACAAGCGCGAGAAGGCCAGTCCGGTATCGGGCTGTCTGCCGATCCTGATCCAGATTCCCGTGTTCTTCGCCCTCTACAAGGTGTTGTTCGTCTCGATCGAGATGCGCCATGCCCCGTTCTACGGATGGATCCAGGATCTGTCGGCGCCGGATCCGACCAACGTGTTCGAGCTGTTCGGCTTGCTGCCCTGGGGGGCGCCGCAGTTCCTCAGCATCGGCATCTGGCCGCTCATCATGGGCACCACGATGTACATCCAGCAGAAGCTGAACCCGACCCCGCCGGACCCGACGCAGGCGCGGATCATGATGATGCTGCCGGTCCTGTTCACCTTCCTGCTGGCCCAGTTCCCCGCCGGGCTGGTCATCTACTGGACGATCAACAACGCCCTGTCGATGTTGCAGCAGTGGGTCATCATGCGGCGCATGGGGGTGTCGGTCAGTTCCTGACGACGGACGGACCGGACGATCGGCGGCACGGGAGAGGGCCATGGCGGACGGTACGGCGCCCGAGGTGGAGGGCGCCGCCGCGCAGGCGGCACGGATCGAGGCCGGGCGGGTGCTGTTCGCGCAGCCCTGCACCTTCCTGCGCGGCGTCGTCGACCTGGCCGGGCTGCCCGCCTCCGGCTTGCCGG
Source organism: Roseospira goensis (assembly GCF_014197795.1). Classification (GTDB taxonomy): domain Bacteria; phylum Pseudomonadota; class Alphaproteobacteria; order Rhodospirillales; family Rhodospirillaceae; genus Rhodospira; species Rhodospira goensis. Next base: position 79,387 of record NZ_JACIGI010000018.1, read on the forward strand.
AGGTCGCCTTCAGTGGTCGCTCCAACGTGGGCAAGTCCAGCCTCGTCAACGCGCTCACCGGACGCAACACCCTGGCGCGCACCTCCAACACGCCCGGGCGGACCCAGGAAATCAACCTGTTCGCGCTTGGCCCCGACGGGCGGCCGCGGCTGATGCTGGCCGATCTGCCGGGGCACGGCTTCGCGCGGGCGCCGAAGGCGAAGGTGGACGCCTGGACCCGGCTGGTGAACGCCTACCTGAAGGGCCGGCCGCCGCTGCGTCGGGTGCTGCTGCTGGTCGACGCGCGGCATGGGCTGAAGAGCGTCGACCGGACCGTGATGGGCCTGTTGGATGGCGCCGCGGTGAACTATCAGGTGGTGTTGACCAAGGCCGACAAGCTGGGCATCAAGGCGGTCGCCGAACAACAGGCGGCCACGGTGGCGGCGCTGCGCGAGCATGTCGCCGCGCACCCGCAGGTGCTGGTGACATCGGCCCAAACGGGAGCCGGTATCCCGGAGTTGCGGGCGGCCCTGGCGGAGATCGCGCAGCCGCCGGCGCCATGAGGCGGTCGCGCGCCGCGACGGCGCGACGCCGGGCGCGGGATGCCGGGCGCGGGACGCAGGGAAGGAGAGGGGGGATGACGGGCTACGACGGCACCACGCAGGACAAGGAGGCTCTGCGCGAGGTCTGGCTGGAGAAGGCCAAGACCCTGTCCGAGGCGCTGCCGTACATGCGCCGGTTTTCCGGCGAAACCGTGGTCATCAAGTACGGCGGCCATGCCATGGGCGACAGTCACCTGGCCAGCCTGTTCGCGCAGGACGTGGTGTTGCTCAAGCAGGTCGGGATCAACCCGGTCATCGTCCACGGCGGTGGTCCGCAGATTCAGAAGATGCTGGAGCGCCTGAAGATCCAGTCCGAGTTCGTCGATGGCCTGCGGGTGACCGACCGCGCCACGGTGGATATCGTCGAGATGGTGCTGTCGGGGTCGATCAACAAGGAGATCGTCACCGCCATCACCCAGGCGGGCGGCTTCGCCGTCGGCCTGTCGGGGAAGGACGGCCACCTGATCCGCGCCACCAAGCTGCGCCGCAGTCGCAAGGATCCCGACAGCAACATCGAGAAGCTGCTGGACCTGGGGTTCGTCGGCGAGCCGACGGAGATCACGCCGCACGTGCTGAACTTCTTCCAGGGCTCCGACGTGATCCCGGTGATCGCCCCCATCGGTCAGGGGGCGGACGGCGAGACCTTCAACATCAACGCCGACACCGCCGCCGGCGCGGTGGCGGCGGCGGTTGGGGCCAAGCGGCTGTTGATGCTGACCGACGTCAAGGGCGTGCTGGACCGTGACGGGGCGTTGATCGAGGAGATGTCGGCCGGCGAGGCCCACGCGGGCATCGCCGGCGGCACCATCACCGGCGGCATGATCCCGAAGGTCGAAACCTGCCTGAAGGCGGTCGAGACCGCCGTGGAGGCGGCCGTCATCCTGGACGGACGCGTGCCGCACGCGGTGCTTCTGGAGCTGTTCACCCCGCACGGGGCGGGCACCCTGATACGCGCCCGCTGAGAGACGCCGTGGTTGAATAGCCTTGCGTCAATTTCATGAAAAATGCTTCATCCGGGGGAAAGGCTCGCGTCACGGAGCGTGGGGTAGTCTCCATACCTGAAGAGAGCGTCCCCTTCGCATCTTCTGTCCCCCGAGCCGGCGGCGCGTTTCCCCCAACGCGCCGCCGGTCTTTTTTTGGGCAACAGGCATGTTTTGTGCGACGGGCATGTTTGTGCGACGGGCAGGGCGCGGCGTGCCCCCGCAGGCGCCGTTCGGGCCGTCATGGGGACGGCCAGGATGACTCGGAGAACTCTTCCTTGGACTCCCTGCGTGCCGGGTCCCACATTGGGAAGACGGCCGGGCGCGGCGCGCGCGGGCCGTTGAGAGCCGATCGTTCGAAATCGAAACCGCAGATGCGCTCCGATTTCGAACGTGAGTCGGCTCTACATTATTGATTTTAGAGCAGAGTCACGCGCCAGAATGGGGCCGAGGCGCGATTCCATTTTGGCGCGATCTGCTCTATGAATTGGTTGGGCCGCCGAGCACAGGAGAGATCCGGCATGATGAGTTCCGCTTCACGTGCGCCGTCGGACACGAGCCGACCCTGGTGGTCGGGGGCGGGTCGAGGCTGCCGCCCGTCACGGTGGGGCGCGGGCCTGGGCCTGGTTCTCGCGGCCGGCGCCGTGGGGCTGGTGGCCGCGATGCTCCCGGGCGCGGTCGCCGCGCAGGGCGCGTCCGGCGCCGCGCCGACCCTGATGCCGCACGAGGCCGTCTACGAACTGCGCCTCATCAGCCGCGCGCCCGGGACCCCGGTGGTGAGCGCCAATGGCTCGATGCGCTACCGGATCGCGGATACCTGCGACGGATGGGCGATGGAGAGCCGAACCAAGCTGGACCTGTTCTACAACCGCGGCGATCCGATCGAAACGGACTGGTCGTTCATCTCCTGGGAGAGCAAGGACGGCACGAAGTACCGCTTCCGGATCCGCTCCGAACGGAACGGCAGCGTTGATGAGATCATCGACGGTCGGGCCGCGCGCGAGCCGGATGGCGGCGGCGTGGCAACGTTCACGCAGCCGGAGGAGAAGCGGATGACGCTCGATCCCGCCGTGATGCTGCCGGCCGAGCATACCTTCGCCGTGCTCAAGGCGGCGCGGGCCGGCGACCGCCTGTTCACGGCGCAGATGTTCGACGGCTCCGAGCCCGCCGGTCCGATGCAGGCGACCGCCGTTGTCACCGAGGAGGTGCCGGCCGGTGAGGCGACGGAGCTGCCCGACCATCCCCTGCTGGCGGGGCCGTCGTGGCGCATGGTCATCAGCTTCTTCGCGCCCGAGGGCGACACCAGCCTGCCGGAGTACGAGGTGCGGCTGCGCTACCACGAGAACGGGGTGGCCGAAGAGGTGATTCAGGACTTCGGCACCATGGCCCTGCGGGCGTCGCTGCGGTCCTTGACCAAGCTCGACGACGACGGGTGCTGAGCGGCGCGATCCCTTGATTGTACCTGGATGGCGGGCCACATCCCGGACGTTCGATCCACCGGCGGTCGCCCAAGCCGGCGCTCCGCCGGCGGTCACCCAAGCCGGCGATCCACCGGCGGTCGCCCAAGCCGGCGCTCCGCCGGCGGTTCCCAAAGCCGGTCCTCGCCCCGCCGTTCCATCATAGGTCCGACCCCATGGCTGCCCCCGATCTGGACGACCCCGTGCCCTCGCCCTGTGTCTCGGTGTGCAAGCTGGACATGGCGACACGGCTGTGTCTTGGCTGCCGTCGCCACATCGACGAAATCCGGCTGTGGACGAAGATGACGGCGGCCGAGAAGCGCGCCGTGTGGGCGCGCCTGGAGGAGAGGGCCGCCGCGGATCCCTGACGGCACGGTCGGACCCGGTCGTGGCGCCGCCGTGCCGAGCGAACACGCGAAGGACCAAGGCCACCATGCCCGTTCCGCCGCTGTCGGTTCCCTTGTCCACCCGCCTGCGCTATCTGGCGATGGGCCTGCGGACGGTGGTCGGTGGGCGACCGGGCGGGTTCTTCATTCCCTATCGCCACGCCGACAGCGTCGGGCACGCGGCGCCGGCCGAATACCCCGCCGCGGCGGCGGCTTTCGAGCGCGCGGCCGACGGCTTCCGGGAGGTTCTGGCCGCGATCGACGACCACGCCGAGGCTCTGCTGACCATCCCCGACTCCGCGCCGCCCCCGTCGCCGCGCTGGGGCCAGCTCTGGTTCCCGGGGCTCGACGCCGCGGCTGCCTACGCCCTGGTGCGGCGCCATCGCCCCGCCCGTATCGTCGAGGTCGGCGCCGGGCATTCCACCCGGTTTTTAGCGCGGGCGCGCCTGGACGGGGACATCGCGGCCGACCACCGTTGTATCGACCCCCGGCCGCGGGCGGCGCTGGACGGCCTGCCGGTCCGTTGGGTGCGCGAGGTGTTGGCGGTGGACCACCTGCCGCTGTTTACGGCGCTGGAGGCGGGCGACATCGCCTTCTTCGATGCCAGCCATATCCTGATGCCCGGGACCGACGTGGACATCATCCTCAACCGGATCCTGCCCAGCCTGCGACCCGGAGTCCTGGTCCATTTCCACGACATCTTTCTGCCCGACCCCTATCCCGCGAGTTGGGCCTGGCGCGGCTACAACGAACAGGCCGCTGTGGCCGCCCTGGTCGCCAACCGTGCGCTCGACCCCGTGTTCGCCAGCCGCTACGCGTTGACCCGCATGCAGGCTCGCCAACGCAGCGCGGCCCTGGCGGCGATTCCGGTCCCGTGTCCCGACCGGGAGAGCAGCCTGTGGGTTCGGGTGCCGCGGGCGTGATGGGGGTCGCCACCGCCACACCGAAGGGTGGGACGGAAACCGTATAACGGGAGACCTGTCGCCGACCCCAGAACATCGGGCGAGGCGAGGGGAGTGTTTTTTAACCATTGCCGGATACACTATTCAAATGAGATGAGGGGCGGGATTACCTAAAATAGAGCGCGTTTCGCTTCAGAACTCCGTTTTTGGACACGTTTTCTCGTGGTTTGGTCTCGGGTTGCCCTGGTTCTTGATGAATTCAGGGTTGTGACCGAGAGGGTGACGGCGCCGGTCCGGGGGGGCAGCGCGTCGCCGAGGGGGAATCGGCGTGAGCATCCTCAGGATCCGCCAGCAAGACGGAAGTGGTGGCGCCCTGCGGCGGTCCGGTGGAGACGACGCCAACGGCACGCGAGCACCGCGGCCTCTGTGGCGCCGGCTTCTGCCGTCCATCGCGGTTCTTTTGGGGGGGCTGGTGGCCTTGCTGGCCTATGGCCTGGTCACCACCCAACTGCGGGCGCTCGACGGCGAAAGCCAGCGGCTGCTGGCCGACGCCCGCGACGATCTGACCGCGACCATAGACCATCAGGCCGAGAGCCTGCTCATGGTGGCCGAGGTTCTCGGCGAGTCGGCCGCGATGAAGCGGGGCTTGCAGACCGGCAACCGCAGCGGCCTGCAAGCGGTGTTCGCCCCGGTCTACCGCTATCTGCGTGAAACCCACGCGGTTACCCATGTCTACTTTCATCGCCCGGACCGGGTCGTGCTGTTGCGCTTGCACGCCCCCGACCGACATGGCGACGCGATCGACCGATTCACGCTCCGGCGGGCCAGCGAAACGGGTCAGTCGGCCAGCGGCGTCGAGTTGGGGCCGCTGGGGACCCTGACGCTGCGGGTGGTCTGGCCGGTGGTCGGCGGCGTGGACGGGCAGACGGTCGGCTACCTCGAACTGGGACGGAGCGTGCAGGACGCCCTGTCCCGGACCCATGTCATGGACGACCTGGCGACGGCGATCTGGGTGGACAAGACGCGCCTGCGCCGGGAGGACTGGGAGGCCGGTCGGTCGGTGCTGGACCGGCCAGCCGGGGCCGCCTGGGAGCGGTACGAGAGTCACGTGGCCGCCTACGAATCGAGCGCCGACGCCGGCGCGCTTTGGTCCCGCCTGTTGGCGGACGTCGGGGCTCCAGGCGACGCGCGGCTGCGCCAGATCGCGGCCGGACGGCGGCATTGGCACGCCGAGGTCACGCCGTTCTTCGATGCCAGCGGCGGCGCCATCGGCGTTCTCATGCTGGCGCGTGACGTCACCGCCGCCGTGACGGCGCTGCGCTGGCAGGTGGCCGGCATCGTGGCCAGCACGGCGGTGGTTCTGGTGGGCTTGGTCGCGTTCTTCGCCATCATGCTGCGCCGGGCCGATCGGGACATCCAGTCCCATGCGGCCGATCTGGCGGCCAGCGATGAGCGCCTGCGGGCCACCCTGCGGTCGATCGGCGAGGCGGTGATCGGGACCGACGCCGAGGGGCGGATCATGGACATGAATCCGGTGGCCGAGGCCCTGACCGGCTGGCCGGACTCCGAGGCGCGGGGACGGCCGTTCGACGCCATCGTCCGCACGCAGGCCGGTGTCTCGGGCGGACCCGCCGGCTCGCCCGTGGCGCGAGTCCTGGCGAGCGGCACGGGCGTGACGTTCAGCGACACCACGGTTCTTGTTGATCGGGCCGGCACCGTCCGTCAGGTGTCCGACAGTGCGGCGCCGATTCGCGACCGCAACGGGGCCATTCTCGGCGTCGTGCTGGTGTTCCGGGACATGACCGAAAGCGCCCGCGCGCGCGCCGAGATCGAGCGTCTGAGCGAGCGTCTGGCCGTGGCCGTGCAGTCGGCCGGCATCGGGGTGTGGGATCTGGACCTGGCCAGCCGCACCCTGGTCTGGGATGCGCGCATGTTCAGTCTGTACGGGATCGACCCGGCGGATTTCTCGGCGCGGTTGGAAGACTGGGCGCAGTGGGTCCACCCCGACGATCTGCCGCGGGTCCAGGGGGAGGTTCGCGCCGCGATCGCCGGCGATGCGCCGTTCGATACCACCTTCCGTGTGGTGCGCCCGGACGGACAGACGCGCCACATGCGGGCGTTCGCGCATATGATGCGGGACCCCGCGGGGCGGGCCACGCGACTGGTCGGGGTGAACTACGACGTCACCGATGTACAGCGCCTGGAGGAAGATCTGCGGACCTCCGAGCGGCGCTTCCGCGACTTCGTCGAGTCGACCTCGGACTGGGTCTGGGAACTCGATACCGACGGGCGGGTCACCTACATCTCCGACAACTGCGAGGTCAATCTCGGCTATACGCCGGCGGAGATGCTCGGGCGCACCCCGGCCGACTTCATCGTTGGGGAAGAGGGCGCGCTGTTCGAGCGCGGTCTGCGGGCCGCGGCGCGCGACCGCACGGCGATCAAGGCCGTCGAGGCGGTCAACCGCACCAAGGACGGCCGCTTCGTACGCCTGCTGTCGAACGTGCTGCCCATCTTTGACGACAGCGGGACACTGGTCGGATTCCGCGGCACCAGCACCGACGTGACCGAGAAACGCCGGATCGAGGACGTGTTGCGGTTGCGCACCCGGGCCCTCGCGGCCGCCGCCAATGGCATCATGATCACGCGCGCCGAAGACGACCAGCCGATCGTCGACTGCAACCCGGCGTTCGAACGCATGACCGGGTATGCGGCGTCAGAGGTGCTCGGGCGCACCCTCGGGTTCCTTCTGGGCGATGAGCCGCATGGCCAGTCCCTCGAAGAGAGGTCCCGGCGCCTGCTTGAGGCATCGAACGGAGAGTGGTTCCCGGCTCCGGTGCGCCTTCTCCGCAAAGATGGTGTGCAGTTCTGGGCGCAGCTCAGTATCGCGCCCGTCGCGGATGAGACCGGCGCCGTCACCCATTGCGTCGGCGTTCTGGAGGACATCACCGACCGTATCGAACGCGAGGCCGATCTGCGCGAGGCGCATCATCAGGCCCAAGCCGCCAACCGCGCCAAGTCCGAGTTCCTGGCCCGCATGAGTCACGAGCTGCGGACCCCCCTCAACGCGGTGATCGGGTTCTCGGAGATGATGCGGCACGAGATTTTCGGACCGTTGGGCGACGCCCGCTATGCCGACTATGCCCGGGACATTCACGTCAGCGGCGAATACCTCCTCAGCCTCATCAGCGACATCCTGGACATGGCCAAGGTGGAGTCCGGGCGCATGATGCCGGAGGAAGGCCGCGTCAGTGTACAGGGGACCCTGGACTCCGTGCTGGCGATGGTGCGCAGCCGGGCCCTGGTCCGGGACCTGCATGTTGTCATGGCGGTCGACGCCGACATGCCCGACCTCTGGATGGACGGTCGCATGCTCATGCAGATGGTCATGAACCTGGTGTCGAACGCCATCAAGTTCACGCCGATCGGGGGCCGCATCACGCTGGGGGCCAGGCTTTCCCCCGATGGCATGCGGATCCTGGTCACGGATACCGGGATCGGGATCCCCTCCGACGAACTGGAGACCGTTCTGGAGCCGTTCCGCCAGTCCAGCCTGACACGCAGCAGCACCGAACCGGGCACCGGTCTCGGCCTGGCGCTGGTCAAGTCTCTGATCGAGCTGCACGGCGGCACGCTGCATCTGGACAGTCGCCCCGGCGTGGGCACGACCGCGACCCTGATGATCCCGGTCGAGCGCGTCTTGCGCGAGGAGACGTCCCAGACCGCCTGACGGGTCGCCGGTCCGGTGACGCCGGGCGGCATGCCGACCAGCCTCCAACAAACCCGGGGCGGTTTACAGCCGAGTGCGACAAACCGGACTCGCGGCACGATTTCGGTTTGTCGGAAAAATCGGCTGAAAATCATATAGGTCGCGCGGAGTCACGCGATCAATCCGAACCACATCGTGGTTCCGATTGATCGCGATCCGCGCTCGGTATCACATCGCCAGGGCGATGGTATGAGAAAGTGCTGCGGGATGGGATCGACGCAAAAAAGAGGTTCATGACGGAAAATCGGGGAGGGGCGGACAACGGGACGGTCTGACACACTGGTAGTTGCGACACGACACAGACTGCCAGGGAGGCCCCGTT
>NZ_JACIGI010000019.1 GCF_014197795.1 Roseospira goensis
CGCCGGAAACGGCGGTCCTAACCTCACCGACAGCACCGATTTTCGCCGCTGTCGATGGGGAAAGGGGGAAACCACACCGCTTTTTCCGCAGCCTGTTAGCGCGGATCGCTCAGCAGCGTTCGCGCCAGCAGGCCGGCGGACAGCAGCGCCCACATCGCCCACAGGCGCCAGCGCGGCACGCCCTCCGGCGCGAATTCGGTCATCAGGTAGCGGCGGAAGCTGCGGATCTTGTGCCGGGTGACGAACAGCCCGGAGACCGGCGACCGGCTTTTCAGGTGGGTGGCGGTCAGGCGCGGCGCGAACAACACCCGCCCGCCGGCGCGCCAGACGGCGCGGCACAGCGCCAGGTCCTCGAAATGCAGGAAGTAGCCGGGGTCGAACCCACCCAGACGGTGGTAGAAGGCCCGGGGCAGCAGCATGAAGGCGCCGGAGACCGCCGGCATCGGCACCGCGTCCGCGTCGGGCAGCGGCTCCCCCTGACGGTTGACCCGCCCCAGCCGCGCCGCGACCGGGCCGCCCAGGGCCTCGCCCAGCCACTGCCCGGGGGTGCCGGCGTTGCGCCGCGCCCCGGCCTGTTCCGAGCCATCCGGGTTCAGCAGCCGCGGCCCGATCAGCCACGCGTCGTCGGGCTGGGTGGCGGCGATCCGCAGCAGCCCGTCCAGGCATCCGGGCGCCGGCCGGCAGTCCGGGTTGAGCAGCAGCACCAGCTCCGCCCGGGCCTCCGCCACGCCCAGGGCGCAGCCGGCGCCGAAGCCCACGTTGCCCTGGCCGTGCACCAACCGCAGGTGCGGCGTGGGGGCCGGCGGCGTCCCCAGCGCCGGGGGCCACGGCGGCGCGGACCGGTTGTTGACCACGATCACCTCGGTCACGGCGGGCTCGGCCCGCACCGCGTCCACCACGGCGCCGATCTCGTCGCCGCCGTACCAGACGATCACCACGGAGACGCCGGCCGCCGCCTCAGGCATCGGCCCCGGCCTCCGCCGCGCCGGTGCAGACCGCCGCCGCCGGGCCGGCCGTCAGCAGGCGGTCGAAATAGGCAATGGTGCGCGTCAGGCCCTCGTCCAGGGCCACCGACGGCGCCCAGCCCAGGGCCTCGCGGGCCAGGGTGATGTCCGGGCAGCGCCGGCGCGGGTCGTCGGCCTGGGCCGGGCGCGTCACGATGGTGGACCGCGACCCGGTCAGCCGCAACACCGTCTCGGCCAGGCCGCGGATGCTGATCTCCGCCGGGTTGCCCAGGTTGACCGGCCCGACAAAGGCATCGGGCGCGGCCATGAAACGGTCGATGCCGTCCAGCAGGTCGTCCACGTAGCAGAAGGCGCGGGTCTGGGCGCCGTCGCCATACAGCACCAGGGGCTCGCCGCGCAGTGCCGCCAGGACGAAGTTGGAGACGACGCGGCCGTCGTCCGGGTGCATGCGCGGGCCGTAGGTGTTGAACAGGCGCGCCACCTTGATGCTTACCCGGTGCTGGCGGTGGTAGTCGAAGAACAGCGTCTCGGCGCAACGCTTGCCCTCGTCGTAGCAGGCGCGCGGCCCGATCGGGTTGACGTTGCCCCAGTAGGCCTCGGTCTGCGGCGTCTCCGCCGGGTCGCCGTAGACCTCGGACGTCGAGGCCTGGAACACCCGGGCGCCGGTGCGCTTGGCCAGGCCCAGGATGTTGATGGCGCCGTGCACGCTGGTCTTGGTCGTCTGCACCGGGTCGACCTGATAGTGCACCGGCGAGGCGGGGCAGGCGAGGTTGTAGATCTCGTCGACCTCGACGTATAGCGGGAAGGTCACGTCGTGGCGCATGACCTCGAAGAACGGATTGCCCATCAGGTGATGGATGGTGGCGCGTCGGCCGGTGAAGTAGTTGTCGACGCACAGCACCTCGTGGCCGCGCGCCAGCAGGCGTTCGCACAGATGCGAGCCGATGAAGCCCGCGCCCCCCGTCACCAGACTGCGTTTCATCCCCGCTCCATCCCTGCCGCCCGGGCGCGCGACCGGCTGCCGGCGCGCCGGTCGCGACCATACCGCCTCATGCCCGGGCGCGACAGCCGCTTGAAATCCGCCTGCAAGGCCGGGATGCTGCGCCCGCGCCCACCCCCTCGATCCCGCCGGACCATGCGCCTCGTCTTCATCCACCAGAACACGCCGGGCCAGTTCGGCCCGCTCGTCCAGCACCTGGCCGCGACCGGCGGTCACGACATCACCATGATCGGCACCCGCCGCGATCGCCGCATTCCCGGCGTGCGGACGGTGGCCTACAGCCTGCACCGCGACCCCAGCCCCGACACCCACCCCTACCTGGTGCGCGCCGAACGGGCGGTTCTATACGGTCAGGCGGCGGCGCGTGTGCTGGTGGCCTTGCGCGACCGCGGTCATCGTCCGGATCTGATCGTCGCGCACTCGGGCTGGGGCGAGGCGCTGTTCGTCAAGGACGTGGTCCCGCGCGTGCCGCTGCTGCTCTACAGCGAGTTCTTCTACCACGCCCGTGGCGCCGACGTGGGGTTCGAGTCCGCCCAGCCGCTTGGCCTCGACGTCGCCGCCCGCACCCGCCTGCGCAATACGCACCTGCTGCACGCGCTGATGGCCTGCGACCACGCCGTGACCGCGACCCTGTGGCAGAAGAGCCTGCATCCGGCCCTGCTCCAGCCCAAGGTGTCGGTGATCCACGAGGGTGTCGACACCGCCCACATGGCGCCCGACCCGGCGGCGTCCGTGACCCTGGACGGCGGGGTGACGCTGCGCGCCGGCGAGGAGATCGTCACCTATGTGGCCCGCAACCTGGAGCCCTACCGTGGCTTCCACATCCTCATGCGGGCGCTGCCGGACCTGCTGGCGGCGCGGCCGCAGGCCCGTGTCGTTATCGTCGGTGGCGACGACGTCAGCTACGGCGGCCCGCCGCCCGGCGCCCCGGACAGGACCTGGCGCGCCCACATGCTGGCCGAGGTGGGACCGGAGCGGCTGCCGCCGGAGCGGGTGATCTTCACGGGCCGGTTGCCCTACCAAACCTACCGCCGCCTGCTCCAGGTCTCGGCCGTGCATGTCTACCTGACCTATCCCTTCGTGCTGTCCTGGTCGATGCTGGAGGCGATGAGCTGCGGCGCCCTGGTGGTGGCCTCCGACACCGCGCCGGTCACCGAGGTGATCGAGGACGGTGTCAACGGCCTGCTGACGTCGTTCCACGACCCGGCGGCGCTGGCCCGGCGGGTGGCCGAGGCCCTGACCGAACGGGACGCCCTGGCCCCGCTGCGGGCGGCGGCACGGCGGACGGTGGTCGAGCGGTTTGAGCGCGCCGACTGCCTGCGCCGCCAGGGGGCGCTGCTGGAGCGGGTGGCCGGGGGGACGGCATGATGAGCGCGCGGCGACCGCGCCCGGCGGCCTTCCTGGACCGCGACGGCACGCTCAACGTGGACGTGGACTATGCCCACCGCCCCGACCAGATCACATGGCTGCCCGGGGCGGTGGCGGCGCTGCGGCGGCTGAACGCGGCCGGCTGGTGGGTGTTCGTGGTTACCAACCAGTCCGGGGTGGCGCGCGGAATGTTCGACGAGGCGACGGTGCGGGCGCTGCACGCCTGGATGGCGGCCGATCTGGCGCGACAGGGGGCGCGGGTGGATGCGTTCTACTACTGCCCGCACCACGCCACTCAGGGGGTCGGGCGCTACCGGTTGGCCTGCGACTGTCGCAAGCCGGCGCCCGGCCTGCTGCTGCGGGCGATGGCCGACTTCCCGGTCGATGCGGGGCGCTCGTTTATGCTGGGCGACCGGCCGCGCGACGTGCAGGCCGGCGCGGCCGCCGGGGTGACCGGCGTGCTGTACGAGGGCGGCAACGTCGATGCGCTGGTGGCGCGGCTGCTGGCCGAGCGCGGCGGTTGACCTGGCTGGCGCGCGGACTATCCTGACACCGGTGTCAGATGGCTGGATGGCCGCCCTGGTCCCCTGGGACCGGGGAGGAAAGTCCGGGCTCCACGGAAACACGGTGCCGGATAACGTCCGGCGGGGGCGACCCTAGGGAAAGTGCCACAGAAAGCAAACCGCCCGTCCGCCTCCCCGCGGGGAGCGCCGGCGGGCAAGGGTGAAAGGGTGCGGCAAGAGCGCACCGCGCCCCCGGCGACGGGGGCGGCATGGTAAACCCCACCGGGAGCAAGACGGAGTAGGAGCGGCCGGCCCAGCCCCTGGATTTCGGTCCGGGGGTGGGGGCCAGGCGGGTTTTCGCGCCGCCGCTCGGGTATGTCGCGCGAGGCGTCCGGCGACGGGCGTCCCAGACGAATGGCCATCCATCGCGCCGCCGGTGCGCCGGCGGGGCGGGGACAGAACCCGGCTTACAGGCCATCTGACACCGTTTCTGCCCCGCGTGGTCCTCTTCGCGTGCTTCGTTCCGCGTGCTCTGCTCCCGCGTCACTCCGCCGAGGCCACCGCCACCGCGGGCGCGAGGTCGAGCACGCGGGCCAGCTTGTCCAGGCGCCGCTCCACGAACCGCGGATCGAACAGCGGGTCGCCGGCGGGCACCGTCAGGGTCAGCGTCCCGCCCGGCGTCCGGTCCAGCCGCGTGCGATGCAGCACGCCGGGCGCCCCCCCGCTCAGGGTGTGCGCCAGCCGCAGGGCCGCGCCGATGATGCGGGTCCGGCGCACGCGCGCGGGATCGTCCAGCAGGGCCTCCGCCTGACCGACCAGGGCCGCGTCCGTATCGCCGGTGTAGCGGTGGTAGATCGCCAGCGCGAGGCCGGCGCGGTCGCGGTGGTCCAGCCCCATGAACGGCAGCCGCAGCACGCGGTGGAACGCCTGCTCGGCGCGGTAGTCCGGGTGCTCGTTCCAGAAGATGTCACCGATGATGCAGGCCGCCAGGCGCAGCCGCGCCAGTTCGGGCGGCTCGGCCGGGAACAGCGGCGCCATCCAGTCCGCGACCTCGTCGCCGTGCTGGCGGAAGCGGCCGGCCTCGCGCGCCATCACCGTCATGGAGGCGAGCAGCGGGTCCTCGCGCTGCATGTCGGCGGGCAGGCCCTGCATGAACTGGCCCTCGCGCACGCCATAGACCGAGAACACCACCCGGCGCGGTCGCACTGCGACCATCAGGCGCGCCAGCACCACGGCCGCCAGCGGCAGCATCGGCGCCCGCTTCTTGCTCAGGCGCGGCACCTGGGCGAGCTGCTTGACGGGTGTCGCGGCCACCCAGTCCAGCAGCGGGCGGGCGTCGGTGTGGCTGAGGGTGTAGTTGTCGAGGACGTGCAGCGGGTAGCCCATGCGGTGCATGCACACCCGCGCCAGCGCGCGCCAGGCCCCGCCGACGGCATAGACGGTCTGACCGGCCGCCTGGGCGAGCCACGGCTGCCGGGCCAGGGCCTCGTCCAGGATGCGCTCGGCAAGGTCCGGCTGGCCGCCGTCCGATGCCTCCGCCAGCCGCAGCAGGCCGAGCGGGAAGCTGGCGAAATCGACGAAACGGTGGTCCGCGATGCGCACCAGATCCAGGCTGCCGCCGCCCAGGTCGGCGACCACGCCCTCGGCGTCGGGCACCGCGCATTGCACCCCCTGGGCGGCGCGGCCGGCCTCCTCGATGCCGTCCAGCACCTGCACCCGCACGCCGGTGTCGCGCTCCAGCTCCTGGGCGAAGGCGGCGCCGTCGGCGGCGTCGCGCACCGCGGCGGTGGCCAGCACGTCGAGCCGTGAAACGCCCATGGCCCGGCCCAGGGCGACGAAGCGGCCGACGGCGGCGCGCGCCAGCGCGCGGCCGTCCGGGTTGAGACGGCCGCTGGCGCCCAAGCCCTGGCCCAGGGCACACACGGCCTTCTCGTTGAACAGCGGCACCGGGATGCGGGCGCCGCCGCGGTAGACCACGAGGCGGACCGAGTTGGAGCCGATGTCGACGATGCCCACCGGGTCGGCGTCCGGGCCGGCGCCGACCCCCAGGCCGTCGCAGCCGGGGCGATCGGCGGCGCGGCGGGGCTGGCCGGGGGCTTGAGCGGGGGGGCGGGGGCGGTCGTCCATGGGGTCCCGTCCGTTGCTGGGGGCCGTGCCGGCGCGGGTGCGGGTCACTGCGGGGCGCGGCGCTTCAGGATGAGTTGGGGGATTTCCTTGCTGGCCTTGTCCAGCGCCCTGCCGCGGCCCGACAGGCTGGGATTGTTCATGAAGTAGGTATGGGCGTTGAAGGCATCCTCGGCCGAATCGACGCGCTGGAAGGTGCCGTCGGCCATCAGGTACCAGCTCTGCTGTTCGTCGTTCAGGTTGGCGACCATGATCTGGTTCATGATCTGGGTGCGCACGGTTTCGTTCTCGATCGGCACGCAGGTCTCGACGCGGGACTCGAGATTGCGCGGCATCCAGTCCGCCGACGAGATGAAGATCCGGGCCTGCGGGGACGGCAGGTCGGCGCCGTTGCCGAAGCAGGCGATGCGGGAGTGTTCCAGGAAGCGCCCGACGATGCTCTTGACCCGGATGTTGTCCGACAGGCCGGGCACGCCGGGCCGCAGGCAGCAGATGCCACGCACCACCAGGTCGACCTGGACCCCGGCCTGCGAGGCGCGATACAGCGCGTCGATGATGGCGCCGTCCACCAGGCTGTTCATCTTGGCCCAGATGGCGCCGGGCCGCCCGGCCGTGACGTGGTCCACCTCGGCCTGGATCAGCTCCAACAGGCGGTCCTTGAGCGTCAGCGGCGCCAGATCGAGCTTCTCCAGGCCCTTGGGCCGGGCGTAGCCGGTCATGTAGTTGAACGCGGTGGCGGCGTCGCGGCACAGCGCGGGATCGGCGGTGAAGAACGACAGGTCGGTATAGATCTTGGCCGTGATCGGGTGGTAGTTGCCGGTGCCGAAGTGTACGTAGGAGCGCAACTGGCCGCTCTCCCGACGCACCACCAGAGAGATCTTGGCGTGCGTCTTCAGGTCCATGAAGCCGTAGACCACGTTCGCGCCCGCTCGCTCCAGGTCCCGCGCCCAGCGGATGTTGGCCTCCTCGTCGAAGCGGGCCTTCAACTCCACCATGGCGGTGACGGTCTTGCCGCTCTCCGCCGCTTCCACCAGCGCCGCCACGATGGGTGAGTTGTTCGAGGTGCGGTACAGCGTCTGCTTGATCGACACCACCTGCGGGTCGGCCGCGGCCTGACGCAGGAACTGCACCACCACGTCGAACGATTCGTAGGGGTGGTGGACGACGATGTCCTTCTCCCGAATCGCCGCCAGGCAGTCGCCGCCGAAGTCGCGGATACGCTCGGGGAAGCGCGCCGTGTAGGGCACGAACTGAAGGTCGGGGCGGTCGTCGGCGATGAGCTGCTTGAGGTCGGCCATGCCGATCGGGCCGTCGAGGCGGAACAGGTCCTCCTCGGCCACCTGCATTTCCTCGCAGATCAGGCGGATCAGCGGTTCCGGCATGTCGGCGTTCAGGGTCAGACGGATGCAGTGGCCGCGCCGGCGCCGCTTGAGGGCCGATTCGAAGCTGCGGACCAGATCCTCCGCCTCCTCGTCGATCTCCACTTCCGAATCGCGGATGACCCGGAAGTGGCCGCCCTGGTCGACGTGGAACCCGGGGAACAGGCGGCCCATGAACAGGCCCACCAGGTCTTCCAGGAACAGGTAGCGGTGACCGTCGCCCGGCAGGCGGATCAGGCGGTCGACCTGCCCGGGCAGCGGCACCAGGGCGCGCAGGCTTTCGCCGCCGCCCTCGCGCTTAAGTTGCATCACCAGGGCATGGCCCAGATTCGGGATGAACGGGAAGGGGTGCGCCGGGTCGATGGCCAGGGGCGTCAGGATGGGGAAGATCTGCTCGTTGAAATGCCGCTCCAGCCACCGCCGGTCGTCGGCGGTCACCTCGCCCACGCTGAGCACGTGCACGCCGCGGGCGCGCAGGTCGGCATGAACCTCGGTCCAGATGGCCTGCTGCTCCTCCAGCAGTTCGCGGGCCATGCGGTTGATCTCCAGGAGTTGCTGGGCCGGGGTGCGGCCGTCCTGGCTGATCTTGTTGACGCCGGCGTTCACCTGCCCCTTCAGGCCGGCCACGCGCACCATGTAGAACTCGTCGAGGTTCGAGGCCGAGATGGACAGGAAGCGCACCCGCTCCATCACCGGATGGCGCTGGTTGCGCGCCTCGTCCAGGACCCGGAAGTTGAAGCCCAGCCACGACAGCTCGCGGTTGATGAACCGTTCCGGCGAGTCGAGCGTGATGGCGCGGGCCGCCGCGGCCGCGGCGATCTCCGCCACGGTGCCGGGGGTTTCGGTGGACGCCAGGGCCTCGTCCCGCGCGCTGCTCATGACCGTCTCCTTTGCCTCTTCCCGGGTCGGCGTGCCTCGAGTCCCAACCGATTGAGGCCGGCCCGCCGGCGCGCGTCAAATGACGATTTGTGGCGCCGCGCCGGGGCGCCGGCATGGTCGTGTCCGTCGGGCCGGCGCGCCATCCTTTTCAAGGGCCGCCGCTTTGGGCACAAACGGGGGCACGAATGGGGTCACGACCGGGGTCTCGACCGGAGCGGCACGAGGGCGGGCGGCCCGGGTGCGCCCCGGTCCGGCGCGCCGGCCGCACCGCGTCCGGTCCAGGCCTACCGGGGACCACGGGGGAACACCGATGAGGCGGCTATACCTGCTGCGGCACGCCAAATCCAGTTGGGATCAGCCCAATCTGGAAGATCACGACCGCCCGCTGGCGCCGCGCGGCGAGCGCGCCGGCCGCGCCATGGCCCCCGCGGTCGCCGCGCTGGATCCGCCGCCGGATCTGGTGCTGTGCTCGACCGCGGTGCGCGCGCGCCAGACCCTGGAGCTTGTCCGGGCCGGCCTGCCCGACGGTCCGGTCGAGATCGAGTCGGCCGTGTACACCTTCGAGCCGCTGCCCCTGCGCCAACGCCTGGAGGCGCTCGACGATGCCGTCGGCGCCGTGCTGGTCGTGGGCCACAACCCGGCCCTGGAACTGCTGGTGCAGGATCTGGCCCGGGACGACGACGGTCCCGCCATGGCGCGCCTGCGGCGCAAGCTGCCGACCGCCGCCCTGGTGACCCTGGACCTTCCGGTCGCGCACTGGCGCGACATCGCGGCCGGGGGCGGTCGTCTCGCCGGCTTCATCCGGCCGGCGGATCTCGACGGCGGCTGACGTCCGGCCGGCCGAGCAACTCGCGGGCCAGCGGGAGGGTGATGGCCCGGCCGCGCCCCCAGGCGAGGGCGTCCAGGCGCGCCACGATATCGCGCGCGGCCGCGAACGAGCGGTCGATGCGGCGCGCCAGGAAGCGCATCACGTCGGGCGGGACGATCACCTGGCGATCGGCGAACAGCTTGACCAGCACCATCTCCAGCAGGGTCTCGTCCGGCGGCGTGATCTCGGCCACCGGCAGCGCCGCGAGGCGCGAGTGCAGGTCGGGCAGCGCGACCCGCCAGCGGGCCGGGGGCGCGGTGCTGGTCAGCAGGCAGTGGTCGCCGTGCTCGCGCGCCAGGTTGAGGACGTGCACCAGCGCCTCCTCGGCGGCGGGGTCGAGGCGGGGCGTACCGGGCGCCAGCTCCACCACCAGGGGCCCGCGCTCGCCGGCGATCAGGGCCGCGTTGAGGGCCTCCGCGTCCGGCCGGTCGAGCACCCGGGCGCCCGCGCGGGCCGCCAGCACATGCGCCAGGTGGGTCTTGCCGCAGCCCTCGGGGCCGACCAGGGCCAGCGCCGGGCCGGGCCAGTCCGGCCAGCGGTCGATCCAGGCCACGGCGGCGGCGTTGCACGGCGCCACCAGGAAATCGGCCCGGCCCAGGGCCGGCCGGGCCGGGAAGTCGAACGCCATCTGGGCGCCGCCGGGGGCAGCGGCCGGATCCTCGCCGGGATCGCTCATGACCGGCCTCCATCGGCGCGCCGCCGCCGCAGCGGTCCCCGCGCCGCCGCCCAGGCATAGGCCAGCCCGGAGGTCACCGTGGTGACCGCCACCACCGGCACCAGGACGGCCGCCAGCTGCCGGGTCATGTCCGGGGCCAGGGCCTCGGTGGCCAGCACCCCAGCCCCCAGCGTCACCTGGGCGACGGTGTTGAACCGCGACAGCCGCGATGGGACCGGGACATAGGCGCCGCCGCACAGCCGGATGACACCGGCGCCCAGCAGGATGGCGAAATCGCGCGCCACCACCAGCAGCGCCAGCCAGGCCGGCAGCACCTGGACCAGCGCCAGCATGATGTAGACGCCGGACAACAGGGCCTTGTCGGCGACCGGATCGAGCGTTGCCCCCAGGGCGGTGCGGGCGTTCAGGCGCCGCGCCAACGTGCCATCCAGGGCGTCGGTCAGGCCGGCGACGACGAACAGCACGAGCGCCACCAGGGTCCGGTCATCGGCGATGCACCACAGCGTGGGGATCACCAGGACGAAGCGGAGCGCGGTCAGGGCGTTGGGAAGGGCGGCCAGGGTCACTCCGGTCGAGTCCCTCCTGCCGGGCCGAGCGCCCCGCCGAGGCCGGTCGCGCCGACCGTGGCGGACGCCCCCGCCGTCCCCGCCGTCCCCGGGGTCGCGGCGGCCGGCGCGGCGGTGCGGCGGATCAGCCAGTAGCCATCGCGCACGGACAGGTTGAGGCCCTCCGAGGCCAGCCCCGCGCCCACGCGCTCGGCATCGCCGAGCACGGTCAGGGTGAGCTGGGCCGTCTGGCGGCTCATGGCCTGCACCGTGTGGTCGCGCACCAGCGGGGAGCGCTCCAGCGCACGGCGGGTCGCCACCCAGTCGGAGAAGCCGCCCAGGCTCACCAGCGCAGTGACCCGGCGGGCCGCGCCGGTCTGCACCATGGTGGCGTTGCGCCAGTCCTCTTCCATGCGCCGGGCCAGTTCCCGGGCCGCCCGGGTCAGGAAGGCGGCATCGTCCTCGCCGGCCATGCGGGTGATGCCGCTGCGCGCCGTTTTCGCCATGGCGCGCGGGCTACCGTAGTTGAGGGAGACCTCCAGGCGGTCCGGGCTGCTCCGCACCGCGTGGGCGACCAGGACCTGGGCGCGGCCGTAACGATCCAGCAGCCGGGCCAGGGCATCACTGTCGGGCGCCAGCGCCTCCTCGGCGGTAAGGCTGGTGACGTCGCGCAGGTCGCCGGTGGGCACCTCCAGCGGCATCAGCACGTTGCCGCTGTCCTGTCGGCGCCAGGCCGTCAGCCACGGATTGGTGTCCTCCCACAGGATCGCGGCGGCGTCGGGGCCGGGCTGGTAGACCGGCACCACCAGGACCGGCTGCGAGGCGCTGGCGGCGTGTCCGATGCCGTGCTGCTGCAACAGCCGGCGCACGGCGGTGCCGTCGTAGCGCACGGTGATGCGCGCCTTGTAGGTGGTGTCGGTGGTGCGTTCGGCGGACAGGCTGTAGGTCTCCACCATGGCCCGCACCTGCTGGCCCGACGGCTGCGGCAGCCGGCCATGGTCGGCCGGGTCGGTGATGCGACGCAGCATGGTCTGGAACGCGGCCACCTTGCCCTGGGCGACGGCCTGGTCGCGGGCCTGCGCGGCGTCGGCGGCGGTGGCCTCGATCGGCACCGCGCGCGCGGTGTAGGCGCCGTCCTCGCCCTGGCCCGGCCCCTGCGCGTCGGCCCGGCCCGGGACCACCCCCAGGACCATGACCATCACCACCGCCAGCAGCAGGCGCGCCACGGTCCCGACCACCCCCGGTGCGGCCGGGGCCGCTGTTGCATCGGCGGCCGGTTCGGCTATGGTTCGCCCGTCCCGATCCGGTCCCTCTGTCAGCGTTCGCGAGGCCGCCATTTCCACTCCCTTCCAAAGCGACGGTCCCCGGGACGGGGGCCTGACGTACAAGGCCGCCGGCGTCGACATCGCCGCCGGTGACGCGCTGGTGCGGGCCATCGCGCCGTTGGCGCGCGCCACCGCCCGCCCCGGGGCCGAGGCCGCGCTGGGCGGCTTCGGCGCCGTGTTCGATCCGGCCGGCGCCGGGTTCCGCGACCCCCTGCTGGTCGCCGCCACCGATGGCGTCGGCACCAAGCTGCGGATCGCCATCGAGACCGGGCGCCATGCGGGCATCGGCCAGGACCTGGTGGCCATGTGCGTCAACGATCTCGTGGTGCAGGGCGCCGAGCCCCTGTTCTTCCTGGACTATTACGCTACGGCGCGGCTCGATGTCGAGACCGCGCGCGCGGTGGTGGCGGGCATCGCCGACGGCTGCCGCCAGGCCGGCTGTGCCCTGGTGGGCGGCGAGACGGCGGAGATGCCGGGCCTGTACGCGGCCGGGGACTACGACCTGGCCGGCTTCGCCGTCGGCGCCGTCGAGCGCGACCAACTCCTGACCGGCGACCGCGTGGCGGCGGGCGACGTGCTCCTCGGGCTCGCCGCCAGCGGCCTGCACTCCAATGGCTTCTCGCTGGTGCGCCGGGTGGTGGCGGACCGCGGCCTGGCCTGGGACGCGCCGGCCCCGTTCGAGCCCGGCCGGTCGCTGGGCGAGGCGGTGCTGGCGCCGACCCGGATCTACGTCGCCGCCTGCCTGGACGCGGTGCGCTCCGGGGCGGTGCACGCGCTGGCGCACATCACCGGTGGCGGCTTCGTGGAGAACATCCCGCGCGTGCTGCCGGCGGGGCTGGCCGCGGCGCTGGACGTGCACGCGCTGCCGCTGCCGCCGGTGTTCCGCTGGGTGCAGCAGGCCGGCGGCATCGCCCCGACGGAGATGGCGCGGACCTTCAACTGCGGCATCGGCATGGTGGCCGTGGTGGCGCCGGACCGCGTCGACGAGACCCTGACCCGGCTGGCCGGCCACGGCGAGGCGGCGCGCGTGATCGGACGCGTCGCGGCGCGCGAGGATGGGCCGGCGGTGCGGCTGGACGGCCTGGACGAGGCCTGGGCATGACCGCGACCGGGCCGAGCCACGACGCGCGCGTGCCGGTGGCGATCCTGATCTCCGGGCGCGGCAGCAACATGCAAGCGCTGGCGACCGCCTGCGCCGATCCGACCTTCCCCGCCCGGGTGGCCCTGGTGCTGAGCAACGAGCCCGCCGCCCCCGGCCTGGGCTGGGCAGCCGATCAGGGACTGCCGACCGCGGTCGTGCACCATCGCCAGTACGACAGCCGCGCGGACTTCGACGCCGCCCTGGACGCCCGCCTGCGCGCCGCCGGGGTGCGCATCCTGTGTCTGGCCGGGTTCATGCGGTTGCTGACCCCGGCGTTCGTGCAGGGCTGGGGCGACCGGGTGCTGAACATCCATCCGTCGCTGCTGCCGGCCTTCAAGGGCCTGCACACCCACGAGCGCGCGCTGGAGTCCGGGGTCAAGCTGCACGGCTGCACCGTGCACCTGGTGCGCCCGGAGATGGACTCCGGCCCCATCGTGGCCCAGGCTGCCGTCCCGGTGCGGGCGGACGACACGCCCGAGACGCTGGGGGCGCGGGTGCTGGCGCAGGAGCACCGCATCTATCCGCTGGCGCTGCGGCTGCTGGCGCAGGGGCGGTTGCGCGTCTCCGGTGCCGTCTGTCACGTGCGCGACGCGACCGCACCGGAGGCGGCGCTGGTCAACCCGGTGGGATAACCGGGGCGCGGCATACGACCCTGGTTCCGACGAGTCGGGACCCGGGCCGGGCCGCATTGCATCAGGCGGCGCGTGCCTCGGCGTCCATGTCGGCCTTGCTGTCCGCCAGGAAGCGGGCCAGCTTCTCTTCCTGCTCGCGGCTCAGCGAGGTGCGCAGGATCGTGCCCTTGTATCCCTGCATCTCCTCCAGCACGCGGTCCGGCTTGGCGTCCCGGATCAGCAGGAACAGCGCCGAGCTGTCGGGCGTGATGGTCTCGCCCAGGCGCTTGATGAAGTCGTCGTCGATGCCGTAGTCGCTGAGCGCGCCGCTGAGCGCTCCCGCGCCGGCCCCGAGCACGCCGCCGGTGAGCAACCCGGCCAGCGGGTTCAGGAACAGCAGGCCGATCAGCGTACCCCACAGGGCGCCCCAGGTGCCGCCGCCGGCCGCACCGGTGCCGACCAGGTTGACCGTCTGGCGCACCTTGACCCGGCCGTCCGGGCGCCGCACGGCGACGGCGGCGTCGGCCACGTCGATCAGGTATTCCTTCTCCAGCCGTTCGACGTCCGCCAGCGCGCGGTCCGCGGTCTTGGGGTCGTCGAAGGCCACGCACACCAGTTCCGTCATGCGAGAGTCTCCCTTGCGGTGAATCCCGGGGTGCCGCCGGCCCGCTCGCGGGGCGGCGGCGCTCTCGGTCTCAACGCATGACGGTCGGCGCGGGTTTCATGACGGCGGGAGGGAGGCGCCCACGCAGGAGCGTGGGCGCGAGACTCCCGTTTTCTCGGTCCCACGCTCCTGCGTGGGGCCGTTCCGGTCCCTCTCGGGGCGAGGCGCCCTCGCGGGAGCGTGGGCGCGAGAGTTCGCGTCTTTCTCGGTCCCACGCTCCTGCGTGGGACCGTTCCGGTCCCTCTGGCGGCGAGACGCCCTCGCGGGAGCGTGGGCGCGAGACTCCCGTTTTCTCGGTCCCACGCTCCTGCGTGGGACCGTTCCGGTCCCTCTGGCGGCGAGACGCCCACGCGGGAGTGTGGGCGCGAGACTCCCGTTTTCTCGGTCCCACGCTCCTGCGTGGGGCCGTTCCGGTCCCTCTGGCGGCGAGACGCCCACGCGGGAGCGTGGGCGCGAGACTCCCGTTTTCTCGCTCCCACGCTCTTGCGTGGGACCGTTCCGGTCCCTCTCGGGGCGGGGCGCCCACGCGGGAGCGTGGGCGCGAGAGTTCGCGTCTTTCTCGGTCCCACGCTCCTGCGTGGGACCGTTCCGGTCCCTCTGGCGGCGAGGCGCCCACGCGGGAGCGTGGGCGCGAGACTCCCGTTTTCTCGGTCCCGCGCTCCTGCGTGGGACCGTTCCGGTCCCTCTGGCGGCGAGGCGCCCTCGCGGGAGCGTGGGCGCGAGAGTTCGCGTCTTTCTCGGTCCCACGCTCCTGCGTGGGACCGTTCCGGTCCCTCTCGGGGCGAGGCGCCCACGCGGGAGCGTGGGCGCGAGAGTTCGCGTCTTTCTCGGTCCCACGCTCCTGCGTGGGACCGAGTGGGACCCAGGGAACGCCGGGATCAGCCGTATCTGTAGGGCGGACCGGCCTTGCGCATCACCTCGCGGTAGTCCTTGAGGATCTGGACCACACGGGCGGTGCGGTCGCTCTCGGCCGCGATCTCGTCCCAGAACTTCATCGCCTCGTCCTCGACCTGCTGCCACTCGGACTCGGGGATGGTGGTCAGTTCCAGCTTCTCGCCCATGACGCGCAGCTTGGCCTCGCCGCCCCAATACCAGTGCTGGCGGTAGTAATGGCTGCTGTCCATGCAGAGCCGGAACAGGGTCTTGAGGTTGTCGGGCAGCTCTTCCCAACGTTCCGAGTTGGCGAAGTACGAGCCGCACCAGGCCCCGGAGATGTTGTTGGTGAGGAAGTAGTTGGTCACATCGGCCCAGCCCACCGTGTAGTCCTCGGTGATGCCGGACCAGGCGATCCCGTCCAGCTCGCCGGTCTGCACCGCCACCTCGACGTCTTCCCACGGCAGGGTCACCGGCACCACCCCGAAGCGCGACAGGAACCGGCCGGCGGTCGGGAAGGTGAAGACGCGCAGCCCCTTGAGGTCGTCCAGGCTGCGGATCGGGTTGACGGTGGCGAAGTGGCAGGGGTCCCAGGCGCCGGCGGACAACCAGGTCACCCCCTCGACCTCGCCGTAAGCCTCTTCCCAGATCTCGCGCAGGCCGTACTCGTTGAACAGCACCGGCACGTCCAGGCTGTAGCGGGTGGCGAACGGGAAGTAGCCGCCGAACACCGACACGTCGACCGGTGCGGCGATGGAGTCGTCGTCGCTCTGCACCGCGTCGATGGTGCCGCGCTGCATGGCGCGGAACAGCTCGCCGGTCGGCACGAGCTGGTCGGCGAAGTAGAGTTCGATCTGCATCTGGTCGCCGGCCACCTTATTGAAGGCGTCGATGGACGGCTTGATGACGTGCTCGGCCAGGGCCGGGCCGGCGTAGGTCTGCAGCCGCCAGCGGATGGTGGACTGCGCATGCACCGCCGGAGCCGCCAGGGTGGTGGCGCCGGCCGCGGCCGCGCCCAGGCCGGCGGTCTTGAGGAAGGCGCGGCGGCTGTTGCCGGTGGCGTCGGTGGGGGGTGTCGTCATCCCGGAAGCTCCCTGTCATTGTGATCCGAGCTGTTCGCGGCCGTGGGCCGGCCGCCGGCCATACACCCGCGGCTGCCCTCACGGCCCGGCGCCGGCCGCGTCAGCGGCCGTACACCAGATCGGGCAGCCACAGGGCGATCTGCGGGAAGGCCATGACCAGTGCCAGCCCCACCACCATCACCAGCACGAACGGCACGATCGAGCGGTAGATGTCCATCAGGGTGACCTGGGGCGGCGCCATGGCCCGCATCAGGAACAGGTTGTAGCCGAACGGCGGCGTCATGTAGGCGATCTGGCAGGTGATGGTGTACAGCACGCCGTACCACACCAGATCGAATCCCAGCGCTCCCACCAGCGGCACGTACAACGGGGCCACGATGACCAGCATCGCGGTGTCGTCCAGGAAGGTGCCCATCAGCAGGAACGAGAGCTGCATCAGGATCAGGATTTCCCACGGCCCCAGGCCGAGGCGGTCGACGAACAGGCTCTCGATGGCGCGCACCGCGCCCAGGCCGTCGAACACCGCGCCGAAGCACAGCGCGGCCAGGATGATCCACATGAACATGCAGGTCACGCCGAGGGTCTTGCGCAGCACCTCGCCCATCACCCGCGATGTCAGGCGGCGCCGGATGACCGCCGCCACCGTGGCAGCCAGGGCGCCCACGGCGGAGCTTTCCACCAGCGAGGTGTAGCCCAGCACGAACAGGCCGATCATCAGGAAGAAGATGATCAGCGGCAGGACCCCGGCGCGCAGCAGCAGCAGCTTCTCGCGCACCGAGACGTCGCGCTCGTCCTTCGGCAGCGCCGGGCCGAGCGACGGCTGCGCCCAGCAGCGCAGGGCGATGTAGAGGATGAACAGCGCCGCCATCATCAGGCCCGGCGTGATGCCGGCCAGCCAGAGCTGGCCCACCGGCTGGCGCGCGATCATGCCGTACAGGACCAGGACGACGCTCGGCGGCACCAGGATGCCCAGCGAACTGCCGGCCTGGATGACGCCGGTGACCATGATCTTGTCGTAGTTGCGGCGCAGCAGCTCCGGCAGGGCGATGGTGGCGCCGATGGCCATGCCGGCGACGCTCAGGCCGTTCATGGCGGAGATGGCGACCATGAGACCGATGGTGCCGATCGCCAGGCCGCCCCGGACCGGCCCGAACCAGACGTGGAACATGCGGTAGAGGTCGTCGGCGATGCCCGACTCCGACAGCATGTAGCCCATGTAGATGAACAGCGGCAGGGTCAGCAGCGGATACCACTTCATCAGCTTCATGGCCGCGCTGAAGCCGATCTCGGCGCCGCCGTCGCCCCACAGCAGCAGCGCCGAGGCGACCGCGACGAAGCCGATGGCCGCGAACACGCGCTGCCCGGTGAGCAGCATCAGCATCATCGAGGCGAACATCAGCAGGGCGATGAGCTCGTAGCTCATGGGGCGGGCTCCCCGAGCCGCTCACCGCGCAGGCGGGCGATGTCCTTGAACAGTTCGGCGAAGGCCTGCAGCAGCGTCAGGGTGATGCCGAGGCACATGATGATCTTGATGGGCGCCATGTACGGCCGCCAGGCGGAGTAGCTGCGCTCGCCGTACTCCAGCGCATAGCTGGTCGAGGAAAGGCCGCCGTAGAGCAGAACGCTCAGGTAGAAAATCAGAAAGAAGATGGTGAAGACGTCGACCCAGGTCTTGGTGCGGCGCGACCACATGCCATAGAGCAGGTCCATGCGCACGTGGCTCTCGGTCTGCAACGCATAGGCGCCGCCCACCAGGAAGTACGTCACCATCAGGAACTGGGCCACCTCCAGCGTCCAGATCGACGGCAGCAGCCCGGGGGTGTTCTTCGACACCGCCGACCAGAACAGCACCGCCATCATGGCGAAGATCAACAGCATGGTGAGCCGGCCGGTGATCCGGCTGGTTGCGTCCATGACCCTGACGTAGTGCCTGATCGCCTTCGGCATGGCTCCGTCCGTGGCTGCCGGTTGAGGGGCGCCGGACGAACGCGCGCCTTGGGCGCCGGGCGCGGTCCGGTCACAAGGCGGTAAAGGTCCCCGCCCGGCGCGAGTGTGTCAAGATTCATCGACAAGAACCGGGTGTGCCCAGAAATGAGGCAGGGGCCCCGGCGGCGTTGTGCTTGAGCGCGCGACACAGTGTCTTGGCGGCGACTGGCGCTCCGGCGGCGCTCGCCTATTAAGGTCTTGGGGTGGCCGCGTATGCCCAATGGTTGGGGGGTCGTTGTCCTCACTGCACCGTGATCGGCCGGGTGGCCAGGACCACGCCGTTGGCGACGTCGACATAGCGCACCTCGTACTGGCCCGCGTCGTTGGGCAGTGCGAGCGCCACGCCGTCTCCCTCGTCGGTGCGCACGCCGACCGCCGCCAGCCACTGGAACGGTCCCTGATCGGCGGCGGCGACGGCGATGCGGTCGCGCGCGCCCCCCGGGCCGGTCCAGCGCACCCGCACCGTCGCGCCCGGGGCGGCTGTCTCGGGGGCGGTCAGCGAGGCCGCCACCGCTTTGACGGCCACGTCGACGCTGGCGACAATCGCACCGGTCTCGCCCAGCCGGTAGCGCAGGGTGTAGGCGCCCTCGGCGTCCGGGGCCGTGAAGCGGGCGCTGTCGCCGCGGTCGGCGCGGGTCTGGGCCAGCGGTTCGGCGTCCGGCGGGGCGCCGGCCGGCACCAGTTCGATGCGGTCCTTGCGCCGGTTCGGTCCCTCCCAGGACAGGTCCAGGGCCGCCCCCGTCACCACCTCGGCCGGGGCCGTGAGGGTGGCCGAGACCGGCACCACCTCGACCGGCGCGCGGCCCGCGGTGATGCGGCCCTCCTCCAGCACATAGCGCACCTCGTACAGCCCGGGATCGTTGGGCGCCGTCAGCCGTTGCGGGTCGTCGTCGCGCACCCGGGCATAGGGGCCCAGCTCGCCCTCTGCGGTGCCCATGGGCACGATGGTCAGATAGTCGGAGCCCTTCACGGTGGCGCTGCGGCGCACATCCAGGGGGCCGCCCGCCGGCACGGTCTCCGGCACCGTCAGGGTGACTTCGGCGCCGGTCAGTTCGATGGGGGCGCGGCCCAGGGTGCGGCGGCCTTCCTCCAGCACGTAGCGCACCTCGTACAGGCCGGGCTCGGCCGGGGCCTGGAGGTCGAGGGGGTTGTCGTCGCGCACCCGGCTGTAGTTGCCCAGTTCGCCCTCGCGCGTGCCCATGGGCACGATGGTCAGGTAGTCGGAGCCCTTCACGGTGGCGCTGCGCTCGACCATGAAGCGCGAGCCGGCGGTGGCGGTTTCCGGCACCGTCAGGGTGATTTCGGCGCCGGTCAGTTCGATGGGGGCGCGGCCCAGGGTGCGGCGGCCTTCCTCCAGCACGTAGCGCACCTCGTACAGGCCGGGCTCGGCCGGGGCCTGGAGGTCGAGGGGGTTGTCGTCGCGCACCCGGCTGTAGTTGCCCAGTTCGCCCTCGGGCGTGCCCATGGGCACGATGGTCAGATAGTCCGAGCCCTTCACGGTGGCGCTGCGCTCGACCATGAAGCGCGAGCCGGCGGTGGCGGTCTCCGGTACCGTCAGGGTGATTTCGGGCGGGGCCGGCTCCGGCTCCGGCTCCGGCTCCGGTTCGGGCGTGGGGGCCGGCGCGGCAGTGACCGCGACCAGCGCGTCCTTCAGAGACGCCGCGTCGGCGGCGGTGCGGAAGGTGCCGCCGGTGTTCTCGGCCAGACACCGGAGCTGCGCCTGGTCCTCCGGCGCGTTGACGTCGAAGCCGACCACGTGGGCGGTAAACGCGATGCCGGCCGCCTCCAGGTCGTCGGCCACGGCGCAGGGGTCGCGGTCGCAGGTTTCGCGGCCGTCAGAGATCAGCACCACCGTGGCCGGGTTTTCCTCGTAGCGCAGGGCCTCGGCGGCGCGCCGCACGGCGTCGGACAGCGGCGTCTTGCCCTTCGGGTTGAGCCCCTCCACGGCCGCGCGGATGGCGTCGCGGTTGCCCGTGCCGGCCGGCACCAGTTCCTCGATGTCGCCGCAGTCCCCCTTGCGGGTGTGACCGTAGGCCCACAGGCCCAGGGTCTGGTCGGCCGGCATGCTATCGAGCAGGTCGCCGACCACCTGGCGGGCGACAGTGATCTTGTGGCCGCCCGCGATCTGCTGCCACATCGACCCGGAGGCATCCAGGACCAGCACGGTGCGCGCGGCGTCGTCGCTCTGCGCGCGCGCCGGGGCGGGGGCCGCGGCGAGCGCAAGGGCAGCGGTCAGGGCGGCGAGGGCGGCGCGCGCGGCGCGACCCGGACAGGCGCGGCGGGGGGACATCGGACGACCTCCGTGGCGACGACAGGAACCCGGGTCCGAAACGGTGCGCGAGGCCGCGGGCGGGTGTCAAGGTGATCGCGACCGTCAGCGTGACCATCCCCCCGTCGGCCGCGAGTCTCGGGGGTGGTCTCGAGTCTCGTCGCCGGGCCGGCCGTGATGACCCCACGGGATGCCGCCCCTAAAGACCGAGTCCGTGGCCGCCCTGGTGCGGCGCGGCGCGCGGGGGCGACCAGCGCCGCCGGTCACAACGGTCTGGTCCCGGTGATGGGGGGTGCCCTCGGCGCCATGGTCCTGACCGAAGTCATTGCGCCCACGTCTCTGATCGGTCCGGTGGTCATTCTGGGCGGCATCGCGTTCGGTCGACGCGCCCCAGGCACCGCGTCAGGAACCGCGTCAGGATCCGCCCCAGGATCTCCCCAGGCGCGATTGCGATTATTTTGACTTATACTGAATCGCCGAACCGCGTCCGTGCGATCGCGTGACTCGGCTCTCAATTAAAGGGGTTGGGGCGGAGTCACGCGTCCCCTGCGAGCCGTTTTGGGGGGCACAGGGGACCGCGATCCGCCGTCGGCCGCCGCGCGGGCGGTTGCGTCATTCGCCTGACCCGCCGCGGACTTGCGGGCATTTTGACTGCATTCTTTCTTAAGCGGTCCGATTGAGCCCTTGATCCGCGCGCATGGGACCTTCGCGGTAGGGCCGCGCCGCGCCGGCATGGTCCCCGGACGGCGGGGCATGGGGC
Source organism: Roseospira goensis (assembly GCF_014197795.1). Classification (GTDB taxonomy): domain Bacteria; phylum Pseudomonadota; class Alphaproteobacteria; order Rhodospirillales; family Rhodospirillaceae; genus Rhodospira; species Rhodospira goensis. The sequence continues at coordinate 21,019 of NZ_JACIGI010000019.1, forward strand.
GGGGATGGGATGCCATGGTCGGGACCCGCCCCGCGCCTGGGTCGGTGCCGCCCGGGAGGCTGGAGTCCGTTGTGAGTCAATGACTTGAGCGAAAACGTGCGACCGGCCGGCGGCCCGGCCGGGGGGCGCGGCCCATGAGTAGAACATAAGAAGAACAGGGGCTGGGGACGAAACTCTGGAAAACCGCGATTCCCACCATAGGGACAGCATCTTGCCATAAATCTTTCAGCTTCTTCATCAATATCTTGATGTGACGGTGCGCACACTTGCTAACCCATGATCAACGCCTTCCAAGGCGTTGACCCCCATGTTTTCCCACGTTATACCATACTGACCCAAATGATCGGGTCGGTGCGCGTGGTGTATCCGGAGCGGGGAGCACGACGGCAGGACGAAAAACCGGACAAAACGCGGACATGGAAGGCGAACGGCCATGGGGCTGTTCCTGTCCACATTCATCAACAAGGTGGACAGCAAGGGGCGGGTGTCGGTCCCGGCCACGTTCCGCGCGGCCCTGAAGGAGCAGGAGTTCCAGGGGGTCGTCCTCTATCCGTCCTTCACCGACCCGTGTGTTGAGGGGTGTGGGATGGACTTCCTGGAACGCTTGAGCGCCGGACTTGAGACACTGCCCGCCTTCTCGGCGGAGCGGGGCAAGCTCAATCGTCTGGTGTTCGCGCGCAGCGTCCAGCTTCCCTACGACCAGACCGGCCGCATCGTGCTGCCGGCCAAGCTGATGGAGCGCGCCGGCATCACCACCGAGGCTGCCTTCGTCGGGCTCGGCAAGACCTTCCAGCTTTGGCAACCGGACCGCCACGCCGCCTATGAAGCCGACCTGGAAGCGGCGGCCCTGGCCGACCCGCCGTCGGCGCCTGCGCTGGCCGACGTCGCGCCGCGGGGCGCGTCGTCATGACGTCGGTCGCCCTGTCCCATGCCCCGGTGATGGCCGCCGAGGTGGTCGAGGCGCTCGCGGTGCGCGACGGCGGCGTCTATGTCGACGGCACCTTCGGCGCCGGCGGCTACAGCCGCGCGATCCTGGCCGCCGCCTCCGGCTGCGTCGTCTGGGCGCTCGACCGCGACCCGGTGGTCGCGCCCTTTGCCGACGCCGTGGCGGCCGACCATCCGGGCCGCTTCCACCTGGTCCCCGGCCGCTTCGGCGCCATGGACCGCCTGCTTCCCGCGCACGGCGTGACGTCAGTGGCCGGCGTCGCGCTTGATCTCGGACTGTCCTCCCTCCAGCTCGACGATCCCGGGCGCGGCTTTTCATTCCAGCACGACGGCCCGCTCGACATGCGCATGGGGGCCGGCGGCGAGGACGGCGAGACCGCCGCCGACGTGGTCAACGGCCTGGGCGAGGCCGACCTGGCCGACGTCATCCGCCGCCTGGGCGAGGAGCGCCACGCCCGCCGCGTTGCCCGCGCCATCGTGGCGGCGCGGACGGAGTCCCCCATCACCCGGACCGCCCGGCTGGCCGAGGTGGTGCGCGCCGCCATCCCCGGCGCCGCCCGCCAGCAGGCGCGCGAGGGCATCGACCCGGCGACCCGCACCTTCCAGGCGCTGCGGCTGCACGTGAACGACGAGGCCGGCGAGCTGACCGCCGGGCTGGCCGCAGCCGAACGGCTGCTGGCGCCCGGCGGCCGCCTGGTGGTGGTCAGCTTCCATTCGCTTGAGGACCGGGTCGTCAAGGCGTTCATGCGCGACCGGTCGGGCGATCGGCCCAACCCGTCGCGGCATCAGCCGGCCGCCGCCAACGACGGCTCGGCGCCGGCCCCCACCTTCCGCGCCGTGGGCCGGCGCGCCCTGCGGCCCGGCGAGGCCGAGGTGATGGCCAATCCGCGCGCCCGCTCGGCCCGCCTGCGGGTGGCCGAGCGCACCGACGCACCGGCCCCCGGCCCCGCCCGCGCGCTGGCGGGAGGCGGCCCATGAAGATGCGGGGGGTTGCCGTGCTCTGGGGCGTTCTGGCGGTGGCCGCGGCCACCGGTCTGTTCCTGCTGAAGTACGAGGTCATCGCGCTGGAGGACGACCTGGCGGCGCTGGAGCGGGGTATCGCGCGCGACCGGCGCGCCATCCACGTGCTGCGCGCCGAGTGGAGCTACATGAACGAGCCCGGGCGGCTGAACCGCCTGGCGGCGCGGCATCTGGGCCTGGTGCCAGTGACGCCGGACCGCATGGCCGCGCTGGAGGCGTTGCCTTTCCGGCCGCCGGCGGACGGCGCCGAGCCGGTGGCGCGGCCGCTGGTGCTGCCGCCGCGCGTGCTCAACCCGGGCCGGGCCGACGCTATTCCGGTGCCCGGCCGCAAGCCGGCCTTCGTGGCGGACGTGAGGACGGACTCATGATCGGTTTGCTGCTCTCCCGCCGCCGTCGCCGCGCCTTCCTGTACCCGGGCGCCGAGATCCGCGATTTGCCGGGCAGTGGCGCGCGCCGGCCGGCGCACGTCAGCATGGAGGGGCAGGCCAAGGCCGCCGTCGATGTCGGGCGCACCCGGCTGGCCGTCACGGCCGGAGTGTTTGCGCTCGCCTTCTGCGTCATCGCGCTGCGGCTGGTGGACTTGATGGCACTCAGCGGCGGCGAGGCGGTGCGGCGGGCGGCGGCCGACCGGCCGGGCGCGGAGGCGGTCGTGCACCGCGGCGACATCCTGGATCGCAACGGTGTGGTGCTCGCCACCAACCTGCCGACCGTGAACCTGTATGCCGACGCCCGGAAGGTGCTCGACCCCGACGACACCGCCGCCCGGCTGGTGACGGTGCTGCCCGATCTGCCGTTCGAGGAAACGCGCGCCAAGCTGGCCTCCGGCGGCAGCTTCATCTACCTGCGCCGCAGCCTCACCCCGCTGGAGCAGGCCGAGGTCAACCGTCTGGGGCTGCCCGGCCTGGAGTTCGAGGCCGCCGAACGCCGGGTCTATCCGCACGGCCGATTGGCGGCACACGTGCTGGGCGCCACCAGCGTGGACAACGACGGTCTGGCCGGCGTGGAGCGCGCGTTTGACAGCCGCCTGGGCCAGGACAACCGCCCGCTGGCGCTGTCGCTGGACATCCGGGTGCAGCACGCGGTGCACGAAGTGCTCAGCGAGGCCGTGGCGCGGTTCGACGCCAAGGGTGGCGTGGGCCTGGTGGCCGACGCGCACACCGGCGAGATCCTGGCGATGGTCAGCCTGCCGGATTACGAGCCGGGGTCCTTCGATCCCAAGGACCGCGAGGCCCGTCGCAATCAGGCCACATTGAGCGTGTTCGAGATGGGGTCCACGTTCAAGCTGTTCAACACGGCGCTGGGCCTGGAAGTGGGCGGCTACAGCCTGTCGGACGGCTTCGATGCCAGCCGTCCGCTGCGCGTGGCCCGGTTCACCATCAACGACCTCCACGGCGAGGGACGCTGGCTGACGATTCCCGAGATCCTGATCCATTCCTCCAACATCGGCTCGGCCAAGATGGCGCTGTCGGTTGGCGGCGCGGCCCAGAAAGCGTTCCTGGACCGCCTCGGGCTCCTGTCGCCGCTGGGCGTCGAACTGCCGGAGGTCGGCCGGCCGCAGTATCCGGAGCCATGGCGCCCTATCAATACGGTGACCATTTCCTACGGCCATGGCCTGTCGGTCACGCCGCTGCACATGGTCAATGCCGTGTCCGCGCTGGTGAATGGCGGGGTGCTGCGCACGCCGACGCTGTTGCGGCGGGCGCCCCATGTGCCGGTGCCGGGGCGGCGCGTGCTCTCCGCGCAGACCTCCGAGGCCATGCGCAGCCTGATGCGTCAGGTCGTGACCGAGGGCACCGGCGGCAAGGCGGACGTGGCGGGCTACCGCGTCGGCGGCAAGACCGGGACCGCCGAGAAGGCCGGCGGCGGCGGCTACATGCGCAAGAAGCTGCGCTCGTCCTTCGTGGCTGCCTTCCCGATGGACGATCCGCAGTACGTCGTTCTGGCGCTGCTGGACGAACCGCAGGGGCTGCCCGAGACCCACGGCTACGCCACCGCCGGCTGGAACGCGGCGCCCACGGTGGGCGCCATCATCGCCCGCATCGCGCCGCTGCTGGGGGTCCGTCCGGACACCCTGGGTCCGGTCGGCCCGGACGGCGTGCGGCTGGCCGCGGCCGGAGGCGCCGACCGTGCGGTTCAGTGACCTGTTGGGCGTGGCCCCGACATCGCAACCCCAAGGAGAGACGGACACCGCCATGGGCCAGGCCCTGCACGTCGCATCGGACCGCGTCGATCCGGCCGTGGAGATCACGGGCCTGACGGCCGACTCGCGCCGGGTCGCGCCGGGTGTCCTGTTCGCGGCCTTGCCGGGCACGCGCGCCGACGGCCGGGCCTTCATCCCGGAGGCGGTGGCGAAGGGCGCCGCGGCGGTGCTGGCGCCGGCCGACACGAGTCTGGACCCGGCGCCCGCCGTCCCCGTGCTGACGGCGGACAACCCGCGCCGTGCCTTCGCCCTGCTGGCGGCCCGCTTCCACGCCCGCCAGCCGGACACCGTGGTCGCCGTCACCGGCACCAACGGCAAGACCTCGACGGCTCTGTTCACGCGCCGGATCTGGGCCGCTCTCGGCCATGCGGCCGGCAGTCTCGGTACCCTGGGCGCCTCCGCGCCGGGGTTCGAGCGACCGGGGGCGCTGACCACGCCGGACCCGGTGCTGCTGCATCAGGTCCTGGCCGAGATGGCCGCGGCCGGCTGCGATCACCTGGCGATGGAGGCGTCCAGTCACGGCCTCGACCAGTGCCGCCTGGACGGCGTGCGGCTGGCGGCGGCGGCCTTCACCAACCTGAGCCACGACCACCTCGACTACCACGGCACCATGGACGCCTACCGGGCCGCCAAGGCGCGGCTGTTCGCCGAGGTGATGCCGGCCGGCGGGGTGGCGGTGCTGAACGCCGACGCACCCGAGACGCCGGCGCTGGCCGACCTGTGCCGGGGGCGGGGCCATCGGGTGCTGCGCTACGGCTGCGCCGCCGATGCCGACCTGCGCCTCGACGCCGCCGCGCCGACACCGGACGGCCAGGACCTGCGCCTGACCGTGCTCGGGCAGCCCTATGGCGTGCGCCTCGCGCTGGCCGGCGGCTTCCAGGCCCTGAACGCGCTGGCCGCGCTGGGCCTGGTGCTGGCGACCGGCGCCGCCCCCGACGCCGCCCCCGACGCCGCGGTGGCGGCGCTGGAGACGCTGACCGGCGTGCCCGGCCGAATGCAGAAGGTGGCGACCCTGGACCAGGGCGCAGTGGTCTATGTGGATTATGCCCATACGCCCGACTCGCTGGAGACCGTGCTGGCGGCCCTGCGGCCGCACGCCGCCGGGCGGCTGGTGTGCGTGTTCGGCTGCGGTGGCGACCGCGACCGCACCAAGCGGCCGGTCATGGGCGCCATCGCCGCGCGGTGTGCCGATATCGCGATCTGCACCGACGACAACCCCCGGACCGAGGACCCGGCCGCGATCCGCGCCGCCGTCCTGGCGGCCTGCCCGGGCGGCCTTGAGATCGGCGACCGCGCCGCCGCCATCCGCGCCGGGGTAGACATGCTGGGCCCGGGGGACGTGCTGCTGGTGGCCGGCAAGGGGCACGAGCCGGGCCAGATCGTCGGCGACCGGGTGCTGCCGTTTGACGACGCCGAGCAGGTGCGCGCCGCCGTCGCCGCCCGTGCGGCGGGGGAGGGGGGACCATGACGGCCGCCGCGACTGCCCCCCCCCTGTGGACCGCCGACGAGGCCGTGCGCGCCACCGGCGGCCGCGCCGCCGGGCGCTGGCGTGCCGGCGGGGTGTCGATCGACAGCCGCAGCCTGCGGCCGGGTGACCTGTTCGTCGCCCTGCGCGGCCCGCGCTTCGACGGCCACGCCTTCGTCGCCGAGGCGCTGGCGGCCGGCGCCGCCGCCGCGGTCGTGGACCACGCGCCGGCGGGCGTGGACACCGCGCGCCTGCTGGTCGTCACGGACACCGACGCGGCGCTGTGGGCGCTGGGCCGGTTCGCCCGCAGCCGGGCGACGGGCGTGCGCGTGGTCGGGGTGACGGGCAGCGTGGGCAAGACCGGCACCAAGGAGATGCTGGCGCTGGCTTGTGCCCGCCTGGGCCCGACCCATGCCACCCAGGGCAATCTCAACAACCACTGGGGCGTGCCGCTGACGCTGGCGCGCATGCCGGCCGACACCCGCTTCGCCGTCATCGAGATGGGCATGAACCACGCCGGCGAGATCGGGCCGCTGTCGCGCCTGGCCCGCCCCGACGTGGCCGTCATCACTGCCATTGCCCCGGCCCATATCGAGGCCCTGGGCAGCGAGTCGGCCATCGCCGCCGCCAAGGCCGAAATCTTCGAGGGCCTGGCCCCCGGCGGCACCGCTGTCCTGCCCCGCGACAGCCGTCACTTCCGCCGCCTGCGGGCGGCCGCGCGGGCCGCCGGGGCCGGCCGCACGGTGGGCTTCGGCGCCCATATCGAGGCCGACGCCCGCCTGCTCGACGTGGCACTGGATCCGGGCGACGCGCGCGTGTTCATGATCGCCGACGACGCCACGCTGAGCTACCGCCTGGGCGCGGACGGCCGGCACTGGGCGATCAACAGCCTGGCGGTGGTGGCCGTGGTCAAGGCCCTGGGCGCCGACCCGGCGCGCGTGCTGGCGGCCTTCGCCGCCGTCGCGGCGCCGCGCGGGCGCGGCCAGCGGCGCGTGGTCGCCCGGGCCGGCGGGTCCGTGACCCTGATCGACGAGAGCTACAACGCCAACCCGGCCGCGGTCGACGCCGCCGTCGCCACCCTTGCGCTGACGCGGCCCGGTCCCGGCGGCCGGCGGGTGGCCGTGCTGGGTGACATGCTGGAGCTGGGCGACGCCGCGCCGATGCTGCACGCCGGCCTGGCGGCGCCGCTGGAGCGGCACGGCATCGACCTGGTGTTCACCGCCGGGCCGCTGATGGCGCACCTGCAGGCGGCCCTTCCGGCCGGCCGACGCGGCGGTCACGCGGCGTCGGCGGCGGCGCTGGCGCCGGTGGTGACCGCGGCGCTGCGGCCGGGGGACGTGATCATGGTCAAGGGGTCGCTGGGCAGCCGCATGGCGGTGGTGGTCCAGGCGATCCTGGCCCCGGCCGACGCGGACGGCGCCGACGACGAGACGGCGGCCTGACGCCCGGGCCGGCCAGGGGGATACGCGGATACATCGAAACGAACGGAACGGACAAGCGGGACGCCACCACGCATGCTATACTTGCTGTATCAATTCTCGGACCAGTTGGGGGCGCTGAACGTCTTCCGCTACCTGACGTTCCGCACCGGCGGCGCGGTCATGACCGCGCTGCTGGTCGCGTTCGTGTTCGGTCCGCGCATCATCCGCTGGCTGCGCAGCCGCCAGAGCAACGGCCAGCCCATCCGCGCTGACGGGCCGGAAAGCCACCTGCTGACCAAGCAGGGGACGCCGACCATGGGCGGGGTGATGATCCTGCTCGGCGTCGCCGTCGCCACCCTGCTGTGGGCCGACCTGTCGAACGGCTACGTCTGGGCCGTGCTGCTGGTGACCCTGGGCTACGGCGGGCTCGGCTTCGCGGACGACTTCCTCAAGGTTACGCGCCGGCATCATGCCGGCCTGCCGGGGAGCTCCAAGCTGATCGGGCAGTTCGCGATCGCCCTGATCGCCGGGGTGTGGATCGTCAGCCTGGGCGATCCGGCCGAGAGCACCGGGCTGGCGTTCCCGTTCCTCAAGGACCTGCTGCTGGACCTGGGCTGGTTCTATGTCGCCTTCGCGGCGCTGGTGATGGTCGGCGCCTCCAACGCCGTCAACCTGACCGACGGCCTGGACGGCCTCGCCATCGTGCCCGTCATCATCGCCGCGGCGGTGTTCACCCTGATCGCCTATCTGGTCGGCAATGCGGTGTTCTCCAACTACCTCCAGATCCACCACGTGCCCGGCACCGGCGAACTGGCGGTGTTCTGCGGCGCCCTGATCGGCGCCGGCATCGGATTCCTGTGGTTCAACGCCCCGCCGGCGATGGTGTTCATGGGCGACACCGGCTCGCTCGCCATGGGCGGTGCGCTGGGTGCGGTGAGCGTGGTCACCAAGCACGAGTTCGTGCTGGCGATCGTCGGCGGCCTGTTCGTGCTGGAGACGGTCTCGGTGATCGTTCAGGTCGCCAGCTTCAAGCTGACCGGCAAGCGTGTGTTCCGCATGGCGCCGCTGCACCATCATTTCGAGAAAAAGGGATGGGCCGAACCCACCATCGTCATCCGCTTCTGGATCATCGCCATGATCCTGGCGTTGATCGGCCTGTCGACCCTGAAGCTGCGCTGAGACCACTCCGGAGGGTGCCGTTGTGATTCCCGTCTATGCCTACGCCCTGGAACCGGTGGCCGTGATGGGCCTGGGCCGCTCCGGCCTCGCGGCCGCGCGGGCCCTGTTGGCCGCCGGGGCGCGCGTGATGGCCTGGGACGACGATCCGGCCCGGCGCGCGGCGGCGGCGGCCGAGGACATGCCGGTGGTCGATCTCACCACGGCCGACCTGACCGGGGTGCGCGCCGTGGTCTGGAGCCCCGGTATTGCGCACACCCACCCGGCGCCGCATCCGGTCGCCGAGCGCGCCCGCGCCGCCGGCGCCGCCCTGGTCTCGGACGTCGAACTGCTGCTGGGCGCGCAGCCGGCCGCCTTCGTGGTCGGGGTCACCGGCACCAACGGCAAGTCCACCACCACCAGCCTGATCGGGCATATCCTGCACCACGCCGGTCAGGCCGCCCAGGTGGGCGGCAACCTGGGCACACCGGCGCTGGCGCTGGACCCAGTGGGGCCGTTCGGCACCTATGTGCTGGAGCTGTCCAGCTACCAGCTCGACCTGACGCCGTCGTTGGTGTGCGACGTGGCGGTGCTGCTCAACGTCTCGCCCGACCACCTGGAGCGGCACGGCGGCATGGAGGGCTACATCGCCGCCAAGCGCCGCATCCTCCAGGGGGTGCTGCCGCCGCGCAAGGTCTGTATCGGGCTCGACGACACCATCTGCCGCAACATCCACGCCGAGCTGACGCGCACCGACAGCCGCGACCTGATCCCATTCTCGGCCGCCCGGGCGGTGCCGCGTGGGGTCAGCACCAAGGACGGCGTGCTGGTCGACGACATCGACGGCAAGGGCGCGCGGGTGGCGGACCTGACCGGCCTGCGCGCGCTGCCGGGCGAGCACAACTGGCAGAACATCGCCGCCGCCTATGCCGCCTGCCGGGCGCGCGGGGTGCCGCCGGCAACCATCGCGGCGGCGCTGAAGACCTTCCCCGGGCTGCCGCACCGGCACGAGATCGTCGCCACCGTGGACGGCGTGCTGTTCGTCAACGACAGCAAGGCGACCAACGCCGAGGCCGCCGAGAAGGCGATCCTGTGCCACGACGACATCTACTGGATCGCCGGCGGTCAGGCCAAGGAGGGCGGCATCGACGCTTTGGAGCCGCACCTGGACCGCATCGTCCACGCCTACCTGATCGGCGCGGCGGCGGAGGCGTTCGCCGCCGTGCTGGACCGCAACGAGGTGCCGTACTCGCTGTGCGGCACCCTGGAGGCGGCCGTGGACCTGGCGTTCCAGCATGCCTGCGAGGACGACGAGGAGAACCCGGTCGTGCTGCTGTCGCCGGCCTGCGCCTCGTTCGACCAGTTCGCCAACTTCGAGGCCCGGGGCGACGCCTTCAAGGCGCTGGTGGCCGACCTCGCCGCCGAGATCGAGGACACCGTGTCGGATGATGCCGACGGCGGGGCGGACGCGCCGACTGTCGAACCCATGACCGACGAGGACGAGACCGACCGATGACCCGTCGACCGCCACAGACGCGATCCGTCGCGGCCGGCCCGGGAGGGGGCATGGCGCCGCCGCCGGCCCCCGCCGCCGGCGCGGTCGGGCCGGCGCGCCGGGTGCGCTTCCGCGCCGGCGACGGCAGCGTCATGGGGCGCTGGTGGTCCTCCATCGACCACCTGATGCTGGCGACGGTCACGCTCCTGGTCATCATCGGCATCGTGCTGATCCTGGCCGCGGGGCCGCCGGCGGCCGGACGCATCGACGCCGAGACCTTCCACTTCGTGCGGCGCCAGATGATGTTCGTGCCGCTCGGGCTGGCGATCATCTTCGCGGTGTCGCTGCTGTCGCCGCGCGGCGTGCGCCGTCTGGGCGTGGTCGGGTTCGGGATCACGCTCGGGCTGCTGGCGCTGACGCCGCTGATCGGCCCGGAGATCAACGGCGCCACGCGCTGGCTGCCGCTGCCCGGCTTCACGCTCCAGCCGTCCGAGGTTCTGAAGCCCCTGTTCGCCGTCACCGTGGCCTGGATGCTGGCCGCCGGCACCCAGGCCGAGGAGGTGCCGGGCACCCTGGTCACGATCGTCTTGACGGCCGCGGTCGCCGCCCTGCTGCTGGCCCAGCCCGACGTCGGCATGACCCTGGTGGTGGCGGCCATCTGGTGCGCGCAGGTCTTCATGGCCGGGCTGTCGCTGGTGTGGGTGGTGCTGATCGGCATCCTCGGGCTGGGCGCCCTGGTGGGGGCCTATTTCCTGTTCCCGCACGTGGCCTCGCGCATCGACCGCTTCCTGGATCCGGACAGCGGCGACACCTACCAGGTGGTCCAGTCCATGAAGGCGTTCACCGAGGGCGGGCTGTTCGGCCGCGGCCCCGGCGAGGGCCGGGTCAAGGAGTATCTGCCGGACGCCCATACTGACTTCATCTTCGCCGTCGCCGGCGAGGAATTCGGGCTGTGGCTGTGCCTGCTGGTGGTGGCGCTGTTCGCGCTCCTGATCCTGCGCGCGCTGATCCGCGCCATGGGCACGCGCGACCTGTTCGTGATGCTGGCCGTGGGCGGGCTGTCGGTGCAGCTTGCCATGCAGGCGGTCATCAACATGGCCTCCAGCCTGCACCTGATGCCGACCAAGGGCATGACGCTGCCGTTCCTGAGCTACGGCGGCTCGTCGATGGTCGGTGTGGCGCTGGCGACCGGGATGATCCTGGCGCTGACCCGGCGCCGTGCCCGCACGGAGGGTCGGCCATGACCGCGACGTCGGCACCCTTCATCCTGCTGGCGGCCGGCGGCACCGGCGGCCACGTGTTCCCGGCCGAGGCCCTGGCGGCGGCGCTGGAGGCGCGCGGCTGCCGGCTCGGGTTCGTGACCGATGCCCGCGGGCAGACCCACGGCGGCGCCCTGGGCCGGTTGCAGACCTGGCGGGTGCAGGCCGGCGGGCTGGCCGGTCGCGGGCTGCGCGGCCGGCTGTCCGGGGCGCTGCGGCTGGGCTGGGGCCTGCTCCAGGCCTGGCGGCTGGTGGGGCGCCTGCGGCCGGACCTGGTGGTGGGCTTCGGCGGCTATGCGGCGTTCCCGACCATGGTGGCGGCGAACCTGCGCGGCCGCCCGACCCTGATTCACGAACAGAACGCGGTCCTGGGGCGTGCCAATCGCCTGCTCGCCGGGCGGGTGGACCGCATCGCCACCGCGCTGCCCGAGGTGGTGCACCTGCCCGCCGGCAAGGGCCGGCACGTTGGCAACCCGGTGCGGCCGGCCACCCTGGCGGCGCGCGATGTGCCCTATGCCGCGCCGACCGGCGACGGCCCGGTGCGGCTGCTGGTCACCGGCGGCAGCCAGGGCGCCCGCGCCCTCACCGACCTGGTGCCGGCGGCGCTGGCGGCGCTGCCCGAGCCGCTGCGCGCCCGCCTGCGGGTGGCCCAGCAGTGCCGGCCGGAGGATCTGGCGCGGGCCCGGGATGCCTACGCCGACGCCGGCATCGCCGCCGAGACCGCGGCCTTCTTCGACGACATTCCGGCGCGGCTGGCCCAGGCGCACCTGGTGATCTGCCGCGCCGGGGCCTCCACGGTGGCGGAGCTGACCTGCGTCGGCCGGCCGGCGGTACTGATCCCGCTGCCGTCCGCCATCGACGACCACCAGACCGCCAACGCCCGGGTGCTGGCCGAGGCCGGCGCCGGCTGGCTGCTGCCGCAGTCCCGGCTCGACGCGCTCGGCCTGTCGCGGCGGCTGGCCGACGTGCTGGGCGATCCGGCCGGGCTGGAGAGCGCCGCCGCCCAGGCCCGCACCCTGGGGCGCCCGGACGCCGCCGCGCGGCTGGCCGATCTGGCGCTGGCGCTGGCCACACCCGCGACGGCCCCGCCCCCCACCGACCTGGACCACGCCAAGCCCCGGGAGAGTGCCCCGTGAGAGCCCTGCCCCTCGATATCGGCCCCATCCACTTTGTGGGCATCGGCGGCATCGGCATGAGCGGCATCGCTGAGGTGCTGCACAACCTGGGCTATGCGGTGCAGGGCAGCGACATGGCGGCCAACGCCAACGTCGCCCGCCTGCGCGAGCTGGGGGTGCCGATCGCCGTCGGCCACGACGCCGCCAACCTGGGCGAGGCGCAGGTGGTGGTCATCTCCTCCGCCGTGAAGGCCGACAACCCGGAGGTCGCCGCCGCCCGCGCCCACCTGATCCCGGTGGTGCGTCGCGCCGAGATGCTGGGCGAGTTGATGCGCCTGAAGTGGGCCATCGCCATCGGCGGCACCCACGGCAAGACCACCACCACGTCGCTGGTGGCGGCGCTGCTGGAGGGGGCCGGGCTCGATCCCACGGTCATCAACGGCGGCATCATCAACGCCCGCGGCACCAACGCCTACCTGGGCGAGGGCGACTGGATGGTGGTGGAGGCCGACGAGAGCGACGGCACCTTCACCAAGCTGCCGGCGACCATCGGCGTGATCACCAACATGGACCCGGAGCACCTGGACTTCTACGGCAGCTTCGAGCGCATGCGCGAGGCCTACAAGGCGTTCGTTCAGAACCTGCCCTTCTACGGCTTCGCCACCCTGTGCATCGACCACCCCGAGGTGCAGTCGCTGATCCCCGAGGTGCTGGACCGCAAGATCGTCACCTACGGCTTCAGCCCGCAAGCCGACGTGCGCGCGGTCAACGTCGACCTGGGTCCCGAGGGGGCGCGCTTCGACCTGACGCTGACCGACCGCATCAGCGGTCACGTCGAGACCCTGGAGGGGATCCGGCTGCCCATGTTCGGGCGCCACAACGTCCAGAACGCGCTGGCCGCGCTCGCCATCGGCCGCGAGATGGGGCTGGACAACACCGTCCTGCGCACCGCCCTGGCCCGCTTCGGCGGCGTGCGCCGGCGCTTCACCCGCACCGGCGTGGTGGGCGGGGTGACGGTCGTCGACGACTACGGTCACCACCCGGTGGAGATCACCGCCGTGCTGGGCGCGGCGCGCGACGTGGTCGGCGACAAGCGGGTCATCGCGGTGGTGCAGCCGCACCGCTACAGCCGGCTGCGGGACCTGTTCGACGACTTCTGCACCTGCTTCAACGACGCCGACGAGGTCATCGTCGCCGACGTCTACCCGGCCGGCGAGGCGCCGCTCCCCGGCGTCGACAAGCAGGCGCTGGTGGACGGCCTGCGCAGCCGTGGCCACCGCACCGTGACCGCGCTGCCGGGGCCGGAGCACCTGGCCGCCCTGGTGGCCCGCCTGGCGCGCCCGGGCGACATGGTCGTGTGCCTGGGGGCGGGCTCCATCTCCGGCTGGGCCAACGCGCTGCCCGGCCAGCTCCGCGACCTGGCCGCCCAGGCGCCGACAGCCGCCGGGGGCCGCCCATGATGCCCGCGCCCCGCGCCCCCCAGACCCGGCCCGACGTGCCGCTGATCGCGCGGTTGCCGCCGGTGCGCGGCCGCGTGCGCGCCGAGGCGCCGCTGTCCGCCGTGACCTGGTTCCGGGTCGGCGGCCCGGCCGAAGTGCTGGTCCGCCCGGCCGATGCCGACGATCTGGCCGCCCTGCTGGCGGCGCTGCCGGCCGATGTGCCGGTCACGGTGATCGGCGTCGGCTCCAACCTGCTGGTGCGCGACGGCGGCGTGCGTGGCCTGGTCATCCGCCTCGCCGGCGGCTTCGCCGACGTTCACGTCACGGGCGACCGCGTGGTCGCCGGGGCCGGCGCGCTCGACGCCACGGTCGCCAAGGTGGCGCGCGACGCCGGGCTGGCCGGGCTGGAGTTCCTGTCCGGCATCCCCGGCGGCATCGGCGGGGCGCTGCGCATGAACGCCGGGGCCTACGGCCGCGAGATCAAGGACGTGCTGGTCTCCGCCCGGGTGGTCGACCGCGACGGGCGGGTCTTCGACGTGGCGGCCGCCGACCTGGGCCTGTCCTACCGCCACAGCACCGCGCCGCCCGACTGGGTCTTCGTCGGGGCCGTGCTTCAGGGGACCCCGGGGGACCCGATCGAGATCGCCGCGCGCATGGACGCCATCCGCGACGCGCGGGCCGCCAGCCAGCCGATCCGCGGCCGCACCGGCGGCTCGACCTTCGCCAACCCGCCGTGCGCGCGCGCCTGGGAGTTGATCGAGCAGGCCGGATGTCGCGGCCTTCGCGTGGGCGGCGCGCAGGTCTCGGAGCAGCACTGCAACTTCCTCATCAACACCGGGGAAGCCACCGCCGCCGATCTGGAGGCCCTGGGGGAGACCGTGCGCCGGCGCGTGCACGAGACCTGCGGCGTCGATCTGCGATGGGAGATTCGGCGCATCGGCGATCCGGTCCCGGCGTCCGGCGCCACCAGAACGGGAGAGACGCCATGACCCGCCGTGTTACGGTCCTGATGGGCGGGTTCTCCGCCGAACGCGACGTGTCGCTGAACAGCGGCGCCGCCGCGACGGAGGCGCTGCGCGCCTCTGGCCACACGGTGACGGTCCACGACGTCACCCGAGACCTGGACGCGCTGCTGCGGGTGCTGCGCGAGAGCCGTCCCGACGTGGTGTTCAACGCCCTGCACGGCCGCTTCGGTGAGGACGGTCGCATCCAGGGCATCCTGGACATTCTGGGGCTGCCCTACACGCACTCGGGTGCCCTGGCCAGTGCCATGGCCATGGACAAGCCGACCGCCAAGGCGGTGTTCGCCGACCACGGCATCCCCATCGCCGAGCATGTGGTGGTGGGCGCCGAGGCGTTCGCCGACCCCGGCGTCGAGCCGATGCCCCGGCCCTACGTCATCAAGCCGTTGAACGAGGGCTCCAGCGTGCATGTTCACGTCATCCTGGAGGGGTCCAACGCCCTGGCGGCCCTGCGCCAGGACTGGCCGTTCGGCTCCCGCGCGATGGTGGAGCGGTTCATCCCCGGGCGTGAGCTGACGGTGGCGGTGATGGGGCAGGGCGCCGACATCCGCCCGCTGGCGGTGACCGAGATCACCACCGCGCGCGGCTTCTACGACTACGACGCCAAGTACGTGGCCGGGGGCTCGGTGCACACCCTGCCGGCCGATCTGGCGCCGGACGTGGCCACGGCCAGCCTCGACCTCGCGGTGCGGGCGCACCGGGCGCTCGGCTGCCGGGGCGTGAGCCGGACCGATCTGCGCTACGACGGCGAGACCCTGTACGTGCTGGAGGTGAACACCCAGCCGGGGATGACGGCGACCTCGCTGGTGCCGGAGCAGGCCGCCCATGTGGGCATCCCCTTTCCTGACCTGTGTGCCTGGATGGTGGAGGCGGCGACATGCGATGGCTAGGTCTCGGTCCGTCCCGTGACGGCCCGGCGGCCCCCTCCCGCGGGCGGTCGACCGGCGGCGCCGCGGCGCGGGGCGCCAAGGCGGGCCGCACCGGCACCGGCACCAAGGGCACCGGCGCCAAGGGGAGCGGCGCCAAGGGGAGCGGTGCCAAGGCCGCCCCCAAGACGACCGCCCGGGGTGCCGGGCGCCGGATGCCGGCGCGCCGGACGCGACCGAGCGGGGCCGCGCTGTGGCGCGGTGCGCGTCTGGGGGCCGGGTTCCTGCTGCTGCTGGCGCTCAGCGGCGGCGCGGCCTGGGTGTGGCAGTCCGGGATCGTCGGCCGTCAGGTCGCCGCCGCCGGCGAGGCCCTGGAGCGGTTCGCCGCCCGGGGTGGGCTGGTGGTGCGCTCCGTGACCGTGGAGGGGCGGGTGCGGACCGATCCCACCCGCCTGCTGGCGGCGCTGCGGACCGGGCGCGGCGAGCCCATCCTGGGCTTCGATCCGCACGCCGCCCGAACCCGGGTCGAGGCTCTGCCCTGGGTCGCCGGCGCGCGCGTCGAGCGGCGCCTGCCCGATGCCATCCACGTCGTGCTGACCGAGCGCGAGCCGCTGGCCCTGTGGCAGCGCGCGCCCGACGGCGACTTCGCGGTGATCGACCGCACCGGCGTGCCGGTGGAGGTGGACACCCGGCCCTATGCCGATCTGCCGGTGATCGTCGGCCGTGATGCCCCGGCGGCGGTGCCGGCGCTGATGGCGCTGCTGGCGACCGAACCCGATCTGGCCCGCCGGGTGCGCGCGGCCACCCGGGTGGCGGGGCGGCGCTGGACCCTGCGCCTGGACGATATCGAGACCGGCATTGACGTGCGCCTGCCGGAGGGCGACCCGGCCGCCGCCTGGCGCCGGCTGGCACAGTTGGAGCGCGATGCGCGCCTGCTGGCGCGTGACATCGAGGTGGTGGATCTGCGTCTGCCCGACCGTCTGGTGGTGCGGCCCCGCACCGCCCCGGAGCCGGGACCGGGCGCGCCATCGACCGCCACCGGCACGCGCCGCGTGCCGGTGTCCGGACCCGGACAGGAGACCTGAGGCCCATGCTGCTGTTCAGCCGCACCGATCGGGATCGGCCGCGTGAGAGCGCGCCTTCGCCGCTGCGCCGCCGCGGCGGGCTGATCTGCGCGCTCGACGTGGGCACCACCAAGGTGGCCTGCTTCATCGCGCGCGCCGGCGAGGAGGACCGCACCCTGCGGGTGCTGGGCATCGGGCATCACCGCTCCATGGGGGTGCGCGGCGGCCGGGTGGCGAACCTCGACGAGGTCGAGGCCGCGATCCGCACCGCGGTGGACTCCGCCGAAGAGATGGCCGAAGAGCGCATCGACGGGGTGGTGGTCGCGGTCTCCGGCGGCGCGCCGGAAAGCCAGCGCATCGACGTCGAGATGATGGTCGCCGGCCACGAGATCCGCGACGCCGACGTGCGCCGTATCCTGGCCTGCGGGCGTCAACAGCCGAGCGACCCGGACCGCGAACTGCTGCACTGCATCCCGGTCGGCTACACCATCGACGGCACCGACGGCGTGCTGGACCCGCGCGGCATGTACGGCGAGCGCCTGGGCGCGCGCATGCACCTGGTCTCGGCCGCGGCCGGCCCGCTGCGCAACCTGTCCACCGTCATCGAGCGCTGTCACCTGGACGTCGACAGCCGCGTCGCCGCGCCCTATGCCGCCGGCCTCGCCAGCCTGGTCGAGGACGAGCGCGAGCTGGGCGCCACCGTCATCGACATGGGCGGCGGCACCACTTCGGTGGGCGTGTTCCTGGGCGGACACGTGATCCACGTCGGTGTCATCCCCATCGGCGGCGGCCACATCACCAACGACATCGCCCAGGGCCTGTCGACGCCGCTGGCCAACGCCGAGCGGCTCAAGACCATGTATGGCAGCACCCTGGCCTCGCCCGCCGACACCCGCGAGACCCTGAAGGTCCCCCTGGTGGGCGAGGACGAGGAGCAGCCGTCGCTCGATATTCCGCGCTCCTACCTGGTCCAGATCATCCGCCCGCGGGTGGAGGAGACCCTTGAACTGGTGCGCGCCCACCTGGAGGCCGCCGGCGTCGATCGCGTCGCCGGCCGACGCGCCGTCCTCACCGGCGGCGCCAGCCAGTTGCCCGGGGTGCGGGAACTGGCCGAGCAGATCCTGGACAAGCAGGTGCGGCCAGGACGGCCGCTGCGGTTGCGCGGACTGGCCGAGGGCGTGGCCGGTCCGGCGTTCGCGACCTGTGCCGGCCTGTTGCGCCACGCCGTCCAGGACCACGTCGAACGGCCCATGCTCGCGGACCCGCCCCGCCCGGGCGGCCTGTTCGGTCCGGTCGAGCGCATCGGCCGCTGGCTCAAGGAGAACTTCTGATGACCCGTCACGGCGACGACGACCCGTTCCCCGCCGCCGGAGCGCCGCCGGCGGGCGATGGGTCCATCCCGTCCACAATCCGCCCCAGAGGCCAAGAGTCGGACCACCGACCGGCGACCCCCGCGGGGTCGCACCCCCCACTGCACGACGACGACCCGCACGGTGAAGGGCCCGCCGCGGCGCGCCCGTCACGGGACCAGACAAGGACGGAGGCAACTGCGATGAGCATCAATCTTGGCGTGCCCGACGACATTGAACCCCAGATGAAGCCCCGGATCACCGTCATCGGGGTCGGTGGCGCCGGCGGCAACGCGGTGAACAACATGATCGAGGCCCGCCTGGAGGGCGTCGACTTCGTGGTCGCGAACACCGATGCCCAGGCCCTGGCCCAGGCCCGCACCGACCGGCGCATTCAACTGGGCAGCGAGACCACCCACGGGCTCGGCTCCGGCGCGCGCCCCGACATCGGCCGGGCGGCGGCCGAGGAGAGCTACGAGGCCATCTCCAGCGAGATGAAGGGCAGCCACATGTGCTTCATCACCGCCGGCATGGGCGGCGGCACGGGCACCGGCGCCGCGCCGGTGGTGGCGCGCTGCGCCCGCGACATGGGCATCCTGACGGTCGGGGTGGTGACCAAGCCGTTCCAGTTCGAGGGCACCCACCGCATGCGGCTGGCCGACGGCGGCATCGAGGAACTGGCCCAGTACGTCGACACCCTGATCATCATCCCGAACCAGAACCTGTTCCGCGTCGCCAACGAGAAGACCACCTTCGCCGATGCCTTCAAGATGGCGGACAACGTGCTCTACGCCGGTGTCCGCTCGGTCACCGACCTGATGATCATGCCGGGTCTCATCAACCTGGACTTCGCCGACGTGCGCACGGTCATGATGGACATGGGCCGCGCCATGATGGGCACCGGCGAGGCCGGCGGCGACAACCGCGCCATCGAGGCTGCCGAGGCGGCGATCGCCAACCCGCTGTTGGAAGAGACCTCCATGCGCGGGGCGCGGGGGGTGCTCATCAACATCACCGGCGGCAACGACCTGACGCTGTACGAGGTGGACGAGGCGGCCAACCGCATCCGCGAGGAGATCAAGTGCGAGGATGCCAATGTCATCTTCGGGTCCTGCCTGGACGCCTCGCTGGACGGCACCATGCGGGTCTCGGTGGTGGCCAGCGGCATCGACGCCGTCAGTCAGGCGCGTCCGCACGACAGCCAGGAGGCTCAGGGCAGCGGCTTCGGGCTCGGCCTGGCGGCCGCCCGCAAGGTCGCCACGGGCGGCGCCGAGCGCACCGCCCCGCCCGCCGCGCGCGAGGCAAGCGCCGCCACGGCCCGCGCTGCCGACGACGGGGTGCTCGACGACACCGCGGCCGACCTGACCCACGACGGTCTGGTCGCGCCGGCCGCGGCGCTGGACGAGGACCCCCGCGCCGAGACGGGTGCCCCCCGCCCGGCGGCCCAGGCCGGTGGCGCCGCGGCACCGCGGCCCACGCCCGGTCGGCCGGCCGGGCCGACAGCCGGGTCGCGGCAGCCGTCCGGACACCCGGCGGGGTCGTCGTCGTTTCAGGCCCGGCCCGGGACCTCGCTGCCGCCGCTGCAGGGCGGGGCCGAGGGCAACCGCTTCATCCCGCAGCGCCCGGCCCAGCCCCCGGCGGCCGCCACCGCGCGTCTGGATCCGCCCCCGGCGGCCCCCACCGCCCCGGCGCACCCCGGCGCAGGTGGGGCGCCCGTCGATCCCGGGGCCGGCGGCCGGCCGCACACCCTGGGTCACGCCGAGGCGGCCCCCCCGGTGCGCGGTCAGACCGCGCTGGATCCGCGCTATCATGGTCATGAGCACGCGGCCCACCAGGGCCATGAGACGCGCCGGCCGACGCTTCAGCCGGGTGTCCGGGTGGCCAGCCATAGCCCGCATCCGGCCCATGGTGATCCCGGCGGCCGCCGCGGCGAGGCGCCGCACGGTCCGCGCGGCGAGGAGGAGCGCCGGGACCGGCCGTCGCTGTTCCAGCGCATGACCGGATTCGGTCGCGCGCGCGGCGGCGAGGAGGAGCGCGAGCCGCCGCGGCGCGCCGAGCCGGGCCGCGCGACCGAGGAGCCGGGGGGCGCGCCGCGCGCCATGACGGTCAATCCGGAGGACCGCCCGGCGTCGTCGCACCGCGAGGATCAGCTTGAGATCCCGGCCTTCCTGCGCCGGCAAGCGAATTGACGGCGTCGGGCCGGCGGGTGACCGCCGGTCCCAGAGCCGCACACTCTGCCATCGCGCCGGACCGTCCGTCCCGTCCTCCCGTCCGGTCCCTCCGGGGTCCGGTGCGGGAGGCGGGCGGACCGGGCGCCGGTCGCCGCCGCGGGTTGGTCGGCTGGGTCGCGGATAAAATATTTTTTATCAAAGGGTTGCGCGGTCGTGTTGGGGTGCGGGCCGGGCGAGAGACCGGTTGGTGGCCGGACCCCGGCAAGCCCTGGATGACGCCGCGCAAGGGATTGCAGGAGCGGCATAATTCCGGACAGAGCAGTCGCAACATTCTGAAACAATGATTGATTTGCACGGTCCCCGCTGCGCCGCTAAGTCTGGATCAAGCAAATAGTCGAGCCGCGGGTGGGGTTGGACGGAGACCCCGAGACCGTGTGGCGGTGTCCGGTCCCGGGCCGGGTCCACCGGCCGCCGGGACCACCCCGGATCGACCGCTTCAGCCATCACGGGTCTCGCGCCCCCCCGCCTGTGGGGTTCGCGCCGGACCGGCCCAGACTGACGGGGACGCTTGATCATGAAGGACGCCAGCCTGGACGAAGCCGAAGCCCTCGCCGCCGCATCGGACGTGGCGCCCGCCGGCATCAGCGCCGGTCCCGGCCTGTGGCCGCTGACCGCGGCCGCGCAACGCACCCTGGCCGGGCCGGCCACCGTGACCGGCATCGGGCTGCATTCCGGCGTCGACGTTACCCTGACGCTGCGCCCCGCCGCCGCCGACAGCGGGATCTGGATCCGCCGCGCCGACGTGACCGACCGCGACCCCATGATCCCGGCGCGCTGGGACCACGTGGTGGACACCCGGCTGTGCACCACCCTGGGCAACGCGGCCGGCGTCACCGTCGCCACCGTCGAGCACCTGATGGCCGCCCTGGCCGGGCTCGGCGTGGACAACGCGGAACTCGTCGTCGACGGGCCGGAACTGCCGGTGATGGATGGCTCTTCGGCCGCCTTCGTGGCCCTGGTCGAGACCGCCGGCACGATCGCCCAGGGCGCCCCGCGCCATGCCGTGCGCCTGGTCGATACCGTGACCGTGGAGGATGGCGAGAGCGTGGCGAGTCTGCGGCCGGCGCCGCGCGGCCTGAGCATCGACGCCACCATCGACTTCGACAGCGCCGCCATCGGCCGCCAGCACCGCGTGGTCTCGGTCACCCCCGACAGTTTCCGCCGTGACCTGGCGGACGCGCGCACCTTCGGCTTCCGCCACGAGGTGGAGGGGCTGCGCGCCATGGGGCTGGCCCGCGGCGGCTCGCTCGACAACGCCGTGGTGGTCGATGGCGACGCCATCCTCAACCCCGAGGGCCTGCGTCACGACGACGAGTTCGTCCGTCACAAGGCGCTCGACGTGCTGGGCGACCTGGCGCTGGCCGGGCATCCGGTGATCGGTGCCTACAGCGGTCACCGACCCAGCCACCGCCTCAACAACCTGCTGCTGCGGGCGCTGTTCGCGCAGCCCCAGGCGTGGCGGTTTGAACCGGCGCTGAGCACCGCCGGCGCCGGTGACGCCGCGCGCCACGCCGGCGACCGCCGCCGCGCCTGAGCTCGGCCCGGCCCGGCAGCGGCCGGTCAGCCGGGCAGGTGACACATCCGGGTGCCATGGTATAGTGCGAGGCTTCGGGGCCGGCGCGCGGGCGGCTGTCTGCCGCGCGCCCCCGGACTCGTCCCCCACGGACCGTCAGGATCGTCGCCCGTACCATGAAGAGCCCGCTTCCCGTTCCGCCGTCGCCGTGCGCCCCGCGTGCCCGCCGTGCGACCGCGGCCGCCGTCGCCCTGGCGGCGGTGCTCGCCCTCGCGGCCTGCGGCACCGGCTCCGACGAACCGGCCTACCAGGAACGCCCGGTCGAACAACTCTACAACGAGGCGGTCAGCCTGCTGGAGGAGGGGGACTACGACGGCGCGGCCGAGGCCTTCAACGAGGTCGAGCGCCAGCACCCCTATTCGGTGTGGGCGACCAAGGCCCAGCTCATGGCGGCCTACAGCCACTACGAGGACAACGACTACGACGAGGCGATCATCGCCCTGGACCGCTTCATCCAGCTCCACCCGGGCAACCGCGATATCGCCTATGCGTACTATCTCAAGGGCCTGAGCTACTACGAGCAGATCGCCGACGTGCGCCGCGACCAGGAGATCACACGCCTGGCGATGGAGGGCCTGCGCGAGGTCATCAACCGCTTTCCGGACACCAAGTACGCCCGCGACGCCCGCTTCAAGATCGACCTGGCGCGCGACCACATGGCCGGCAAGGAAATGAGCGTCGGCCGCTTCTACCTGCGGGAGAAGCATTACCTGGCCGCCCTGAACCGCTTCAAGCGCGTGGTGGAGGAGTACGAGCAGACCACCCACGTGCCGGAGGCGCTGTACCGCATCGTTGAAATCAACAGCATCCTGGGCCTGGAGGGCGAGGCCCGCAAGGTGGCCGCCGTCCTCGGCCACAACTACCCGGGCAGCGACTGGTACGTGGACGCCTATCAACTCGTGACCGGCGAACAGATCCGCGACCCGGACGCCGACACCGCCTGGTACGACGGTCTGTTCGACTGGATCTAGTGGCACCGCCCTGACCGGGGTGCCTTTCGTCTTCCGCCGGACCCGCTGGCATGCTCGTCTCCCTGTCCATCCGCGACGTGGTGCTGATCCGGCACCTCGATCTCACGTTCGGCGCCGGACTCGGCGTGCTGACCGGCGAGACCGGCGCCGGCAAGTCCATTCTGCTGGACAGCCTGGGTCTCGCCCTGGGCGCGCGCGCCGACAGTGGCCTGGTGCGCGCCGGGGCGGACCGGCTGTCGGTCACCGCCGCCTTCGAGATCCCCGCCGGCCATCCGGCCCACGTCCTCCTGGCCGAGCAGGATCTGGACACCGGCGAGGAGACCCTGGTGCTGCGGCGCACGGTGAGCGCCGACGGCCGCAGCCGGGCCCGGGTCAATGACCAGCCGGCCAGCGTCGGCCTGTTGCGCCGGCTCGGCGACACCCTGGTCGAGGTGCACGGTCAGTTCGACAGCCACGGCCTGCTCGATCCCGCGACCCATCGTGGTGTGCTGGATGCCCACGGCGCGCTGACGGCCCCGCGGGCGGACTGTCGCGCCGCCTGGGAGGCATGGCGCGCCGCCGCCCGCGCCCATGCGGACGCGCGCCGCGACCTGGCCCAGGCCCAGGCGCACGAGGCCGAGCTGCGGGCCGCCCTGGAGGAGCTGGAGGCGCTCAACCCCAAGCCGGGCGAGGACGCCGGGCTGGCCGAGATGCGCGCCCGGCTGATGAACGGGGAGAAGCTGGCCGAGGGCCTGAACGCGGCGCTGGCGGCGCTGAGCCAGCCGGCCGACGTGGACACCGCCCTGCGTGCGGCCCAGCGCGCCCTGGAACGTCTCAGCGATCTGGCCGGGGCGACCGTGGCGCCGATCGTCGAGGGGCTGGAGCGGGCCGCGATCGAACTGGCCGAGGTCCGCAACGCGCTGGATCATGCGGCGGCCGACATCGACCTCGACCCGCGCCACCTGGACCAGGTGGAGGAACGCCTGTTCGCGCTGCGCGGGCTGGCGCGCAAGCACGGGGTGGAGCCGGACGCGCTGCCCGCCCTGATGGAGGCCACCCGCGACCGGCTGGCGGCGGTCGAGGGCGGCGGCGCCGACGTGGCCCGCCTGGCCCGCGCCGAACAGGCGGCCCGCGAATCCTACATCACCGCCGCCCGGGCGCTGTCGGACGGCCGCCGGGCCGCGGCCGCGCGGCTCGACCGGGCGGTGGCCGCCGAACTGCCGCCGCTGAAGCTGGACAAGGCGCGCTTCGAGACCCGCGTTGACCCGCTGACCGAGCGCGACTGGGGGCCGGAGGGCCTGGACCGCGTCGCCTTCGAGGTCGCCACCAACCCCGGGGCCGCGCCGGGGCCGATCCACAAGATCGCCTCGGGCGGCGAACTGGCGCGCTTCATGCTGGCACTCAAGGTGGTG
The DNA here is from genome assembly GCF_014197795.1 of Roseospira goensis. Taxonomy (GTDB): domain Bacteria; phylum Pseudomonadota; class Alphaproteobacteria; order Rhodospirillales; family Rhodospirillaceae; genus Rhodospira; species Rhodospira goensis. The sequence goes on from NZ_JACIGI010000019.1 coordinate 45,000, forward strand.
CTGGCGCGGGCGTCCACGGTCCCCACGCTGGTGTTCGACGAGGTCGACACCGGCATCGGGGGTGCCACCGCGGCGGCGGTCGGCGAGCGGCTGGCCCGGCTGGCGCGCGACGTCCAGGTGCTGGTGGTCACCCATTCGCCGCAGGTGGCTGCCACCGGGCATCATCACTGGCGGGTCGAGAAGAGCGGGAGCGGCGGTGACGGCGAGGCGGGCACCGAGACGCGCGTGTCGGTGCTGTCGCCCGAGGACCGCCGCGAGGAGATCGCCCGCATGCTCTCGGGGGCCACCATCACAGCCGAGGCCCGGGCCGCCGCCACCACCCTGTTGCAGGGCGGCGCGGCGTCCCAGATGGAGATGCCGTTGGACAGCCCGTTGCCCGATTCCGCCGGACCCGAGACCCCATGACCGAAGAGACCGTTCCCGCGGGCCACCCCGACGTGGCCGTCGAGGCCCTGAGCCGCGACCAGGCCACCGCCGAGTTGGCGCGGCTGGCCGCCGAGATCGCCCGCCACGACGCCCTGTACCATCAGCAGGACGCGCCCGAGATCAGCGACGCCGCCTACGATGCCCTGCGCGCGCGCAACGACGCCATCGAGGCGCGCTTTCCGGAGCTGATCCGCGCCGACAGCCCGTCGCAGCGGGTGGGGGCGGCGCCCGCGTCCGGCTTCGGCAAGGTGGTGCACCGGGTGCCCATGCTGTCGCTGGGCAACGTCTTCGACCGCGCCGACGTGGCCGAGTTCACCGCCGGCATCCGGCGCTTTCTGCGCCTGAGCGAGGACGAGCCGCTGGCCCTGGTGGCCGAACCCAAGATCGACGGCCTGTCGGTGTCGCTGCGCTACGAGGACGGCCGCCTGGTGCAGGCCGCCACGCGCGGCGACGGCACCGAGGGCGAGGACGTCACCGCCAACGTGCGCACCCTGGACGACGTGCCGGAGCGGCTGACCGGCGCCGACGTGCCGCCGGTGCTGGAGGTGCGCGGCGAGATCTACATGACCCGCGACGCTTTCCTGGCCCTCAACGAGCGTCAGGTGGAGGCGGGCGCCAAGCCGTTCGCCAATCCGCGCAACGCCGCCGCCGGCTCGCTGCGCCAGCTCGACCCGGCGGTCACCGCGCGCCGGCCGCTGCGGCTGTTCGCCTATTCCTGGGGCGAGGTGCGGGGTGCCGCGTTCGACAGCCACCACGGGTTCCTGGAGCGGCTGCGCGACTGGGGCCTGCCGGTCAACCCGGAGACCCGGCTGTGCCAGGATCTGGACGCCGTGCTGGCGGTCTACGAGGCCCTGGAGGAACGGCGCGCCAGCCTGCCCTACGACATCGACGGCGTGGTCTACAAGGTGGACCGGGTGGACTGGCAGAAGCGGCTCGGCTTCGTCAGCCGGGCGCCGCGCTGGGCCACCGCGCACAAGTTTCCGGCCGAGCAGGCGCGCACGGTGCTGACGGCCATCCGCATCCAGGTCGGGCGCACCGGCGCCCTGACCCCGGTGGCCGACCTGGAGCCGGTCACCGTGGGCGGCGTCGTGGTCGCGCGCGCCACCCTGCACAACGAGGACGAAATCCGCCGCAAGGACATCCGGGAGGGCGACACCGTCGTCATCCAGCGCGCCGGCGATGTGATCCCGCAGGTGGTCTCGGTGGTGACCGAGGCCCGGCCCGACGGGACCGAACCGTTCGCCTTTCCCGACCACTGCCCGGTGTGCGGATCCGAGGCGCCACGCCCCGAGGGCGAGGCCATCCGCCGCTGCACCGGCGGCCTGATCTGTCCGGCCCAGGCGATCGAGCGGCTCAAGCACTTCGTCTCCCGGGATGCCTTCGACATCGAGGGTCTGGGCGCCAAGGCGGTGGAGTCCTTCTACACCGACGGCCTGATCCGGGGGCCGGCCGACATCTTCCGCCTGGAGGAAAAGGACCGCCAGGGCCTGACCCGGCTGAAGAACCGCGAGGGCTGGGGCGAGAAATCGGCCGAGAACCTGTTCCGCGCCATCCGCGAGCGGCGCACCATCCCCCTGGAGCGGTTCATCTATGCGCTCGGCATCCGTCAGGTGGGCCAGGCGACGGCGCGCCTGCTGGCGGCGCACTACGGCACGCTGGACGCGCTGCGCGACGCCATGGCGGCGGCGCAGGATCCGGAGTCCGAAGCCTACCGCACGCTGGTCAACATCAACGATGTGGGCACCAGTGTGGCGCGGGATCTGCTGGCGTTCTTCCACGAAGAGCACAATCAGACGGTGCTGGACGATCTGGCGGCGCTGCTCGACGTCCAGCCGTTCGAGCGACCGGATACGGGGGCGGCGGAGAGCCCGCTGGCCGGCAAGACGGTGGTGTTCACCGGCAGCCTGGAGACTCTGTCGCGGGCGGAGGCCAAGGCCCGTGCCCAGGCCATGGGGGCCAAGGTGACGGGCAGCGTGTCGGCCAAGACCGACTACGTGGTGGTGGGCGCCGACGCCGGCAGCAAGGCCGCCAAGGCGCGCGACCTGGGCGTGACCACGCTGACCGAGGACGAGTTCCTGGCCCTCCAGTCCTGACGGCCCCGAGGCCCGGCCGGCCCTGGTCGCCGCGCTCGGGTCGCCCCCCTCATCCCGCGCCCGCGCCCGCGCTCGCCCCCGCGCCCGCGTCGGCCGACAGGCGCCGGGCGCCGGGCAGCGCGTCCAGCCGGTCGGCCAGGTTTTCCGCCGTGATGATGCCGCCGGGCGCGATCGCCAGACCGGCCCGGCCGAGCTGGCGCGCCACCCAGGTGTTGCAGGTGTTGAACAGGTGGAACCGGCCGTGGGCGGGGTAGAAGCGTCCGGCCGGCGTCAGGCCGGGCGCGACCGGCGCTACCCGGCCGCCGCCGGGTGGACGCTCCACGGTGTCGTGGATCGCCCGCACCAGCCGCGCCAGGCCCGGCGCCGCGATCGGCACCCGCCAGACCGCGCGGTCGGCCGTGGGCGCGGGCAGGGCGGCGAGACCGGCCAGGTGCAGGATCGACGGTCCCGGCACCAGCCCCGCGGCCAGCGCGTCGGCCAGCGAGGCGCGCGGGTTGGGGTAATAGGCCCGGTCCCCCCAGCCCGCCTCCAGGTAGCGCGCATCGGGGAAATCCGCGGCCTCGGGCAACAGCCCGGCCGGCACGGCCGCGCGCGGGATCACGAGGCCGCTGTGCCAGCCGGTGGCGATCACGTGGATCGGCTGGGTCTCGGCGCGCGCCGGTCCCGCCGGACCGGGGGCGGCGGGCGCCCCCTTGGGGCCGGGCGGCGCGCAGCCGGAGGCCGCCGCCGCCAGCAGCACGGCGCCGACTCCGGTCAGCAGGCGGCGGCGGTCGATCATGCAACGCTCCCGCTTCAGGGGTCCGACCGCAGATGTGGGCGGGCACCGGCCGGCCGTCCAGCGGGCGGGCGCCACCCCCTGGAGCCGCGCCCGGGCCGCGACCGCAGGGAACGCAGTGCAGCATCGCGGCGTTTTTCGCTTGCGCCGAAGACGGGGCGGTCGCAGTGTGGATCCAGGCTTCTCCTGGTGTCCGGTGCCCGGTGTGCCGTGGCGTGGGAGGCCTGGGAGCATCCGCATCCGTGCGCCGGCCGCCGGATCGCGTTGGCGGCGGGTTCCGCGAGAGGCGGACGCCCCCGGGATGGTGCCGGATCCCGCCCGGGACCGCGCGGCCCCGGACCTTCCGGATCAATCCACGTCCGGAGGAGGTCGCCGTGCCCGGTCTCCAGTCGTGTGACCCGGTTACCGTCGGGTCCCTATCGTGTGAATCGAGGATCATCCGCGACGACAGCCCGCAGGACCGCGAACCGGGGGCCGCCAGGAGGCTTGACGGGTGCCGTCGGCCGCGCTTTGGTGCCGTCCCTCCGGATCCGTCAAGCCCCCTGGGTGGCGCCACGGCGCGTCGCGGGCGGCGTCGCGTGTCTGTTCCGAAAGGCCAGTGATGGACATTGCCGATCTGATCACGCCCGACAGCGTGATGGTTCCCCTCAAGGTCACCAGCAAGAAGCAGGCGCTGCAGGCCCTGGCCCGGCGCGCCGCCCAGATCACGGGGCTGAACGAGCGAACCATCTTCGACGTGTTGCTGGAGCGCGAGCGGCTGGGCACCACCGGTGTCGGCAACGGCATCGCCATCCCGCATGGCCGGCTGCCGGGCCTGACCGGCATGCACGGCCTGTTCGCGCGGCTGGCGCGCCCGATCAACTTCGATGCCATCGACGACCAGCCGGTCGACCTGATCTTCCTCTTGCTGGCCCCCGAGTCCGCCGGGGCCGACCACCTCAAGGCCCTGGCCCGGGTCTCGCGCCTGCTGCGCGACCGGTCGATGTGCGAAAAGCTGCGCGGCACCGATACCCCGGAGGCGCTGTACGGCCTGCTGATCTCCCACCGCGCCAGCCAGGCCGCCTGAGCCGCCCCGCCCATGCCACAATCACCCCGTTCACTGACCGGTGGGGCGGCGCGACGCCCCGACCGATGTGGAGGCGGCATGGACACCGTCCCGACCGTGCGTTTCCGCCCCTGGTGCCGCCGTGCCGGCGCGACCCTTGCGTCGGCGCTGCTGCTGGCCGGGCTCGCCGCCTGCCAGCCGTCGGTGAAGGTGCAGGCGCCCGACAAACCCATCGTCATCAACCTGAACGTGAAAATCGAACAGGATGTGCGGGTGCGCCTGGAAAAGGGCGTCGAGGAGGTCCTGGAGGGCAATCCGGACATCTTCTGAGTGTGACCGCCGCCGGGTCCGCAGGCCCGAGGCCGGCCGATCCGCACGCCGCCGCAGGGATGTCGCGAAAGGGATGAGGGAAGACGGGTCATGACAGGGCAAGCGCGCGGGGCCGACGGCTCCGCTCCCCCCTCCGCCGGACGCCGCCGCCGGACCGCCGTGCGCCGCGCGGGCGCGGCGGTGCTGGCGCTGGCCACTCTGGTCGCGCTCGGCACGCCCCCGGCGGCGGCGCAGAGCCTCGACCAGCTCCGCGCCAGCGGCGCCGTGTGTGAGCGGCCGGACGGCCTGTTGCGGGCGCTCAGCGGCGACGCCGCCGTGCGCCAGCAGGTGGACACCATCAACCGCGAGCGCCTGGCGGCCTACGAACGTCTGGCGCGCGAGACCAACACCACCATCGAGCAGGTCCGCGTGGTTTCGGGCGAGAAGCTCCAGGCCAAGTACGGGGGCTGTCCGTAGCCGTCCGTCGCGGCGCGGAATCCTGCACCACCTCGTGATCAAAGACAGGACCAACACGATCAAGAGGTGGTGCGATCCGCCCGAGAGCAGATCGCACCAAAATGGAATCGCGCCGTGATCCCATTTTGGTGCGTGAATCTGCTCTCGAATCAATACAGCCGATTGCGACAAACCGGAACCGCGGCGCGACGTCGGTTTGTCGCGATAATCGGCTGTAAAATCAATAATGTAGAGCCGATTCACGTTTGAAATCGGAACGCAGTTCCGGTTCCGATTTCAAACGATCGGCTCTAGGACGCCGGCGGGCAGACCCGCGTCGTCCGGCACGACCCGCCGGAACACTCCCGCACCCAGCGACAGCCGTCGTCGGCCGGCGCCGCCGGAGCGCCCGGCGTCGCGGCCGGGATGGCCTCCGGCGTCCCGTCCGGCCCGGGCGCCGGGCCGTCCACCGGCGCCGCCACCGGCCCGACCGGGGCCGCGGGGGAGGCCGGCGAGTCCGGGGGGGACCGCCCCGCAGGCGCGTCCACACCGTATTCACGCGCGAGCCACGGGAAGCGGGCGAAGTCGTCGGGGCCGACCAGCCGGGTCGCGGCCTGGCCGGGGGCGAAGGCTTCGGGGGCCGGCCGGATCAGGCGCGGGCCTTGCGCCGTGACCTCCAGGACATGCATGGCGCGCTCGTTCAGGCCCGACGGCAGCAGCCGGAACAGGCCCGCGTAGCCCTGGAAGCCGGCCGGGTCGGTCAGGAACGCGGTGACATCGGCCCTATCGTCGGCTCCCTCTTCGGCCCCCTCTTCGGCCCCCTCTTCGGACCGGCCCTCGGCCGCCCAGGCGGCGGCCAGCGCCACGGCGTCCATCGCCAGCCGCTCCAGCTTGCCGGGGCCGGCCGCAGTCCGCACGGCCGGCTCGGGTCCGGGGGCGGGGCGGTCCGGGGCCTCCGGCTTGCGGGCGGCGCGCGGCGGCGGTCCGCTCGGCGCGGCCCCGGCCGCGTCGGCCGCCCCCCCGTTCGTCCCCTCGTTCGTCCCCTCGTTCGGTGCTGCGGCATCCGTCGCGGCGGTCTCCCTCTCTGGCTCCGTCTCACGCGGTTCCGGCATGCCGGGCCGCTGGTCCGGCGGCAGGCTGGTGCTGACGTACCAGGCCCCGCGCAGCGACCCCTCCGCGAAGGTGCCCGGCCATTCCCACAGGTCGGTGCCCAGCAGGCGCACCCGGGGCAGCGTGGCGTCGTAGTACTCGAACAGCGCCGACAGGCCGACCAGCGTCATGCCGGTGGTGGGGATCACCGCACCGGTGAGGTCGAGGCGGGCCAACGCGCGCACGATCTCGACCTGACTGTTGTAGGGGGTGTCCGGCGCGAACAGGCGGCTGGCCAGGACCTGGACCGTGCCGGTCTGGGCGGCCGAGGCGGCGGCACTGGCGACCAGGCGGGCGTAGGCGGTATCGGGCCCGACCACCACCACCCGGCCGTGCCCCTCGGCGGCGGCGTGGGCGAGCAGGGCCGTCGTTTGCGGCCCGGGCCGGTGACCCAGCACGAACAACCCCTCGCCGGCCACCGCGCGGTTGTTGGAGAACGTCAGCACCGGCACACCGGCCGCCGCGGCCACCGGTTTGACCGCCTGGGCCCCGACCGAGAACAGCGGCCCAAGCAGCAGGGCCGCCCCGTTCGCGACCGCGGTGTCGGCGGCGGCCCGCGCCCCCTCCGGTGTGCCCTGGGTGTCGTGGACGCTCAGGCGCAGGACCTCGGCCCGCCCTGGGGCACGCGCCGGCCCCAGCGCCTGGCGCGCGGCCGCCTCCAGGGCGCGCCCGGTGTCGGCCTCGGGCCCCGACAGGGGCACCAGCAGGGCGACGGACAGCGGTCCGCGCGGCGTTTCTGGGACCGGGGCGGCCGCCTCGGGGGCGGGGGGCGGTGGCGGGTCCGGGATCGGGGCGGTGGCCGTGCCGGGACCGCCCGGCGCGGCCGCGCACCCCGCCAGCAGGGCCGTGGCCAAGCCCAGGGCCGGCAGCCGGAGGCGGTCCGCCCACCGGCGCCGGGTCGGCCCGCGCGGCCGTGCCGGCGGCGGGCGGGACCCGGTCAGGTCCGGTGTCTGCGCGTGCTGGAGCATGCCGCCGTCTCCCTTCTCTTGGGTCGGGTCGTGGCCTAGCGCCGATCGCTCGAAATCGGAACCACCGGGGTGGGCCAATTTCGAGCGTGACTCGGCGCGATCAGTTGGTTTCAGAGCGGAACGCCCGAATTCGAAATCACCATGCGAGTCCGTATTCGGGCGTTCCGCTCTAACCGGAGCCGTTGACGCCGATCGCCGAGGCAGGATACCGACGGCGGCGCGGCCCGGCCAGCGCCCGCCCCGGGGCGGGGCGCTGTCCCGGCATCTTTCTCGGCATCGTGTGATCGTCGCCACAGGCCGGCGCCCAGGGGTGGGGATCGGGGCCGGACTCCGGGCGGGGGTCAGGCCGCGGCGGCCACCCCGGCGGCGGCCTCGACCGCGGCGAGCGCGGTCAGGATCACGTCGGGGCCGGCGCCCGGGCGATGGGCGTGGTCGCTCAGGTGGCGGCGCCAGGCGCGCGCCCCGGGCCGGCCGTGGAACAGCGGCAGGATGTGGCGGGTGATGGCCTGGAGGGGCACACCCTCGGCCAGCCGGCGGGTGGCATAGTCGGCCATGGCGCGGGCCACGGCGGCCCGCTCCGGGGGCGGCGCGGCGGCATCGCCGAACACGACCCGGTCGGCCCCGGCCAGCATCCAGGGTGTCTCGTAGGCGGCGCGGCCGATCATCACGCCGTCAAGGGCGTTCGGCCCCGCCATCAGGGCCGCCGCCGCCGCCAGATCGCGCACGCCGCCGTTGTAGACCACGCTCACCCCGGGAAACGCCGCCTTCAGGCGCCGCACCCGCTCCGGCTGCAGGGGCGGGACCTCCCGGTTCTGTTTCGGGCTCAGGCCGGACAGCCAAGCCTTGCGGGCGTGCACGATCACGGTGCGGCAGCCGGCGGCGGCGAGGTGGTCGACGAATCGGTGCAGGTGATCGTCGCTGTCCAGGTCGTCGATCCCCAGGCGGTGCTTGACGGTCACCGGCCGGTCGGTGGCGGCGATCACGGCCGCCACACAGTCCGCCACCAGCGCGGGTTCGGCCATCAGGCAGGCCCCGAAGCGACCGCTGGAAACCCGGTCCGACGGACAGCCGACGTTGAGGTTGATCTCGTCGTAGCCCCATTGGGTGCCCAGCCGGGCACAGGCTGCCAGCGCGTCCGGATCGCTGCCGCCGAGTTGGAGGGCCAGCGGGTGCTCGGACGCATCGAAATCCAGGTGGCGGGCGGCATCGCCGTGCAGCAGCGCCCCGGTCGTCACCATCTCGGTGTAGAGCAGCGTGCGCCGGGTGATGCGGCGCAGGAAGTAGCGGTCGTGCCGATCGGTCCAATCCATCATCGGGGCGACGGACAGGCGGCGATCGAGCGGCGCGGGCGTATGGGCGGCGGCGGGTCCGGTCATGCCGGAAGGATAGGGCGCCCGGCGCCGCGATGCATCCCCGAACCGCTGCACCGTCCCGCCCCGTCATTGCAGTGGCGTTGCGGGTTGACCGTGCGTTCTTTCTATGTTCTCATTCCTGGCATGGGACCAAAACGGGAACGCGCGCCCGGTCCGGCGCCCGGCTCCCGGTTCACGGAGGCTCCTGCCATGACCGTCGCCGTCCTGCTGCGCGAGGGGGCTGCCCTCTCCACCCTGTTCCTGACGCTCATTCTGTGGTCGATCGTCGGCCACGCCCTGGTCGGCTGAGGTCGGCTGCGCCAGCCCCACCAGCCAACGCCCGCCAGCGCCCCGGCGGCAGCCCGTAGGTGCGCGTGAACTGGCGGGTCATGTGGCTTTGATCGGCGAACCCCGCGCCGCAGGCGGCGTCCGCCAAAGGCGCGCCACGCCACAGGGCCGCCCGCGCCCGGTCCAGACGCCGCAGCGTCAGGTACCGATAGGGACTGGTGCCGAGGCGGGCGCGGAACTGGCGGGCCAGGGTGTAGCGGTCGAGTCCGGTCACGGCTTCCAGGTCCGTGGCGTCGACACGGCGCGTGCAGTGCGCCTCCAGGAACGCCCGGGCCTGCTCCACGGCGCGGGGGCAGGTCGGCGCGGTGCGGCCGCCGCGCGCCGCCGAGGGGTCGAGGGCCAGCAGCGCCTCGGCCAGGGTCATGACCACCTGATCGCGTGCCAGCGGCTCCAGCGGGTGATCGAGGTCCGCCACCGCCGCCCCGACGGCGAGGGCGAGGCGGGGATCGCCGCTCACCGGCACGCGAACGAATGGCAGGCCGCGCGCCCGCGCGCCCAGCGCCGCCGCGACGCGGTGCGGCGCCAGGTACACCATGCGGTAGCGGAAGCCGCCTGCCGTGCCGGCCTCGCCGTCATGAACCTCGTCCGGATGCAGCACCATCAGACGGCCGGGCGTGCTGGCGGTCCAGGCGCCCCGATACCGGAAGCCCTGGACCCCGGCCAGAGTCACGCCAAGGGCATAGCTGTCATGGCGGTGCGGGCCGTAGGCGCGGCCCGAGAAGGCCCCCTCCAGGCGGGGCAGGCCGTCGCCGGGCGGGGCCAGGGTCAGCCGGTCGCCGCCGCAGGATCGTTCAAGACCCGGCGGCAGCGCGCGGCGTATGGGCTCGGGCTGCGATCCCGAAGCGACAGGTGTTCCCATGCGACACGAGACCAAGATTGCCGTCGTCGTCCGCGACGACCTCAGGGTGTGGCAGAAGCTCAACGTCGTCGGCTTCCTGGCCGGCGGCCTGGTCGGATCCTATCCGGATCTGGCCGGCGCGCGCTACAGCGATGCCTCGGGCGGCCTGTACGGCCCGCTGATCCGCCAGCCCGTGCTCGTCTTCGCCGCCGCCGATGCCGCCGCTCTGGCCACCGCGCTGGCCCGGGCGGTGCGGCGCGGCCTGACGCCGTCGATCTACACGGCGGATCTGTTCGCGACCGGGGCCGACGACGCCAACAGGGCGGCGGTCGCCGCGGTGCCGACCCCGGCGCTCGACCTCGTGGGTCTGGCGGTCCACGGCCCCCGGGCCGATGTCGACAAGACGGTCAAGGGGCTGGCGCTGCACGGCTAGGCCCGATCGCGCCCCCGCTCCGTCACGCACCGGCTCCGTCACGCGCCGGCTCGGCCGCGCGCCGGGTCCAGCGTGCGCGTGGGTAGCACGCGTGGACGGGCGCGCGCGCTTCCGTTACGCTAGCCGTTCGGGGTGGGGAGCGTGCGGCCGGATTGCGCCGTCCGCCGGCCGGCCCCACATCCACCGGGATGGCGCGGTGATGGCGAACGGAAGAGGGACCGCGGTGCGCGGGAAATCAATCGAGGCGGCGTGGCGGGGTCAGGCGGAATGCCACGCCTGCGGGGTGCGCGAAACGGCTCTGTTCTCCGCGTTGCGCGAGGCGGACTTCGCGCTGATTCATCTTCCGATCGACGAGATCCAGTTCGAGCCCGGCGCGGCCCTGTACCACGTCGGCGACCCCGGGCAGGCCGTGTTCACCGTCCGCACCGGCCTGGTGAAACTCGTGCGCTATCTGGCGGACGGCAGCCAGCGCATCGTGCGCCTGTTGCGGCCCGGCGACACCGCCGGCCTGGAGGCGGTGCTGGGCCAGGAGTACGAGCACACCGCCATCGCCCTGCGTCCCACCCTGACGTGCCGGATTCCGCGCGAGGTGGTCAACCGGCTGGCCGAGGGGACGCCGCGCATGCACGCCCAGCTCATGCAGCGGTGGCAGCGGTCGGTGCAGCAGGCCGACGCGTGGCTGACCAGCCTGTCCACCGGCGGCGCCAAGGCCCGGGTGGCGCGCCTGCTCCTGCTGCTGATGGACGAGGGCGCCGCCACCGAGTGCGAGTTGTTCGGGCGCGAGGACATGGGCGCCATGCTGGGGGTGACGACCGAGACCGCCAGCCGCATCGTGGCCGAGTTCCGCCGCGAGGGCATCCTCACCGAGCTGGGGCCGAACCGCTATGCCTGCGACGTGGCCGCCCTGGGCCGGATCGCCGGGACCTGACACGGGGTCCGGGTGCGCCGGGGCGGGCATCACGGGTGCCGGGAAATCGGTGCCGGCCGGCGAAAAAGCCCTTGCGCCCCTCCGCCCGCCCTGATACATACCCGGCCTCCGCTGATGGCGGACACACCGAGCGGGTGTAGCTCAGTTGGTTAGAGCGCTGGCCTGTCACGCCAGAGGTCGCGGGTTCAAGTCCCGTCACTCGCGCCAGATCGGCACACTGGACCCACCGCCAGATGTGCCCTGTTGAAACGGCCCCCTCGCGGGGCCGTTTCGCGTTTTGGGCAACGGCGGCGCCTATCCGGCCAGCCGGGCCGCCCCGCCGCGGCGGGCGTCGCCGACCGCCTCGAAGGCCCCCGCGGGATCGCGAGCGACCGCGTGCACCCCGCCGAAGAACATGGAGCGGTCGGGCCAGACCCGATGGTCGGCGAAGGCTGCCGCCAGCGCCGCCACGGTGGCGTCGTCCCAGCCGGCCTCGATGTCCAGGTGGCCGCGCTCCATGTGCAGCCGGGGCGCCTGCACGGCCGCCGCCAGCGGGCGGTCGTGGGCCAGCACCCCGCACAGCACCTGCAACAGCGCCGTGCGGATGCGGTTCGACCCGCCCGAGCCCAGCGCCAGCAGGGTCCCGTCCGGGCGCTCGGCCAGGGTCGGCGCCATCATGGACGAGACCCGCGTATCCGGCCGCCAGCGGAAAAAGCCGCCCGGGTTGAGGTCCTCCTCGCCCAGCATGTTGTTCAGCATGAAGCCCGCGCCCGGCACGATGTGGCCGCAGCCCTCGCCGTTGGACACCGTGCAGGCGGCCGCGTTGCCGGCGGCGTCGAGCACCGAGACGTGGGTGGTCCCGCCGGCCTTGCGGGCGCGCGGGGCGTCCAGGGTCGCCGCCCAGCGCCGCAGGGCGGGGTCGTCCAGCAGGCGGGCGACGCGGGCCTCGTCCACCCCCTCCGCCAGCCCGACGGCGTCGCGGGCCGCGCCGGTGGCCTGCATGAGGGCCGCCAGCCGCACCGGATCGGGCGGCGGCCCGTCCTCCGCCAGGGCCAGCCCGAAGGCGATCAGTGCGCCCCCCGACGACGGCGGCGGGTTGGTCAGCACGCGCGCACCCCGGAAGCGTCGGTCCAGCGGCCGGTGACGCAGCACCCGGTAGCGCGCCAGGTCCGCGGCCGTCAGCAGGCCGCCGTCGGCGCACAGCGTTACCATGGCCTGACCCACCGGGCCGTCGCGGAACAGGCGCTCGCCCTCGCGGCCCAGGGCCTCCAGGGTGTCGGCCAGGGCCGGCATGGCTTGGCCCGTGCCCGCCGGCACCGGGCGCCGCGGGTCCGCCGGGTCGCCGAACAGCGCGCGGGCCTCGGGCGTCAGCAGCAGGATGGGGGCGATGACCCCGATGATGTGGGCCTGCAACGGCGCCACCGGCACCCCGGCCCGCGCCAGCCGCACCGCTGGCGCCAGCAGGCGCGCCAGCGGCAGCCGGCACAGCGCGGCGTGGATGGCGCACAGGCCCGGGACCATGCCCGGCACCGCGGCGGCGGCGCGGCCGACGTGGAACTCCTGGGTGGTGGCGCCGAAGTCCGCGTCCACCGGCAGGAAGTCGAGTGCGGCGCGGTCGGCCGGGGCGGCGCGACCCGGGGTCTGGGCGAAGAAGTCGAGCACCAGCGGATCGGCCCCGGCGGGATGCGCCAGCAGGAAGCCGCCGCCGCCGGGGGAACTGAGCGCCGGCTCCACGACGAACGAGGCCGCCAGCGCCGCCACCACGGCGTCGAAGGCGGAGCCGCCGTCCTCCAGGATCTCGACCGCCGCCGCCGCCGTCTCCGGGTGGCCCGCCGCCACCGCGCCGCGTCCGCCCGCCCCGTGTCCGCACGCCGCGTGTCCGCCCGCGCCCGTCGTCTGTCCCGTCATGCCGCGCCGCACTCCCCCCTCGGTCGGGTGCACCCTGGGTGCCTCGCGGCAGCATCGCCCAGGCGGGCGCCGGCTGGCAACCGGGACGGGCGGTCGCTAACCCTCCGAACCGGCGGACGGCGCCGCCACCGGCAGGGCCGGGCCGGTGTAGAACTCGGGCCACTCGCGCGCCACCACGGGGCCGTCGGAGCGCAGGGCGTAACAGGTATCGAGGATGCGCGGCCGCTCGCCGGTGTTGCCGGCCTTGCGCTTCTCTTCGCGGCGGGCGTGCAGGGTCTGGTAAGCCGTCGCCGCCAGCGGCTTCAGCAGGTCAACCAGATGGGTGCAGCCCTCGGCCCGGCCCAGGGCCTGCTTGACCTTGCCGGAGAAGCCGGCGCCGATGGTCAGGCCCACCAGGCGCTGGAAGTTGGGGGTGACCCGGCCGCAGATGCCGAAGGGCGAGGCGTCGGTGACCGCCTCGACGGCGCGGATCACCAGGTCATCGTCGACCGTGACCCGCAACGCCATGTCGTGCAGCGGTTCGCCGGCGGCGATGCGGCCGCGATCGTGGTTGGCGAAGGTGTAGGTCTTGGTGTCGACGATGCGGGCCTCGATGTCCCATAGGCCATCCTCGCGGCGGTAGCCCTGGCAGTCGATCCGGCGGGTGTGGATGTGCTGGCGCGGTTCGGGCGGAGACAGCGGCATAGGCGGACCTTTCGGAGAAACGATCCCCACGGACGGTGGGGCGGGCACCAGCCTCGATGTATACGCCGGCGTATGGTCGGCGTCCAGAGCCCGGCGGCGATCCGACTGTCTCCCCTATCTGGGGGGCCGCCCACGGCTCGGCCACAGCGCCAGCAGGGCCGGCAACACCCCCAGGGTGCAGAGCAGCGTCAGGCCGATGGCGATGGTGAGCAGGATCCCCATGCTGGCGGTGCCGGGGTGGCTGGAGGCGGCAATGGAGCCGAACGAGCCGATGGTGGTGAGCGCGCTGAACACCACCGCCCGGGGCGTGCTGCTGGTCATGGTGTGGGCGACGTCGCCCTCGTCGCGGTCGCGTTGCACCAGGTGGATGGCGCTGGCCACCCCCAGACCGAACAGCAGCGGCAGCACGATGACATTGGCGAAGTTGAACGCCAGCCCGGCCAGCGCCGCCGTCGCCACCGTCAGCAGGCCGGCCAGGGTCAGCGGGGCGTAGACCAGCAGGATATCGCGTGTCCGCCGCAGGGTGACGGCCAGCAGCACCGTGATGCCCAGCAGCGCCAGCGCCGCCGCCTCGGCGAAGGCGCGCATCACCGTGCGCCCCGACTCGCGGATCAGCACGGGGGAGCCGGTGGCGGTGGGGACCTCCGCGCGCACCGCGTCGACGAAGCGGGCGAGCTGGTCGGGATCGCGCGGATCCAGGGCCGGGCGCACCTCCACCCGGGCGCGGCCGTCCGGCGCGAGGTAGCGCCCCAACAGGGCGTCCGGCAGGTCCTCCAGGGCGACCGGGGCCGCCTGCAGGGAGTCGCGCAGCCGCTCCAGCATGGGCGGCAGGTCGGCGGTCAGCGCGCTTGCGACGGCGGCCAGGGCGGCGTCGTCCGGCACCCGCGCCAGGACCGCCGCCAGCCGCTGTGCCGCCGCCTGGGTCTCGGCATCCGCGCCGGGGGCCGTCGCCAGCCGGTCCAGGGCCGCCACCAGGGCGTCGCGGGCGGCGCGGCGTTCGGCTGCGTCGGGCGGCGGGGCCGGTGCGCGCGACAGGGCCGGGGCCAGGAACAGGGCCATGTCCTGGATCACGAACAGCTTCTCGTCCTGGGCGTCGGGCACCAGGTCGCGGGCCGTGATCGCGCTGTCCACCTCGGGCAGGGTGGCGACCCGCTCGGCCAGCACCTCGGCCGCGTCCAGGTCGGGCGCCAGGATGTCCATGGTGTAGGGCGTGACCCGCGGATCCGCCAGCAGGTCGAACAGGGTGGCGACGGACTCGGTGTCGGGGTCGCGCAGGTTCAGCGGGTCGAAGTCGAAGCGCGCGGTCGGGGCCAGCGCCGCCGCGCCCACCGCCAGCGCCAGCGCCGCCAGGGCCACCGCCCGGGCATGCCGGCGCAGGCCGTCGTCCAACCGCATCGCCAGCCGCGACAGGCCGGCGCCGCCGGCGCGGCCGGGCCGCACCGGCAACAGGCTCAGGAGCGCCGGCGGCAGCGTCAGGTTGGCCACGAAGGCCACCCCCATGCCCAGGCCCGAGATCAACCCGAGTTGCGCCAGCCCGCGGTAGTCGGTGGGCAGGAACGACAGGAAGGCGATGGCCGCCGCCGCCGCGCACAGGGCCAGCGCCGGCCCCACCCCGCGCGCCGCCGCGTCCAGGGCGGTCGCACTGTCGGCGCCGGTGTCGCGGGCCTCCTTGTAGCGCAGGGCGAAATGGATGCCGAAATCCACCGACAGGCCGATGAACAGCACCGCGAAGGCCACCGAGATCATGTTCAGCGTGCCCACGGTCACCGCCGCCAGCCCGGCGGTCCAGCACAGCCCGGCAAACAGGGTGACCACGGTCGCCAGGATCAGGCGGGGCGCGCGCAACCCCACGATCAGCAGCGTGACCACCGCCACCAGCGTGATGGCGCCGGCGATGTCCATGCCGGTCTGCACGCTCTTGAGTTCCTCGGTCTCCATGGCGGCGGCGCCGGTCAGGCGCACGGTCACGCCCCGGTCCGGGGTCAGGCCCAGGTCGCGCGCCGTGGTGCGGATCAGCCGCATGGCGTCGCCGGCCGGGGTCAGGCTGGCGAAGCGGCGCTCGGGTTTGGCCAGGATCAGGCGGCGGGCGCCGCCCATCTCCGCCATCGGGCCGTCGTCGCCCTGGATCAGCGCCTGCCAGTCCAGGCGCGCGGGCGCCCCGGCCAGCCGCGCCGCCGTGGTCTCGGCCATGCGGGTCAGCACGTCGGCCAGCGGCAACGGCCCGCCGCCCGCGTCGGCGTTGGCGTCGGCGAGGCCGTCGGCGGCGGTGTCCATCAAGTCGGCCAGGCCGCGCAGCGACGGGTCCGCGGCCAGTGTGCCCAGGAACGGCTGGGCCTCGGCCAGGGTGTCGGACAGCGCGTACAACTCGTCCAGCGACAGGAACAGCAGCCCGTTGCGGCGGAAGAAGGGGTCGCCGGCGAGGTCGGAGACGAAGGCCAGCAGATCGTCCCGCGCCCGCAGTGCCGCGGTCAGGCGGCGGGCGGCGTCGTCGGCCAGGGCGGCGGTGTCGGCATCGAGGACGATCACCAGTTCGCCGCCGAACTGCGGGAAGGCGTCCTTCAGCGCCCGGTTCTGCTGTTGGAACGGCAGGTCGGGGTCCAGCATCGCCGAGGTATCGGTAGAGACCCCGATGCGCGTGGCCGCCGCCCACAGCGACAGCGCGGTGAGCACCAGGGCCACGGCCAGCACCGTCCAGCGGCGGCGGCGGGCGCCCTCGACCCAGGCGGCGATCAGGCGGGCGATCATGTCAGGTACCCGTTGGCGTCGAACCAGGCGACGGCGTCGGCGATGGCGTCGGCCGCCGGCCGGGCGTGGTAGCCCAGGGCGCGCTCGGCCTTGGCGCTGGTGAAGAACATGCGCTTGCGGGCCATGCGCAGGCCGTCGACGGTGGCGAACGGCTCCCGGCCGGTGCGCCGGGCGATGGCCTCGGCGACATGGGCGAACGGCAGGATCAGGCCGTGCGGCAGTCTGACCCGGGGCGGCCGGCGGCCGCGCAGGCGGGCCACCTCGGCCAGGATGTCGGCCAGGGTCAGGTTCTCGCCGCCCAGGATATAGCGCGCCCCCACGGTCCCGTGATCGAAGGCCAGCAGGTGCCCGGCGGCCACGTCGTCGACGTGCACCACGTTCAGGCCGGTATCCACATAGGCCGGCATGCGCCCGGCGGCGGCCTCGACGATCACGCGGCCGGTGGGCGTGGGCTTGATGTCGCGCGGGCCAATGGGGGTGGACGGGTTGACGATCACCACCGGCGCGCCCTCGGTCTCGACCAGCGCCCGGACGGCCCTCTCGGCGCGGAACTTGCTGCCCTTGTAGGCGCCGATCATGTCGGTCTCGGTGGTGGGCGTGTCCTCGTCCGCCGGGGTGCCGTCGGCGTTCGGCTTCAGCACCGCGACGGAACTGGTGTAGACCGCCCGGCGCGCGCCGGCCTCCAGGGCGGCGCGGATCACGGCCCGGGAGCCCTCGACGTTGACCGCCTCCATGGCCGCCGGATCGGGGATCCACAGCCGATAGTCGGCGGCGACGTGATAGAGGGCGTCGACCCCGCGCGCCGCCGCCTTCAGCGAGGCCGGGTTGGTCAGGTCGCCGGCGACGATCTCCACGTCCAGGCCGGCCAGGTTGCGCCGGTCGCCGCCCGGGCGCGCCAGGCAGCGCACCGCCGCGCCGCGCGCGAGCAGGGCGCGGACCACGGCCGCGCCGACGAAGCCGGTGCCGCCGGTGACGAGCGTGGGCATGGGCGGGTCTCCCTGACGGGCGGAGAGGCTGCGGACGCGGAGGATGAGGGCTCATCCCTACCGCTCCCCCGTCGGGCGGGCAAGGGGCCGTTGCTGTTGCGATTCGGTCGCAGGCCGGAACCCCTGGACCGATTGGGGGGACCGCAACCTTGCATCGGACCGGGCCGAAGCTCTAGATATGGCGGAGTTTTTCCAGCCCTCAGCCCGAGGATCGCGCCCGTGGACGACACGCCCGCCACTCCCGCCGCCCCTGGTGCCGCATCCGAGCGCACCGCGCCCGATGCCATGCCCACCCACCTGCGCGTCATCCTGGCCAGCCCGCGCGGCTTCTGCGCCGGCGTCGAACGGGCCATTGAGATCGTCGAGCGCGCCCTGGAGATTTACGGCCCGCCGGTCTACGTGCGCCACGAAATCGTGCACAACAAGCATGTGGTCGAGACCCTGCGCAATCAGGGCGCGGTGTTCGTCGAGGAACTGACCGAGGTGCCCGACGGCGCCGTCACGGTGTTCAGCGCCCACGGGGTGCCGCAGGCCGTGGTCAAGGAGGCCGACCGGCGCGCGCTGCCGGTGATCGACGCCACCTGCCCGCTGGTGTCCAAGGTACACCGCGAGGGCCAGAACCTGGCCCGCAAGGGCCGCGAGGTCATCATGATCGGCCACGAGGGCCACCCCGAGGTCGAGGGCACGCGCGGCCAGGTGCCGGGCGGCGTGCATCTGGTCAGCCAGGTGGAGGACGTGGAGCGGCTCCAGATCCGCGATCCCGACATGGTCGGCTACGTCACCCAGACCACGCTGTCGGTGGACGACACCAAGGACGTCATCGAGGCGCTCAAGCGCCGCTTCCCCAAGATCCAGGGGCCGGACGTCAAGGACATCTGCTACGCCACCCAGAACCGCCAGACCGCGGTCCGGGAACTGGCGAGCCAGGTGGACCTGCTGCTCGTGGTGGGGGCGCGCAACTCGTCCAACTCCAACCGCCTGGCCGAGATCGGGACCACCATGGGGGTGCCGAGCTATCTCATCGACGATGCCACCATGATCGAGGATGCCTGGTTCCGCGGCGTCTCGGTGGTGGGCGTGACCGCCGGTGCCTCAGCGCCCGAGCGGCTGGTGCGCGATCTGGTGGCCCGCATCGACAAGGTCGCGCCGGCCCGGGCCGAGCAGCTTCAGGGGATCGAGGAGCACATGCAGTTCAAGTTGCCGCGCGTGCTGTCGGATGCCATGCGCGAGCGCGGCATCGACCCCGAAGGCCCGCGCGATCGTGACCGCCACGACCTGCACGTGGCCTGAGCCGCCCCCCGATCCACCGCCCCGATCCGCCTCGCCCGCCCGGCCGCGAACCGTCCCGACCCAGGAGTGATGATACCGTGGGCGTTCCCCTGATCCAGCAAGTCCGCGTCGGCTCCTATCTGATGAAGCAGCGCCTGCGCGGCACCAAGCGCTATCCGCTGGTGCTGATGCTGGAGCCGCTGTTCCGCTGCAACCTGGCCTGCGCCGGTTGCGGGAAGATCGACTACCCGGACAGCATCCTGAACAAGCGCCTCAGCGTCGAGGAGTGCGTGGGAGCCGCCGAGGAATGCGGCGCGCCCATCGTCTCCATCGCCGGCGGTGAACCGCTGCTGCACCGCCAGATCGTGCAGATCGTCGCGGAACTGACCAAGCGCAAGCGCTTCGTCTATCTGTGCACCAACGCGCTGCTGCTGATGAAGCGGCTGGACGACTTCAAGCCCAGTCCGTACCTGACGTTTTCCATTCACCTCGACGGCGACCGCGAACACCACGACGCCGCCGTCTGCCAGGACGGCGTGTTCGACAAGGCCACGGCCGCCATCAAGGAGGCGCGCCGGCGCGGCTTCCGTGTGACGTGCAACACCACCCTGTTCGAGGGCGTGGAGGTGGACCGCGTGGCCGACTTCGTCAGCTACGCCACCGACGACCTGGGCGTGGAGGGGGTGACCATCGCCCCCGGGTTCGCCTACGAGCGCGCGCCGATGAAGGAGGTGTTCCTTAATCGCCAGCGCACGAAGCAACTGTTCCGCGACCTGTTCCAGCGCGGCAAGGGCCGCAAGTGGCGCTGGAACCAGTCGGCGCTGTACCTGGACTTCCTGGCCGGCAACCAGACCTACGACTGCACGCCGTGGGGCAACCCGACCCGCAACGTGTTCGGTTGGCAGCGGCCGTGCTACCTGCTCAACGAGGGCACCGTCGCCACCTTCAAGGAGCTGATGGAAACCACCGACTGGGACAGCTACGGCACCGGCCGCTACGAGAAGTGCGCCAATTGCATGATGCACTGCGGGTATGAGGCGACGGCGGTCGAGGACACGGTGCGCAACCCGCTGAAGGCGCTGAAGGTGGCCCTGCGCGGCATCCGCACCGATGGGCCGATGGCGCCGGAAGTGTCGTTCGAAAACCAACGGCCGGCGCAGTGGGTGTTCGACGACCTGGTGATGCAGCAGATGAGCCGGGCCGACGCCGCCAAGGCCGAAGAGGAGGCCGCCAAGGCCGCGGCCGGCGGCGGGGCCAAGGGGTGCGCCGGCAGTGCCAGCCACGTCAATCGGGCCGGCGGCAAGGCCAAGACGACCGCCCAGGACGCCGCCTGAGGGCCGCGGCCGGGGCGCTCCCGCGGGCGCGAGACTCCCAGCCTTTCTCGGTCCCCCGCATGCGCCCACGCAGGAGCGTGGGCGCGAGAAGACTCTCCCTTCTCGGTCCCCCGCTCCTGCGGGGGACCGCGCGTGACCCCCCCCAGGCGCTCCCGCAGGCGCGTGGGTGCAAGAAGACTCTCCCTTCTTTCTCGGTCCCCCGCTCCTGCGGGGGACCACGCGTGCCCCCCTATGCGCCCCCGCAGGCGCGTGGGCGCGAGAAGACTCTCCCTTCTCGGTCCCCCGCTCCCGCGGGGGACCGCGCGTGACCCCCGCATGCGCCCCCGCAGGAGCGTGGGCGCGAGAAGACTCTCCCTTCTTTCTCGGTCCCCCCGCTCCCGCGGGGGGCCGCGCGAGCCCCCCTATGCGCCCCCGCAGGAGCGTGGGCGCGAGAAGACTCTCCCTTCTCGGTCTCCCGCTCCGGCGGGGGACCGCGCGTAATCCCCGCATGCGCCCACGCAGGAGCGTGGGCGCGAGAAGAGAGACTGCTAGCCTTCCTCGGTCCCCCGCTCCCGCGGGGGACCGCGCGTGACCCCCGCATGCGCTCCCGCAGGCGCGTGGGCGCGAGAAGACTCTCCCTTCTCGGTCCCCCGCTCCCGCGGGGGACCAAGCGTGACCCCCATGCGCCCACGCAGGAGCGTGGGCGCGAGAAGACTCTCCCTGGGGCGCGTGGGCGCGAGACTCCTCGCCTGTCTCGGTCCCGCGGTCATTCCTCCGGGGGCGGCTTCGTCGCCACGACGCGGTTCCGGCCCCCGGTCTTGGCCAGGTACATGGCCGTGTCGGAACGGTGCAGCAGCGCATCCAGGGTCTCGGCCGGTTCGCTCCACTGGGCCACCCCCAGGCTGGCGGTGATGGTCAGCGTCACGCCGTCGAGGGCCACCTGGCGCTCGGCGATGGTGGCGCGCAGCCGCTCCGCCACGTCGGTGGCCGACGCCATGGCGGTTTCCGGGAGCAGCACGGCGAATTCCTCGCCGCCCATGCGGCCGAGCAGGTCGGTGACCCGCAACGCCTCGCGGCAGGCCCCGGCGAAATCGGTCAGGGCGGCGTCTCCGGCGGCATGGCCGAGGGTGTCGTTGATGCTCTTGAAGTGGTCGATGTCGATCACGATCAGGCTGACCGGCCGGCGGTGGCGGCGGCACCGCTCTATTTCGATGTTCGCCAGTTCAATGAACCGGCGGCGGTTGAGCGCGCCGGTCAGGTCGTCTTCGTTGGCCGCCCGCGCCAGCGCCTCATTGGCGCGCACCAGCGCCCGGTGACGCAGGCGCAGACGCAACAGGTTGCGCGCCCGCGCGATCAACTCGGTTTCCTCCACCGGCTTGCGCAGGAAGTCGGTGGCGCCGGCCTCGAAGGCCGCCCGTAGCGTCTCCCGCGAGTCGTCGGACGTGACCATGATGACCGGCGTCTCGCTCTCGCTCGTCACGGCGCGCAGCCGGGCGAGGCAGGCCAGCCCATCCAGCTCCGGCATGCGGTAATCCAGCAGCACAAGGTCCGGATCATGGGCGACGCACCACCGCACGGCGCGTTCCGCATCCGTGAACACGGTGACGCCGGCCCCTGCCAAGGTCTCCAGCATCGCCGCCAGGATCTGCGCGTTGGGCTCGACGTCGTCGACGACCACGATGCGCGTCGGCGTGGCGTCGGGCAGGCTTGGATCGACCGGCGCCGTACCCGGCGCCGGGGGTGAGGGCGGGGCCGTGGCGGGAGCCGGCGGCGGCAATGGCTCTATGGCCGCCTCGTCGGGTGGCGCGTCGCGCAGGGCCGGTCTCATGCCGACGGCTCCAAGTGGCTGTCCAGCCATGCTTCGATGGCCGACCGTGTGGAGTCGGCGGTGGCGTCCAGAGCCGGGAGCAGGCGGTCCACCGCGGCGACATCCAGGGTTCCGTGTTGAATATGATACCCCACGCGGGACAGGCGTGTCGCCCCGAACTGACCGGCCAGCCCCTTGAGGGAATGGCCGGCGCGCGCCATGGCCTCCGCGTCGGCGTGCGTGACCGCCGCGCGCAGGTTCTCGAGCTGGGTGTCCATGTTGGCGAGCATGGAGCGCACGATCGGGGCGATGCGGGCGGAGCCGAGGCGCGTCTGCAGGGCGTCGAGGGTGGCGGAGTCGAACACCGGACCCTCCGCTTCGAAGGCATCGGCCGGGCTCGCTGTGATCTCGTCCGAGCGGGCCACCAGGGCCGCCGGCACGGTGCCCGGCGCCGGGGTCACGTCCGGCAGGCGCGGCGCTGCCGGATGCTGGCGCCCTTCGGGCCGGGTCGGTGGCGGTTGCGGTGGGGCAACGGGCGCCGCGGGTGGGGTGGGCGCTGTCGGGACGGTCGCGTCGCGTGCGACCGCGCGGGGGGCGGCGCCCGATGCCTCCCGGCCGTCGGTTTCGCCCCGGGGGGCGTCTTCGGTCTCGCGGGGGGTCTCGCGGGCGGGCTCGGGTGCCGGCGCCGGCGCGGGCTCCGCCTTGGACTCCGCCTCCGCGTCCGGCGGGCCGGGCGGCGCGGCCGGTCGAGTCGGGGCGGGGCCCGGGTCCGCGACCGCGGGGCGGGTCGAGGTGTCGTCCTCGGCTTCTGCGGTTTCTGCGGCGTCTGGGGCTTCTGCGGCGTCTGGCGCGTCCCCCGCGTCTGCCGCCTCCGCGGCGGCCGTCGTGTCCTCCGTCGGCGGGGCGTCCGCGGCGCCGTCCAGCCACGTCACGCCGCGGGCGTGGCGGGCCACCGCCGTCTCCAGGGCCGCCCAGTCCACCGGCTTGGTCAGCACCTCGCGCAGGCCGGCCTCAAGATAGGCCGGGTGGTTTTCGCGCATGGCATCGGCGGTGAGACCGACAACCGGCGGCGGATCGCCGGGCAGCGCGCAGATGGCGCGGGTCGCCTCCACGCCGTCCATGACCGGCATCTGCATGTCCATCAGCACCAGGGCATAGGCGTCCGGCGCGGCCTTGACCGCGGCCAGGGCCTCGGCGCCGTCGTGCACCTCGTCGACGGCGTAGCCGAGCCGCTCCAGCACGGTGGCGATCAGCAGGCGGTTCGCCGTCGTGTCCTCGGCCAGCAGCAGGCGGGTTCCGGGAGCGGGGCGCCGGTGAGGCGGCGGGCTCGGCAGGCCCTGCGTCGTCCCCGGCGCGACCGAAACCACGGCCGCGGGGTCACCGACGCCGACGTGGATGGTGAACCGGAACGTCGACCCCTCGCCGGGGGTGCTGTCGACGCTGATGGTTCCGTCCATGGCCTCGACCAGGCGCTTGCAGATGGCCAGGCCGAGCCCGGTGCCGCCGAATCGGCGTGTGGTGGTGCTGTCGGCCTGGATGAAGGGTTGGAACAGCCGCAGGCGCTGATCGGGCGACAGGCCGATGCCGGTATCACGGACCGCCAGGGTGAGGCGGTAGCCGCCGTCCGGCGTCCGGTCGCTGTCCTCCAGCACGATCGCGACGCCGCCTTTCTCGGTGAACTTGATGGCGTTGCCGACCAGATTGAACAGGATCTGACGCAGCCGGTGTGGATCGCCGCGCACCGCCGGGGGCGGCGCGACGGCCTGCACGGTCTCCATCGACAGACCTTTTTCCGAGGCATTGACGCAGAAGAGCTGGGCCACGTCCTCCATGACGGTCGGGACGTCGAAGTCGACGTCGTCCAGCGCGAGCTGCCCGGCCTCGACCTTGGAGAAGTCGAGGATGTCGTTGAGCAGGCCAAGCAGCGTGTCGGCCGAGCGTTTCAGGGTCTCGGCGTAGCTGCGCTGGCGCGCGCTCAGGTCGGACGCCAGCAGCAGGTCCGCCATGCCCAGCACCCCGGTCATGGGGGTGCGGATTTCGTGACTCATCACCGCCAGGAAGCGCGATTTGGCGGCGTTGGCGGCCTCCGCCTCGGTCTTGGCCTGGTGCAGCGCCTCCTCGTAGCGCCGCATCTCGGTGATGTCGGCGTGGGTGCCCACCAGGCGCACCGCCTGGCCCTCCACGTCGCGCACCACCTGGGCGCGGTCCAGCACCCAGAGATATTGTCCATTGCGGTGGCGGATGCGGTGTACATGGCGGTACTGCGGGGTTTGCGCCCACAGATGGGCCGACAGCGCGCGCACCGAGGCGAGGTAGTCGTCCTTGTGGATGCGCTGGGTCCAGTAGGCCGGCGACACCTCGGCCTCGCTGTCGCCGAGCCCGAGCATCTCGCGCCAGCGCGGCGACAGATAGATGCGGTTGGTGAGCAGATCCCAGTCGTAGATGCCGTCGGTGGTGCCCCGCATGGCCAGATCGAACCGCTCCTGCACCCGGCGCATCTCTCGGTTCGAGGTGTCGAGCTGTTCGGCCAGCCCGACCAGGGCCACCGCCTGGTCTTCCAGGCGCGCGGAGGCCTCCTGGGCCTCCAGTTCGCGCGCCTTGATGTCGTCGATGCTCATCGACGTGCCGCGATAGCCCACCAGGTTGCCGGCGTCGTCCAGCACCGGCACGGCGCAGGCGCGCTGCCACACGGTGGTGCCGTCGCGGCGCACGCTGCGGAATTCGGCGATCTCCAGCTTGCCGCGCCGGGCCTGGGCGTCGTCGAGCCGTGCCTGGACCCAGGGGGCATCCTCCGGGGCGACGAAGTCCATCGGGTACCGGCCCAGCATCGCCGAGACCGGGTAGCCGAGGATGTCCTGGGCCCGCTCCGTCATGAAGGTCAGGCGGCCTTCCGCGTCCACCTCCCAGATGTACTCGTCGGCGGCGTTGGCGACGTCCCGGAAGCGCTGTTCGCTGTCGCGCAGGGCCTGCTCGTCGTGGCGGCGCTGGGTGACGTCCCGGAAGAACCACACCCGGCCCCACGCGGTGCCGCTCTCGCTGCGCAGGGCGCGCGAGTACCGTTCCAGGATCCGCCCGTCCCGGAACCGGATCTCGGTGCCGTCCAGCTCGTCGATGTCCAGCTTGGCGTACAACTCGCCGACCCGGGCGTCGAAGGCGTCGGGGTCGACCACGCGCGCCCGGGCCAGGGCGCGCAGCCGGTCCGAATCACCGCCCGCCATGTCCTGGTCGGAGAAGCCCCACAGGTCGGCAAAGCGCTGGTTCCACGACAGGATGCGGCCGTGACGGTCGACCACCAGGATGCCGTCGGTCGAGGTCTGTTGCTGTGCCACCAGAACGGTGTTCTGACGCTGCACGACCGCTTGCGCCTCGGCCTGGAGCCGGAGTTGGCGCATCAGGCCGTAGGTGAGCGCGGTCACCCCTAGCCCGGCCAGCAGCAATACGCCCAGGCCCCAGGCCACGTCCTGGCGCCACGGGGCGAGAACGGAGTTGCGGGTGATGGTCGCGGCGGCGATCAGTGGGTACCCGGACAGGCGCCACTCCGCGATGATGCGCATCTTGCTGTCGACGGGCGACGGCAGCAGCTGCGTGCGCCGCACCGGCCCCAGGGTGGAGCGGTTCGCCACCGACTCGATGACCTCGCCGACGACGTTTCCCGGGTCGGGCAGCCGGGCCATGATGGTGCCGTCGATGTGTACCAAGGCGACAGAGGCCTGTTCGGACTCGACCAGAGAATTGTAGGCGGCCGCGAACGTGGCCTGGTCGATCAGGGCGATCACGCTGCCGGTGGGAGTGCCCGACTCGTCGCGCATGGTGTGGGCGAGCGCGAAGGTGAAGCGCCCGTCGGCCTGCGGGTCGCGGTAGACCGGGCTCAGCCAGTCGCGATCCACCGATTGCCTGCGGGCGCGGTGTGCCCGATAGGCCGGGTCGCGGGCGATGTCGGGCGGGGGCCAGACGCCGGTCCAGAATTCCACGGTTCCCTCGGCGTCGGCGATCAGGATGTCGCGCGCCAGCGGCGACTGGTCGCGCCGCAGCCGCAGGAACGCCCCCAGGTCGGGTGGGGCGGCGATGGGCCGGCGGCCCTCCCGGAAGGTGGCGATCTCGTGCAGGGCGCCGGACAGGTTCTCCAGCGTCTGCTCGGTGAACGCCCGATAGGTCAGCGCGAAGCTCTCGGTCACCTCGCGCGCCCGCGTCATAGCGACATGGTAGCTCTGCCAGGTTCCATAGCCGACCACGCCGGTAATGAGCACCATGAACAGGGCGGCCGCGACCAGGATGCCCTGCCGGGCGCGCCGGGTGCGATCATCCGCCGCACGTGCGCCTTGGATCGGGTCCCTGCCCATGGAGTCCTCATGCCGCCGGAAAAGAAGGCATCAGGCCGGGGGCGGACGCGCGGCTGCCCCGGGCCCGGGCCATGACGCCGAGTCTACGGCAACAAGCAAGAGTCACGCCACCGATAGCAACTGATCCGACCCGCGATTCCGCCGAGTCGGAGGGGGCGGGCTGGTCCCGCGCGGCCGGCTCGGCGCACCGTGACCGCCATTCTGCAACGCGCCGGTAACGCGCTGGGCCGGTTCGAAGCCCGGTGCTAGAGTGCAGCGGGAAGCCTCGCGTGGGGGAAACGGCGGATGATGGAAACAACGATCCTGGTGATCACGCTGGTCGTCCTGGCCCTCGTGTTCATCGTCCTGAGCGTGAAGATCGTCCCCCAGGGCTGGGAGTACACGGTCGAGCGGTTCGGGCAGTACACCAAGACCCTGGGCCCCGGCCTGCATCTCATCGTGCCCTTCGTCGAGCAGATCGGCGCCCGCATGAACATGATGGAACAGGTCCTGGACGTTCCCGAGCAGGAGGTCATCACCCGCGACAACGCCATGGTCACCGTGGACGGGGTGGTGTTCTATCAGGTGCTCGACGCCCCCAAGGCGGCCTACGAGGTGCGCCAGCTTGAACTGGCGATCCTCAACCTGACCATGACCAACCTGCGCACCGTCATGGGCAGCATGGATCTGGACGAACTGCTGTCGCAGCGCGATCAGATCAACGCCCAACTCCTGACCACCGTCGACCTCGCCACCAACCCCTGGGGGGTCAAGGTCACCCGCATCGAGATCAAGGACATCTCGCCGCCGCGGGATCTGGTGGACGCCATGGCCGGCCAGATGAAGGCGGAGCGCGAGAAGCGCGCCGCCATCCTGGTCGCCGAGGGCCAGAAGCAGGCCACCATCCTGGAGGCCGAGGGCCGGCGCGAGGCGGCCTGGCGCGACGCCGAGGCGCGCGAGCGCTTGGCCGAGGCCGAGGCCCGCGCCACCACCCTGGTCAGCGAGGCGATCGGCAAGGGCGGTATGGGCGCGGTCAACTACTTTGTGGCCCAGAAATACGTGGAGGCGTTGCAGAGCCTGGCCGTGGCCCCGAACCAGAAGGTGCTGATGCTGCCGATGGAGACCACGGGCGTGCTGGGGTCGCTGGCCGGCATCACCGAGATCGCCAAGGAGGCGCTGCGCCCGGACCCGCCCGCCGGCGGTGCCGGCAACGGCGGCGGCGGCATGCGTCCGCCGGCGCGCGATCGCCGCCCGATGGCGCCGTCGGCGCCGCCAACCCCGCCCGGGGCGGGCGCGGCCGGCGGGTCGATGGCCGGGTCGGTCATGCCGTCGGTGCCGTCGATGGGCCTGCCCGAGACGCCGGCCTTCGGGCCGTGGGCCGCGCCCTCCTCGTGAGGGGGCGCGGGGGCGACGCGGCGCGAGCCGTCAGTTCCGGCTGAAGCCCGACCGTTCGGTATAGGTGAACAGCTCGCGGTCGAGGTCGACGCCGAAGCGGGGCGTGATGAGGGTGACCGTGACCTCGATGTTCTGGGCGTCGCGCACCTTCCATTGCCGCAGCTCCATCGGCCCCGTGGAGAACACCAGGGTGAGTGTGCCCTGGCCCGGCTCCTCGGTCTCGACCAGGTCGATCTCCAGCAGGCCGCCGCGCTGGCGCATGCCGGTCACCGTGATCGCCGGGTCGGTGAACTCCACCTGCTCCCGCAGCAGGATGCCGAGCGGGGTATCGCCCAAGCCGATGTAGCTGACCTGATCCAGCTCGCCGTCCTCGTAGATCACGTAGGAGCCGTTCGCCACCACCAGCACCTCGGCCGGCGGGTCGTACTCGATGCGCATGCGCCCCGGCCGCCTCATGTAGACCGTGCCCTTGGCGTAGTTGCCGCTCGACGAGGTCTGCGTGAACCGGGCCCGCATGGACTGGATGTCGTTCAGGTACGCGGCCGCCTGCTTGAGCAGGACCGCTTCCTGTGTGGTCATTAGGTAGGGGTTTAGGCGGCCGTCCTGGGCCTGGGCCGGGGCCGGCGCGACCGCCGGCGGGACCAGGGCGAGGACCGCGAGGGCGGCGACGGCATGCCGGAGCCAGGCGCGGCGCGTGAACTGAGGCATCGGGTCTCCTTCGGGGAGTCTCCTGCAGGGCCGCGATCGGGGCCGCGTGCGGGACGGGCTCGTGCGGGTTCCGCGCTCGGCCCCCATCGCACCGCCACCCTATCCAGCGAATGTGGCGCGATAAAGGGAGCGGCACGGTCCGCGCGGGACGACGGCGCCGACCCGGCAACGGTTGCCGGGCGCGGCCGGGGCGGGGGCCGTGTCGGACCGCCCGCGTCCCTGCGGCGCCCGGGCCGGGCGGCCAGACTCCAGCGAGTCCGCGGGACGCCGTGCGAGTCCGGAGCCGGCGCGCGTGGCACGGGGCTTGCTGCCGTCGGCGGTGAGGAGGACCGCCCCATGGCCATCGACGCCGTTGCGCCCGACGCCGCCGCCCCGCGCTACCGCGAAGCGCCGCGGCCCGTCTACGAGGGCCAGCCTTACTACACGTTCGACGAGGTGGTCGAGGAGTTCAGCTTCTGGGACCTCGTCGACATTATCAACCCGCTGCAACACATCCCGCTGGTCAACCATCTCTACCGCGAGATCACGGGCGACCAGATCGGCTCGTTCGCCCAGGTGGCCGGCGGAGCCCTGTTCGGCGGCCCCATGGGCGCCATCTTCGGCGTCGCCAACATGGTGGTCCGCGAGAGCACCGGCAAGGACGCGGCGCAACTCGTCATGGCCGCCTTCACCGAGGACCTCGACAGCCCGGCGGGGCTGGGCGGCACCGCCGATGTCGAGACCCTGGCGGCGTCCGCGCCGATCGGCGCCGATCTGCTCGCCGACCTGGGGCCGGGCGCGCAGGCCGGGGCGCAGACGGGCGCGCCGGCCCTGGCCGGGCTGCCGGCGACCGCCGGGGCCGCCACCCAGGCGCCGGGCGGGGTGTTCGGCGGGGTCACCGTGGGTGGCATGCCGGCGACCGCGTCGGCGATGCTGGCGACGGACGCCGCGGTGCCCCTGGGCGGCCTGCTCCTGGCCAACGAGGCCGGGCGGGTCGCCGCCGATCAGGCGGCCGCGCGCGGCGTGCGCGAGCCCGTCCCGACCCTGGACGGCGCCCAGTCGGCGGCGCTGGCCGCCTTCGTCGCCCACCACACCGGAGGACCGCGCGGCGAGGGGGCGGCGCGCGGGGGCGGCATCGCCGCGCCGGCGGCACTCGACGGCGCCGCGCGCGCCGGCGTCGCCGGTCCGACCGACAGCAGCATGGA
Organism: Roseospira goensis; assembly: GCF_014197795.1. Lineage (GTDB taxonomy): Bacteria > Pseudomonadota > Alphaproteobacteria > Rhodospirillales > Rhodospirillaceae > Rhodospira > Rhodospira goensis. The sequence goes on from NZ_JACIGI010000019.1 coordinate 74,417, forward strand.
CCAGCAGAGCGAGGACATGAGCCAGAACCCGCAGCAGAACCCCGCCCGCGACGACAGCGACCGCGCGGCCGCATCCTCTGCCGCCGCCCGCGCGGACGACGGCCTGCCGGCCGACATCAGGCAGGGCCGCGAGGCCCTGCGTGCCCGCCTGGCGGCCGCCCGCGCCGAGTCGGATGCCCGCGCGGACGGCATGCCGGGCGGTGCGTCGGCCGATGGCCGGCCCACCGGCATGACCCTGGCCGACTATCGCGCTCGCCCCAATCCGCGCGCCGGCGAGGGGCGCGCAACGCCGCCGCCGGCGGCGGTCGGGGCGGCGCCGGCCGGGGTGCTGCCGGACGCGGCCGCCATGGCGGGGCTGTTGCAGCGCGGCGAGCGGGTCGCGGCCGCTGCCGATGATCGCGCCCGCCGGGCCGCCGACGGCACGGCCGCGCGCCTTACCATTCCGGTCACGCCGGCGCCGGACAGCGCCCCGCCGGCCGGGGCCTTCCGCGCCCTCCCGGTCGACGGACCGGTTGGCGGCGCCCCCACCGAGGCCACCGGGCGCCCCGCCGGCACCGGCGACGGGCCGGTGGCGACCCAGCCCTGGTTCTCGCAGCGCGTCCTTGATGCCATGCGCCGGTACGACGCGGCCCGCGCCGGCGAGGCCGGCGCCGCCGCCTCGTAGGGGAGGGGGCGGTGGTGGCCGACGCGGACGACCCTGCGGCGACGGCCGGACTGCGGGTGTCGGCGGATGGTTGGCTGCGGTTCGGGCCGCACCGCCTGGCCTGCGCCCTGGGGCGTGCCGGCGTCGCCGTTGCCAAGCGCGAGGGCGACGGGGCCACGCCGGCCGGCACCTGGCCGCTGCGGCGGGTGTTCTACCGCCCGGACCGGCTCGACGGTCCGCCGGCCGTGGGCCGCTCCGGGCTGGATGTGGGCCCGATCACCCCGGTCCTGGGGTGGTGCGACGATCCCCTGCACCCGGACTACAACCGGCTGATCGTGCGGCCGCATCCGGCCTCCCACGAGGTCCTGTGGCGCGACGATGCGCTATACGATGTGGTGGTGGTGCTGGGCCACAACGACAGCCCGCCCCGGCCCGGGCGGGGCAGCGCCATCTTCCTGCATTGCGCGTTGCCGGAGGCGGGCGCCCGCCACGGCCTGCGCCCCACCGCCGGTTGCGTGGCGCTGCCGGTGGCCGATCTCCTGACGGTGCTGGCCGCGTTGCCGGAGCGGCCGGCGCTGACGGTCACGGCCGCGCCTTCGCCCTGATGCGCGCGGGGCGGTCGCCGCGGCGCTACTGCTTCAGCGCCGCGGCGGTGCGGATCATTTCGTCGCTGGTGCGGTAGACGGTGGCGGAGGTCGAGTAGGCACGCTGCGTCGTGATCATGCGCGAGAACTCCGACGCCAGATCGACGGTCGAGGCCTCCAGCGAGCCGGGCTGCACCGAGGTCCGCGAGAACTGATTCTCCACCGCGAAGAACAGCGGTTCGCCGGCGTCGGTGTCGTAGGTGAACATCGAGTTGCCGACGTCGGTCAGGTTCTGCGGCGCCGGGAAATCGGCGATGGCGAGCTGATAGAGGGTGCGCGTCTGGCCGTTGCTGTAATCCGCGGTCAGGCGGCCGAAGCCGTCGAACTGGACATTCGAGACGCGGCCCGAGGGGAAGCCGTCCACCTCCTGGCGGCGCTCGACGAAGCCGGTCTCGCCGTACTGGGTCATGCCGGACAGGTCGATCTCGATGTCGTTGCTGACGCCCTCGCCGAGCGGCACGGTCAGCACCGGGGTCTCGGTCGGGGTGGCGTAGGTGCCGTCGCTGTTGAAGGTCACCTCGGTGGTGTCCTCCAGCGGAGTCACCGCGCCGTCGGGGCCGCGCACGCCGTAGCCGACCGTCCAGGTGTTGCTGCCGATGGCGCCCGGGGTCCAGGACATGACCAGGGAATAGCGGGCGTTCTCGCCGTTTTCGCCGGGGCTGGACCAGACCCCGACCTCGAAGGAATGGCCCTGGGTGCTGCCGGCCTCCACGTTGGCCTCGAACGCGATCCGGGTGGTGGGTTCCCCGGCCAGCCCCTCGGTGCTGTCGAGCTGGATCGGAACCAGCGCACTCTCGGTGTCGATGGCGCCGCTGGCGTCGGCCGCCCAGCCCAGGATGTACTGGCCCGACACGGTGGCCAGGTAGCTGTTGCCGTCCTCACCGACGCGGCCGGTCGTGGCGCCGTTGCGGGTGAAGTGCTGGGTGCCGGAGCCGTCGAAGGCCGGGTTGGTGACGAAGAAGCCGGGGCCGTTCAGCGCCAGGTCGAGGCCGCGTCCGGTGGCGAGGACGGAGCCCTGCCGGTCCATGTGGCGGATATCGACGGCATTGACGCCGACGAAGCTGCCCTTCGGCGTGACGTGGTTGACCGACTCGCGCAGGTGGGCGTCGAACGCCTTGTAGCCCGTGGTGTTGACGTTGGAGACATTGCCACTGATGCGTTCCATGACATGAGACTGGGTGCTCATGGCCTGGGACGACGTATGCAGGGCGGCGAACACGCTCATGGTCGGGCTCCGAATGGCGGCGCGGACTCTTCCGAGCCGGACCGAAGCATGCGGCGTGCCAGGCGGGACCGCCCGGACTCCGGCCGCCCCGCTCGCGGGCACCCGGCAGACTCTGCCGGGTCGGGGCCGGACTTGCCGGGCCGGGCCGACCGGTCCCCCGCGGGAGCGTGGGACCGAGAAAAGGGATCTCGCGCCCCCGCTCCCGCGGGGCGCCCGGGCTGGAGGGACGGTCCCACGCGGGAGCGTGGGACCGAGAGAGGGGATCTCGCGCCCACGCTCCCGCGTCGGCGTGTGCGTGCGGTCCCACGCGGGAGCGTGGGACCGAGAAGGGGGGGCTTCTTACGCCCACGCTGCCGCGTGGGCGTGTGTGTGCTGTCCCACGCGGGAGCGTGGGACCGAGAGAAGGGATCTCGCGCCCCCGCTCCCGCGGGGGCGCTCGGGCTGGAGAGACGGTCCCACGCGGGAGCGTGGGACCGAGAGAGAAAAGGGGGGTCTTCTTACGCCCACGCTCCCGCGGGGGCGTGTGTGTGCTGTCCCACGCGGGAGCGTGGGACCGAGAGAGGGGATCTCGCGCCCCCGCTCCCGCGGGGGCGCCCAACCCCTAGATCAACCCCGCCAGCGGCGAGCTGGGATCGGCGTAGCGCTTCTTGGGCATGCGGCCGGCCCGATAGGACAGCCGTCCGGCTTCCACCGCCAGCTTCATGGCCCGCGCCATCAGGATCGGGTCCTTCGCCCCGGCGATGGCGGTGTTGAGCAGCACACCGTCCACCCCCAGTTCCATGGCGACCGCCACGTCGGAGGCACAGCCGACGCCGGCGTCGACCAGCACCGGGACCGATGCGTTCTCCTTGATGAGGCGGATGTTGACCGGGTTGATGATGCCCAGCCCGGAGCCGATCATGGAGCCCAGCGGCATGATGGCGACACAGCCCATCTCCTCCAGGCGTTGGGCGGCGATGGGGTCGTCGTTGCAGTACACCATCACCTGGAAGCCGTCCTTGATGAGGGCTTCCGCGGCCTTGAAGGTCTCCGGCATGTCCGGATAAAGCGTTTTCTGGTCGCCCAGGACCTCCAGCTTGACCAGATCCCAGCCGCCGGCCTCGCGCGCCAGGCGCAGCGTGCGCACGGCGTCGTCGGCGGTGAAGCAGCCGGCGGTGTTGGGCAGGTAGGTGTAGACCTTGGGGTCGACGTAATCCATCAGCATGGGCTGGGACGGGTCGGCGACGTTGACCCGCCGCACCGCCACGGTGACGATCTCGGCCCCCGACGCCTCCAGGGCGCGGGCGGTCTCCGTGAAGTCCTTGTACTTGCCGGTCCCCACCAGCAGGCGCGAGCGGAACCGGCGCCCGGCCACGACGAAGCCGTCGTCGTCCTCCGTCACCGGCCCGGCGGTGGTGTCGGGCGCGCCGCCGCCGATGAAGTGCACGATCTCCAGCGCGTCGCCGTCGGTCACGGCGGTGTCGGCGTACTGGCCGCGTGGCACGATCTCGCGGTTGCGCTCCACAGCCACCTTGCGGGCATCGAGGCCGAGCGTGGTCAGCAGCGCGTCGACGGACATGGGGGCGTCGAGGGGGCGGGGTTCGCCGTTGATGGTCACCTGCATGGGTTTGTCGGGGTCCAGGGCAAAAGGAAACGGGGGGCGGTCGCCGCGGCGACCACCGGCCGAGAGTATGGGTCGCGGCCGGGGCGGATTCAACCGCGCCCGGCCGGGCTATTCCAGCGCCTTGGCGAACGCCAGGCGCACGCCCAGACCGATGAAGACAACGCCCACGACGCGCTCGATCCAGTGCGCCGCCCCCTGGTAGGCGCGGCGCATCGGCGCCTGCCCCACCAGCACGGCGACGGTGCTGAACACCAGGAAGGTCTGGGTCATCATGGTGGCGCCGTAGAGGCCCTTCTCCACCAGCGAGGTGGTGGGGTCGATCACCTGGGTGAACAGGGCCAGGAAGTACAGCGCCACCTTGGGGTTCAGGACGTTGGTCAGGAACCCGGCCAGGAAGGCGGCGCGGGCGCGCGGCGCAGGGGAGGGGTCCGGCGCCGCCGCGCTGACCGTCTGCGGACGGGCGCGCAGGGCCTGGGTGCCGATCCAGATCAGCCAGGCCGCGCCCAGCACCTTGATGACGGTGAACAGCACCACCGATTGGGCGATGACCACCGACAGCCCGGCCAGGGTGTAGAGCACGTGCACCGACAGGCCGCAGGCGATGCCGGCCGCGGTCAGCACGCCGGCCCGGATGCCGCGCGCCATGGCGGTGCGCAGGGTGATGGCGAAGTCGGGCCCCGGGCTCAGGATGGCCACCAGGTTGATGCCGGCGATCATGGCCCAGGCCGACCAGTCCACCCCGGCCAGCGCCGACGCACCGGATGCGATGGACTCCATGGGCGATCCTCCCTGTGGCGGCCTCTAGGGGGCGGTGGCGCGCTGGCGGAATCCGCGCTCGGTCAGCGGGGCGGCCTGGGTCTGGGTGACCCCGGTCACGCGGGCGGCCGGCGGGCCGTCATGGCAGGCCGCCACCATGCGGCCGACCGCCGGCGGCGGTCCCTGGAATACCGCCTCAACCGAGCCATCGGCGCGGTTGCGCACCCAACCATCGAGGCCCAGGCGCCGGGCCGTCTGCTCGGTCCACGCGCGGTAGGCGACACCCTGCACGCGCCCGGTGATGGACACCCGCACGGTGGTCGTGTCGTCGGCCTGCTCCGTCATGGCGCCTCCCGGGTACGGCGGTGAGCGTGAAGGGTTCGGCGGTGAAGGGCTCGGCGACCGACGTCCGCCGGCTCCGCCCCTGGACGTGGCAGCCCCCAGGCCATACATCCTTCGGCATCGGTCGCGCAACAGGGGCGCGCGCCGAGGCGTGGCGCCGCGTCCGCCCGGGGCGTTCCCTCGGCCGTCCGATGCGCTGGACGAATCCGGGTGGGCTGTGGTTCCGTCCTCCCTCTGTTTTCCCTTTCGCGCCAGGAGGCGACCCCACCATGACCGCTGCCCCGACCGACGCGGCCTCTTCAACCGCACAGGGGGCCGACCAAGGCGCCGGCCAGTGGCTCAAGCTGCTGCTGGAAGCCGGGCCGCTCCTGGTGTTCTTCGTGGCCAATGCCGCCTTCGGCCTGATCCCGGGCACCGCCGCCTTCGTGGTGGCGACGGTGGCGTCGCTGATCGCCTCGCGCCTGCTGATGGGGCGGGTGCCGGTCATGCCGCTGGTCGGCGGCGTGTTCGTGATCGTGTTCGGCGGCCTGACGGTGCTGCTCGACGACGACCTGTTCATCAAGATCAAGCCGACCATCGTCAATCTGCTGTTCGCGGCCATCCTGGCGGTGGGACTGGCGAGCGGGCGGCATTTCCTGAAGCTGGTGTTCGACGGCGCCTTTCAGCTCACAGAGCGCGGCTGGCGCGTCCTGACCCTGCGCTGGAGCCTGTTCTTCGTCGTGCTGGCGGTGATCAACGAGGTGGTCTGGCGCGGCTTCTCCAGCGACACCTGGGTGGCGTTCAAGGTCTTCGGCATCCTGCCCCTGACCGTGCTGTTCAGCCTGTCGCAGATCCCGCTGCTGCTGCGCCACCGGCTGGAGGAGGCGGACGGAGCCGGCACGCCGGACGCGCAGGAGGGCGCGGCGCCGGCCGAGGGCAGCGAGGCGGCGGCCGGCGCGCGCGCCCCGGCGGGCTGATCCCCCGCCGCCGTCTCCGCCGTCCCTGTACGGGTGCGGGCGGATGTGCCACAGTGCGCGGATAAGGGGGCGCGGGCGCGACGGCGCGATGAATGGGCGGACTCCGACCGGGCCGTTGGAGCCCGCCGGCCATCGCCTGCGGATCCCATGACCCCGCCCCTGACGGTTTGCGGGCGGGCGGGCCGGAGCCCGACCCTGTCCGCGCTCCTCTTGCCGGCACGCCAGGCCATGCCCTCGTCACGACGCCGCTCCCCCTCCGATGACCCCGCGCTGCCTCTGGAGGGGGCGGCGCGGCGCCGACCTGGCGCCGACGGCGAGCCGGGATCGGGCGCCGGCACGCCGGGCGTGGGCAAGCCGCACTACGCCGGCCACCGGGCCCGGCTGCGCGAGCGCTTCCTGGCCAATCCGGAGGGGCTGCCGGACTACGAGGTCCTGGAACTCCTGCTCTTTCTGGCGCAGCCGCGCGGCGACGTAAAGCCGCTGGCGAAGGCCTTGCTGGCGCGGTTCGGTAGCTTCGCCGAGGTGATCGCGGCGGACCCGGCGCACCTGCGGACGGTGAAGGGGCTCGGCGAGGCCGGCGTGGCGGCGCTGAAGACCGCGGAGGCGGCCGCGGTGCGGCTGCTGCGCGAGCGGGTGCGGGAGCAGCCGGTGCTGTCCTCCTGGGACCGCCTGCTGGACTACTGCCGCGCCGCCATGGCCTATCGCGAGGTCGAGCAGTTCCGCATCCTGTTCCTGGACACCAAGAACCGCCTGATCGCCGATGACCCGCAGCAGAAGGGCACGGTCAACCACACCCCCGTCTATCCGCGCGAGGTGGTGCGCCGGGCCCTGGAGGTGCATGCCACCGCCCTGATCCTGGTCCACAATCACCCTTCAGGCGACCCGACGCCGAGCAAGGCCGACATCCAGATGACGCACCAGATCCGCAATGCCGCGCACGCGGTGGGGATTACGGTTCACGACCACGTGATCGTGGGTCGTGGCGGCCACGTCTCGTTCAAGGCGCAAGGCTTGCTATAGATCGGAAGAGTACACGTATTACGGGATGAAACCGCAAGGTTTTGCTTGAATTGTGGCCGGATTTGGATGGACACTCTCGACCAACATCACTTGACACCATGATCCGGCAGGGGGCGCGGCGCGCGTGTACGAGGCCTACTCTTCCATCGTCCAGCTCGTTGAGCGCCTGCACCGCCACTTTCTGGACGTTTTGCGCACGGAATTGCGGCGGGTCGGCAACGATGACGTGAATGCCGTCCAGGCTCTCCTGCTGTTCAACATCGGGCAGGAGGACGTCGTGATCCGCGATTTGCGTGATCGCGGCTACTACCATGGGTCGAATGTCTCCTACAACATCAAGAAGCTCACAGAGATGGGCTACCTGACGCAGGAGCGCAGTCCGCACGACCGGCGCGCCACCCGCCTGCGTCTGACCGACCGCGGGTTCGTGGTCTGCCACACCGTGGGCGCCTTGCAGGAATCGCTCGTCGCCAACCTGAGGCGGCGTGACGTGACCGAAGAGACATTGCGCGAGGCCGCCGAGGCGCTGGCCTGCATCGAGCGCACCTGGACCGACTACATCCGCTACGGCCGGGATTAGGCTGGACTAGGCTGGATTGGCGGGGGAAACCCGCGATCATCCCCGCACACGCCGCCCGTCATACCGGCCGACGCGACGGCGCCCTGGCGGCCGGACTGGCGGCCGGGCTGGGGGCCGGACTGGGGGCCGGACTGGGGGGGCGAAGGCCGAGGCGCGGGGAAAGGGGCGCGGCGCGGGCGGGGTGCGTTTACAGCGCCCGGTCGAGCCGGCGCCCGAGGAGATCCGAAGACTGGTGGCCGGCCACGGCCTGGACGGCCCGGTCGTAGACGCCGATGCCGTAGGTGATCTGGCTGAGCACCGGCAGGGGCACCGCCGCGTCGCCGGCGGCGGTCCGGCCGGCGATCTGGTCCACCAGGAAGGGGGTGACGACGAACGCGCCCGGCTCCGCGCCGCCGGCCTCGCGTGCGGCGTCGCGTCCTCGGGCCTGGGCGCGGGTCGCGTGTGCGCCCTGATCGCCATGGTCGCCGGCGTGGGCGCCGAAGTCGTCCATCGACGGACGCTCGCCGGAGCCGCGGCTGTGCACCGGGGCGCCGCCGACGATGGCCTCGACCATGGCGGAGAGGCTGCCGTTGCCGCCGCCCGCCGACGGGCCAGGCCGGACCGTCGCCCCTCGCGAGACCGAGGACGGAACCGGAACCGATCCGACTGGCGATGCCGTTGCGGCCATTCTTCACTCCCCGACACGGTCCGCACCCGCCGTGTCGCGCCCCCCGATCACACGACCCCGCGGCCCGGAGCGGTCCCGGGGCCGTCACGGTGGGCCTCGCCGTCCGATGCGCCGAGAGGCGCACGAGGCGCCTGCGTCCGGACACAGAAGACATTCGGCTGCGGGCACACCCCACCAGCCTGCATCTTTCTTCCAGTCTGCGCGCGGCGCGCGGTGGCGTCAATGGCATTCGGTTAACGAAGCCTTAAGCGCGGCGGCGGCGGGGCGTCCGGCTTGCTGACGGGCGAGGATTCCCTTTTGGAGCGAACCGCTCTACGATGGCGCCGCCGCGTCCGGACTGCGGGGCGTGGCGCCGTCTGTCCGAGTCGAGGGAGAGTCCGCTATGCCCCACAGCCTGCATGTCCAGGTGTTCTGTCCCGACCGCACGGGTCTGGTCGCCGGCCTCACCGGCACCCTGTTCGACTTGGGCGCCAACCTGGGCGACACCCGGTTCTCGGTGCTGGGGCAGGGGGCGGAGTTCTCGGCGGTGGTGACGGTGGCCGACGACGTCACCGCCGACCAGGTGCAGGCCGCGCTGGCCGGGACGCCCGAGGCGCGCGAGGCCGAGATCACCGTCACGGCATACGATGCCTGGACGAAGCCGGACGACGGCTCGGCCGTGACCCATCACGTCTACGTTTCGGGCGGCGACAGGCCCGGGCTGGTGACCCGGCTGGCCGAGGTGTTCGGCGACTTCGACGCCAACATCATGACGCTGAACGCCTATCCGGTGCCGCGCGAGGCCGGGCAGTATGTCATCCGGTTTGCCGTCGCCATCCCGCCCGGGCGGACCGATGCCTGCCTCGCCACCGTCTCCAACACCGCCCAGGCGCTGGGGCTGAACTACCGAGTGGAGGCTCCTTAAAGTAGATAGTGCCTAAATAGAATCGCGCCGCGAGTCCGGTTTGTCGCAATCGGCTGTAGGGGGTGCGGACCGGCGGACCAGCGGACCCGGCTCCCCGGCTAAAGGCGTGGCTCCACGCGGTCGTGCCGTCCGCCGCGCGGGCGGCTCCGCCCCGCCGGGGCATCGCCGCCGGCCGGTCGCCTGCGGTGGCGGCGCCGGACGGCCCCCGTCGCCACGGCCAGCGGCGCCCACAGCACGCCCTTGGCCAGTTCGTAGAGCAGCAAGGCCAGCACCAGGCCGGCGCCTGCCCAGCCCAGCGAGGCGGGATCCAGGGGCAGCGCCGGCTGGAAGGTCTCCAGGGTGGCCCGGGCCACCGCCGGCTCCATGTGGCGCAGGAACACCAGCGGCTGGGTCACCGGATCGGCGTCCGTCAGGCGCCGCAGCGCCTCGGTCAAGCTGGCGGCGCGGGCCTGGCTGTCGTAGAGCATGTCGGCCAACACGGTCTGGTGTGCGGGGTCCGCAGTGTCGTGCCGCGCATTCAGACTCTCCACCTGGCGCCGCGCCTCGTCCAGATGACCGCCGAGGCGCTGAAGGTACTGCTGGAGGAATTCGCGCCACTGCGAGGCCGCGCCGCCCCCGAGCGCGGCGACCACCGCGCCACCCAGGGAATCCACCTTGCGCAGAACCCAGCCCGCTGGCATCGACTCGCTCCCCGCCCGACCCCGCGCCGGTCCGGGCTCCTTCCGCTTCGTGACGACCGCCAAGCCGCCGCCTGTCGACCCGGCCCGGGCCTTTGGCCGCGCCGCCGCCCCTTGTACAACCCTGGGCGCCCGGCCCCAAGCCCGCAAGCCCCGGCACCCCCGCGGGCGCCTCCGGTCGCTCGACCGCCCGGGGCTCGTTTCGCCGTGGACCTGACCGAGACGCTGGTTGCGCTGGCCGCCGTGACGGGCGTGCTGGCCGTGGCCGTCTGGCGGGCGCACCGCCCCTGGCAGCCGGGCCGCATCTGGCGCGTGCCCTGGCACGCCGTCATGGCACTGGCGCTGGTGCTGCTGCTCGGCCTGCTGGCCCACCTGGGCAGCCTGCTGACCGGACGGCCGATCACGCCGCGCGGGCTCGGCGGACCGGGCGGGCTGTGATAAGAGCAGCGGCCGCCGCGACCGATCACGAGGACCCCCACGCCATGCCCGCCGCCGACCCCGCCGCACCCACCGAGGCCGCCGCCCTGATCGACTGGGTCGACCGCCTGTCCGCCGCTCGTGTTCTGTGTGTCGGCGACGTGATGCTGGACCGCTACGTGCACGGGGCCGTCGACCGGGTCTCGCCCGAGGCGCCGATTCCCGTGCTCCGAATCCAGCGCGAGACGGCGATGCTCGGCGGTGCCGGCAACGTGGCCCGCAACCTCGTCGGTCTGGGGGCGGATGTCGTGTTCCTGTCGGTGGGCGGCGACGATACCGCCGGGGCCGAGGTGCGGGCGATGCTGGACGCGCTGCCCGGGGTCGAGACCGTGCTGGTGACGGAACCGGGGCGGCCCACCACGCTCAAGACCCGCTTCGTCGCGGGCGGGCAGCAGCTTCTGCGGGCCGATGCGGAACACACGACTCCGGTGACCGAGGCCGGCGCCGGCCGCCTGCTGGCGGCGGCGCGCGATCACCTCGCGGGCTGCGGCGCGGTGGTGCTGTCGGACTACGGCAAGGGGGTTTTGACGCCGGCGGTGACGGCCGAGCTGATCGCCCTGGCCCGGGCGGCCGGGGTGCCTGTGATCGTCGATCCCAAGGGCAGCGATCACCGTCGCTATGCCGGCGCCCGTGTGGTGACGCCCAACCGTGCGGAGCTGTCCGAGGCCACGGGCGGGCACCCGACCGACGGCGACGCCGCCATCGAGGCCGCCGCGCGCCACCTGATCGGCACGTGCGGCCTGGGCGCGGTGTTGGCGACGCGCAGTCAGGAGGGGATGACCCTGGTCACCGCCGACGGCCCCGCCGAGCATCTGCCCACCGAGGCGCGCGAGGTGTTCGACGTCTCGGGCGCCGGCGACACCGTGGTGGCGACTCTGGCCGCGGCCCAGGCGGCGGGCGCGCCGCTGTCGGTGGGCGCGCGGCTGGCGAACGCGGCCGCCGGCCTGGTGGTCGGCAAGGTCGGCACCGCTGCGGTGCGGGCCGAGGACCTGGCCGCCGCGCTGCACCACCAGGATCTGGCCCGGGCCGAGGACAAGGTGGTGCGGCTGGAGACCCTGTTGGAGACCGTCGAGCGCTGGCGCCGGCGCGGGCTGCGCATCGGCTTCACGAACGGCTGTTTCGACCTTCTGCACCCCGGGCATGTCTCGTTGCTGGCGCAGGCGCGCGCAGCCTGCGATCGTCTGGTCGTCGGCCTCAATGCCGATGCCTCCGTGCGCCGCCTCAAGGGACCGAGTCGGCCGGTGCAGGGCGAGGCGGCCCGGGCCACCGTGCTGGCCTCGCTGGCCGACGTCGACCGGGTGGTGCTGTTCGGCGAGGACACGCCGTTGCGCCTCATCAACGCCCTGCGCCCGGACGTACTGGTAAAGGGGGCGGACTACACGATCGACACGGTGGTGGGTGCCGACGTCGTGCAGGGCTACGGTGGCCGGGTGCTGCTGGCCCGGCTGGAGGCGGGGCAGTCCACCACGGCGACCCTGGAACGGATCACCCTGGACCGCCCGTCGTGAGGGTCACGGCCTGACCGGGGCGCCGTCCGCTCCGGCCCGTTGCGAACCATCGGAAGGACATCGCCATGGACGCCACCGTGCCGTGGGGCGCGCACGCCCTTTACGTCGCCCTGTGGGCCAGCTTCGGGCTCGGCCACTCGGTGTTCGCCAACCGCGGCGTCAAGCGCCGGCTGGCGGGCCTGGGGCGCTGGTACCGGCTGGCCTACAACGCCATCGCCACCGTGCATATCGGGCTGGTGTTCGGGCTCGGCCTTTGGTTGCTGGGTGACGCGCCGGCCTTCGACCTGCCCGGGATCGTCCGGGGCGCGATGCTGGGCGGGGCGGTGCTCGGGGTCGCTCTGCTGCTGTGGTCGTCGCGCTACTACGACATGGCGCGGCTGGCCGGGCTGCGCCAGATCCGCGAGCCCGACGCGCCGGAGGACGAGGCGCTGCGCCTGGACGGGCCGCACCGCTTCGTGCGCCACCCGTTCTACGCCAGCGGCCTGCTGATCGTGTGGGGCCTGGCGCTGAGCCCGTTCGGGCTGGCAACCGCGCTGTGGGCCTCGGCCTATCTGGTGATCGGCGCCGCCGTCGAGGAACGCCGCCTGCTCCGGCGCTACGGGGCGGCCTATGCGGCCTACCGCCGCCGCATTCCCGGCTTCATCCCGGCGCCGCTGCTGGGTCGACGGCCGCTTCCGGCCGGCGAGTAGGCGCGCCCCGGCGCGGGCCGATCGCGCGCATATAGAGCTTTGTTTGTGCATTAAACCTTTAGGGGGCGCACGAGTAGGGGATTGGTCTAAAACGCGGTTGGCCGAATCTGCGCACTCTGTGCGCTTTTTTCGTTGCGGGGGGCGATGGGCGTTGTTACCTTAGTGTCATCGGCGGGTGCCGCCGGATGGCCCACTTCGAAAGGGGAGGACGCGGCGATGTTGCGCTTCCTTGTGTTTTTTCGGTACGGGATGACGTGCCGTTCGCCCCACATCGACGATCATGTGGATTCGGAACAGCAGGCCTTCAAACGCCGGGTGCTCGACGCGATGGCGTCGGCGGCCGGCACACCCAAGCCGGCGATGTAACCCAAGCGCGAGGCCCTATGCGTAGCGCAAGACCACAGCGACGGCTCAGTCCCTGAAGCCGGCGGACCGACGGCACGTGTACGAGGCTGGCGGACCGCCGGCTTTTTTTGGGTTCATCACGGAATTCCGGGGAAGGCGGCGCGGATCTTGAGAAAGAAGTAGGCGTCATCCCGGAAACCGTAGGCCATCCGCTTGATGACCTTGA
>NZ_JACIGI010000020.1 GCF_014197795.1 Roseospira goensis
AGTGGCTGGATGATCGACCATTCCCGGTCGGTGAGTTCGTAGCGTCGGCGCGTCATTCAAGGCTCCCTTCGTTCGGAAGCCTTGAATCATGACACTCCGGAAAAACCAAGCCGATTTATGAGTTTACGCCCTAGAGCCGGTTGCGATCAGTCTCAGTCTGCATCATGCCGATGATCAGGTTGCGCGCGTGACTCCGCCCTCGGAAGGGCAGGTCACCGATGTGACGAATAGCGACCCGTTACATTGGGTACATGAAGACATCTGCATTATACATCATAAGAATATACGGTTTAATCACCGCAGATTCATATTATCGGCAGAATTATGATCGAAATGAATTACGCTCAAGGCGTAAAAGCAAAGCCTCATGGGTTATGAGATTCTGAACTACCTTACGGACCCAAATGGACGTGACCCTTTTTATGATTGGTTCAGTGGATTGAAGGACAGGCAGGCCCAAAAAAAGATTGCACGTCGCCTTAATCGCCTGGAGCTGGGTAACTTCGGTGACTGCGAGCCATGTCGGGACGGTGTCTGGGAACTTCGTTTCGAAGGGGGGTCAGGTTACAGGGTGTACTACGCGATTCCGGAGGCGGGCACGGTGTTGCTCCTTTGCGGTGGTGACAAGTCCTCCCAGGATAGGGACATCGACAGAGCATGCCGATACTGGCGAGAGTGGCAACAGCGCGCGTAGGACGGATCGCACAGACTCAATAGAAAGTGGTTTATGGTTTGCCTTATACTGGCCGGCCTTGTCGCGCCAGCCGGCCGACGGAGAGGTCCGTCCTTCCATCGGCCGGTATTAGCGCTGATCGCTCGAAATCGGAACCACCGGGGTGGGGCCGATTTCGAGCGTGACTCGGCGCGATCTGTTGGTTTCAGAGCGGAACGCCCGAATTCGAAATCACCATGCGATTCCGTATTCGGGCGTTCCGCTCTAGACCCATAAACGAGAATGCCGCCAGCGTCTTTTGTCTGGATCAGTGTACTAGCAGGGTGAGGGAGACCGTGGTGAGAAGCCGACCCCATGACGAGGCCATGGCCGAGATGTTCCGCGCGGACCCGGCATTCGCCGTCGAGCTGCTGAACGATATTTTGGCCGACGGGGATCAGGCCGAGCTGCTGATCACCTTGCGGCAGATGTCCAAGGCTTTCGGCGGTGTGCCCCGGATCGCCGAGCAGGCCGGATTGAACCCGACCCAGCTCTATCGAACGCTCTCCGAGCGCGGCAATCCCGAACTGCGCAGTCTGCAGGCGATTCTGCAGGCCATGGGGCTGCGTCTCGCCGTGCAGCCACTGGACCGCGCTTCTTGACCTATGCGGGGCGCTCCGTGCGCTCCACCATCCGCGCGGCCAGCCGCACCCGGGCTGCCGGCAGCGGCTGGCCGCGCGGGTCGAACACGTGGCGCGCCAGGAAGAACCCGGCGAGGCGCAGCCCGTCCGCGACACCGGCGGGCGTCATGTCGGCGGGGGCTCCCGTGCGCAGGAAGGCGGGCAGCGGCAGCAGGCGGTCGCGATAGGGCTCGCCCGCGGATGCCGAGACCGCCCGCCCGCTCTTGGGCGAGACATAGACGAGATCGTCGTTGGTGCCGGTCGCGGCACAGGCCGACAGGTCGAGCCCGTAGCCCAGATCGGCCAGCAGCCCCAGTTCCCATAGGACGTACGCGGCCTCGCATGGGGTCGGGGCACCCTCGGCCAATCCCGCCAGCAGCGCCACCGTGTCGGCATAGACCTGCGGCACCGCCTCGCGCTCGGGCAGGGTGGCATCGGCGACCGCGCAAGCGGCGGCGAGCACCGCCAGGCGTCCGGGATCGGCCATCACCCGGGCCGCCACGGCGTCCATCATTTCCGCTGTCGACGTGCCCAGGTGGTTGGGCAGGCGTGCCCGCCAGGTGGCGCGCACCCGGTTGCCCGGCTGCCACAGCCCACGCGCCGCCTTGCCGGTGCCGCCGCGCACCAGCCCGCGCTGGCGGCCGTGCGTCGCCGTCAGCACCGCGGCCACCAGGCTGGTCTCGCCGTGGGGCCTCGCGGACAGCACGATGGCCTCGTCGCGCCACTCGACCGCCATGGCCCTACCCGACGACCAGGGCGAGGGCGAACACCCCCATGCCGGCCAGGACGCCGCCGAACCCGGTGAAGATCAGCACCGGCGGCAGCCAGCGCGGCAGTCGCCAGACATGCTGGCCCACCAGCACGACCAGGCTGACGGCGCCAAGGGCGAGCAGGATCAGGGCTGTTGCGTTCATGGGGACCCCCGATGCCGTGCGATCAGGCGTCGTAATCCAGACCCCAGTCGGTGTAGTGGCGCCGGTCCTCCCACAGCCGCTCGTGCACCTTGACGTAGAGGAACAGGTGCACCGGCCGCTCCAGCAGGTCCGCCATCTCCTGGCGGGCCGCCGTGCTGATCGCCCGGATGCGCGTCCCGCCCTTGCCGAGCACGATAGCGCGCTGGGTGTCGCGCTGCACATAGACCACCTGGTCGATGCGCACCGAGCCGTCCGGCCGCTCCTGCCAGGACTCGGTTTCGACCACCGTAGCGTAGGGCAGTTCCTGGTGGAGCTGGTGGAAGATCTGCTCGCGGGTGATCTCGGCCGCCCACAGCCGCTGGGGCAGGTCGGAGACGTCGTCCTCTGGGAACATCCAGGGGCCAGGCGGGACCGTGCGGGCGAGATGGTCCATCAGGTCGCCGGTGCCGTCGGCCTTCAGGGCGGAGAGCATGAACACGGCCGCGAACACGCCGGTGGCGTCCAGGTCCGCGGCGAGCGCCAGCAGCGACGGCCGCTTCACCAGGTCGACCTTGTTGAGCGCCAGCAGGCAGTCGGTGCGCCCCTGGCCGTTCAGGCCCTCGATAATGCGGCGGGTGTCGTCGTCGACACCGCGCTGGGCATCCACCACCACCAGCACCTGATCGGCGTCGGCGGCGCCGTCCCAGGCGGCGGCGACCATCGAGCGCTCCAGGCGGCGCTTCGGCACGAACACGCCGGGCGTGTCGATGAACACGATCTGCGCCGGCCCGTGCAGGGCCACGCCGCGCACGCGGGTGCGGGTGGTCTGCACCTTGGGGCTGACGATCGAGACCTTGGTGCCAACCAGCGTGTTGACGAGCGTGGACTTGCCGGCGTTGGGCGCGCCCATCACGGCGACGAAGCCGCAACGGCTGTCGCCCTCGCGCACGTCGGCGGACGGGCCGGGGGCCTCGGGCGGGGCGGTGGTGCGGTCGCTGTCGGTCATGCGGGGTTCAATCTGTCCATCAGCAGGGCGGCGGCGCGCTGTTCGGCCTGGCGCTTCGACGGGCCGTCCGCCTGCGCCGGCGGGTGTCCCTCCACGCGCGCCGCGACCGTGAAGGTGGGGGCATGCGCCGGGCCGGTGGTCGCCACCGTCTCGTAGACCGGCAAGGGCAGGCCGCGGCCCTGCGCCCACTCCTGGAGGGTCGTCTTGGCGTCCTTGGGCGGCGCCGGGTCCTCGCCCATGAGCGGGGTCCAGCGGGTGCGGACGAAGCGCTCGGTGGCCTCGAACCCGGCATCCAGGTAGAGCGCGCCCAGGACCGCCTCGCAGACGTCCGCCAGCAGCGCGGGGTTGTCGCGCCCGCCCAGGTCCTCCTCGCCTCGCGACAACCGCATGAGGCCGGGCAGCCCCAGGTCGCGCCCGACGCGGGCCAGGGTTTCGCCGCGCACCAGCGCGGTGTGGCGGCGTGCCAGCGAACCCTCGGCCTCGGCCGGGAAGCGGTCGAAGAGAAGATGCGCGATCACCAGGCTCAGCACGCGGTCGCCCAGGAACTCCAGCCGCTCGTAGCTGCGCGGCCCCCCCCCGACGCTGCCGTGGGTCAGGGCCTGGGCCAGCAGGCGGCGGTTGCCGAACCGGTGCCCCAGCAGTGCTTCCAAGGCGGCGGTGTCCTCGGGGGCGGCCGCGGCGGCGCGGTCCCGGGTCACGGCGGTGCCCCTCATTCGACGGTGTTGAACAGACGATCCACGCGGATGGCCAGCGGCCATTTCCACACCTCCCACAGCGCCGCCGAGCCGTCGGTGGAGAAGAACAGCAGATCGGCGCGGCCGACCAGGTTCTCGAACGGCACGAAGCCGACATCGGCGCGGCTGTCGGCGGAGTTGTCGCGGTTGTCGCCCATCATGAAGTAGTGCCCCTCGGGCACGGTGAACTCGCGGGTGTCGTCCAGCGGGCCGGTGTCGCGGCGGTCCTCCAGGATGACGTGGCTGCGGCCGTTGGGCAGGGTCTCGCGGTAGCGCGGCGAGCGGTGCACGCTGCCGGCCTGATCGTGCCAGACCGCATCCTGCAGGCGCTCGCGCGGGGCCGGCCGACCGTTGATGTGCAGCACACCGCCGACCATCTGGATGCGGTCCCCGGGCAGGCCGATGATGCGCTTGATGTAGTCGACGGAGGGGTCGGACGGCAGCTTGAACACCGCCACGTCGCCCCGCTCGGGCTCGGACGCAAGGATGCGGCCCGAGAACGGCGGGAAGCTGAAGGGCAGGGAGTGCCGGCTGTATCCGTAAGAGAACTTCGAAACGAACAGGTAGTCGCCGATCAACAGGGTCGGCACCATGGACGCCGACGGGATGTTGAAGGGTTCGAAGGCCACGGTGCGGATCACGATGGCGATCAGGACGGCGTAGATGACGGTCCGGATCGTCTCGCCGAACCCGCCGGTCTTCTTTTTCTGCATGAAGACGCTCGTGTAACCCTGACAGGAAGAGGACGCGCGAAAGACCGCACGGGGAAGGCGGGCCAGCGTGCAGGGATCAAGCCAGCCCGCCCCGGGTAAGTCAAGACGGGCGACGTCAGGACGGCCCCGCCGCGGCCTGGCGCACCTGTGGCGTCGGCCGGACCTCGTCCATCAGCGCCCGCATGCGCCGGATCGACGCCTCCAGGCCGACGAAGATGGCCTCGCCGATCAGGAAATGGCCGATGTTCAGTTCGCGAACGACCGGGATGGCCGCCACCGGCTGCACGGTGTCATAGGTCAGGCCATGGCCGGCGTGGATCTCCAGTCCGGCCTCGGCGCCAAGGCCGGCGGCGGTGCGCAGCCGGTCCAGTTCGCGGGCGCGGGCCTCGCCCTGGACCTCGCAGAAGGCGCCGGTATGGAGTTCCACCACCGGGGCGCCGAGGGCCACGGCGGCCTCGATCTGGCGCGGGTCGGGCTCGATGAACAGCGAGACCCGGATGCCGGCGTCGCCCAGGGCGCCGACGACGCGGGCCAGGTGGTCGCGCTGCCCGGCCACGTCCAGGCCGCCCTCCGTGGTCCGCTCCTCGCGCCGCTCGGGCACGATGCAGGCCGCGTGGGGGCGGTGGCGCAGGGCGATCTCCAGCATCTCGTCGGTGGCCGCCATCTCCAGGTTCAGGGGCAGGGCGATCTCGCGGCTCAGGCGCACGATGTCGTGGTCGGAGATGTGACGCCGGTCCTCGCGCAGGTGGGCGGTGATGCCGTCGGCATCGGCGGCGGCGGCGATGTGCGCGGCGCGCAGGGGATCGGGGGTGAGGCCACCGCGGGCGTTGCGGATGGTGGCGACGTGGTCGATGTTGACGCCGAGGCGGAGGGGGCGGGAGGTCATCGCGGATTGGCCTTCTTGCTTGTTATGGGGCTTCATGTCGTCGGGTGTCGCGGCGCGGGCCGTCGCGCGGCGGCGCGACAGCCTGCTTGGCATATAGGGCGCCGGCGCGGCCCTGTCGCGGTGGCGGGCATGGAAACGGGGTTATCGGCGGGCGCGTTCGACCGAATTCACCGCGTTCGAGGCGCGCAGGGCGGCAATGATGTTGGTCAGGTGGCGGACGTCGCGCACCTCCACGTCCACCACCATGTCGAAGAAGTCGGCGGTGCGGCCGGTGATCTTGAGGTTGGTGATGTTGCCCATGTTCTTGGCGATGACCGTCGACAGCTCCGACAGCGAGCCCATCTGGTTTCCGACCACCAGGCTCAGGCGGCCGGTGTGCAGGTCGATGGAGGCGTCGTCGTCCCAGCTCAGGTCCAGCCAGCGTTCGGGCTGGTTGGCGTACTGTTCGAGCTGGTCGCAGTCGATGGTATGGATCGTCACCCCCTTGCCCGTGTTGACGATGCCGACGATGCGGTCGCCCGGCAGCGGGTGGCAGCAGCGCGCGTAATGGATCGCCATCCCTGGGATCAGGCCCTTGATGGGGATCGGCCGGCCGGTGCTGTCGGCGCGCGATTTGCTCCAGGGCTTGCTCAGAGGTTGCAGGGCGCGGGCGATGCGCGGCACCGCCTTGATGCCCGGGTAGACGGCGGTGACCACGTCGCGGGCGCTGGTGGTGCCGGCGCCGACCTCGGCGCACAGGTCCTCGACGGTGGGCGCGCGGAAGCGGGTGATCACCCCCTCCAGGCCCTTCTCGGTGAACTGGTAGCCGGCGCGGCTGAACTCCTTGACCAGCATCTGGCGGCCCAGGTCCAGATACTGCTCGCGCTGCTTCAGGCGGATCCAGCGCCGGATCTGCGCCCGCGCCTTGCCGGAGACGACGAAGTGTTCCCAGTCCGGCGAGGGTGTCTGCGTCTTGCTGGTGGCGATCTCGACCTGATCGCCGTTCTTCAGGACGTGGCGCAGCGGCACCAGGCGGCCGTTGACCTTGGCGCCGGCACACTTGTTGCCGACATCGGTGTGGACGGCATAGGCGAAGTCGACCGGCGTGGAGCCTGCGGGCAGGTTGATGACGTCGCCCTTGGGGGTGAAACAGAACACCTGGTCCTGGTACATCGCCAGCTTGGTGTGTTCCAGGAACTCGTCCGGATTGCTGGTGTGTTCCAGGATCTCGATCAACTCGCGCAGCCAGCGGTACTGGGTGCCGTCGAGGGTTTGCCGGGCGCCCTGTTTGTACGACCAGTGCGCCGCCACGCCGCGCTCTGCCACCTCGTGCATGGTGTGGGTGCGGATCTGCACCTCGATGCGCTGGTTGCGCGGCCCCATGACGGCGGTGTGGATGGACTGGTATCCGTTGGCCTTGGGGGTCGAGATGTAGTCCTTGAAGCGGTCGGGCACCATCCGGTAGTGCGCATGGATGACGCCAAGCGCCCGGTAGCAGTCCTCCAGCGTCTCGACCAGCACGCGGAAGGCCATGATGTCGGAGAGCTGCTCGAAGCCGACTTCCTTGGCCTGCATCTTGCGCCAGATGGAGTAGGGGCTCTTCTCGCGCCCCGAGACCTGGGCCTGGAGACCCTGTTCGGCCACCACCTGCCTCAGTTCGTCGAGGATCACCGGCACCAACTCGCCGCCCTGCTCGCGCAGGTAGTCCAGGCGGGCCAGGATGGAATCGCGCGCTTCCGGGTGGAGCTGCTTGAAGGCGAGATCCTGGAGTTCGTCCTTGATCTCGTGCATGCCGATGCGCTCCGCGAGGGGCGCGTAGATCTCCATGGTCTCGACGGCGATGCGCTGGCGCTTCTCGGGCTTCTTGATGAAGTGCAGCGTGCGCATGTTGTGCAGGCGGTCGGCCAGCTTCACCAGCAGCACGCGGATGTCGTTGGACATGGCCAGGACAAGCCGGCGGAAGTTCTCCGCCTCGCGGGTGGTGCCGTCGGCCTGAAGCTTGATCTTGGCGAGCTTGGTGACGCCGTCGACGAGGGTCGCCACCTCCTCGCCGAACAGGCGGGTGACGTCCGCCAGCGTGGCCGAGGTATCCTCGATGACGTCGTGCAAGAGCGCCGTGATGATCGAGGCGCTGTCGAGCTTGTAGTTGGTGAGAATGCCGGCGACCTCGACCGGATGCGAGAAGTAGGGGTCGCCGGAGGCCCGCATCTGCGAGCCGTGCATCTTCATGGCATAGACGTAGGCGCGGTTGAGGACCGCCTCGTCGGCGTTGGGATCGTAAGCGCGGACGCGCTCCACCAGTTCGAACTGTCGCATCATGGCGCGACCCTCCGCCCGTCCGGTCCCGCCGGGTCCACGACCGAGCCGTGGCGGGGCCGGTGCCGTTCGGGAGCGGTGTCGCGCCGCCTGATCCTTGTCCGTCTTCGACCGACCGCTGTCATCCTATCTGCTGTCGCACCTCTGCCGAGCGCGGCACCGCGCCTCAGCGGTCCTCGCCGTAGGCCGGGGGATTGTCCGGATCGTACTCCTCCACCGAGGGCGCCTGCTCGGCCGCGCTCTCTTCGGCCTCGCCGCCGTCGCCGTGGACGGTCAGACCATCGGCGAATACCTCCTCGGCTTCGTTCGCGGCCTCGCGCACGTCCACCGGGATCTGGCGCTGGGCGGCCAGGGCGTCGAACTCGTCCTCTTCGGGTTCATCGGATTCGACGTGCTTCTGCAGGCCCTGGATCAGCTCGTTGGTCACCTGATCGGGTTCGACCATGCGATCGGCGATCTCGCGCAATGCGATGACCGGGTTCTTGTCGTTGTCCTTGGTCACCGTCAGGGGGGCGCCGGCGGCGATGTCGCGCGCCCGCTGGGCGGCCAGCAGCACCAGTTCGAAACGGTTTGGAATGCGTTCAATACAATCCTCGACGGTCACACGCGCCATGTCTGTCTCCCGACGACAAAAACCCAAATGAACCAGACTATATAGCGGCCCGGGCCGGCAGCCGCAAGGCACCTGTTGCGGCGCTCGAAGGGGCGACGCCCGGCGCGCGGCTGCGATCGACCCCGCGGTTCGGAACGGCCTGGACGTCCGTCCGCGTTATCCGAACATCACGTCATCCGAAGATCACGTCCGGCAGCCAGGTCGCCAGCTCCGGCCACATGGCGAGCACGCTCAGCCCCACAAGCTGGATCAGGATGAACGGCGCCACGCCCTTGTAGATGGACATGGTGCGGATGCTCGGCGGCGCCACGCCGCGCAGGTAAAACAGCGCGAAGCCGAACGGCGGCGTCAGGAACGAGGTCTGCAGGTTCATCGCGATCATCACCCCGAGCCACACCGGGTCGACGTCCATGCGCAGCAGGACCGGCCCCACGATAGGCACCACCACAAAGATAATCTCGATGAAGTCCAGGAAGAAGCCGAGGATGAACATGACCAGCATGACCACCAGCATGGCGCCGAACACGCCGCCGGGCAGGTTGGTCAGGAACTCGTGCACCATCTCCTCACCGCCCAGGCCCCGGAACACCAGCGAGAACAGACCGGCGCCCACGATGATGATGAACACCATCGAGGAGATCATGAGCGTCTGCCGCATCACCTCGTTGAGGATGCCCATGCGCCAGACCCGACGCAGGCTCTCGCCGATCCCCAGGAACACGACCGCGGTGCAGGCGATGGCCACCGCGATGCCGATCATGTCGCCGCCGCCGATGGTGTCGCGGGCGACGCGCAGGTCGACCACGCGCGCCAGCACCAGCATCAGCACCAGGGCGCCGAAGGTGGCCAGGATCGGCCAGCGCGCGCTCGCTTCCAGCTTCAGGCCGCCCAGCAGCAGGGCGCCGACGGCGCCCACGGCGGCCGCCTCGGTCGGCGTCGCCACCCCGGTCAGGATCGACCCCAGGACCGCCACGATCAGGATCACGGGCGGCAGCAAGGCGTTGGCGAGGGTGCGGATGGTCTGCCAGGCGCTGCGTTCGTCGTCGACCGCATCGTGGATCGCGGGCGCGGCCTGGGGCCGCAGCCAGGCGTTGGCCGCGACATAGGCGATGTACATGATCACCAGCCCCAGACCCGGCAGCAGCGCGCCCGCGAACAGGTCGCCGACCGAGACCGGCTCCGGTGACCAGTTGCCGAGGGCGCGCTGGGCGTCGGTGTAGGCGTTCGAGATCTGGTCGCCCAACAGCACCAGCACGATCGACGGCGGGATGATCTGGCCCAGGGTGCCGGCGGCGCAGATGGTGCCGCAGGACAGCGCCGGCTCATAGCCGCGGCGCAGCATGGTCGGCAGCGACAGCAGGCCCATGGTCACCACGGTGGCGCCCACGATGCCGGTGGAGGCGGCCAGCAGCGCACCCACGATGCACACCGAGATGCCCAGGCCGCCGCGCAGGGTGCCGAACAGCTTGCCCATGCTGTCCAGCAGTTCCTCGGCCACGCGCGAGCGTTCCAGCATCACCCCCATGAACACGAACAGCGGCACCGCGATCAGCACCTCGTTTGTCATGGTGCCGAAGATGCGCTGCGGCATGGCCGCGACGAAGCTCATGTCGAACGCGCCGATGACCCAGCCGATGACGCCGAACAGCAACGCAGAGCCGCCGAGCGTGAAGGCCACCGGGAATCCGGCCACCAGGAACAGGCAGGTGCCGGCGAACATGATGAGGGCGAAGATTTCGCGTTCCAGGAGGGTCATCGGGCGGCTCCCCCGGAGGCCGGCGCGGTGTCCTCATGGTCGTAGCCGCCGAGGGTGAGCAGCGACCGCGCGATCACCGACAGACCCTGGAGGATGACCAGGCCGCCGAAGACCAGGATGACGCTCTTCAGGAGGTAGACCCCCTGGATGCCGCTGGTCTCCTTCGAGCCCTCCATGACGCGCCAGGAGTTGGCGACGTAGGGCCACGACACCCAGAGCACCAGGACGCAGAACGGGATCAGGAACAGGACCGTGCCCAGCAGGTTGACGAGGGCCTTCCGGCGCGGCGACGCCTCGCGATAGAACACGTCGACGCGGACATGGCCGTCCTGCAACAGCGTGTAGCCGGCGCCGACCATGAACAGCAGGCCGTGCATGTAGGTGATGCTCTCCTGCATCCAGATGAAGCCGAGCCCGAAGACGTAGCGCAGGACGACGACCAGGAACTGCACCAGCACCATGATCAGCGCGAGCCAGGCCGTCGCCTGCCCGACGGTCCCGTTGATGCGGTCGATGGTGCGCGCGAACGCGTGAAGCGACACCCCGGACTCCTCTTGAACCTGGAGATCTGTTGAAGCGGGAGGTCTGACCCAGGACACCGGGTGCGATCCGCACACCGGGCGCCCCTGGTCCGCTGTTCCGGGGACGCCGCGGGGTGCGGCAGACGAGGGACGTGTATGGGGGGACCGGCCGCCGCTTGGCAAGTCCGTCCGACCGGTCCGGACCCACGCTCCGACGCCGGCCGAGATCCGCGATCCCCTCGGGGCGCGGCGGCGGGCGCTGTCAAACGGAACGGGGGTCCCCGCTGGGGACCCCCGGGCCGACGGGCCGCGCTACTCCTTGGCGGCGTAGGTGTAGGGCAGCTCGCGCGCGTTCCAGTAGGCCTGGTCGGCGATGCGCGCCCAGCCGATGGCCTTGGAGCGGAAGTCGACGAAGGAGTCGTAGACCTTCTGGGTCATCGCGTCGCCGGCGGCGACCTCGGCGACCACCTCGCCGGCGGCGGTGCCGATGGCGGTCAGCACATCGTCGGAGAACCGCCGCAGTTCCACGCCGTGCTCGTTGATGAGGGTGGCGAGGGCGTCGCCGTTGCGGGCGTTGAACTCGGCCAGGGTGTAGTCGTTCTCGGCGGCGGCGGCGGCCTCGATGATGGCCTTGTCTTCGTCGCTCAGGCTGTTCCAGACGTCCAGGTTGACGCCGCCGGACAGCGCCGTGCCGGGCTCATGGAAGCCGGGATAGTAGTAGTACTTGGTGACCTTGTAGAACCCGAAGGCGAGGTCGTTCCAGGGGCCGACCCACTCCGTGGCGTCGATGGCGCCGGACTGAAGGGCCGGGAAGATCTCGCCGCCGGGCAGCGAGACGGCGGCGGCGCCGATGCGGCGCAGCACCTCGCCGCCGAGGCCCGGCATCCGGATCTTGAGGCCCTTGTAGTCCTCCAGGCTGTTGATTTCCTTGTTGAACCAACCGCCCATCTGGACGCCGGTGTTGGCCACCAGCATCGGCTTGATGTTGAACCCGGCCGACAGCTCATCCCAGAGCTGCTGCCCGCCGGCGTGGTAGATCCAGGCGTTGATCTCGGTGGCGGTCAGGCCGAACGGCACGGCCGCGAAGAAGTTGAACGCCTTCGACTTGCCCTGCCAGTAATACTCCGCGCCGTGGTACATATCGGCGGTCCCGGCGGACACGGCATCGAACGCCTCGAACGCCGGCACCAGCTCTCCGGCCGCGAAGACCTTCACGGTCAGACGACCGCCCGACATGGCGGTGATGCGCTGCGCCCACCGTTCGGCGCTGGTGCCGAGGCCGGGGAAGTTCTTCGGCCAGGTGGTCACCAGCTTCAACTCGCGCCGGTCCTGCGCGATGGCGGGCGTGGCGAGGCCGGCGGTGGCGGCGGCGCCCACGCCGGTGGCGGCGGCGCCGGACAGGAACTCGCGACGTTTCATAAGCCGTTTACTCCCTCTTTTCCTTATCCGTGTGATGGCCCGGTTCTGCCGGTTCTGCCTGCCCTGTCCAAGGCCCGACCCGGACCCGGACGAGGCCGGTGTCACTCGTTCATGCGCCACCACGACCCGGGTCTTGCGGTTCCAGGCGCGCGACCCCGAATGAGGGACAATGAGTAGACCAAGACTGCCAGGAACGGAAGGATCATTTCGGTCAGGTATTTTGACGCAATGTTGCGCCTCGGTCGCCCCCGCGGCACAGTCGCCGCCGCGCGCTCCGGGACAGCCGGGATGGGGAGGACAGGATGCTGGTGGCGGTGTTCACGGACTTCGGCCTGGAGGGGCCGTACACGGGCCAGATGAAGGCGGTCCTGCACCGCGACGCGCCCGGTGTGCCGGTCGTCGACCTGCTGGCGGACGCGCCGGTGTTCGATCCGCGCGCGTCGGCCTACCTGCTGGCCGCGCTGGTGCCGGCCCTGCCCGCGGGCAGCGTGGTTCTGGGTGTGGTCGATCCGGGGGTGGGGTCGGATCGCGGCGCGGTCATGGTCGAGGCCGACGACTGCTGGTACGTGGGGCCGGACAACGGACTGTTCGCCCTGGTGGTGCGGCGGGCGCGGACGGCGCGGGCGTTTCCGGTGTTCGAGGCGCCGGGGGCCGTCAGCGCCAGCTTCCACGGCCGCGACGTGTTCGCGCCGGCGGCCGCCCGCCTGGCGTGCGGTGAGCGCCCCGAAAGAGGCGCCGCCCGGGCTCCGGCGACGGTTGACCGGCCGGACTGGCCGGACGACCTGGACCGGATCGTCTACATCGACCGCTACGGCAATGCCATGACCGGTTTGCGGGCCGGCCGGCTCGACCCCGGGGCCGAGCTGGTGGCCCATGGCCGTCCGGCGCGGCGGGCGCGCACCTTCTCCGATGTGCCGGTGGGCCAGGCGTTCTGGTACGAGAACGCCAACGGTCTGGCCGAACTGGCCGTCAACCAGGGCCGGGCGGCCGATGCCCTGGCCTTGCGCCCCGGCGACGCCATCGGCATCCGCGACCCGCGGTGACGGCCGGCGGGCGCGGCAACGCTGGTGCCATCCGGATTGGCATTTCCGCGTGTGATCGCGTACGGTTCCGATCTGGACCGTGGCGCGTCGGGCGCCGACCGGAGACGGAACCGTCGGATGGGGTGCTGGCTCAAGTTCTGGGGGGTGCGCGGCAGCGTGCCCTGTCCGTCGCCCGCCCACGTGATCTACGGCGGCAACACGAGCTGTGTGGAGGTCCATCTGGACTCTCAGCACATCATCCTCGACGCCGGCACCGGGATCCGCGCCCTGGGCAAGGCCCTGCTCGCCGCGCGGGTGGAGCGGGCCACGCTCCTGATGACGCATACCCACTGGGACCACATCATCGGGTTCCCGTTTTTCGCCCCGGCCTACCGCCCGGACTTCGCCCTCGACATCCTCGCCGGGCACGTGGCCCACAACGGCGGCATCCGTCGCCTGTTCTCCAGCCACATGTCCGACCCGATGTTTCCGGTGCCGCTGGAGGCGATGAGCGCGCGGATGCAGTTCCGTGACTTCCGTCCGTGGGACACCTTCCACCTGGGCGAGGCGGTGCGGGTCGTGACGGCGCCCCTGAATCATCCCAACGGCGCCACCGGCTACCGGCTGGAGTACGACGGGCTGGTCGTCTGCTACGTCACCGACACCGAGCACGTCCCGGGCCAGCCCGACCGCAATGTGCTCGGGCTGATCGACGGGGCGGACCTGGTGATCTACGATTGCACCTACACCGATGAGGAGTTTCCGGCCAAGGTCGGCTGGGGCCACTCCACCTGGCAGGAAGGGGTCCGGTTGTGTCGGAGCGCCGGGGTGCGCCAGCTCGCCGTGTTCCACCACGACCCGGATCACGACGACGCCATCATGGGCCGTTTGGAAGACGAGGTGCGCCAGGTCTGGCCCAGCGCCCTGGTGGCCCGGGACGGCATGGAACTGACCCTTCGGGCGTGAGGGCGCGCCGGGGCGCCTCCGTCCGCGTCCCGCTCAGCGCGGCATGACGCGGATGGAGACGCGCCGGTTGATTTCCTGGTTGTTGGGCAGCGCGGTGCCGTCGGGGGCGCGATTGGGCACCTTCGGGACCGTATCGGCATAGCCGACCGCCCGCATGCGCTGGTCCGCCACGCCGTTCTCCGCCAGCAGGCGCACCACCCCGGTGGCCCGGGCCGCAGACAGCTCCCAATTGGACGGAAACCGCGGCGTGCTGACGGGCTGGTCGTCGGTGTGACCCTGCACCTCGATCTGGAAGTTGCGGTACTTGGGCGAGTCCAGGGTGACCGCGACCCGCTCGAACACCGGAACGGCCTCCTCGCGGATGGCGGCCGAGCCCGGCCGGTAGAAGGCGGCGCTGGCGAACTCGATGACCAGGCCCTGCTGGTCGACCCCGAGCCCGACCACGTCGTCCACCTTCATCAGCTCGATGGCGGCCGTGATGTCGTTGCGCAGGGCCTCGATGGGGCGTTCGATGTCGCGCTGACCGATCCCCTTGGCCATACCGGCCTTGACCTGTTCGAACAGAACGGGGTCGACCCTGGAGATGGCGGCGAGCAGGATGAAGAACGCCAGCAAAAGGGTCGCCATGTCGGCAAAGGTGGTGACCCAGTCGTCCTCGCGCTCCTGCCGCGTCGCCTTGTGTGTCCAGCGCTGGCCCAGGTTCTCGAACATGGCCGGGTCCTCCGCCGTGTCATGGTCTGCTGCGCATCATGCTGTCGATGCTGAAATGCAGGGTCGGATCCAGGAAGCTGTTCATCTTGTCCTGAATGTAGCGCGGGCTCTTGCGCTCGGCCAACAGCGCCAGGCCCTCCGCCAGCAGGTAGTTCCGGAACCGCACGATCTCCTCGCGCTGCTGCACCTTGTTGGCCGCCGGCAGGAAGATGAGCCGCGCGGCCAGAACCCCGTAGAGCGTGGTCACGAGGGCCACCGCCATGCCCGGGCCGAGCGAGGCCGGATCCTCGCCCATGTTGTCCAGCATGATGATGAGGCCCACGAGGGTGCCGATCATGCCGAAAGCCGGCGCCGTCGAGCCCATGTTGCGCAGGATGTCGGAATACACCGTGTTGCGCTGGAACGTGGTCTCGACCGTGTTGGCGAGGATGTCGCGCACCTCCTGGCCGGTATAGCCCGTGACGACCAGGTCGATGCCGTAGCTCAGGAAACGGTCGAGCTTGCGCGCCCGCGCGGCATCGCCCTCCAGTCCGGCCAGTCCGCCCTTCTGGATCACGTAGCCCCAGCGGATCACCCGCCCGACCTCGTGGGTGAGGATGGCACGCGTGACCTCGTTGGTCAGCAGAATACCCATCATCACCCGCAGGGAGTGGATGACGAAGCGCGGTTCGAACGAAATGAAGGTGGCCGCGAGGGTGCCGCCCAACACCATGATGAAGCTGGGCAGGTTGAGGAAAATGAAGACGTTGTCGGTGCTCAGGATGACCGAGCCGACGAACAGACCGAAACCGAAGACGACGCCAAGGATGGTGGCGATGGACATCCGGGCAGAGTCTCCCCCCAGCGAACCGCGCCCTCCGAAAGCGCGCCGTCCCGCAGGCGCGACGGGCGCTCTGAAGCGCCCCACCTCCGGCTTGACTTCGGGGCCATCGGTGCGATCCCGTCCGGGCCGGCAGGCGCGACCAGCGGGCACTCTAGCACGGGCCGTGCGCCGCAGCGCAAGCGGTGAACCGGGGCGGCGCCGACCGTTGCGCGGCCGGTTGGATCGCGCAGGCGCGTTGCACTGGAACCCTCATGGGAGCAATATCGGCATGCCCTGGCCGGCGCCGCGGCGGACTCCGTCCGGCGCCGGTGCCGATCACGGGCCGGGCGGGGGGATGCTGCGCCGGGACTGCCACGCGGTGCCGGCTCCCTGTCGCAGGACCGAACACCTCCCCTGCGGCCGCTCTCGCGCCAGGCATTCACTGGATACGGGTCCGGCCGGATGGACGTTGCCCTCCTGTTCCACCTTGGGTTCGCCCTGACCGGGCTGATGTTCGTGCTGGCCTTCGTATGGGCCGGGCACCGGGACGTCGTGCCGCCGGGCATGGCCGGATGGATCGCGGCGGCCTTCGGCCTCGACCTCGTCGGATCGCTGGTTCTGCTGGTCGGCGCCGCGCCACCGCAGGCCGGGACCTTCCTGAGCGCGTCGCTGCATGCCCTGGTGCCGGTCATGCTCCTCGGTGGCCTGCGCAGCGGCGGCACCAGCGGGGACCAGAGCGGTATGCTGCTGTCGCTCGTCGCGGTCACCCTGGGATGGACCGGCGCGGCGATGACGGCCGGCTTGGGGCCGCTTTGGGTCGACATGCCCGTGCATCTCTTCCGCGGTCTGCTCTTTCTGGCCTGCGCCTGGGTGGCGTGGCACCGATTCCGCGGTCGCGGCACCCTGATCGTTGCGCTCACCCTGGCCTCCGCCGGGGTGGCGTTCATCGGACCGCCCGCGTTGCTCCTCACGGATCCCACGGCCATGCCCTTCGCCCTCACCGCGGAACGGGTGCTGCTGTACGGGCTCGGCCTGGCGATTCTGGTCACCCCCTTCGAGGCGGGCGGGCGCAGCGACCGGCAACGCAAGCTGACGGCGGTGCAGGGAGCGCTCATGGAGGCCGTGGACCAGGCCGCGCTGGTGTTCGGACCGGACGGGTGTGTGTCCTGGGCCAACGCCGCGGCCTGTCGGCTGTTCGGTGCCGAGCCTGACGGGCTGACGGGCCGCGAATGGCGCCGCCTCCTGACCGGACTGGTGGAACGCGGCGCCGATCTCGACGCGCTGCCACTCGTGGGCGAGGGCATCGGCGGCGGGGCGGCGCCGGCCCAGACGGTCGTTGCCCGCTCGATGGACGGCGCCGAACTGCTGCTCGAGGTGGCCCGCGTTCCGCTGGCCGAGGCGCCGCCGGGGGGGGTGCCCCGGCGGGGGCAGGAGGGCGAGTCCGACATCGCCGTTCTGGCGGTCAGCCATTCCGGCATCGGGCATCTCACCGCCATGGCACGGCTTTCGCTTGAGATCGACGCCGACGTTCTGGGCGGGGTGGGGCGCGATCGGACCTGCGACCTGGTCTGCCGGCGTATCGCGGAGATCGAGGACGCATCCCTGGTCTGGGTGGCGCTCCGGGACCGGGCCGGTGTCCTGACCCTGACCGCCGCGGGCGGGGTCGATGCGACCGTGATGCAGGCGGGAGTCGGGGCGGCGCTGCCGGGGTGGCTGAGCGAGGCCGTCGAACCGGCCGTGGCCTTTCGGGCGCCGCGCCTGCTGTCCGAACCGGCCCGGGGGATCGGGCCGGCGGCCGTGCCCGATGCGTTCGACGACGCCATGCTGGACCTCATGACGCGACGGCCCAGCGGCGCGGTGTTCCCGCTGGCCTCCGGGGACACCGTCCTGGGCGTGCTGGTGGTCCATCCTGACAGCGGGACCATGGACAGAGGGGCTCGCTTGAGATGCGACGTCGTGGCCCGCCGCCTCGGCAACGCGCTGCGTCTGGGGCGCGAGACCGGGTTCCTGCGCTTGCAGGCCGCCGCCATGTCGGTGGCCGCCAACGCGATCTTCATCACCGACCGGGACGGTCGCATCGAGTGGGCCAACGAGGCCTTCACGGCGCTGTCCGGTTTCAGCACGGACGAGGTGCGCGGCAAGACGCCGCACATCCTGTTCTCCGGCCACCAGGATCCCGCGACCTATGAGGATCTGTGGGAGACCATCAAGACCGGCGACATCTGGCGCGGCGAACTGGTGGAGCGGCGCAAGGACGGCAGCCTCTATACGGTTCAGCAGACCATCACGCCGATGCGCGGTCCGGATGACGACGCCATCCATTACGTCGCCGTGCACGAGGACATCAGCGAGCGCAAGCGGGCCGAGGAGCGGATTCGCTACCTGTCGAACTACGACACCCTGACCCGGCTGCCGAACCGCACCCTGTTCCGCGACCGCCTGCACCAGGCGGTGCAGCAGGCCCGCCGCGTCCAGGGCACGGTCTCGGTGCTGTTCGTGGACCTGACGCAGTTCAGCCGCGTCAACGACACCCTGGGTCACGACCTGGGGGATCAGATCCTGATGACCGTGGGCTCGCGCATCAATGCCGCCGTCGCCGAGGAGGTGGATACCGTGGCCCGCATGGGGGGGGACGAGTTCGCGATCATCCAGAGCGGCCACAGCGGGGCGGAGGCCGCGGCCACGCTGGCGCGACGGCTGGCGCGCATCATCGAGACGCCGGTGGAGGTGGGTGAGAACACGGTGAACCTGCGGGCGACCGTCGGTATTGCGATGTATCCCGGCGACGGAACGGATCCGGACAATCTCATCAAGAACGCCGATCTTGCCATGCATCGGGTCGCCCGCGCCGAGGGCGAGGACTACCGGTTCTTCTCCAACGACATGAACAACGAGGCTCGGATTCGCCTCGACCTGGAGGCCGATCTGCGGCGCGCGCTGGAGCGCGGCGAGTTGGAGAACTACTATCAGCCTCAGTACGACATGAGCGGCGCCCTGGTCGGCATGGAGGCGCTGGTGCGCTGGCGCCATCCGATCCACGGCCTGGTGCCGCCGGGGCAGTTCATCACCGTAGCGGAGGAATCGGGGCTCATCATGCCGCTGGGCGAGGGCGTGCTCAACCGCGCGCTGTCCGACCTGGCCGGCTGGCGTGCCGCGGGACTCCCCTTGATTCCGGTGGCGGTCAACATCTCGGCGGTGCAGTTCCGGGACGCCGGGCTGGTGGACCGCATCTGCCAGGCGCTGGAGTCCCATCGGCTGCCGCCGGACGCGCTCGATCTGGAACTGACCGAGAGCATGCTGATGGGCGAGCATGCCGGGGCCGTCGCCTTCCTCAGTCAGCTTGCCGCCGAGGGCTTCCGAATCGCCATCGACGACTTCGGCACCGGGTATTCGTCGCTGAACTACCTAAAGCGATTCCCGGTGCACAAGCTGAAGATTGATCAGTCGTTCGTCCAGCACCTGCGCGAGGACACCAACGACACCATTCTGGTGCGCGCCATCATCAACCTGGGTCACAGCCTGGGCATGACGGTCATCGCGGAAGGTGTGGAGACCGAGGACCAACTCGCCTATCTGCGCCAGGAGGGGGCCGACGTGGTCCAGGGCTACCTGTTCAGCCGGCCGGTACCGCGCGACGAGATGGACCTGCTGCTGCGGGCGGAGGCCGGCGTGGGCGTGGCCCGGGGGGCCGGATCCCGCCGGTGAAGTGACGCGCGCCGCACGCCATACCGGCCAGCCGGTCGCGGCGTCAGGCGTCGGCGGTGTCCTGGCGGGTGGGGTGACCCTGGGCGCGCCACGCCGACATGCCCCCGCCCATGACCGACAGGTTGCGAAAGCCTGCCTTCTTGAGGATGCGCGCCGCATGGGCGGCCCGGCTGGAGGTCTGGCAGACCACGAACACCGGTGTCTCGAGGGTGTCCCCGAGGTCCGGCCCCAGGGCCTTGAGCCGCTGCCCCAGTTGATCCAGCGGCAGATTGAGCGCGCCCGGGACATGGCCCCCACGGCCGGCGAACTCGCGCGGCGAGCGCACGTCGAGGACCAGCATGTCGTCGCCGCTGTCGAGCCTGGCGCGGACCTCCTTGGGACTCACGAACGGCACGCCGGAGGCCAGCAGGCGCGGCATCAGACGGAACAGCAGAACCGCGCCCATGCCGATCAGGACCGGCAACAGGATGTCCATCGAGAAGAGATCGGTGCCGTCCACGAGCCGGTATCCTTTGCGGTAGAGGGTCTCGCGGAGGTAGCCGCCCGGTCGGGACCTGTCAAGCGGGCCGCCGGGCCGGGCGCACACGGCCATGGACAGCGCGGCCCGCCTCGCCTACATCCAGCGCCATGACACAGACACAGCCCCCCCGCGTCCGGATCATCGGCGGCGGCCTCGCCGGCAGCGAGGCCGCCTGGCAGTGCGCCCGCCGCGGCCTGACGGTCGAGCTGGTCGAGATGCGGCCGGTACGCGGTACCGACGCCCACGTCACCGACGGCCTGGCCGAACTGGTGTGTTCGAACTCGTTCCGCTCCGATGATGCCGAGGGCAACGCGGTCGGCCTGCTGCACGAAGAGATGCGGCGGCTGGACTCGCTGGTGATGGCCAGCGCCGACCGCCATCGGGTGCCGGCCGGGGGCGCGCTGGCCGTGGACCGCGAGGGCTTCTCCCGGGCCGTCCAGGAGGCCCTGGAGCAGCACCCCGCCGTCACCCTCACGCGGCGCGAGATGGCGGCGCTGCCGGCGGCGGACGACGGTCCAACCCTCGTCGCCACCGGGCCGCTGACCTCGTCGGCGCTGGCCGAGGCCATTCGCGCCGAGACCGGGGAGGATCAGCTCGCGTTCTTCGATGCCATCGCGCCCATCGTCCACAGGGACAGCATCGACATGGACGTGGCGTGGTTCCAGTCGCGCTACGACAAGGGCGAGGGGGCCGACTACATCAACTGCCCGCTGGACCGCGACCGGTACGAAGCGTTCATCGACGCCCTGCTGGCGGCCGACACGGTGGCGTTCAAGGAGTGGGAGGGCACGCCCTACTTCGAGGGCTGCCTGCCCATCGAGGTCATGGCCGCGCGCGGCCGCGAGACCCTGGCCCACGGCCCGATGAAGCCGGTTGGCCTGACCAACCCGCGCGCCCCCGACCGCAAGCCGCACGCGATCGTGCAGCTCCGCCAGGACAACGCCCTGGGCACGCTCTACAACATGGTCGGATTCCAGACCAAGCTGCGCTACGGCGAGCAGGCCCGCATCTTCCGCCTGATCCCGGGCCTGGAGGCGGCCGAGTTCGCCCGTCTGGGCGGCATCCACCGCAACACCTTCCTGAACAGCCCGCGCCTGCTCGACGGCACCCTGCGCCTGAAGAGCCGGCCCTGGGTGCGCTTCGCCGGCCAGATCACGGGCTGCGAGGGCTATGTGGAAAGCGCCGCCGTCGGCCTGCTGGCCGGCCTGTTCGCCGCCGCCGAGGCCCGCGGCGAGACGGCCGTGCCGCCGCCGGGGGTCACGGCGCTGGGGGCGCTGCTCAACCACATCACCAATCCGGCGCACGCCGAGACGTTCCAGCCCATGAACGTCAACTTCGGCCTGTTCCCGGAGCTGCCGGCGGACATGACCCGGGTGGGCAAGCGCAAGCTCAGGGGCCGGGAGCGTAAGGCGCTGTACGGCCAGCGGGCCTTGCCGGCCCTGGCGGACTGGATGGCCGGCCCGGCGGTGGCGGCGGCGGAGTAGGGGGCGGTCCAGGGGCGCCCACGCGGGAGCGTGGGCGCGAGGTAGCCTCGTCTTTCTGGGTCCCACGCTCCGGCGTGGGACCCCGCGCCACATGGCGCCCACGCAGGAGCGTGGGCGCGAGGTAGCCTCGTCTTTCTGGGTCCCACGCTCCGGCGTGGGACCCCGCGCCACATGGCGCCCACGCAGGAGCGTGGGAGCGAGTCCCTCTTTCTGGGTCCCACGCTCCGGCGTGGGACCCCGCCCCACATGGCGTCCACGCGGGAGCGTGGGCGCGAGTCCCGCTTTCTCGGTCCCATGCTCCTGCGTGGGACCCCGCGCCACATGATGGCGCCCACGCGGGAGCGTGGGCGCGAGTCCCGCTTTCTGGGTCCCACGCTCCGGCGCGGGACCCCGCGTCACATGATGGCGCCCACGCGGGAGCGTGGGCGCGAGTCCCGCTTTCTCGGTCCCACGCTCCGGCGTGGGACCCCGCGTCACATGATGGCGCCCACGCAGGAGCGTGGGCGCGAGTCCCGCTTTCTCGGTCCCACGCTCCCGCGCGGGACCCCGCGCCACATGGCGCCCACGCAGGAGCGTGGGCGCGAGTCCCTCTTTCTGGGTCCCACGCTCCCGCGTGGGACCGCGTGACACATGATGGCGCCCACGCAGGAGCGTGGGCGCGAGTCCCGCTTTCTCGGTCCCACCCTCCCGCGGGGGACCGCGGGACGCGGGAGCCGCTACCCGATCCGGGCCAGCGCCTCCTTGAGCCTGTCCCGCGTGGCTTCGAGGTCGGCCAGGCGCTCGCGGTTCTCGGCCACCACCTCGGCCGGGGCCTTGGCCAGGAACCCTTCGTTGGCCAGCTTCTTCGCCAGCTTGGTGATCTCGCCGTCCTGTTTGGCGACGTCGCGGGCCAGGCGCTTGCGCTCGGCCTCCAGGTCGATCACATCGGCCAGCGGCAGAATCACCGTCGCCTCGTCCACCACCACCTGGGCCGCGCCGCTGGTCGGTGCCTCGTCCACCAGGGTCACCGCGTCCAGGCGGGCCAACGTGGCCACCAGCGCGCGGTGGGTCTCCAGCCGGGCTTGCGTGGTGGCGTTGGCGTCCTTGATCTGCACCGGCAGGCGGGCGCCCGGCGGCACGTTCATCTCGGCCCGCACCGACCGGATGGCGGTGATGAGCCCGACCAGCCAGTCCATCTCCGCCTCCGCCGCCGGGGCGGCCAGGTCGGCCCGGTCCTCGGGCCAGGGCGCGGCGATCAGCGGGTGCGGCCGGCTGTCGGACAGGGCATCCCACAGTTCCTCGGTCACATAGGGCATGATCGGGTGCAGAAGGGTGAGGATCCGGTCCAGCACCCAGGCCGCCGTCGCCCGGGTCTCGGCCTGCGCGGCGGTGTCCTCGCCGTTGAAGACCGGCTTGGCGAACTCCAGGTACCAGTCGCAGAAGGTGTTCCAGGTGAACTGGTAGGCGACCTGGGCGGCCTCGTTGAAGCGATAGGCTTCGATCGCGGCACCGACCGCGCGCGCGGTGGCGGTGGTGCGCGCCACGATCCAGCGGTTGAGGGTGGACGTGACCGCGGCCGGATCGTAGTCCGCCCGCGGGATGCAGCCGTTCATCTCGCAGAAACGGGCGGCGTTCCACAGCTTGGTGGTGAAGTTGCGATAGCCCTGCACCCGGCTCTCGCTCATCTTGATGTCGCGGCCCTGCGCCGCCATCGCGGTGAGGGTGAAGCGCAGGGCATCGGTGCCGTAGGTCGCGATCAGGTCCAGCGGGTCGATGACGTTGCCCTTGGACTTGGACATTTTCTGGCCCTTGGCGTCGCGCACCAGGGCATGGATGTAGACGTCGCGGAACGGCACGTCGCCCATGAAGTGATGCCCCATCATCATCATGCGGGCGACCCAGAAGAAGATGATGTCGAAGCCGGTGACCAGAACGTCGCCGGGGTAGTAGCGGGCCAGCTCTTGGGTGTCGTCGGGCCATCCCAGGGTTGAGAACGGCCACAGCGCCGACGAAAACCAGGTGTCCAGCACGTCGTCGTCGCGGCGCAACGCCACGGCGTCGTTGTAGTGCGCGTGGGCGGCGGCCTGCGCCTCCTCCTCCGTCTCCTCGACGAAGATGGCACCGTCCGGTCCGTACCACGCCGGGATGCGGTGGCCCCACCAGATCTGGCGGCTGATGCACCAGGGCTGGATGTTGCGCATCCACTCGAAGAAGGTATTGGCCCAGTGCGCCGGCACGAAGCGCGTGCGCCCCTCCTCGACCGCCTGGATCGGCGCCTGCGCCAGCGTCTTGGCGTCGACGAACCACTGGTCGGTCAGCCAGGGTTCGATGACCACGCCGGAGCGGTCGCCGTAGGGCACGGTCATCGGGTTGGGCTCGACCTTCTCCAGCAGCCCCAGCGCCTCCATGCGCTCGATGACGCGGTCGCGGGCGACGAAGCGGTCCAGACCCTGGAAGTCGGCCGGCACGGCCTCGTTCAGGCGGGCGTCGCGATCAAGCACGTTGATCATCGCAAGGTCGTGGCGGCGGCCGACCTCGAAGTCGTTGAAGTCGTGGGCCGGGGTGATCTTGACCGCGCCCGATCCCTTCTCCGGATCGGCGTAGTCATCGGCGACCACGGGGATGGGGCGGTCGACGATCGGCAGGATCACGGTCTTGCCGACCAGATCACGGTAGCGGTCGTCGTCGGGATGGACCGCCACGCCGGTATCGCCCAGCATGGTCTCGGGCCGGGTCGTGCCGACCACGATGAACCGGTCCGGCGCGCCCTGTACGGGATAGCGGAAATACCACATCTGGCCGTCGGTCGGGCGCTGCTCCACCTCCAGGTCGGAGATAGCGGTGTGCAGCTTGGGATCCCAGTTGACCAGCCGCTTGTCGCGGTAGATCAGGCCCTCCTTGTGGAGCTGCACGAACACCTTGGTGACGGCGCGGGACAGGCCGTCGTCCATGGTGAATCGCTCGCGCGGCCAGTCGGCCGACGCACCCAGGCGGCGCAACTGGCGCTGGATGGTGCCGCCGGAGTGGGCGCGCCACTCCCAGACCTTATCCACGAATGCCTCGCGGCCGAGGTCGTGGCGGGTCTGGCCCGTGTCGGCCAGGTTGCGCTCGACCACCATCTGCGTGGCGATGCCGGCATGGTCGGTGCCCGGCTGCCACAGCGCATCGCGCCCCTTCATGCGGAAGTAGCGGATCAGCACGTCCTGGAGCGTGAAGGTGAGCGCGTGCCCCATGTGCAGGCTGCCGGTCACGTTGGGCGGCGGCATCATGATGGTGTAGGGGGCGGCGTTGGAGTCAGGGGCACAGCCGAATACGCCGGACTCCTCCCATGCGCGGTAGCGTCGCTCTTCGATGTCCTGGGCGTTGTAGGTCTTGTCCAGCATGGCTGAACCCGGTCCCCTTTTCCTGAGTGTGCGTCGACGCCGGCGCTGGCGCTGGTGGCTGCCATGAAAAAACCGGCCGGGAGCGCCCCGGCCGGTTCCTTGTCCTGAGCGCTCGGCCCGCGTCTTCTACCGTCTCCCGGCCTGCTTGGAAAGGCGTTCGATCTCGCGCTGAACCAAGCGTTCGGTAATCTGCGGCAGGTTTTCGTCCAGCCAGTCCTTGATCAGTTCGCGGGCCACCTGGCGTACGATGGTCTCCAGGGTCAGCGCGCCGTCGCCGATCGGGAGATCGTGACCACGCATGGAGTGCGTCAGTTCGGTGAGGTAGCGTGACGAGACTTCGGCTACGGACGGCGCCACGAGCGGGCCATCATCGTCGTCGTCGGGTCGCGACACGAGGGAGGGCGCGGGTTCGGGGTCGGCCGGCGGCGGCTGCCACACCGGTTCCGGCTCGGGCTCCGGTGCCGGCGGCGGTGGGGGCTCGGGCTCCTCCTCCTCCACCATGTCGTCGGTCAGTTCGAGGACGTCGTCCTCCGGGGGCTCGGGTTCGGGCTCCGGCACCGGTTCCGGCTCGGGCGGCGGCGGCGGGGTGCGTGGCGGCTCGGGCGGCGGCTTCGGCGCCGGCTGAGCCTTGGGCGGCGCCGGTCGCGGCGGCTCCGGTTCCGGGGCCGCGGGCGCCGCGTCGTCGTCCTCGTCCTCGGACAGGATCTTCCGGATCGAGGCCAGGATATCCTCCATCGAGGGTTCCTGGGTCGACGCGTCCTTGTCGGTCATGGCCCGTCCTATCGCTGGCGGGGTTGCCGAAGGCCCGGTGGCGTCCTGCCCGGGTCCCGGCTGCCGCGGCTCAGTACGTGGGGCTGGTTCCCTCAAGGCCGAGGGCGGCGTCCGCGTCGGCCGCCGCGGAGCCACCGAACCACTGATCCTGCACGTCCTCGTAGTTCTGCGTGGGATCATACGGTTCGACCGGCAGGTCGAGTTCCGGCACGGTCATGCCGCCGATCGCCGAGAGCAGGTTGAACCCGGCCACCAGCTCGTCGCGCTGGGCGCGGACCAGATTGACCCGGGCGTTGAGCAGTTCCTGTTCGGCGTCCAGGACATCCAGCACGGTGCGGGCGCCCACCTGGGCCTCGCGCTGCACCCCCTCCAGCGCGATCTCCGCAGCCTCGATCTGGTCGCGCAGGGACTCGATACGGGCCTGGGTGGCCACCATCTGCTCCCACGCCTGCTGGGCCTGCTCGCGCACCTGCGT
The DNA here is from genome assembly GCF_014197795.1 of Roseospira goensis. Taxonomy (GTDB): domain Bacteria; phylum Pseudomonadota; class Alphaproteobacteria; order Rhodospirillales; family Rhodospirillaceae; genus Rhodospira; species Rhodospira goensis. The sequence continues at coordinate 25,987 of NZ_JACIGI010000020.1, forward strand.
GCGGGCCTCGTCCAGTTCCAGCCGGCGCTGGCCGGCGCGGTGCTTGGCCTCGCGCAACTGCGCATACACGGTGCCGCCCTGATAGATCGGCACGGTGACGTTCAGGGTGGCGGCCAGGGTTTCCTGCTCGGAGTCCTCCAGGTTGCCCTGCTCCCAGCCCTTGAAAAACGAGCCCTGGACCGAGACCTCCGGCAACAGGCGGCCCCGCTGGTTGCGAATCTCGTCCTGCGCGGCGCGCCAGCCGTATTCCGCCGCCAGGATGGACGGGTTGGCGGCCAGGGCCCGGTCGATCGCGTCCTGGAGCGTGGCCGGCAGTGCCGCCATGTCCTCCGGCGCGGCGACCTCGCCGGCCGGCTCGCCCACCACACGCAGATAGTTGGCGCGCGAACTCTCCAGCGCCGCCAGGGCGTCGGCGGTGTCGGCATAGGCCCCGGACAGGCGCGCCTCGGACTGGGCGACGTCGGTGCGGGTGATCTCGCCCACCCGGAAGCGGTCCTGCGTGGCCTCCAACTGACGGGTCAGCACGTCCTCGTTGTTGCGGTTCAGGTCGACCACGGCGGTGTCGCGCACGACGTTGAGGAAGGCCACCGCGGCGTCAAGCAGGACCTGCTGCTCGGTGGCGGTGAGATTGGCGCGCTCGGCCAGGACGTTGTTTTCGGCCTGGTCGACCTGGGCGGTGGTGCGGAAGCCGCGGAAGATCGGCTGGGTCACGCTCACCGTGACGGCGGTCGGGTTGGTGTCGGTGGTCTGCTCCCGGCCGGTGCCGAGATCCCGGGTGGTGGTCTGCCAGCCGGTCTCGCCGGTCACCGAGACCTGGGGCCGCCAGCCCGACTTGGCCAGCGGCACGCCCTGGTCGACCGCGCGCAACTGGGCGCGCCGCGCCTGCAGGCCGGGGTTGTTCAGGTAGGCGGCGACCAGCGCCTCCTCCAGGCTTTGGGCCCGGGCACCGGACACCGGCGCCAGGACGAGCCCGCACACAGCCACGAGGGCCAGGGCCAGGAGACTGAAAGGTTTCATGCCGCGTCCACCATCCGCTGAGACCAGGGTCGGGCGTTCTTGCCGTTCGCACCGCCACCACGCCCGACCGTTGCACCCGTGCACCGGGTCGTTCCAGCCGCCTCGGCGAGACACCCGTGCCGGCCCGTGCGGCCGGGACGACCCTATTTGAGTCAGGGACCTTACTCGCCCGACGCCGCCCTGACAATGGAGCGAAGCCCCCCGGCTGCGGGGGCTTGGGAGGTGCGGCGCCGGTGCCGCATCGCGCCGAACGGGCGGTGGGTCGGCGCCTCGGCGTCCAGAGATACGGCCCCCTTTACGACGACAGCTTAGCACCGGGCTGCCGTCCCGGGAACCGGCCGGTGTGGTTCAGAACTCGAACACCTCGGCGCGTTCGAAGCCCGGCAGCGGCGGTGTGGCGGCATCGAACAGGACGCGGTGGCCGAAGGCGTCACCGTGGCGCTCGATGACCGTCAGCTTGCTGTTCCAACCGCCGTCGCCGATGACGGCCACGAGGCGCCCGCCCTCGGCGAGTTGCTGGCGCAGTCCGTCCGGGACCTCCGGGACGGCGCCGCCCAGGACGATGACGTCGTAGGGCGCCTGCTTGGGACAGCCGTCGGCGAGGGAGCCTTCCACCACCACCGCGTTGTCGAGCCCCAGGTCGGTCAGCGTGCGCGTCGCCCGCGTCGCGAGGTCGGAGTCCACCTCCAGGGCCACCACGGTGCTGGCGATGTGGGACAGGACCGCGGCCGAGTAGCCGGTGGCGCAGCCGACGTCCAGGATGACGTCGGTGGGCTGAACGGCGGCGGCCTGGATGAGCCGCGCCAGCACCAGTGGCTCGATGAGATACCGGCCGTCGTCCAGGGGCAGATCCTCGTCGACGTAGGCGATGCCGCGCAGGGCCTTGGGCACGAACAGTTCGCGCGGCACGCGCTCCATGGCCTGGATCACGGCCGGGTCGGTGACCCGGTTGGCGCGGATCTGGTTCTCCATCATGTTGAAGCGGGCCAACTCGAAGTCCATCGCGGCGTCTCTCCGGTGGGGGAGGGAGGGGGGCGCACGGACCGGCGCGCCGCCGGCCGTCGGACCCGGATCGGTCGAGCTTATACCCAGGCGACCGGGTGAAGACAATGAAGACAATGAAGATGATGGCGGCGATGGCGGCCGGTGCGTCGGGTCGGTGCGGCGGTTCGGTGCGGCGGGTCGGCGCGTTGGGGGCGGATGACCCGAAAAAACTCGCGTCGGGGTGCTTGACCGGTCCGCGGCTTGTGCGTATAAAGCCGGCCTTCCGACGACGCGGCGCCCCGGACGGGCGGCGCGGACAGACCCAGGGGCCGGGTGGCAGAGTGGTCATGCAGGGGACTGCAAATCCCCGTACGTCGGTTCGATTCCGGCCCCGGCCTCCATAGGGCGGTCTGCCTCGGCAGCGTCGCTCCCGACATGGCTGATCCGGCGTAGCTCAACGGTAGAGCATGCGGCTGTTAACCGCAGGGTTGTAGGTTCGAATCCTACCGCCGGAGCCATATCGGGCTCTGATGCTTAGATTTTCCTTACAAGATTGAACAGCGGGCCAGTGCGCCCGCCTGAACGCCAGCCTACGGGAACGGGGTGGCGTGTCCGGCTGCGCGACGGGGCGGAAAGCCGGGGCGGCTCGGCCCTGGGCTTTGCATTACGGGCTATGCACAAACCCGCCCAATTGGCCGCTCCGGCATCGCCGGGGCGGGCGAATCCAGCACCGGTATGGCCTTGATCCCGAGGAGTCAGGATCAAGGCCGGCCAGAATGAGAGTTTTCCGATCGCTGCCCATCGTCTCCGGACCCTCGGACTCACTCCCACTCGATCGTTCCCGGCGGCTTGGACGTCACGTCGTAGACCACCCTGTTCACCCCGCGCACCTCGTTGATGATGCGGCTGGCCACCCGGGCCAGGAAGGCGTGGTCGAAGGGATAGCTCTCGGCCGTCATGCCGTCGGTCGCGGTCACCGCGCGCAGCGCCACCACGTGATCGTGGGTGCGGCCGTCGCCCATCACGCCGACACTGCGCACCGGCAGCAGCACCGCGAACGCCTGCCAGATGGCGTCGTACAGGCCGGCGCGACGGATCTCCTCCAGGTAGATCACGTCGGCCTTGCGCAGGATGTCCAGCTTGTCGCGCGTCACCGGCTGGTCGGGCAGGCGGATCGCCAGCCCCGGCCCGGGGAAGGGGTGGCGGCCGACCATGGCCTCGGGCAGGCCCAGTTCACGGCCCAGGTCGCGCACCTCGTCCTTGAACAGCTCGCGCAGCGGCTCGACCAGTTTCATGTCCATGCGCTCGGGCAGGCCGCCGACGTTGTGATGCGACTTGATGGTCACCGACGGCCCGCCGGCGAACGACACGCTCTCGATGACGTCGGGGTAGAGCGTGCCCTGGGCCAGGAAGTCGGCGCCACCGAGCGTCTTGGCCTCGGCCTCGAACACGTCGATGAACAGCTTGCCGATGGTCTTGCGCTTGACCTCGGGGTCGCTGACGCCCTCCAGCGCCGTCAGGAACACGTCGTCGGCATGGCGCACCACCAGGCGGATGTTGAAGCGGTCGCGGAACACGGCCTCGACCTGCTCGCTCTCGCCCTGGCGCATCAGGCCGTGGTCGACATAGACGCAGACGAGTTGGTCGCCCACCGCCTCGTGCACCAGCGCGGCGGTGACCGCGCTGTCGACCCCGCCCGACAGGCCGCACAGCACCCGGCCGTCGCCCACCTGGGCGCGGATGCGGGCGATGGCCTGGTCCTTGAACGCCGCCATGGTCCAGTCCCCGGCGCAGCCGCAGACCTCGTGGGTGAAGGCGCGCAGCAAGGCCGCCCCTTCCGGGGTGTGCACCACCTCGGGGTGGAACTGGACGCCATAGAAGTGACGGGTTTCGTCGGCGATGGCGGCGTAGGGCGCGCCCTCGCTGGTGCCGACCACGTGGAAGCCGGGCGCCAGGTGGTCGACGCGGTCGCCGTGGCTCATCCACACCTGATGGCGCTCGCCCACCGCCCAGACGCCGCGGAACAGCGCGCAGTCGCCGCTGACCTCCAGGAAGGCGCGGCCGAACTCGCGGTGGTCGGAGGTCGCCACCCGGCCGCCGAGCTGTTCCACCATGGTCTGCTGGCCGTAGCAGATGCCCAGCACCGGCAGACCCATCTTGAACAGGTCCTGGGGCGCGCGCGGCGTGCCCATGGCGGTCACCGACGCCGGGCCGCCGGACAGGATCACGCCCTTGGGCGCGAACGCTCGGATGGCCGCCGCGTCGACGCGGTTGAACGGCTGAATCTCGCAGTAGACACCGGACTCGCGCACCCGGCGCGCGATGAGCTGGGTGACCTGGCTGCCGAAGTCGATGATGAGGATACGGTCCATGGGCGGGCGGGCTCCGGGCGGTCGGATCGAGCGGTCAGTTGGACAGGGCGCCCGCTTATATCAGGCCGGGCGTCGCGATGGCAGCGCGAAAACCCGGCCCGCCCGGTCGTGGCGACGGCTTCAGAACCGGTCCTTGCGGCCGCGCACCTCGGCGAACACCGTCACCGGATCGGCCCCGGCCAGCCCCAGCCGCGCCGCCAGCGCCGGGTCGTCGGCGCGCAGGAAGGGGTTGGCCGCCCGCTCCTCGTCCAGGCGCGACGGCACCGTGGGTGCCCCGGCCTCGCGCAGACGGGCCACCGCGTCGGCCCGCGCCGCGAGCGCCGGATTGTCCGGATCGACCGACAGCGCGAAGCGTACGTTGGCCTGGGTGTACTCATGCGCGCAGTAGACCCGCGTGTCGGGCGGCAGATCGCGCAGCTTGGACAGGGAGTCCCACATCTGCGCCGGGCTGCCCTCGAACAGGCGCCCGCAGCCGATGGAAAACAGGGTGTCGCCGCAGAACAGCGCGGCCGACTCCCGGAACCAGTAGGCGATGTGGCCCCGGGTATGGCCGGGGACGTCGAACACCGTCGCGGCCTGGTCGCCGAGCTGCACGGTCTCGCCCTCGACGACGCCCACGTCCAGCCCCGGGATGCGGGCGGCATCATGCCGGTTGCCGATCACGGTACAGCCGGTGGCGCGCTTGATCTCCAGGTTGCCGCCGGTGTGGTCGCCGTGATGGTGGGTGTTGAGGATGTGGGTGATGCGCCAGCCCAGGCGCTCGGCCGCCGCCAGCACCGGCGCGGCCACCGAGGGGTCGATCACGGCGGTCGCACCGCTGTCCGGCTCGTGGACCAGGTAGACGTAGTTGTCCGACAGGACGGGAACCTGTTCGATTCGCAACGTCGCCATGGCGGGCTCCTCTCCGGAAAGACGGGGTGGGTCTCGGTGGTGGCGGCAGCACGCGAACCCATATAGACTGCCCCCGTCGTGGTCGCCACCCCGCGCGGTGGCGGCGCGGCCTTTGTCCGCCAAGCGGAGGCCCGTGCCATGCGTGCCGACGTTATCGACCTGCGCGACTTCTACGCCAGCCCGCTGGGCGAGTCCGCGCGGCGCCAGATCGGTCGCCGCGTGCGCGAGATGTGGCCGGACACCCGGGGCGAGCGGGTGCTGGGTCTGGGCTACGCGGTGCCGTACCTCGCGACGTTCCTCGGCGAGGCGGACCGCGTGCTGGCGGTCATGCCGCCGTCGCAGGGCGTGCTGCGCTGGCCGGCCCGGGGTCCCAATCTGGCCATGCTGGCGGACGAGACCGAACTGCCGCTGCCCGATCAGTCCATCGACAGAATCCTGCTGGTGCATGGCCTGGAGGGGCTGGAACAGACCACGGCCGCGCTGCGCGAGATCTGGCGGGTGCTGACGGATTCCGGCCGCCTGCTTATCGTGGTGCCGAACCGGCGCGGCCTGTGGGCACGCCTGGAGCGCAGCCCGTTCGCCAGCGGCCGGCCCTATTCCAGCGGCCAGCTCGACGCCCTGCTGCGCGCCAACCTGTTCACCCCGGGCGCGCGCGCCGGCGCCCTGTTCATGCCGCCCTCGCGCTCGACCATGACGCAGTCGGCCGGCGGCGTGATCGAGCGCGTCGGTCCGCGCTGGGCGCCGGGACTGGCGGGCGTGCTGCTGGCCGAGGCGAGCAAGCAGATCCATGCCCTGCCGTTGAGCCGCGAGGCCCGCCGCGCCCGCCTGAAGGCGCCGCAGGTGGCGTTGCCCGGCCTGCGTCCGGGGGCGGTGGCCGCGGAGCACCGGCGCCTGGGTCTGGAGCCCGGGCCGCGGCTGGTGCGCTGAAGGCGGGGCCGCGACGCTCAGTCCCGCCAGAAGCGCGGCACGAACAGCACCAGCACCGTGAACAGTTCCAGGCGGCCCAGCAGCATGCCGCCGGCCAGCAGCCACTTGGCGGTGTCCGGCAGGGTGGCGAAGTTGCCGGCCGGGCCGATCACGTCGCCCAGGCCGGGGCCGACGTTGGAGATCGCCGTGGCCGCCCCCGACAGCGCGGTGACGTGGTCCAGCCCGGTCAGGCCCAGCAGGATGGTGAGGAAGGCCACCGACAGCGCATACATGAAGAAGAACGCCATGACCGCTTCGGCCACGCCCTCCTGGATAGGCTTCTTGTTGTAGTAGGGGATGAAAACACCGTTCGGCTGCAACAGCCGGCGCAACTGGATGGCCGCCATGGCGCCCAGGATCTGGAACCGGAAAACCTTGATCCCGCACGAGGTCGAGCCGGCGCAGCCGCCCACGAACATGAGGCAGAACAGCACCGCCACGGGCGCCCCGCCGACCACGCCGCCCCACTGCCAGTAGTCCGCCGTCGCGTAGCCTGTGCCGGTCATGACGGACGTGGTGTTGAACGCCGCGTAGCGCAGCGCCTCCAGCGGGGACATGCCGCCGTCCTGCCACAGCCACCAGGTGACGGCGGCGACGCCCACGACGACGGTGCCCACGAACCATTGCACCTGGGTGTCTCGGATCAGCGCCAGCGGCCGGCCGCGCACGGTCTGGAAATAGAGCAGGAAGGGAATCGACCCGACGATCATGCCGGCGACGATGATCCAGTCCACCACCGCCGACCGGAAATGGCCGACCGAGGCGTCCTTGGTCGAATAGCCGCCGGTGGCGATGGTGGTCATGGCGTGCACCGTCGCATCGAGGGCCGGCAGGCCGCCGAACACGGCCAGCATGACGGCCCAGGCCAGCGTGAGGCCGACGTAGATGCCGGCCAGCCAGGAGGCCAGGCTGGCGGCCCGCGGCACCACCTTCTCCTGGGCCTCGAAGGCCTCGACGCGGAACATCTGCATGCCGCCGACACGCAGCATCGGCAGCACGGTCAGCGCCATGATGATGATCCCGATGCCGCCCAGCCATTGCAGCAGACCGCGCCACAGCAGGATGCCGGGCGGCATCAGGTCCAGGCCCGTCATCACCGTCGAGCCGGTGGTGGTGATGCCCGACATGGCTTCGAAGAAGGCGTCGGTGTAGCCCATGTTGGGGTCGGCCAGGACGAACGGCAGGGCGGCGAACCCGGGCAGCACGATCCAGCTCGCCGTGGTCATCAGGAACGCCTGGCGGAGGCTGAACTTGAGCTGGCCGGAGCGGCTGGAGAGGATCAGCAGGACCCCGATGAACAGGGTCAGCGCCGAGGAGATCAGGAACACCAGCCAGTCCGGGTTGCCGTACATGAAGTCCACCAACGCCGGGATCAGCATCCCCAGCGCCAGGATGGACAACAGGAAACCGATGATCAGAAGAATCGGGCGTCGGTCGAACACACGCATATCCCCGCGGGACGAGAGGCGTCCCGGTCATGGCCGGCAACGGGCCTCTCACCATGGCCCCAAGGCGGCCCCGGCGCAACCGGCTGCGGCTGCGGGTGTGCGGGCGGGACCGGGCGGCGGCGGGGCGGGGCCGGGCTCACGCGAACAAGGGGGGTATCGTCGGCGACGATGCCGAGGCGGCCGTCGGCTGCGTCCGAGTCGGCGAGGCGGTGCGGGATCAGCGGCGCGGCGCGCGGAACATCAAGGGCGCGGCGTCGGGCGCCGCCCCGAACGCCACGCCGAGGGCGTCGAGGTCGCGCGCCCAGTCCTCCCCGGTCCGGCGCGGCTGCCCAGAGGCGTCCAGCCAGGTGACGTCGGGCCGGCCGGTGTCCGGGTCCGGCGCGCCGGTGAAGAACGCCGTGCGGCGGACGGCCGGGGTCGCCTTGCGCCAGGCGATGAGATCGCGCACGACGTCGCGGAAGGTCCAGTCCGCGCGCTCCCAGTCCAGCCAGGTGATGTCGTTGTCCTGACTGTAGGCGTTGTTGTTGCCGCCCTGGGTGTGGCCGATCTCGTCCCCGGCCAGGATCATCGGCACGCCGAGGGCGGCCATCAGGGCGGTCATCAGGCCGGTCCGGCGGGCGTCGCGGTCGGCGCCGATCGCGGCGGTGTCGGTCTCGCCCTCGACGCCACCGCTCCATGAAAGGTTGTGGTTGGTGCCGTCGCGGTTGTCCTCGCCGTTGGCTTCGTTGTGCTTGCGGTCGTAGGAGACGAGGTCGCGCAGCGTGAAGCCGTCGTGGGCGGTGATGAAGTTGACGCTGGCCTGCGGGGGCCGGCCGCCGGGCGCGAACAGGTCGCTGGAGCCGGCCAGGGCGCTCGCCAGGTCACCGGGACGGCCGCGGCCGGCGAAGAAGGCCCGCACGCTGTCGCGGAAGCGGTCGTTCCACTCCACCCAGGGCGCCGGGAAGCGGCCGGTGTGGTGGCCGTCCTGGCCGATGTCCCAGGGTTCGGCGATCAGCTTCACCCGGCTCAGAACCGGATCCTGGGCGAGGGCGGCCAGGAACGGCCCGGTCGCGTCGAACCGGCCGTGATGGCGGGCCGGCGTGACCGCGAGGTCGAAGCGGAAGCCGTCCACGCCCATCTCGGTGACCCAGTGGCGCAGGCTGTCCATCACCAGCCGCAGGCACAGCGGGTCCTCCAGCCGCAGCGTGTTGCCGCAGCCGCTGTCGTTGGCATAGCGGCGGCCGCCGTCTCGGGTGCGGTAGAACGTGCGGTTGCCGAGCCCGCGCAGGCTCAGGGTCTGGCCCAGTTCGTCGCTTTCGCTGGTGTGGTTGTAGACCACGTCCAGGATCACCTCGATGCCGGCGCCGTGCAGCGCCGCGACCATGGCGCGGAAGTCGTCGGGCGTGCCGTAGCGCGGGTCCGGGGCCAGGAAGGCGTAGGGGTTGTAGCCCCAGTAGTTGCTCAGACCCAGGTCCGGCAGGTGGCGCTCATCGGAGAACGCGAACACCGGCAGCAGTTCCAGCGCGGTGATGCCCAGGTCGGTCAGGTGGCTGAGGATGGCCGGATGGCCGATGGCGCGGAAGGTGCCGCGATCCTGCGGCGCGATGGCCGGGTGCCGCATGGTCAGGCCCCGGACGTGCGCCTCGTAAAGGATGGTGTCGGCCCACGGCGTGTCGGGACCGGGGGGCGGCGGCTTGGCCGGCCGGCGCACCACGCCGCGCGGCACGACCGGGGCGCTGTCGCGGGCGTCGAACCCCAGGTCGGCCGCGGCCGCACCACGCGGGAAGCCGAAGGTGGCATCGTCCAGGCGCACCGCCCCGACGACCTCGCGCGCCCAGGGGTCGACCAGCAGCTTGTGGGGATTGTGGCGATGCCCCTCGGCCGGCGCGTACGGGCCATGCACCCGCAGGCCGTAGAGCTGGCCGTCGCGCAGGCCGCGCACGTGGCCATGCCAGATGCCGCGCGGATCGCGCGCCGGCAGGGCGATGCGGGCCGTTTCCGGCCCGTCCACGGTGTCGAACAGGCACACCTCGACCGCCTGGGCCGCCGGGGCGGGGACCGCGAAGTTGGTGCCCGTCCGGGTCACCGTCGCCCCCAGTGGATCGGGGCGCCCGGCCTCAACCGCGGCGGGAGCGCCTGCCCGGATCGCCGTCATCGCCCCGGCCCTACGACGCGTCTGGATCGGGGCGCAGGATGACCGTTGCCAGCGGCGGCAGGGTCAGCAGCAGGCTCTGCGCGTGACCATGGCTCTCCTGCGGCAAGGTGACCACCCGCTCGTTGACCACGCCTGAGCCGCCGAAGGCCGGGCTGTCCGTGTTCAGGACCTCGCGGTACCACCCGGCCTGCGGCACGCCGAGCCGGTAATCCTCGCGCACCACCGGGGTGAAGTTGCACACCACCATCACGAACGGCGCGTCCGGCTCCCCGCTCTCGCGGCGCAGGAAGGCGATCACGCTGTTCTGGTAGTCGGTGCAGTCGATCCAGGTGAAGCCGTCGCTCTCGCAGTCGTGCACGTGCAGCGCCGGGATCTCCCGGTACAGGCGGTTCAACTCGGTCACCAGGTCGCGCATGTTGCGGTGCCAGTCGATGTCCAGCAGGTGCCAGTCCAGACTAGTCTGGTAGTTCCATTCCCGGCCCTGGGCGAACTCGGTGCCCATGAACAGCAGCTTCTTGCCCGGATGCGTCCACATGTAGGTGAGGTACGCGCGCATGTTCGCGAACTGCTGCCAGCAGTCGCCGGGCATGCGGCCCAGGATGGAGCGCTTGCCGTGCACCACCTCGTCATGGGACAGCGGCAGCACGAAGTTCTCGTTGAAGGCGTAGATGAGGCTGAAGGTCAGGTCGTTGTGGTGGTAGCGGCGGTGGATGGGATCCTCGCCGATATAGCTCAGCGTGTCGTTCATCCACCCCATGTTCCACTTGAAGCCGAAGCCGAGCCCGCCGAGGTAGGTCGGGCGCGAGACCATGGGCCAGGCCGTGCTCTCCTCAGCCATGGTGATGGCGCCCGGGAAGTGGCCGTAGATCAGTTCGTTCATGCGACGCAGGAAGTCGATGGCCTCCAGGTTCTCGCGACCGCCGAACTTGTTCGGAATCCAGTCGTCCGCCTCACGGCTGTAGTCCAGGTAGAGCATCGACGCCACGGCATCGACGCGGAGCCCGTCGATATGGAACTTGTCCAACCAGAACAGCGCGTTGGCGAGCAGGAAGTTGCGCACCTCGGTGCGGCCGTAGTTGTAGATCAGGGTGCCCCAGTCGCGATGGCGGCCCTGCCTCGGGTCGGCATGCTCGTAGAGGTGGGTACCATCGAACCAGACCAGGCCGTGCGCGTCCTCGGGGAAGTGTCCGGCCACCCAGTCGATGATGATGCCGATGCCGGCGGCGTGGCAGCGGTCGACGAAATAGCGGAAGTCGTCGGGCGTGCCGAAGCGGCTGGTGGGCGCGAACAGGCCGATGGGCTGGTAGCCCCAGGAGCCGTCGAAGGGGTGTTCGTTGACCGGCAGCAGCTCGATATGGGTGAAGCCCAGCTCCTTGACGTAGGCCGGCAACGCCTCGGCCAGTTCACGGTAGGTCATGGGGCGCTCGGCGCCGGTCTCTTCGTCGATCACGCGCTTCCAGGAGCCCAGGTGCACCTCATAGATGGACACCGGCGCCGAGCGCTCCACGCTCTCGCGGCGCGCGTCCATCCATGCCTGGTCGGTCCAGGCATAATCGCCCAGGTCGTAGACCACCGACGCCGTGGCCGGCGGTACCTCGCAGTGGAAGGCATAGGGATCGGTCTTGAGCGGCAGCAGATGGCCGCCGGCGCCGACGATCTCGTACTTATAGCACGTGCCCTCGGGCACCTCCGGCAGGAATATTTCCCAGACGCCGCAGTTGGGGTGTTTGCGCATGGGATGCTGGCGGCCGTCCCAGCCGTTGAACTCCCCCACCACGCTGACGCGCTGGGCATTGGGGGCCCAGACCGTGAAGGCGACCCCGCGCACGCCGTCCAGCGTCGCCATGTGGGCGCCCATCTTCTCGTACAGCTTCAGGTGGGTGCCCTCGCCGATGAAATAGGTGTCCAGTTCGCCCAGGACCGGCGGAAAGCTGTAGGGATCCCGCAGGTCAACCGTGGTGTCGGCGGTCGCCACCCGCAGCTTGTAGGGAAACGCCGCCGTCGCCGCGGGGAAATCCGCCGTGTACAGCCCTGCGGCGTCGGTGCGCGCGGCCTCGGCCAGAACCGCGCCGGTCTCCGGGTCGATCACCTGCACGCCGGTCGCCCAGGGCAGGAAGGCCCGGACGCAGCGGCCGGTCGTCGCGGTCCCGTCGGCACTGCCCACGTGTTGGCCAAGGAGGGCGAAGGGATCGCCGTGCCGCGCCTCCACGAGGGCACGAACGGCGGCGGCGATGGGGCTGGTCAACATCAGGCTGCGGTCTCCAGGTTGTGGGGCCGGACGATGCGCGTGCGGGGAAAGGGAGGGGCGCCGCCACGGGAACTCCGGAGCGACGGAGCCATGCCACGAGACGACCGGACCGGCTGGATTGGCCCGCCGACGCCACGACCAGCGGTGCGGCGACCGCCATCACGACGGCACCGCCCCTGGTCGCAGGTCCGATCGCACCGGTCACACGGCGCCCGCACGGGCGTCCGCGACGTCGCCGCGCCTCGCTCCCGCCCGCCGGGTCCCGGATCGGATCGCGCGGGCAAGACGGTGTCCCGGCGCGGACAGTGGCGGGCGGCGCCCGCATCCGGACGGCGCCCGGATGGCGCCCACCCGAGACGCTGCGCGCCGGTGGGCCGACAAGGGGACGGGGACGCGCACACGGTCGGGGCGTCCTCCGCTGGGGTTCGGTCCGTAGAGGGTGGGAGGATGGGCGCCGTCCGTCAAGTGAAGGAAGCGGGCAAGTGAAGGAAGCGGGGCGGGCCTGCTCGCGCGCGCCGAACGCCGGCGTGCGGCGGCGCCGGTTGCACGGACCGAGCCCCGGGCGGTCAGCCGTCGTCCGTCTTCTTGCGACGCGTCGTCCGCGTCGCGGTCTTCTTGGTGCCGGCGCTGGCCTCGCCGTCGGCTTTGGTGGTGCGCTTGCGGGTCGCCTTGCGCGGCGCGGGGTCGGTGCCCGCCTCGGCCGCCTGGGCCGCCTGGGCCGCGGGCGCCGCCTCGTCGCCCTTCTTGGTCTTGCGGGTCGTGCTGCGCTTGCGCTTCGCCGGCGCTGCGGGCTCCTCGGCCTCCTCGGCCGCCTGTGCCGCGGCACCGTCCTCGGGGGCGGCGGGGGCCGCGGTGGCGAGGAGCGGCGCGGCCTCGGGGGCCACCGGGGCGTCGGTCTCTGCCAGCACCTCGGTGCGGGCGCGCTCCCAGTGCTCCTGGTCGCGGCCTTCGGGCTGGCCTTCGTTCAACCAGATCAGATAGGCGCGCTGCCGGATACGATCCTCGACGTCTTGCTGCATGGCCTTGCCTCGGTCTTGGGTCTCGGACGGGGACGGAGACGGGTCTGACGCGGACGATGACAGGGTCAACGGCACCGAGGACCCGCCGCGACGGCAGAGCGGGACCGCGCGATGCGCAGCGGCGCCGAACACAGGCCGGGACCCGGGGGCCGGCTTGCCGGCCGACCGGCCGGTGCTTCAGTCTTATCCTTAGCCGGTCGGGGGTTTGCAACGGGATATTGGCGAGCGCGGTGATCGGGCATCCACTCCGCCGGGGGGCATGGCGCTTGGGTCACACCGCGCCGTCGATCGCCGCGCGCAACATTCCGGGCCGCGACACCCATGCGGCCCTTGAAATTCGGTCCGGCGGTGATTATTCCAATCGGGACTGAATTGGTCCCCTATCGTCCACGTCGGCGGCGTGCCGGTGGGTACCAGCGCCACAGAACCGGGAAAAGGTGTTCCATGTTCCGGATCAACAAGCTGACGGATTATGCCGTCGTTCTGCTGGTGGACATGGCCCGGTCGGACCGGGTGCGGGCCGCCCATCAGATCGCGGCCGACACCGGCGTGCCGGTGCCGACGGTCGCAAAGGTCATGAAGGCGCTGGTGCGCAGTGGCCTGGTGCGCTCCACGCGCGGCGCCGCCGGAGGCTACCTGCTGGCGCGGCCGGCCGAGCGGATCGCCGTCGCGGACATGATCCAGGCCCTGGAAGGGCCGATCGCGCTGACGGCCTGCGTCGAGGATGCGGACGAGACCTGTGACCGGGAGACGTTCTGCCCGATGGCGGGGCACTGGAACCGCGTGAACGCGGCCGTACGCCGGGCCCTGGAGGGCATCACGCTGGCCGACATGGCGGCCGAACCGGCGTCCCCGCATTGGTCGACGACCGCGCCGGCGAGCCGGGCCGCCGGCGGCGGAGAGGCCGGGGAGCGGCGGGTCTCGATGGCGTCATCCTGACCGCAGACGGACCGAACGAGACAGGCGACTCGTCCCCTGGACGGGCGGACAATGAGCTTCCAGGCTCAGGCACGGAGTGGAACACGATGGCGGCAACCCAGGACACGATCGACCGGATCGCCGAGGTCTCGGGGGCGTACAAGTACGGGTTCGTCACCGAGATCGAATCCGAGAAGGCGCCCAAGGGCCTGAACGAAGACATCATCCGCTTCATCTCGGCCAAGAAGGCCGAACCCGAATGGCTGCTCGACTGGCGCCTGAAGGCCTATCGTTTCTGGCTGACCATGTCGGAGCCGGACTGGGCCAAGGTCGGCTATCCGCCGATCGACTACCAGGACGCCTACTATTATGCGGCGCCCAAGAGCAAGGACGACGCCCCGAAGAGCCTGGACGAGGTCGACCCGGAACTGTTGCGCACCTACGAGAAGCTGGGCATTCCCTTGAGAGAACAGGAGATGCTGGCCGGGGTCGCGGTCGACGCGGTGTTCGACAGCGTGTCGGTGGCGACCACCTACAAGAAGAAGCTGGAAGAGATGGGCGTTATCTTCTGTTCCATCTCCGAGGCCGTCCGGCGCTACCCGGATCTGATCCAGAAGTATCTGGGGTCGATCGTGCCGTACTCCGACAACTTCTTCGCCACCCTCAATTCGGCGGTGTTCACCGACGGCTCGTTCGTCTACGTGCCGAAGGGCCTGCGCTGCCCCATGGAACTGTCCACCTACTTCCGCATCAACGAGCGCGACACCGGCCAGTTCGAGCGCACCTTGATCATCGCCGACGCGGGCAGCTACGTCAGTTACCTGGAGGGCTGTACGGCGCCGCAACGCGACGAGAACCAGCTCCACGCCGCCGTGGTCGAGCTGGTGGCGCTCGACGACGCGGAGATCAAGTATTCTACGGTGCAGAACTGGTATCCCGGCGACGCCGAGGGCAAGGGTGGCATCTACAACTTCGTGACCAAGCGGGGCGCCTGTCGCGGCCGCAACTCCAAAATCTCCTGGACGCAGGTGGAGACGGGCTCGGCGGTGACCTGGAAGTATCCGTCCTGCGTGCTTCAGGGCGACAACTCGGTCGGCGAGTTCTATTCGGTCGCCATCACCAACAACGCCCAGCAGGCCGACACCGGCACCAAGATGATCCACATCGGCAAGAACACCC
Organism: Roseospira goensis; assembly: GCF_014197795.1. GTDB lineage: Bacteria > Pseudomonadota > Alphaproteobacteria > Rhodospirillales > Rhodospirillaceae > Rhodospira > Rhodospira goensis. The sequence goes on from NZ_JACIGI010000020.1 coordinate 41,163, forward strand.
GCTCGCGGATCATCTCCAAGGGCATCTCGGCCGGGCGCGCCGACCAGACCTACCGCGGCCTGGTGCGCATGATGCCGAAGGCCGAGGGAGCGCGGAACTACACCCAGTGCGACAGCCTGCTGATCGGCGATCGCTGCGGGGCGCACACCGTGCCCTACATCGAAAGCCGCAACCCGACCGCCCAGGTGGAGCACGAGGCCACCACCAGCCGGATCAGCGACGACCAGCTGTTCTATTGCCTGCAACGGGGCATCCCGGAGGAGGACGCGGTCGCCCTGATCGTCAACGGCTTCTGCAAGGAGGTCTTGCAGACCCTGCCGATGGAATTCGCCGTGGAGGCCCAGAAGCTGGTCGGCATCAGCCTGGAGGGCAGCGTGGGCTGACGCCCCGCCTCCGCTGGCCGCCGCCCCCACGCCCCGAACGCGACCCAGCGACGCGACCCAGAGACGCGACCCAGAGACGCGACCAGGACCCGAGAAGGAACCGAAGCGACATGGCCCTGCTCGACATCAAGGACCTTCACGCCACCGTCGAGGACGACACCAAGGCGATCCTCAAGGGCATCAGCCTGACCATCAAGCCGGGCGAAGTTCATGCCGTGATGGGGCCGAACGGCGCCGGCAAGAGCACGCTGTCCAACGTCATCGCCGGCCGGCCCGGTTACACCGTCACCGGTGGGTCGATCACCTACGACGGCCAGGACCTGCTGGCGATGGAAGCGGACGAGCGCGCCCGCGCCGGCGTCTTCCTGGCCTTCCAGTACCCCGTCGAGATCCCCGGGGTGGCGACGGCGACGTTCCTGAAGACCGCCCTCAACGCCCGGCGCAAGGCCAACGGGGAGCCGGAGATCGAGGCGCTGGACTTCATGAAGATGATGAAGGCCAACGCCAAGCGCCTCGGCGTGCCCGACGACATGCTGAAGCGCCCGGTCAACGTCGGCTTCTCCGGCGGCGAGAAGAAGCGCGCCGAGGTGTTGCAGATGGCCATGCTGGAGCCGCGCCTGTGCGTGCTGGACGAGACCGATTCGGGGCTCGACATCGACGCGCTCAAGGTGGTGGCCGATGGCGTCAACGCGCTGCGCACGCCCGAGCGGGGCATGCTGGTCATCACCCACTACCAGCGCCTGTTGAACTACATCGTGCCGGACGTGGTGCACGTGCTGGCCGGCGGCCGCATCGTGAAGAGCGGCGACCGGACGCTGGCCGAGGAGCTGGAGGCCAAGGGCTACGGGGCCTTCACCGAGGCCACCGCGGCCTGAGCGATGCGGCTTCGCATCGGCATGACGCGCCACCAGGAGGGGCCGACGCCATCATGACACAGACCCGGATGACAGACCCGACGCGGGCAGAGACGACGACCGAGATGAGTCCCCTGGCGCCGGATCCGGGCGCCCTGGCGGCCGACGAGCCCGGCTGGCTGGCCGATCTGCGGCGGGCCGGGCTGTCGGTGTACCGCGCCCGCGGCCTGCCCACAGTCAAGGTCGAGGCGTGGAAGTACACCAACCTTGCCGGCCTGAAGAAGATCCCGTTCGTCCTCGACGACGGCAGCCTGCCGGCGGCCGCCGGGCGCGGCGCGCTGGCGCTGGCGCTGGCGGACGCGCACGAGATCACGCTGGTGAACGGCCGCCCGGTCGCGGTTCCGGACTCGCTGCCGGCCGGCGTCCGGGTGGTCAGCCTGGCGCATCTGTTGGAGACCGAGCCGGCCGCCGTCGAGCCCCACCTGGGCCGCCTGGCCGACCTGTCCGATGCGCCGATGGGGTCACTGAACGCGGCCCTGATGGCGGACGGCGTGGTGATCCAGGTCGACGCCGGCGTGGCCCTGGACCGGCCCCTGCACCTGGTCACGGTCACGGCGGCGCCCGATCAGGCCCGGCACATGCACCCGCGCCATCTGGTGATCCTGGGTGAGGGGGCGGACGCAACGCTGGTCGAGAGCCGGGTGACGGCCGCCGGCGCGGCGGAGACCCTGTCCAATGCGGTCACCGAGATCCGCCTGGAGGCGCGCGCGCGCCTGCGCCATCTGCGCTTCGTGAACCCGGGCCCGGATGCCGTGGACCTGGATCTGACCGAGGCCGTGCTCGCCGAGCAGGCGCACTACGAGGCCTTCGGGCTCACCCTGGGCGGCCGGCTGGTGCGCAACGAGAGCCGGGTCCGGCTGCGCGGCAGCGGGGCGGACGCGCGCCTGCACGGAGCCTATGGGCTGCGCGCGGGCCAGCATGCGGACACCACCCTGATCGTCGACCACGCCGTGCCCGACACCACCTCGGACCAGCTCTACAAGGGTGTGGTCGACGAGGGCGGCAAGGGCGTGTTCCAGGGCAAGGTGATCGTGCGCCGCGATGCCCAGCGCAGTGACGGCAACCAGCTTCACAAGGCGCTGTTGCTGTCGCGCAACGCCGAGGTCTACACCAAGCCCGAGCTGGAGATTTACGCCGATGACGTGAAATGCAGCCATGGCGCCACGGCCGGCGAAATGGACATGGACCAGTTGTTCTACCTGATGGCCCGGGGCCTCGCCGAGGCCGACGCCCGCGCGCTGCTGGTCGAGGCGTTCCTGGACGACGTGGTGGAGTCCGTGCCCGAGGGTCCGGTGCGGGACGCGTTCCTGTCCGCCGTGCGCGCCTGGCAGGCCGGCCGCCACGCTGTCACCTGGGAGGGCTCAGCATGACCGCGACACTCGCACCCGACTCGGCCGCCGGGGCCGCCGGGGCCGCCGGGGCCGCCGGGGACACCGTGACGCCGACGCACAGGACACCGGGCGGTCCCGCGGCCCCCTACGACGTGGAGGCCGTGCGCACCGATTTTCCGGCGCTGGGCCAGATCGTGCACGGCAACAAACCGGTCGTGTTCCTCGACAGCGGCGCGTCGGCCCAGAAGCCGGTGGCGGTGCTGGAGGCGATGGACCGGCTGTACACCGAGTGCTACGCCAACGTGCACCGCGGCACCTATGAATTCTCGGCCGAAAGCACCCGTCGCTACGAGGACGCGCGCGAGGCCGTGCGGGGCTTTCTGAACGCGGCCGACGCGCGCGAGATCGTGTTCACCGGCAACGCCACCGAGGCCATCAACCTGGTGGCCTATACCTGGGGGCGGACCCATCTCGGACCGGGTGACGCGATCCTGATCACGGAGCTGGAGCACCACGCGAATATCGTGCCCTGGCAGATGCTGCGCGACGTCACGGGCTGCGAGCTGCGGGTGGCGCCGATCACCGACGACGGCGCGCTCGACATGGCGGGCTTCGCGCGCCTTCTGGACGAGCGGGTCAAGCTGGTCGCGGTCGCCCATACCTCCAACGTGCTCGGGACCATCCTGCCGGTGGCCGAGATCGCCCGCCGCGCCCATGCCGTCGGCGCGCGGGTTCTGCTGGACGGCTGCCAGGCGGTGGTGCACGGGACCGTCGATGTCCAGGATCTGGACTGCGACTTCTATGTTTTCTCGGGCCACAAGCTGTACGGCCCGACCGGAATCGGCGTGTTGTACGGCAAGCTGGACCTGCTGGAGGCCATGCCGCCGTTCAAGGGCGGCGGCGACATGATCGAGTCGGTGACCTTCGCGGAGACCGTGTTCGCCCCGCCGCCGGCGCGGTTCGAGGCCGGGACGCCGCCGATCGCCGAGGCGGTCGGCCTGGCGGCGGCCATCGCCTACGTCCAGGGCCTGGGCATCGAGGCGATCGCGGCCCATGAGGCCGACCTGCTGCGCTATGCCATGCAACGCCTGTCCGCGATCGAGGGCCTGACCATTCACGGCACCGCCACCCCCAAGGCGGCGGTGATCTCCTTCAGTATGGCCGGGATCCATCCCCAGGACCTCTCGATGGTGCTGGACCGCTCCGGCCTGGCATTGCGGGCCGGGCACCACTGCGCTCAGCCCCTGATGGCCCGGCTGGGGGTGACCGGCACCACGCGGGCGTCGTTCGGGCTTTATTCCAGCCGGGCCGACGTTGACGCGCTGGTGGCGGCCCTGGAGCGCGCCCGCACCATCCTGTCCTGACCCATACGCTCGTGTTGCATGACCGGAACCAGTTGAGGGGACCCCACACCATGATGCCGCCCTATGCCATGCCCGCCGCCACCGAGCCGCCGCCGGAGGAGGGCTTCACCGCGACCGCCGGCGCGCCCCTGGTGAACGGCACCGCGCCGGTCGGCGAGGATGCGGTGGTCGAGGCCCTGCGCACCGTCTACGATCCGGAGATCCCGGTGAACATCTATGACCTGGGCCTCATCTATGAGGTCGAGGGCGACGGCCAGGGCAACTGGGACATCGTCATGACGCTGACCGCGCCGGCCTGTCCGGTGGCGGGTGAACTGCCCGGCCAGGTGGCCGAGGCGGTGGCCGCCACCGAGGGCGTCGGCGAGGCCAAGGTGACGCTGACCTGGGATCCGCCGTGGACCCCGGCCAATATGTCCGAGCTGGCCAAGGTCCAGCTTGATATGTACTGAGGCGGCCGGGATCCGGTGCCCTCAAGACGCCCCTGTGGAAGATCTGACGATCGGGAGGGAGCCCCATGGCGACCACGACCACCGACGCCCCCCGCGACGGTGCGAGCCGGCCGACGCCGCCGCCGCCCGTCACCCTCACCGACGCCGCCGCCGCCCGTGTGCACGCCCTGATGGCGCGGGCGACGACGCCGGTCCTGGGCATCCGGGTGGGTGTCAAGAAAGCGGGCTGTTCGGGCCTGCAATACCAGATCGAGTATGTCGAGGAGGCCAAGCCCTTCGAGGACGTCGTAGAGTCCAAGGGCGTGCGGGTCTACATCGACCCCATGGCGGTGATGTACCTGCTGGGATCCGAGATGGACTACGAGGAGACGAAGATGCACAGCGGGTTCGTCTTCCGCAATCCGAACGAGAAGGACCGCTGCGGCTGCGGCGAGAGCTTCACGGTCTGAGGCCCGCCGGCGGCGGTTCGGGCACGGTCTTCCGCCGTCGCCGTTTGGGTCTGCCCCCGCGCCCGCGATTTGATGCACAATGGCATCGACATCGAGGACAGGGAGGGGGGCATGCGGGCGTTGGACCAGTACCAGCAGCGGGGCCTGCGTGAGCCGATCCGGGTCTATCCGGGGTTCCGGTTTCATCTCCTGCTGTGGGGCGGCGGCGGCTTTCTGCTGACCGGCGCGGTGCTGATGATGGACTCCGGCACCGGCATCGAGCCGCTGGTGGGCCTGTTCGGCTTGGTGTTCTTCGGGTTCGCCTGCACGGTCATGCTGATCGCCGCCCTGCGGGCGCACCGTCGCGGGGTGTTCGAACTGTCCGAGGCCGGCCTCTACATGGCGCACCTGGGGATCGTCCTGCCCTGGGAGGATATCGGTCCGGCCTACATCCAGGCCGTCCGGGTCAAGGGCTTTCAGCTCGACGACGTGTGCTTCGTCGTGCGCCACGCCAGCCGGCACATTGCCCGGGTCGGGTCGGTCGGACGGCTGCTGTTCAAGGTGGCCAAGGCCGTCTCGCACAGTCGCAAGGGCGGTGCCATCGAATGGGGGCTGCGCGCCGGCCTGGCGTTGACCGAGGCCGGGCTGGGCACGCATCGGCAGATGGGATCCATTCTGGAGCGCATGCGCCAGGCGGTGCTGGCGGAACCCGATTCACTGGTGTTCAACGTGCCGATGGCGTTGCGGTTCGGCGTTCCGGCCGAGGACCTGCTGGCGATTCTGAATGCCGAGGTCCTGCGCCGGAGCGGAGAGGTCATCCCGTCTCACCCGGCGGCCTAGAGCCGATTGTTCGAAATCGGAACCGCAGATGCGGTCCGATGTCGAACGTGACTCGGCTCTACATTATTGATTCTAGAGCAGAGTCACGCACCAAAAAGGGGACCGCGGCGCGCGTCCATTATGGCGCGATCTGATCCAGGCCAGCGGGCTCGTCAGGAGCCGGCGTCCTCCATGATCCGCGCCGCCGGCCCCGCCGTGGCGCCCATCGTTTCGGGCATGCGCACCGCCACCACGCGACCCCGGGCGCAGACGGTGCCGTCCGCGATGACGGAGACGGCGACCACGGCCTTGCGCGCGGTCAGAGTCTCGACCTGACCACGCACTTGCAGTGGTCCGCCCAGGGGAGTCGGCCGCAGGAAGTCCACGTGCAGCGAGGCGGTCACGAACCGCAGCGTCTCGTCCGGTCCCATCGGCCGGCCCTCGGCCCGATGTGACGCGGCGGCGGCGGTGGCCGTGCCGTGGCAGTCCACGAGGGAGGCGATGAGCCCCCCGTACACGAACCCCGGCGTGGCGGTGTGATAGGGCTCCGGCCGGAACCAAGCGACTGTCTCGTCTCCGTCCCAGCGGCTCTTGAGCTGGTGGCCGTGGTCGTTCAGGCGGCCGCAGCCGAAGCAGTGGCTCACGTCGTCGGGGTACTGGTCCTGAAACGCGGGCTCGGTCATGCCGTGGTCGCCTCCTCCCTCCGGCGCCGGGCCATGGGACCACTGGTCGGGTCGCGGGGCCACGAGCCGACCAGAGGCCGGCGCTCGCCGGTATCGTCGTGTCCGGCTCACTCGAACTTGAGGAAGGCGTCCACGTCCATGACGACCATCAATTCACCCTCCAGGCGCACCACGCCCAGGGAGACGCTGCGCCAGCGCGGATCCAGGGTGGAGGGGTTGGGTTCGATGGCGCTGAGCGACAGGCTGTGAACGTTGCCGACCGAGTCGACCATCATGCTGTACAGCTCGTGGCCCTGCTCGACGGTGACGCACATAACTTTCTTCTGGTTCTTCGGCTCCGGCAGGCCCAGGCGTTTGCGGACCTCGATCACCGTGACGATGCGGCCGCGCAGGTTGATCGCACCGGCGACCTCGTTGGGTGCGAGCGGGATTCGCGCCACCTTCTCGGGAATGAGAATGTCCTGAACCCGCTCCACCGGGATTCCGAACAGCTGGCCGTGGACGTAGATGGTCACGAAGACCTGTTCCTCGGAAACCGTCGCGAGGCCGGCGCCGGCGCGCGGCGCGACTGCCCGGTCCTGTGACATGGTGGCGAGCTGATTCATGGCTGACGTATCCGCTGTGTGGCAGGGGCGGCAAAGGACGGCGCAACGAACCGAAACAGTGCGCGCGAGCCGCCGAGGCTGTCAAGCTGGCGGAAAGGCCTGGGCAGGGTTGGGGCAGGGTCCACGCGTGTTGTCTTGGAGGCGTCACCGGGTCGGACAAGGGACGGAGCCCGCGAACACTTCCCCGAAGGTTTCCCGCAGCACGACATCCACTTCGGGCGGTGCCGGGGTGACGCCGAGATCCCACAGGCTGGTCACGCCGTGGTCGCGGACGCCGCAGGGCACGATGCCGGTGTAGTGGCCCAGGTCCGGATTCACGTTCAGGGCCACGCCGTGGTAGGTGACCCAGCGCCGCACCCGCACGCCGATGGCGGCGATCTTGTCCTCGCGACCCCCGCCGCGGTCGACCCAGATGCCGACCCGTCCGTCCCGGCGCTCGCCGGAGACGCCGAACCGGGCCAGGGCGCGGATCATCCATTCTTCCAGGCGGTGCACATGGCAGCGCACGTCACGGCCGCGCGTGGTCAGGTCCAGCAGGACGTAGGCCACCCGTTGTCCCGGGCCATGATAGGTGTACTGGCCGCCGCGTCCGGCCTGGTAGACGGGGAAGCGTTCGGGCGCCACCAGGTCCTCCAGGCGGGCGCTGGTGCCGGCCGTGTACAGCGGCGGATGCTCCAGCAGCCACACCAGGTCCGGCGCGGTGCCCGCCAGGATGGCGGCGGCGCGCGCTTCCATGGCGTCCAGAGCGTCCGGGTAGGAAACCGGTTGCTCGCTGACGCGCCAGTCGAGGGGCGATGTGGTGTGCGGTTCCGGGGCGTATGCGGCGGACTCCGAGGGGCGGGGGGCGCTGGGCATGGGCTGGACCGGTCGGCTGGGTGGCGCGGTCCCTCGACATAGGCGACGCGGACAGCGGCGGCAAGAGAGGGCCGGCGCGCCGAGCCGCGGGGCCGATGCTGGCGTGAAATGCCGGCTTGATGCCCGGGCCGCTTTCTGGTACGTCACTCCTCCCTCGCAGCCCGCGACGGGATCCCCCTGCGATGTGCGGTCGTGGCGGAATTGGTAGACGCGCAGCGTTGAGGTCGCTGTCCCGGAAACGGGGTGGAAGTTCGAGTCTTCTCGACCGCACCATTGCCCGACGGCCGCAAGGGTCGCGCCCGAAGGGATCGCGGCTGTCGGCCGTAGGGTCGCGAGACCGGGTTGCGGGTCCGCGTCGGTCCGGTTAGTCTTGAGGGCTGCATTGGCAACGGAGAGTGGCGCAGTCTGGTAGCGCACTTGACTGGGGGTCAAGGGGTCGTGGGTTCGAATCCCGCCTCTCCGACCAAACGGCTCGACAGAGCTGTATCGGTAATACCGTACGAAAAGTACCGTACGAAAAAAGCGCTTCAGGGGTGCCTGAAGCGCTTTTTTCGTCGGGTGAAGGCCGTGCGGTCGGGCGGCCGGGCATGGTCGGGACGGGACGATGGTGCTAGTCTTGGATCCACAAACGCGATGGTTGGGGTCCGGTGGGACACGTGGACAGGCCCACGACCACCGGTCGCAAGGTAGGGGCATGATGGAACGCGGTCCCATGGAACGCCTGCATTGGCGCACGTGGTTCGAGGTCGGCCATGACACCATCGACTTCGAGCACAAGACGTTCTTCAGCCTCATTCACAAGCTTCAGTCCCTGGTGGAGGTCACGCACGATCGCGAGGGGGCGCAGCGCGCCCTGGAAGAGACGTACAAGTACGCCGACTTCCACTTCACCAGTGAAGAAAACATCATGATCGAGGCCGGCTATAAGGACTTCGAGCGGCATCATGAGTTGCATCAGAAGCTTCTGAAGAGGCTGCGCCAGAATATAGATGACATGGAGTCGGGCCTCATATCAGGCTCGGAAGTCGTGACCTTCCTGTTCATGTGGTTCGTCGAACACACCATTGCCGAAGACCTGGAGCTGTCGACACAATTGAAAAAGCGACAGCTGCGGCAGTTTTTCCAAGCCCCGACTCAGCATGACGAGTCGCCCGAGGGGGACGTCGGTCGCCCCTGACCGGCTACACCCCTGGCGCGTCCCGGGCCGGTCTACGCCAGGGCGTACTCGGGCACCGGTTCGGCCACGTTTGCCGCCAGCCAGTCCAGCGTGGCCGGGATCGCCTGCGTGTAGGGCGTCATCCGTGGCGGCCCCAGCAGCGCCTCCAGCTTGGCGCCACAGTAGGCGATGGGTCGGCAGTAGTCCGGCACCAGCGGCAGGAAGTCCTCCAGGGCCTTCACCGCCAGGGCGGCCAGGCGGATCTTGGTCGGGCCGGCGGTGTGGACCGGCACCCAGCGCCCCAGGTGCGCGTCCACCAGGTCGGCCAGCAGGCGCGCGGTCAGCGGCCCGCTGCCCGGCAGCAGCCAGCGTTCTCCGAACGCCGCCTCGCGCGTCGTCAGGTCGGCGATCAGGCGCGCCGCGTCGGGCACAAAGGCGTACTCCCGCGCGACCGAATCCGGCCCGACCCAGGGCATGGGCTCGTGCACGGCCGCCTTGCGCAGGGCCGCCTGCAACGGGCTCAGGTACACATCCGGACCGAACAGGTCGGGGACGGCCACGATGGCGGCGCCGGTGTCCTGGAGGATGTCCTCGGCCTCGCGCCGCCGGCGCGCCGGGGCCGGGCCGCTCGGACGCGGATGGTCGGCGGTGACCGGCAGCGCCGGCGCCGGCAGGTATGACCAGGTGCTGGTGACGTGCAGCAGGCGGCAGCCCGCGGCATGGGCCGCCGAGGCCAGGGTGCGGGAGAGGTCGGGCAGGGCCGCGAAGTCGGCCGCCGTGCGCGGGCCGACGCAGTCGATGGCGGCGGCGCAGTCCGCCAGCGCGGCGACCGCCGCCGCCGGGTCGCGCAGATCGGTCGCATGACGTTCCACCTCGGGGGCCGCGCAGGCGCGCTGCAGGCGCGCGGCGTCGCGGCCCACCAGGCGCAGGCGATGCCCGCGCGCCCGCAGGGTGGCGGCGAGGTGGCGGCCGACGGGGCCGCCGGCCCCCAGGATGGCGATGCGACTGTCTGTCATGGCGGTCGGGCTCTCGTGCGTCGGTGCGATGGCTGTGCGCACGCTACCGCCCCCGGCGGGGAAGGCAATCCCGTTCGGCGATCGCCCCGCCGGGTCGCGCCGGGCCGCGACCGTTTTCACCGATCGGTCATGGGGCCGCCGCCCCCCGGCGGCGGGTCCCGCATCACCGAGCCGTCCGGGTTCAGGGGTGTGACGTCCACCGAAACCGATGGCGCGGCGTTACCGCCGCCCAGCATCACGCCCTTGATGGGCGAGACGTCGTCGAAGTCCCGGCCCCAGGCGACGACGACGTGTTCGTGGGTGACCAGCTTGTCGTTGGTGGGGTCGACGTCGATCCAGCCGCCGTTGGGCGCTCCGTCCACGGGCACGAACACCGAGAGCCAGGCGTGCGAGGCGTCGCCGCCCTCCAGGCGGTCGCCGTCGCCCGGCATGCGGGTCAGCACGTACCCGCTGACGTAGCGGGCCGCCAGCCCGAGCGACCGAAGCGCGCCGATCATGACGTGGGCGAAGTCCTGGCACACGCCGCGGCGCTCTCGCATCACCAGCGCCAGCGGGGTGGCGATGGTGGTCGCCGCCGGGTCGTAGGCAAAGGCGGTGTGGACGCGGTGGCACAGGTCCCGCACCCCGGACAGGATGGGCCGGCCCGGCGGGAAGCTGGGCGCGGCGAAGTCACGCAGGTCCGCGGAGGCGGCGACCAGCGGACTGTCGAAGGCGTACTGACCGGCGTCCACGACGTCGGCGCCCAGGCCGCCGGCGAGGCGGTCCGCCACCTGTTCCCAGGGCGGTGTGTGGATGGCTTCGGGCAGGCGCGGCGGCTGTACCGAGACGTGGGACGTCGCGGTCACGGTCAGCGCCCGGTAGGGCTCGGCGAGGGTGAAGGTGGTCAGTGTGTTGCCGAAGAAGTCGCGGCGCTCGCGCCGATGCGATGGGACCGGCGCGATATGCAGTGCGCTGTCGTGCACCTTCTGGGTGTCGAAGTGGCGCGGCCGGAGGCGGCCCGCATGATGACTGATGGTGACCGGGGTCGCGTAGTCGTACACCGTCACGTGGCGCACGCGGTAGTCCATCGGGCGCGGCGTGCTCATGCGCCCGACTCCGGGTGGTCGCGGGCCGGCCGGACCCGGCCGCCGGCGCTGCCGTGGCGGGTCTCCACGGCGTGCGCGAAGTACTGGCGCGCCAGCGATTCGGACAGGGCGTTCAGCAATCCGCGCAGCAGCCGCAGCAGGGTGGGCAGGTCCGCCGGCGGCGGCATGGCGGCGTCGGGCTCGTCCCCGGCCTCGGCACTGGCCGGTGCCGGGGCGGACCCGCCGCCGTCGACCGGCAGCCGGTTCAGGTCGACGGTGCGGGTGATGCCCAGCAGGCGCACGGTCAGACGCTGTTCGTGGCTGCGCAGCCCGAACGCCTGGTCCGGTGCCAGGCTGTCCATGTGCAGGCCGAGCCGGACCAACTGGTAGGCCAGGGAGCGCGGGTTGCTCTCGTCGGCGAGCAGCACGTCCAGGACCGGCACGGTCTGCGGCGCTTCCAGGTAGCGCGCCCGATAGGTCATCTGACTGTCCGCCACCTCCAGCGCCGCCTCCAGGGCCGCCTCGCGGGCCGCGCTGTCGGTCCGGGCGACCCCCTCGAACAGGGCCAGCATATGCAGCGCGCGCTCGATGCGCCGCCCGGTGTCGAGGAACCGCCACCCCAGGCCGCGCGTCATGTTCTCGTTGGCGAGCCCCGTGATCACCTGCACCGGCATCAGCACGGCCGACAGGCGCGGGCCGGCGTCCTCAAGGGTAAGCGGCGGCGGCGCGCCCGGCGCGGGCGTCTGCGGGACGCCCGGCTCGCTCGGGACCGCGCTGGTGTAGGCGCCCAGGCCCAGGGCGTCGATCAGGGCATTGATGGCGCGCCAGGTGTCGATCGAGAGGCGGTCGCGCACGCGCACGCCGACGCGGTGGACGTTCAGCGCCAGCGCCGCCAGCCCGCGCGGGTTGGATGGGTCCATGTTGGCGTCGAGAATGGCCCGCACGGTGCGGTCGTGCTCGGCCGCGCCGGCGCCGGCCGGGCTGGTGAACGGCGGGTGCCCCATCGGCCACAGCATGCCCAGGATCACGGCGACCTCGCCCGAGCCCGCGCCGGTCTCGGCCAAGCGGCCGATCAGGCACCGCAGCAGGCGGGCGGTGTTGTCGCAGCGCTCGACGTAGCGGCCGAGCCAGAACAGGTCGTCGGCCACCCGGGACGGCAGGTCGCGCACCCCGCGTACCACCGTCGGCACCTGCTCGCCGGGGCGCGGGCGGGGCGGCAGGCCGACAGGCCGCTCCGACAGCACCCAGGCGTCCTTGCTGCCACCGCCGCGTTGCATCGACACGCTTTCGTCGTCGGCGGCGCCGGACACCCGGGCGAGGCCGCCCGGCATCACGCTGTATCCGCCGTCGTGGGCACAGACATGAACGCGCAGCACCAGGGGGCGGGGCTCCAGGCGGCCGTCGGTCCAGACCGGCGCCGTGGAGGGCGAGACGGCTTCCTGACCGACCCAGGCGTAGGGGCGGTGCTCGATATCACGCCGCAGGGCCGCGCGAGACGCCGGGTCCATCAGGGCCCCGCGGCTGATGGGGCCGGTGGCGTGGAAGGCGGAGCGCACCGCCAGATCGGGCATCTGGTCCAGGACGTAGCCGCGCTCGCGAGGCTGGCCGCACCACCAGGTGGCGACAGAGGGCATCAACAGCTCCTCGCCCAGCAGGCGGTGGCACAGCGACGGCAGGAACGGCATCAGACCGGGGCTCTCGGCGAGGCCGGCCCCGAGGGCATTGGCCAGGCTCACCGTGCGCTCGTGCGCCGCCTCCACCAGGCCGGGGGCCCCGAGGGTGGACTCTCCCTTCAACTCAAGCGGGTCGCAGAAGCTGCTCTCGTTGCGCCGCAGGATGACGTCGACCGGCTGAAGACCTTCCAGCGTCTTCAGGAACACGCGGCCGTCGCGCACCGTCAGGTCCTCGCCCTCGACCAGGGTGAAGCCCATGTAGCGGGCCAGATAGACGTGTTCGAAATAGGTTTCGTTGAATGGGCCCGGTGTCCACAGCACGACGCGCGGGTGTTCGCGCGTCGGCGGAGCGCGCCGGATCAGGCTGTCGCGGACCTCGGTCAGATGCTGGGCCAGGCGGTGCACCGGTAGGGCGCGCAGCACATCCGGCAGCACCCGGTTCATAATGACCCGGTTTTCCAGCGCATAGCCGATGCCCGAGGGCATCTCGGATCGCGTGTCCACCACCCACCAGCGGCCGTCCGGTGCGCGCGCCAGGTCGACGGCCAGCAGGTGCACGAACACGCCGCCGGAGGGACGCGCCCCTACCAGCGGTCGCAAATAGGCCGGGTTGGCGTGGACCAGGGCCGCCGGCAGGATGCCCTCCGACAGCAGGTGGCGCGGTCCGTACAGGTCGGCCAGGACCGCGTTGAGAAGCTGAGCGCGCTGCACCATGGCACGCTCGATGGACAGCCAGTCCGCTTCGTCGATGAGCAGCGGCACCGGATCCAGCGACCAGGCCCGGTCCTGGCCCGCTGGATCGCCGTAAACGTTGTAGGTCACGCCGTTGTCGCGGATCAGCCGCCGGGCCCGGTCGGCGCGGCGTCCGATCTCCCCGGCCCCCAGGGCGTCCAGGTGCGCCACCAAGTCGCGCCAGTGCGGCCGTACCGTGCCGTCGGCCGCGACCATTTCGTCGTACACCCCGGGGCGCGACTCGTAGCACAGCCACGACGACCCGGGCACCGCCGGCGTCTCCGCCCCCGCCCCCGCCTCCGCCTCCGCGTTCGCGGATGTGTTCAAGGGTGTGACCATGCCCAGCCGCGACTCCCCGGCCCCCGTGGTTCCCCATGGAACGGCCAGGAGGGGCCGAAGTCAAACCACAACGACGGGGCCGGGCGCGAAATGACGGGCGGACCCTGGACAGATCGCGATCTCAGGCGCGCGCAAGGCTGCGGATGGCGGTCGAGGTCGCAACCTTGCCCTGTCCCTGGTAGGCCTCGTGATTCCGTTCGATTTCGTTCAGCTTGTACAGATAATTGACCATCATCCCGGCGGACTGGGCCATGCCCTTGGCCGACCGGTCGCCCAGCCAGTTCAGGCGCTCGACCCGGGCGCCGTTGGTCAGGTGGAAATGGGCCACCGGGTCGAGCACGGTGCCGGCGCGGCCCTCCTGGCGCGGCGGGCGGCGCTCGTTGACCAGGTAGCGGGCGCACAGCCGGGTCAGCGGCCCCTTGAGCGCGTTGGCCACCGGCTCGCGCCCGGGCCAGTCCGGTTCGGCGATCAGGGCCTTGAAGCTGCCCTTGCTGCCGCTGGTGGCCTTGGCGGCGTCGCTGTCGCCGTTGCCGGCCACCACCTGGGCGAGGGTCTTGCGCTCCGCGGGCAGCAGCAGGCCGGGCTCGCCCTCGGCCAGCCGCCGGTCCAGCCAGGGCCGGAACCCCGGGATCGGCGACAGGGTGGAGTAGGTGTTCACCTTCGGGAACGAGTGGCTGAGGCGCTCCACCACCTGCTTGATGAGGAAGTTGCCGAAGCTGATGCCCGCGAGGCCGGCCTGAGCGTTGGAAATGGAATAGAAGATGGCGGTGTCCGCCTCCTCCGGATCCAGGGCCGGCGCCGACAGGTCCAGCAGGTCGTGGACGTTGCTGGCCAATCCGTTGACCAGTGCCACCTCGACGAAGATCAGCGGTTCCTCCGGCATGTTGGGGTGCACGAAGGCGTACAGGCGGCGGTCGTGGTCGAGGCGGTCCTTGAGGTCGGCCCAGCTCTGGATCTCGTGCACCGCCTCGTAGGTGATGATTTTTTCCAGGAACGCGGCGGGCGAGTTCCAGGTGATGCGCTGCAACTCCAGGAATCCGATGTCGAACCACGAGGCCAGCAGATCGCGCAGGTCGCGCTCCAGGCCGCGCAGGGCCGGATTGTCGCGCGCCAGCCGCATCAGCTCGGCGCGCATGTCGACCAGGAACTTGATGCCGCGGGGCAGGGCATTGAACTGGGTCAGCAGACGCAGCCGCGGCGGCACCAGCACGTCGCGCATGCGGCCCTCGGCGGCCTGGAGGGTGGCGAAGTCGTCGCGGTCCACGTCCAGAAGTTCCGCCGCCGTATCACGCACCCGGTCGTGATCCGTGGCGTACTCTCGGGCCAGGATCTCCAGGAAGCGTGCGCGCCCGGTCTCGTTGAGGCTGAGGTAGGCGCGCCCCAGGGTGGCGGCCCGGGCGCGGGCCGAGACCTCGCCGCCGCGCGAGGCCAGGCAGTCGTCTAGCCCGACGCGGATTTTGCGGGCATCCTCCTCGGGCAGATCGGGGTTCAGGCTGTCCAGGCCATCGGCGCCGGACACCTTGTCCGCGATGTCCCGCCACACCGCGCCCCAGGTCATCAGCCGACCCAGGAACCCCGGCGAAACCTCCTTGTTCATCCCAATACCCCCAGTTTGCGTTTCGAATTGCCCTCATTTGCGATATGGGGTGCGGGCGGGGGTCGGGCCAAGGGGGGCGCGCGGCCGGCGCCGCGCGGTGTTGCAGCGCGGCGACGGCCGGGGGGTCAGCCCGGCAGCGCGGCGGCCGCCTGTGCCATGGCCTCCGGCAGGTCCTCGGCGATCAGGCCGGGGGGACCACGGCGGGCCCCGGCGCCGTGCAGCCAGGCCGCGGCGGCGGCGGCCTCGCGCCCCGGCACGCCCTGGGCCAACAGCCCGAGGATGGCGCCGGCCAGCACATCGCCGCTGCCGGCGGTCGCGAGGCTGGGCGGTCCGTTGGTGCTGACGACGGCGCTCCCGTCCGGGGCGGCGACCACCGTCTCCGGCCCCTTCAGCAGCACGACGGCGCCCGCGCGCCGCGCCGCCTGGCGCACGCGGTGCAGGCGGTTGCCCTCGATCAGATCCGGGAAGATGGCGGCGAACTCGCCCTCGTGCGGGGTCAGGATCACCGGGCCGGTGACGGCGTCGAACAGGGCGCCCGGATCCTCGGCGAAGCTGGTCAGGGCGTCGGCGTCCAGCACCGTCGGCCGCCCGGTCGCCAGCACGGAGAGCGCCCGGGCGGCGGTGTGCGGTCCACGGCCGGCCCCGGGGCCGAGCAGCAGGGCATTCAGGCGGGCGTCCTCCAGCAGGGTCTCAACGTCGTCCGGACACTCGATGGCCCGGCACAACACGCCCGGGGCGTCCTGCGCGTACAGCGGCAGGGCCGAGGCGGTTGCCGCCACGGTGAGCAGGCCGGCGCCCAGCCGCCGCGCCGCCCGCGCCGCCAGGCGGCCGGCACCGGTCATGGTGGCGCCGCCGAAGACCACGGCATGTCCGCGCGTGTACTTGTGATCGCGCAGGCCGGGACGCGGCAGCCGCCACAGGTGCGGTCCGTTGAGGTGAGCCGCCGGGCGGATGTCGTCCAGCACCGATGCCGGGATGCCGATATCGGCCACCACCAGATCGCCGCACAGGGCGCGGCCCGCCCCGAGCACGTGGCCGGGCTTGGGCCGGAAGAAGGTCACGGTCAAGGCCGCCGGCACCGCGGTGCCCCACACCTCGCCGCTGTCGCCGTCCAGGCCGCTGGGCACGTCGACCGCGACCACCGGCGGGCTGCCGTGATGCGCGACCAACGCGGACAGCACGGAGCCGGCGACACCCTCGACGGCCCGCGTCAGGCCGGCCCCGAACAGCGCGTCGACGACCAAGGCGGCGCCGTCCAGCGCGCCCAGGTCCAGCGGACCGATCGGCCCGGTCCAGCGCGCCGCGTTGACCGCGGCGTCGCCCTTGAGGGCGCTCCGGTCGCCCAGCAGATGCACGCTTACCGGCCACCCGGCGTTCCGGAGGTGGCGGGCGACCACGAAGCCGTCGCCGCCGTTGTTGCCCGGCCCGCACAGGACCGCCACCCGGCGCGGCGACCAGCGCCGCCGGATCTCGCGCGCGACGGCGAAGCCGGCTGCCTCCATCAGGGCCAGGGAGGGGACGCCGGTCGCGACGGCCAGGGCGTCGGCGCGCCCCATCTCGGCCACCGTCAGCAGGGCGCCGCCGTCATCGGGATGCCAGGGCCTGGGGATCATGAACACCTCTCGTCAGCGTGTCGCGTCAGGTTAGGCGGTCGATCTCGTCCGGCGACAGGGTGCCGGGGATGACCATCACCGGCACCCGCAGACGCGCGCCGAAGGCGCCGGACAGGCCGCTGATGAGCGGGCCCGGGCCCTCCTTGCCGCGTTTGGCGGCGAGGACCAACACCGAGATCTCCGGTTCCTCCTCAATCACCGTGACGATCTCCTCGGCCGGCCGGCCCTCGCGCACCATCAGCATCGGCGTCTGGCCCGACGTCTTCTGTACCTCGGCGGCCAGGCGCTGGAGGCGCTTCTCGGCGTCCTCGCGGGCCTCCGATTCCATCTTGTCGCCGATGAACTTGAAGTGCTGAAAGCCTGGCGGTTCGATGATGCGCAACATGACCACGCGACCCGCCGTGGCGCGTGCCCGCAGGCAGGCGAAGCGCAGCGCGGTGCGCATTTCCTCGCTGTCATCGACCACGACCAGGAACGTGCGCGGCGCGCCGTCGTCGGCTCCGGCGGTGGTGTCAGGGGGTGTGTCGCGCCCGCCGGCGGGCTGCGGGGTGCCAGGGGTCTTCCGCGCGGGCTCCTGGGGGGAGTCTGGCGCGGAGTCCGGGCGGGAAGGCTCGTCACTCATGGGCTCTCCGGAGCAGTCGGCGCACGGACGGCGCGTGAGTCGGGGAACGGTCGAGCGACGGGTCAGTTCCGCCGCAGCATGATGGCGGCCGCCCAGCCGGTGATCACCGCCACCAGGATCGCGGCCAGGCCATACAAGGGCGCCTGCTGGTGCGCGAAGTCGAAAATCTCGGCACCCAGGCCGATCTTGCTGATGACCAGGGGCGTGATCTCGGCGCTGACCACGTCGCCCTGACGGATCAGGTAGACCTCGACCGAATACGATCCGGTCGGCACGTTGGCGGGGAAGTGCAGTTCCGCCCGAAACAGTCGGTTCGCGAGCTGGGTCACCGGCAGCACGCCCTCGCCGTAGAGCTGCTGCTTCTGGTTCAAGCGCACCAGCGCGGCCCGGAAGCCCGGCACGAAGGAGTCGGTCACGCTCTGGTCCACCTTGGTGAAGACCAGGTTCTCGGTGCCGATCTGGTGGCGGGACAGCACGCTCTTGGGGGCGATCTCCTCCAGCGGGCGGCTGGCGAAGACCTGGTAGAAGGCCGGCACGTTGTCGTAGGTCACACTGTCCCGGTTGGCCCAGATCACCCCGGCGAGGCGCGCCTTCTTGCGGACCACCTTGGTGGTGCGGGGCCCGCGCACCACGAGCACCACGTCGCCGGGTCCATCGGTGGCGCCGAACAGCAGCACGTCGGTGCCCGAAAACGCGGTGGTGATGGCGACCAGATGCTTGGACAGGTCCGCCACCAGGGGCTGAACCTGTTGCTGGGCACGCGCGCCCATCACCACGGCCAGGCCCGCCATCGTCGCCAGCCCGGCCAGCAGCCCGATGACGAGGGCGATGACGACGGGGACGGGGACGGGGACGATAGCGGGGCGCGCGGCGGGACCCCGGTCGGACCGGCGGCGCGACGGCATCACGGCAGCTCCGAGATCAGGGTGAAGACGTCGTCGGGGATCGCCACAAGATCATACGCCAGCTTGCCGCCCACCACGAGCACCAGCAGGGCCAGCAGGATTCGCAATTGCTCGCTCTTCAGGCGGGCGCCGGCCTGGGCGCCGGCCTGGGCGCCGACCACCGCGCCCAGCAGCAGCAGCAGGGCCAGAACGACGTCCACGGTCTGGTTCAGCGCCGCCTGCAGGAAGGTCGTGTTGGCGGTGACGAAAATGATCTGGAACAGCGAGGTGCCCACCACCACCTGGGTTGGCATGCCGAGCAGATAGATCATCGCCGGCACCATGACGAAGCCGCCGCCGACGCCCATGATCGCGGTCAGGACGCCGACGAAGAACCCGACCCCCATCGGCAGCAGCGCGCTGATGTAGAGCTTCGACTTGCGGAAGCGCATCTTGAAGGGCAGGCCGTGGATCCAGTTGTGCCGGCCGGCGCCGCTGCGGGGCCGCGCGCCCTTGCGGTGGCTGCGGATCATGGCCTGTGCGCTTTCCACCAGCATCAGGCCGCCCACCACGCCCAGGAACAGCACGTAGCAGAGGGATATTGCCAGGTCGATCTGGCCCAGCCGCTGCAGCAGCGCGAACAGCCAGACCCCGGCGGTCGAGCCCAGGATGCCGCCCACCAGCAGGACGCCGCCCATCTTGAAGTCGACATGGCCGCGCCGGGTGTGCGCGATCACCCCGGTGACGGAGGACGCCACGATCTGATTCGCGCCCGTGCCCACGGCGACCGGCGGCGGCACGCCCAGGAACATCAGCAGCGGGGTCATGAGAAAGCCGCCGCCGACGCCGAAGACGCCCGACAGGAAGCCGATCGCCCAGCCCATGCCGAGGATCACCAGGACGTTGACCGACATCTCGGCGATGGGCAGATAGATCTGCATGGCGTGACGAGCCGATCCCGGTCCGGCGGTGGACAGGCTTTTCAGGGTTTTGAATCCTGAGACGTCCCGGTGTTTTAGGGGCCGCCGCGGCGCCGGATCAAGCGAAAAGCCCGTGCTGCGGGCTGCGACGCGGTTGACGTTGCGTGCCGGCGCGCCCACTCTGCCCGAACACCCCTGCCGGCAGCGCAACGAAGGGAACGCGCCCCGATCATGTCCCTGCCACGGCCGACCCGACCGCGCGCGATCATTGATCGCCGCGCCCTTACTCTGCATCTGGAGCGCCTGGCGGAGACGGCGCATGCCGGCCGCGAGGGGGCGCGCACGGCCCGGGCCGCCTTGCTGGAGGACCTGAAGGCGACCCTGGCGGCTGGCCGCGAGGAGATCCGCCGCCGCTTCGAGGACGAGGGCTGCCGGGGCGCCGAGGTCTGTGCTGCCAACACCTACCTGATGGACCAGATCCTGCGGGTCCTGCACGATTTCACCGTCACCCACCTGTTTCCCAAACAGACCCGCACCACCGGCGAGCAGCTCTGCGTCCTCGCCGTCGGCGGGTATGGCCGCGGCGAGATGCTGCCGTTCTCGGACATCGATCTGCTGTTCCTGCTGCCCTACAAGACCACCCCGCACACCGAGCAGGTCGTGGAGACCATGCTGTACGTGCTGTGGGACCTGGGTCTCAAGGTCGGGCACGCCACCCGGTCGGTCGACGAGTGCATCCGCCAGGCCCGCGCCGACATGACCATCCGGACCGCCATGCTGGAGGCGCGCTACATCTGGGGCGAACGGGCGCTGTTCCAGAGCCTGCGCAACGGTCTGTACACCCGGGTGTTCGCCGGATCGGGCATGGAGTTCCTGGAGTCAAAGCTGGCCGAGCGGGACCAACGCCATGCCAAGCTCGGGGATTCCCGCTACGTGCTGGAGCCGAACATCAAGGAGGGCAAGGGCGGCCTGCGCGACCTGCACACCCTGTTCTGGATGGCGCGCTATCTATACAATGTTTCGGACATCGACGAGCTGGTGGACCGGGGTATTCTGACGCCCAAGGCGGCCGGCAAGTTCATCAAGGCGCGGGCGTTCCTGTGGACGGTGCGCGCCCACCTGCACTACCTGAGCGGCCGGGCCGAGGAACGGTTGACGTTCGACGTGCAGCCGCGCATCGCCGAACGCATGCGGTACAAGGACCGGCCCAGCGCGACGGCGGTCGAACGCTTCATGAAGCATTACTTCCTGGTGGCGCGCGACGTCGGCAACCTGACCCGCATTTTCCTGTCGGTGCTGGAGGCGCAGCAGAAACGGCGGCCGATGCTGTCGGTCCCCGGGTTCGTCATGCGGGCACGCAACCTGGATGGCTTCGTGCTTGACGGGCGGCGGCTCGCGGTGCCGCGCATCGACTACTTCGAACAGGACCCGCGGGCCCTGCTGCGCCTGTTCCTGGTGGCGCACGACCAGAGTCTCGACATCCATCCGGACACGCTTCGGCTGGTGACCGAGAACCTGACCCGCGTCAAGGGCCTGCGCGACGATCCCGAGGCCAACGCCCTCTTCATGGCGCTCCTGACCCACCGCAAGGAGCCCGACAGCATCCTGCGCCTGATGAGCGAGGCCGGCGTGTTCGGCCGCTTCATCCCCGACTTCGAGCGGGTCACGGCGCAGATGCAGTACGACATGTACCACGTGTACACGACCGACGAGCACACCATCCGGGCCATCGGGATCCTCAACCGAATCGAGGGCGGCGCCCTGGTCGATCGGCTTCCGGTCGCGAGCCGGGTGGTGCATCAGGTGCAGTCGCGGCGGGCGCTGTATGTCGCGGTGCTGCTGCACGATATCGCCAAGGGGCGCGGTGGCGACCATTCCGAACTCGGCGCCGTGGTGGCCCAGGAGGTCTGCCCGCGTCTCGGCCTGACCGACGAGGAGACCGAGACGGTGGCGTGGCTGGTGCGGCATCACCTCGCCATGAGCCGGATCGCCTTCAAGCGTGACGTGGACGACCGCAAGACGATCGAGGACTTCGCGGGTCTGGTGCAGTCGCTGGAACGCCTGAAACTGCTGACCGTGCTGACCTGCGCCGACATCATGGCGGTGGGGCCGGGCATCTGGAACAACTGGAAGGCGGCCCTGCTGCGCGAGTTGTACTATCGCACGGTCGAGGATCTGCTGGGCAACCACGCCACGGAACCGCAGGACCGCCGGGTCGAGGCGCGCAAGACGGCGCTGCGGGAGGCGCTGGCCGACCAGCCGGCGGACCGGGTCGAGACCCACCTGGGGCGTGGCTACCCGGGGTACTGGTTGACCTTCGACACCGCCGCCCAGGCCCGGCATGCGCGCCTGATCTTCGCCGCGGAGGAGGCCGCCGGACCCGACGATCGCGTGATCATGGTTGATACGGCCGTCGACGCCGACCTGGGGGTGACCGAGGTTCTGGTCTACGCGCCCGACCATCCGGGGCTGTTCAGCGAGATCGCCGGCGGGATCGCGCTGGCCGGCGGCTCCATCGTGGACGCCAAGATCTTTACCCTGACCAACGGTATGGCGCTGGACAGCTTCACTGTGCAGTCGGCCGAGGGCGGCGCGCTGGACCAGCCCTCACGGCTCGGCCGCCTCAAGGCGATGGTGCACGATGCCGTCAGCGGAACCGTCGACCTGCGCGCCGAGCTGGCGCGCAAGGCGCGCCGGTTGCCGGCCCGGACCAAGGTGTTCTCGGTGCCGCCCCGGGTCATCATCCATGACGAGGCGTCCAAGACCCATACCGTGGTCGAGGTCAACGGCCGCGATCGGCCCGGGTTCCTGTACGCGGTCACCGCCGCGCTGACCCAGTTGAACGTTCAGATCGCCAGTGCCCGCGTGAACACCTATGGAGAGCGGGTGGTGGACGTGTTCTATATCAAGGACCTGTTCGGTATGAAGATCAGCCACCCCGGCAAGCTGCGCGAGATCCAGCGCGTGCTGACCCAGGCGGCCGCGGTGCAGGCGCTGGAGAGCGAGCGTGGCGCCGTGGTGTCGCGCGAGGTGGGGCGCGGCCGGCGCAAGCCCACCCGGGCGGCGGAGTAGCCCGGGGCCTCCCAACGACCAACACGCTACGGGAGCGAAGGACGACGCCATGCGGCTGTACGGCATTCGGCTGTTCGTCGACGATCTGGACGCGGCCCGGCGGTTCTACGGCGCGACGCTCGGTCTCCCGCTGGCCTGGGACGCCCCCGACGAGGGGGCCGTCGGCTTCGCGGCCGGCGACGGTCACCTGATCGTCGAGCGGGCCGATCCGGATGGCCCGGACGGGGCCCTGGTCGGCCGGTTCGTGGGCGCTTCCCTGGAGGTGCCCGATGCCGTCGCCCTCTATCAGGCCCTGGCGGCTCGGGGGGTCGTCTTCGACATGGCGCCGGCCGTCCAGCCCTGGGGAGGCGTGATGGCGCACTTCCGCGACCCGGCCGGCAACGTCCTGACCCTGATCTCACCACCGCCGGGGGCCACCGCCGGCGGCTGAGGCGTGTCGCGCAATCGGCTGAGCCTCATCCGTTTCGCGCGAAGTCACGCGATCACTCCGAACCACCTCGGGGTTCCGATTTCGAACAATCGGCTCTAGGGCCTTCGGTCGGGCCGTCTGCCGTCAGGCGACGGCCGAGTCGTCTTCGTCGTCCAGGGCCTGGCCGGTGTCGGCCGCCAACCGGAACACGGCCGCCTCCAGGGCGGTGGTCATCGCCGCCGTCCAGGCCGCGGCGTCGATCAGGGCCGGTGTCCGCGGCAGCGTGAGGACGTGGTCCACCCGAGCCAGGACGTCGTCCGCATCCGCGGCGAGTCCCTGCGGGCGGCCGGCATGCGTCAGATGGGCCGCAGCGTAGCGGCCGCCGACGCTGGCGCCGGGCAGGGTGACCACGGGCACCCCCATGGCCAGGGCCTCCAGCGTGACGAGATGTCCCGATCGCGGCGCGGTATCCAACACGACGTCGAGGCTCCGGCACGCCTGCAAACGGTCCAGCCCAGGGGTGCCGGCGGCGGGGTCAAGGGTGACTCGCGCGGGGTCGACGTTGCGCGCCCGCAGCCCGGCCCGCAGGCGGGACGCGGCCCGCGCATCCGTCCATCCCGGGGCGCACAGGTGCAGCCGCGAGCCCCGCACCGCCCGCAGCACCGGGGCCCAGAGATCCAGGCAGGTGTCGCCGACCCGGGCGGGGCCGGCGAAGGCCCCGAACGTCACGGCGCCGGTGCGGGCGCGCGGCGCGGGTCCCGGGTCGGGGCGGTCCGGCGGTGGGTCGTAGCAGGTGGCGCCGGTGGCGAGGCGCGCCACGGCATCGGGCGAGGACCCGTCGTCGGGGGGCGTCAGGACGGCATCGCTGACCAGCAGGTCGATGGCCCGCAGGCCGGTGTCCCCCGGATAGCCCGCCCAGGATACCTGGATCGGGGCCGGCCGGTGGCGGGCGAACACGGGCAGGCGATTGCCCGGTCCGTGGCCGGACAGGTCGATCAGAATGTCGAGGTCGAGCTGGCGCATGCGGTGGGCCAGGGCCTCGTCCCCGAGACCGGCCACCTCCTCCCAATGATCGGCCAGGCTCTGCAACTCGCGGGCGATCGCATCGTCGTGCGGGCGGTCCGACAGCGCCACAAGGGTCAGCCGCGCCGGGTCCCGGTGCCGGAACAGCGGCCGGACCAGCCATCCGACCGGCATCGCGCCGAGATCGGGTGAGACCAGGCCGACCCGCAGTGGCGTGCCCGGGCGATGCTGGAGCGGCGGCCGCGGGGGCAGGGGCGTGCCGAACCGACGCTGCCATCCGCCGTGGACGCGCTTCAGGGCGGCTTGCGTCTGGCCCGGCAGCAGGTGCCGCAGATGCAGGCAGCGCGACAGCAGGCGCGGGTCGCCGGGGTCCAGGCGGCTGGCCCGCACCAGGGCGCGCTGGGCCGCACGAACCTGGCCTCGAGCCACCAGGGACTCGGCCAGGGCGACGGCGGCCGCGGGCCACGCCGGATCGAGGGCGCAGGCCGCGCGCCGCTGCGTCTCGGCCGCCGCCGCGGCGTCCGGGCCGCCGGCGCGCTGGTGCGCTTCCGCGAGGAGGAGCCGGATCGACGCCTGCGTCGGCACCAGGTGTGCGGCACGCCGCAGCAGCGTCACGGCCCCGCGCGCGGCGCCCCGGGTGAGCCGCATCAGGCCCAGGTTGAGGCAGGCCTCGGCCCGCGCCGGGTCGAGTTGCAGGACCTGTCGGAAGCAGTCCGCGGCCTCGTCGAGCCGGCCTTGGGCCTGCAGCGAGCGGGCCAGCCGACCCAGCGTGTCGGCGTCGCCGGCGCCCAGGTCGCACGCGGTGCGCAGCGCCTGTTCGGCGCCCATGGCGTCGTCGATGGACAGCAGGCGGTCGCCGAGCGCGGCCTGGGCCGGCCCCGAGGCCGGCACCGCCAGGGCCGCCATCTGGGCCTCGTGCCGGGCCCCGACCGGATCGCCGGCCATGAACAGGGAGAACGCATGGGTCAGGAGGGTGATGACATCCTGATCGGCCCGGTCCCGCTCGGTCATCAGTGGCTGCAAGGAGGATGCTCCGTGAGTGTGACCGCCCGGGCCCATAGTGCCGGAAGCGGGCGGGCGCCGTCACCTGTCTTGCCCGCACGGCTCCTCCCCGGCCGGTGGGACCCCCGCCCCGCGGTGGGGTGGCCGTGGGACCCGTCACCGAACTTTCACGGCCTCGACATGGGACGGAAACGGATCATCTGTAAAGCAGACGGGTTGCGACTTTCGGTGGGACGGGCGCGCGCTCCGGTCACCCGTCTCGTATCACCTTTCTGCTTGGGGGTTTTTCCATGATCAACAAGATGACCCTGGCCTCGCTCGCCGCCTGCACGGCACTGGTCGCCGGTGCGACGACGGCGTCGGCGACCGACGTCGTCGAGATGGGCCCGCGCCCGTACTACCTGATCGACAAGATGGCGGACGGCGCGCTTAAGGAGAAGCTGCTGTCCTGCGCCGCCGGCCCGTTCAAGCCCACCCTGTTCTCCATCGGGCATCGCGGGGCGGCGATGCAGTTCCCGGAGCACACGAAGGACTCCTATCTCGCTGCCGCGCGCATGGGAGCCGGCATCATCGAATGCGACGTGACCTTCACCAAGGACAAGGAACTGGTCTGCCGCCACGCCCAGAACGATCTGCACACCACCACCAACATCCTGGCCACCGACCTGGCCGAGACCTGCGTCCAGCCGTTCGTGCCGGCGTCGGGTGATACGCCGGCCAAGGCCGAGTGCCGCACCTCGGAGATCACGCTGGCCGAGTTCCGCACGCTGACGGGCAAGATGGATGCCGCCAACGCCGCGGCGACCACGGTCGAGGCGTACATGGATGCGACCGCCGGTTGGCGCACCGACCTGTACGCCGCCGAAGGCGGCACCCTGATGACCCACGCCGAGTCCATCGCCCTGTTCCGCGACCTGGGCGCCAAGTTCACGCCGGAGCTCAAGAGCCCGGCCGTGAAGATGCCGTTCGACGGGTTCAGCCAAGCGGACTACGCCCAAAAGATGATCGACGAATACAAGGCCGCGGGTGTGCCGGCGGAGGACGTCTGGCCGCAGTCCTTTAACCTGGAGGACGTGCTGTACTGGATCGAGAACGAGCCGGCGTTCGGCAAGCAGGCGGTGTACCTGGACGACAGCTACGCCATCGAGGGCTGGGATCCGATGGACCCGCAGACCTGGACGCACGCCATGACCGACCTCAAGGACATGGGTGTCAACTACATCGCCCCGCCGATGTGGGTTCTGGTCACCGTTGAGGACGGTGAGATCGTGCCCTCGGTCTACGCCAAGGAGGCTAAGGCCGCCGGCCTCAACATCATCACCTGGACCCTGGAGCGGTCCGGCCCGCTGGTCACCGGCGGCGGCTGGTACTATCAGTCCATCGCGGACGTCACCGACTCGGACGGCGTGATGTATGAACTGGTGGACGTGCTGGCCCAGGACGTCGGCATCGTCGGCCTGTTCTCCGACTGGCCGGCGACGGTGAGCTACTACGCGAACTGCATGGGCCTGAAGTAGGAGCGGAACGGCGCCGGCCCGGGGCGGATCCTGCTGACGGGTCCGCCCGCTTTCCGCGTTCGGAAGCCCGTCCGTGGCGCATCGGCACGGCGGTTCGTGGTGGTGCGCGGGGGCGGGGCGCGCCGCTTTACGCGATTTGACGACAGCCGATTGCGACAAACCGGACTCGCGGCGCGAATTCGGGCGTTCCGCTCTGAAACCAACAGATCGCGCCGAGTCACGCTCGAAATCGGCATCACCCCGGTGGTTCCGATTTCGAGCGATCGGCGCTCATCGGCTGTAAAAGCAATACGGCCTGCGACCATCCCCCCCGACGAAGACTCGTAGCGAGCACCCGTGGGCCGGAGATCCACAAGCTACCTTACTGATTTTATTGAAAAAACACGGTCTGGCTGGGGCGCCAGGAGCCTGAGGAATGACGGTCATAGGCCATTGAATGCGTTGACATAGAAGGGGTTTTCGAGGGATGTTGCCGCCAATGTGTACCGGTCCCGTGTACCGGTTGGCCGCTTCGCTGGGCGGTTTTGACCCCTTCAGCCACTGCGTTCGGAGGCCCCGTTCATGGCAGACCTGCGTTACCTCAAGAAGCGGCGGCAGACGTGGTACTTCCGCCTGACCGTCCCCCCGGACCTCCGGGACAAGCTGGGCAAGACCGAGATTGTGGAGAGCCTGGGAACCCGGGACCTGTCCCTGGCCCAAAGCCGCCGATGGGACTGGCGGGCCACCTGGGAAGACCGCTTCGACGCCCTCCGGGGCAACGAGCGGCAAGACCGGGCGGCCATCCGGGAGACCTACAAGCGAACCCTTCAGGAGGCCCGGGACGGGTTCCTTGGTAAGCCGGAGGGGGACGAACACGAGTTCACCATCGGGGACACGATTTCCGCCCTGGTGGAACAGGGCGAGCGGAAGACCAAGCAGGACGGCGAGGTTGACCCGATCACCGAGGCCAAAATCCACGCCCTTCAGGACTACGCGGCCGAACGGCGGGGGGAGACGGTGAAGACCAAGGCGGTCTACGCCATGACCATCAACGAAGCCGCCAAGCGGTATCTGGACGCCATCGCCAAGGAAATCACCCTGCAAACCCGGGGGCAGTATGAGGCCACGTTCCGCCTGTTCGCGGACTTCATGGATGACAAGCCCCTGCGGGACGTGACCCGCCGGGACGCTGCCGCGTTCCTGGAAGAGTTGGCCCGGTTCAGCCCGACATGGGGACGCTCCCCGAAGACCAAGGATCGGTCCTTCGCGGACCTGAAGGCTCTGTATGCGGGCAAGGGGGAGGGTCTGTCCCAGCGCACCCTGAACCGGTACATCACGGCCTTGAGTGGCCTTTGGAAGTGGGCCAGGGATCGGGAGGAGGTGGGCGGGGAAAACCCATTCGACCGGTTTTTCAAGGCCATCAACGAGAAGAACAGCAGCGGCTATGTGCCGTTCTCCCTGGGCGACCTGAACGCCCTGTTCGCGCTACCAGCGCCGACCAACCCGGTCCTGTGGGAAGTGCCATTGGTGGCCCTGTTCACGGGGATGCGACTCGGGGAGGTCTGTTCCCTGACCTGGGAGAACGTCCAACAGGAAGACGGTATCTGGTTCTTCGACATCACGGCCGCGAAGTCCGTGGCGGGCATTCGCGTGGTGCCCGTTCACGATGCCTTGGGGTGGCTGGTGGCCCGCCGTCCGACCAGCGGGGCGGACTTGGCGAACCCCATCTGGCCCGTGCTGAAACCCGGGGGACCGGACGGGAAGCGGTCGTGGTACATGACCAAGGCATTCGGCACCTTCCGACGAAGCCGGGGGATCACCGACAAGGGCAAGGTCTTCCATTCCTTCCGCAAGAACGCCGTCCAGTGCCTGGAGCGTGCCCGCGTGCCCCAGAACGAGGCAGCGGAGATCGTCGGTCATGAGAAGGAGGGCATTACCTACCGGGTCTACAACCCCGATGGCCTGACGATGGCCCAGCGGCGGGAGGTGGTGCGTAAGATCGCCTATCCGGGGCTGGTGTTGCCGGAAGGGTATCGGTGGGGGGCAGTGGGTGGCGGTCAGTCTAACGCGGCATAACGGCCTCCCTAGCCGCTTTCATCGGCATTCGGCCATCCCCCACCATCCGCCCTCACCCGGAAAGCCGCTACCAGCGAAGTGGCGCGGCCTCAGGACGATAGGGGCGTCCCTGGTGGCCGTTTAGGTGTCGTCCGGAGCAGGGGACAGAAGGAGAATGGCAATTGCGTTAAATGAATTCAAGGCTATAATGTAAACAGAAAATACAAAGCCATTCCGTAAAGATATATTGGCACTTCAAGGAATGTTTTTTCCTGATTTTTCAAGTACGCTTTGAACAAAGCTCTCAATCACTGCCCTCTGATAGCCAGGAGAGCTTTCAAATTCCCTTGAATCATGAGGAGTTTCCCTATGCCATTCCCAGGATTGTGAGGCGAAATAAAAAGAAGCTAGTATTTGAGAAAACCCAATTAGTTTATGGTTAACATCATTCCTTCCCCAGTTTTTTTGGGCTTCCTTCATATAAATCGAGGATTCTTTCCGCAGAACAGAAGGCTTTACGTATATAATGTAATTTTCCAGGCAGTGTTCCGGCATATCACGAATTAGACGATGGCGAGAATCGCACAAAATTCCATAAAGGCCGAGTCCAATGCGTGTTATTATGTCGTCACCTGCTTCACTCCCATCCATATATTGTTCAATATTTTTTCTAATTTTTGGAAACTTCAATGAAACCTCCAAGGCCTCCTTATTATCAAGTTTTAATTTTCTAGAAAGTCCAAGCATGAAACTTCTCCTTGCTCTACGGGCAACAATGGTTTTTTTCGCATTGCTAATAAAAACCCAAATTTAAGCGTAGTATTTCTCAATTATAGATATGATTGCACGCGCTTCGGAATTTCTGAGAAACTACAAGGCCACTCATAAATCACCTCCTTGTCAAAGGAGCGCCAAAGGCTAGGCTTTCCCCACCAAGCCTTCTCCAGCGCGTCCTTCCTTTGGGCGAGAGCGGGAAAGGAACTGGCGCGGGTGAAGGGAATAATCGAGAATCGTACTTTATCGCAAAAAAGGCTTATCCCCCTGGTTCCGGTGCCCCGATGATGTGGAGGACGCGCGACCGCTGGGACCACCGCCGACTGCGCCAACCGGACGCAGGCGGATAAGCCGGTTGCAAAATTCTAAGGGGGGATCAAGATCAAGGCAACGCCATCGTTCCCCTTGTATGGGTTCAGGCTGCCTGAGACTCTGGAGAAGGCTCCTTGAGAGCGTTTTGAAGGTACGCGAGCGGGGTCAGGCCGTTCAAGGCGCGATGGG
>NZ_JACIGI010000021.1 GCF_014197795.1 Roseospira goensis
CAAGGTCATCAAGCGGATGGCCTACGGTTTCCGGGATGACGCCTACTTCTTTCTCAAGATCCGCGCCGCTTACCCCGGAATTCCGTGATGAACCTGATTTTAGAGCAGAGTCACCCGCCGAAATGGGACCGTGGCGCGATTCCATTTTGGCGCGATCTGCTCTATGATCAGGGCGCAAGGGAGGGGCCGAAGAGGCCCAGGCCGAAATGACTGGCAAAGCCCAGGGCCAACGGGCCGGGTTGGTCCGTTGGAAAGGTCAGGGTCAGGAACGCGCCCAAGCTGTCCGGCTGGCGTTCGCCCCGGCGCGAGCGGACGCGGTGGAAGTGGATGGGGCGCAGGTCCTTGCCGCCCTCCAGGCGCAGGGCTGGTTCCGCGTTGACACGGAAGGCGGCTGCGTCCGTGTGGCCCACAATGCCTCGCCGGAGCAACAGGCGGCGCACCTCGGCGTCGTACCCGCCCGTCTTCAGGTGACCGGCGGCCAAGAACGGGGTCAGGCTGGTCCAGGCGCGGGACGGGCCGAACAGGCGGCTGACCGGCGCGAAATCGTCCGGCCGACCGAAGCCCTCCAGCGCCAAAGACCATTCCCGCGCCGCATCCATCCACAGCTTGCGCAGGCCGGACAGCTTGGCTTGCGCCTCGCCGTCGAACCCGCGGGGCAGCCAGACCGTGACGTGGTCGATCCAGCCGTCGTTGTCGGCGTCCTCCGGCAGCCAGAAGGCGTGCGCGTGTTCGGGGATGCGCAGCGCCTTGTTGTCCTCACCGTGGCCGGAGATCTCGGGTGGGGCCTTGAACCGCCCTGTTTCCGTGTCGCGCCCGAACCTGCTCATGGCCGCGAGGCGCATCACCTCGCCGATGTGGATGGTGTCCTCGACGCGCGGGCGGGGCCGGCCGGTCAGCACCCAGCGGGCGACAGTGGGCAGAGTCTTGCCGGTGGGGGCGGCCGGGGCACGGCGGCGCCGGCGCCGGGCGGTGGGAGAGAGCGGCGGCCGGACATAGACCACCTCGCGCGAGGCGGGCGGGCGGGTCCATCCGACCTTCTGAAGGTCGCCGGTGTCCAGCGACAGGGCATCCAGCAGGGTGTCCGGAAGGGTGCCCTTGAGGGTTCCGTCCACCTTCTGCGCCAGCGCCTTGGGTGTCGGCGGTTTCTTGCCGGCCGCGGTGTATTCCGAAGTCAATCGTGCCTCAGTCTCCCCGATCAGGCGGGCGCGCTCTTCGCAATACTTGGCCGCCTGCAGCGGCACCAGCACACGGACGGGATCGCCTTCCGCCTCCGTGGCGGCCGTACCGTTCACGGGCTTGCAGTTGGCCTTTTCGACGGGCCACTCGGTTGAAACCGTCGCCTCGACCCAGCTTTCCGCCCGGCCGAGGTAGCCGAGCCCGTCCGCCAGATCCCGGGCCAGGGCCAGCAGGTCGTCGTCCAGGGTCACGTCAGGCCATGCGGCGACGATGGCGCCGTCCCGGGGCAGATGGGCGAACGCATCGAAGACGAGCGTCGTTTTCACCGGCGCCGGCATGTAGTGGCGGGTGTGGCTGTGGACCGCGTCGTCCGGCAGGTGGAAGACGGGTGGAGTTTCCGCCAGGGCCTCGACCAAGCGCGCCAGGGTGTCACGCGGCCAGCGGTCATGGTCGCCCTTGCGCCACCAGGTGGCGACAAGCGCGCGCAGCAGCCGCCACGGCTCCGGCGGCCAGGCCACGTCCGCCTCGTTGACGTTCCGCCCCCAGGGCGTGGCGTGATAGCGCCCGGCCGGGAAGCTGAGGATCAGAGCAAACATGGAGGCTACTTCTTTTCATAGGAGACGGTCAGCACGCGGTCATCGCCGAACAGGCCCTTGGCGCCCACGGCCTCGATCAGGCCCGGCAGGGCGGCCTCAAGGTCTTTCAGCGGCGGTACCGTGAATCCGCTTTCCGGCCGGGTCACCCTGGGCTCGCCCATCGGTTCCAGGTCGCAGGCGGTGCGCAGTCGCAGACCATCGGTCAGCAAGCGACGGATCTTGAACAGGGCCAATGCAATCAGCAGGTCGCCGACGTCGGTGCCCAGACCGAAGGCGCGGATCTGGCGCAGGTCGAGGTTGAAGAAGGCGGTGATGGCGGGCGAGGTGTATTCATCGCGGGCAAAGGGAACGTTGCCGAAGCCCTTAGCCGCGTCGCCGGACGGGTTGACGGAATCGTTCTTCACACCACCGCTGGCCGCGACCTTGGCATCGCCGGCCTCGATGAACGCGGACAGGGCGCGGGGCAGGCGCAACCGCCCGCCGGCCAGCTCCTTCTTGGCCAGGAACACACCGTGCAGCAGGGCGTTGGCGTCGAACTCCAGCAGAACGCGCGCCAATTCGCGCAGGTCCACGCGTCCTTCCTCCATGGAGGCCAGGCGCGCCTTGAGCATGTCCAAAACCGTCTTGTCCTTACCTTCCAGAATATACGGCGAATTGAGCCGGTGCGCCTCCAGCAGGGAGTTGGTGAGCGGCTTGCCGTCCTTATCCACCACCTTGACCACCGGCAGGCCTTTCAGGGGTGCGACCCAGTCGTCGTTGGGCTCATCCCAGCAGACGGTCTCCAGGCGGTTGGCCATGCTCTGGGCGCTTTCGACCAGCACCACCTGTCCCTTGTCGGCGTCGGGATGGCTGTAGACGGCGGCACCCAGGTTGGGGAAACCGGTGGGCTGAAACCGCGTGCCCTGCACGGGCCGTAACGGCACCTCGATCAGCAGGCGGGATTCGGTTGCCAGGGCGGAGAAATCAAGCGGCATCGGTGGTCTCCTCGGAGGGGTTCGCTGCAGTGGGGTCGGGGTAGGCGATGTCGATCAGCGTTCTTAGGTCCCGCGAACGCAGCGGGATCAGCAGGGCGGCGGCCAGCCGGTCGCCCTCCAGGCCGGCGCCGAAACAGGTCTTTGTGTCGCCTAGGCGGGCTGGGTCGAAGGGCGAGGCCAGCCCGGAGGCGCGCGCCCGCGCCAGAGCCGACCGCACCGCCGCGTCGGTCTCGCCCGTCCGCAGGCGCGCGATCAGGCCGGGCGGCACCGGCAGCCGGGCGCCGTCCGGCAGGATCGTTTCCGCCCGCAGGGCGGCATCCGGCGTGAACAGCGGTTTCAAGGCCGCATAGGCGAAGGGCGGGTGTTGGCGTTCCCGCTGATCCACCTTGAGACGCGCTGGCTTGGCCCACACCAGCCCGGCCAGCAGGCGGGCACAGCGGGTGTCGTCAAAGCCCCGATCGGTCAGGAAGGCCAGCACGTCGGACAGGCGGGCCGGCGCGGCGGCCGCCAGGGGCTTGTCTTCCAGCCCGCGCATGGCCTGCTCAATCAGGCGGCGGTCCAGTACCGCGACCATATTGCGCACCAGCCCGCCCGCGCCCCACACGGCCAGGGGCTCGGCGCTACGCTCCCCGGCGGGTCGGTCGTCATTCCAGCGCCACCACGGTTGATCCGCCACGCTCAGGTCAAGCGGGGCGAAATGCGCGGCCATGGGAAGCCGGCGCGGTGGGTGGTCGCGCGCGGGCGCGTCGGAGGTCACCTCGGAAACATGGTCCGCGCCGTCACCATTGGCGCCGAGCGTGGCTTCGGAAGGCGGGCCGGTTCGGGTGTCGCCCCACCCCAGGCTGGCCAGCGCGGCGGCGATACGGAATTCGGCGGAGCGGTCGTCGGCTTCCTGAACCCATGCAGAGCGCAGGCGAGGCGGCGGAGAAAGCTTGTCCCGCGCCTCCTTGCTGGAGACCATCCAGGCCACCACATCGCCCAACGCTATCAGGGCAGCGCGGGCACCGTCCTCGCGTCGGTTGGCCGAGGTCATCAGAAACAACGCGTCCTCCAGCCGACGGAACGCTGTCGTGGCGCGGGCCGGCGCGGTCGTGTCGCGCGCCATGGACCGCACCCGTGCCAGCCAGTCCCCGCGGTCCAGATCGGCGATGAAGTCGTCGGAAGCCTGCCCCGGCCGGGGCGTGTGGAAGCGGCCCAGGGGCGCGGTGATGAACATGTTGCCGTAACGCGCCTCGAAGCCGACGCGCTCGAACGCGTCGAGTCCCCGGTTGACGCCCAGGGCCGCCACTGCGCGGGCAAAAGACAGTCCATCCCTCGCGGCACGCTCGCCGATGTGAGCACGGCCCTCCGCGAACAGGGCGCGCAATTCGGGGTAGAGCGCGGGCCGGGTCCACAGCGGCAGCCAGATCTCCCGTGACCGGTTGGAGTCCTCATCGGCCAGGACCACGGCACCCGATCCCGTGCCCCGATGCGAGACCGTGAACGGGAAGCTGCCGCGCGGCCGGTGGGCCTCGCCGCGGCGCGTAACCGTGCCAGCAAAGGCCAAGGAACCTTCTACGAGGAAGATGATCGACCAGGCGTCCTCGCCGCCGTCCCCAGAGAATCCGGTGGTGGCGTTGGGCGCCGCGATGCGCCCCGGCGAGAATTGGCTCAGGCCGTTTGTCTCGCCGACCATGCCGGCTTGCCCGAACAGGGCCAGGGAGAGGCCGGCGCCGTTGGTGGATGGTGCCAGACCCGTCGTCGGGTCAATCAACGACATCAGAGCCCGATGAAAGGCGCCGGAGAACTCCAGGTTCCCGTCATTGCCACCGCTGCCCAGAAGAGCCGCCGGATCGAATTCGTCGCCTGTCAATGCAACGGCGGCATCGAGCCAGTCGGCGATGCTGTCGTCCGGCATGGCACGGAGCCGCTCCATCAGGGCCACCTTCTCGGTTTCGGACGGTGCCCGATCGGCGCCCAGAGCGTCCAACAGCGCGCGAACATCCCGCATAGCCCGAGCAAGACGCTCCAGGCGTGGGGCTTCGGTCGCGCTCAAGGCGCTGATGCGGCGTGTCGCCTGCGTTTCCTGGTCCCGGACTCCGGTCTTGATCTTCTTGCCGGTTGTCGGATCCTTCTCGCTGCTTTTTCGCTCCTGGAAATAGAACCCGCTGCCCGCATTCCACGGCGCCACGATGGGCGACGGGGCGTAGTCCTCCAGGAAGAACCGCAACAGGCTCTCGCGGTCCAGGCGGGTTTCGAGGTGGAACGCCTCGTCCTTCCAGAACCCGCGCGCGGTCGGGTCGGCGGCCTCCCCCGTTGCGCTGTTGTCGGGCGTGGAGAGCAGGCGCAGCACCCCCAGGGCCTTCAGGTAGCCGGCCAGCGGGGTCGGCGTGCAGCCCTCCAGGCGGTGGGTATGCACGGGTGCCGTGCGTGTGTCAGTCATTGGTGCCCCCCTTTTGCTCCGCCTCGGACGCGCGCCAGTCGGCGAGGCGCACCAGGGCTTCCAGCCACGCCAGCCGGAACGGCCCGTATCGGTCCAGCAGGGCGCGGGTGCGCTCGGTCCAGCTTGCGCCAGTTTCGTCGTCCCACCCCAGGTCCATGACCGAAAGAACCAGCGTCCGCTCCGGCGAGGCCGTGCCGTTGTCCAGGTCCACGGCCGGCAGGGGATCGCTCTCCCACACGCCCCGGGCGAAGCGGCGGCCGTCGGGGGCCGGCTGTTCCTTGGGCAGGGCGCGCAGCGACAGCCGCACCTTGCCGTGGTGGGCGGCGATCAGATAGGCGGCCAGATCGGCCTCGCGCGCCCAGCCATGGTGGGCCAGGAACGCCAGCGCCGAGGCCAGTTCATGGCGGAAATAGGCGCGCCCCCTGTCCCGATGGTAGGCCGCCGCCTTGGCCAGCGGCGCCGCCCCCGGCTCGGCATTGCCCAGCCGCGCCTGAAATGCCGCATGCGCCTTGCCGACATCGTGCCAGCGGGCGGTGGTCACCACCGCATCGCGGTCCGCTCCGGTCACGCCCAGCGTGTCGCACAGCGCCTCGGCCTCCTTGGCCACATGGCCAAGGTGCGCGGTCAGCGGCACCGGGACGTCTTTGCTGCTGTCTGGGTCGGCGTCGGCGGTCTCGGCAGCGGAGTCCGGGTCGTGCGGGACCGGCGCCACCGGCGCCCTGCTGTCGGGGTTAAAGCCGCCGTCCGGCGTGTAGCCGCCCACTGACACATCCAGCATCAGCACCAGTCCAGGCCACGGGCCGTCCGAGGACAATGGCCGCCACGTCGGGACGCGGTCCCCGCCGTCCTTCCCGGGCCGCGCCTGCGGATCGGCGTGGTAAGCCGTCTTGCCCTTCAGCCATGTCCTGGCCCGACCGATGGGAATGGCGCACAGCTCGTCGCGCGTCGGCGCGGGCTGGGTCTCCAGGGTGTTCGCAGCATCCTCGCGCCAGAACACGCGCACGTCGGTGTCGTCGGCGTCGCGGACGTAGGGCGAGATGTCGACGTCGAAGCCGGTCAGGTCCGGGTCGGTGTCGAACAGCTCGATCAGGTCCTTGCGGCGCAGCACCCGGCGCACTGGCGTCGGATCGCCGGGTCCGCCCAGAGCCGACGGCGCGGCGTCGGACAACTCATGCAGACGGTCTCTCGCCTCTTCCAGGTCCTTCACGTCATAGGGCGCGGCGCGGGATGGCGCATCCTTGTCGTCGGCCCCGTCCAGGACGTCGATCCAGACCAGCGGGGCGCCGCCGTCGGCGCTGTACTCGCCGCGCCGATTGACGCGGCCGAAGCGCTGCACCAGCGAGGCCCAGGGCGCCAGTTCCGTCACCATGACGGCGGCGGACAGATCCACGCCGGCCTCGATGGCCTGGGTGGCGACGATGATGACATCCCGTGGCGCGCCCGGCGCGGGCAGCGCCTTGGCCTTGGCCGCTCGTTCCGCCGGCCGGAACCGGGAGTGGATCAGCAGGGTTTCCGAGCCCGATGCGGCCGATAGCACCGCGTGAACCGCCTGTGCCCGGGCCACGGTGTTGACGATGACCAAGGTGGGATGACCGGATCGGTGTTGGTCCTGCACGGTCTGCGCCAGGGCTTGCGCATACGCCTTGGCTTCGTCCTTCTTCTGGCTGGGCGGCGGCGCCTCGACTCGGGTCACCGGCTTGCGCGCCGAGACGATGGCCTGCACGCGGTCGCCGGCGGCATCCTCCGGAAAGTCCTCAGGCACGCGCCAGACCGTCGGCGTGGTCTGAAAATCCACGCTGGCCAGCCACTCTTTCTTCAGCGTCGCCGACACCCACAGGCTGCGCGCCGGCCGCGCGCTTCCCATGGACCGCCGGAACGCCTCAAGCTGGGTCGAGGTCGGCCGCGCCGCTCCCATGGCCTGCACCTCGTCGAACACCCACAGGGCGTCGGTGTGCAGCAGGGCGAAGTCCACCGGCCAACGAAACCGGCTCATGGCGTAGCCACGCATCAGCGCCCGGCTGACCAGCATGTCCTGGGTGCCGATCAGGATGGCGGGGCGGTCCGGGTCCCGGTACCACGGCGGCTCGTCCGCGCCGCCCATCAGGACATGGACATCCTCGCATCGCGGCAAACCCGGGAACGCGGCAAGGTTGGTCATCCAGCCTTGCGTTGCGCCCGCCGTCTGCTCGACCAGCGCGCGCATGGGAAGGCAGTAGACCAGCCGGCGCGGCGCCGCCGGGTCGCCCTGGGCATGGCGCCACGCCCAGCCCAGCACCACGCCGGCGGTCTTGCCGAGTCCGGTAGGCGCGATCAGGGCGTCGGGCCAGTCGGAGGCCTCCGCCAGCGCCGATTGCCACGCGTATGGATCATGTTCATGCCCAAAGGCGGTTTGGAAAAACGCGCGATACGTCATGCTCTCCCCCGACCAGGCGCCGTCCCTGCGACCCGTGAGACCCATGCGACCCATGCTGGCATTCAGTCCGGCGCATCCTGAACGATACTCATGCGTTCTCATCCACAACGCAAGGGATAGGCAGGCGACGCGGTACCGCGTTGGATTGTTGAAAGCCACGGCGACCGGGAGTCGTTCGGTTCCCCAAGCGGAGTCCATTCCTCTCATGGCGGCATGCCAGAACCGGGCACGTGCGTGTCAGGTCCAGTCGGGCATCTTGTTGATGCCATGGTCGACGGGGCGGGCGGGTCCGGCTACCCTCAACGATGGGTGGCGCCCCCCTGGTCACGGGCGATGTGGAGGGTTGGAGCGATGCTCAGCCTCATCCTGGCCGGCATAGGTGGGGTCCTGGTTCTTTACGTTGTCTGGGGCCTGCTCTTCGGTCTCTTCAGGCTGGTGTCCGGCTGGGCCGACCGGGAGACCCGCGAACGGGCGCCCTCCAAGGGCGGCCGGGAGACCCGTGAACCGCGGTCCTCCGACGACCCGGTTGAGGCTCTCGTGGGCGCCGGTGCGATGGCCCTGGCCGTCGGGATGGTCGGGGCGCCCGTCGCCTTCGTCGTGGCGCTGTTCACCAAGAGCAACGGTGCGCCCGAGTTCGGCGTTCTGCTGAACATCATGGTCCTGACCTTCTTCGGCGTGCTTGTGCTGCAGGTGTTGACGGCGAGCCGCGATGACCATGACCGCTGACCCGCGCCGGCGGCTGCGCGCGGGCCGTCTCCTGGCCCTGGCCGGGGTCGTCCTGGCCCTGCTCGCGGCCGAGCCGGCCCACGCCGACCGCGCCGGCCGGGTGCGCGCCGACGCCGACCGCCTGGTCGCCGCCATGCTGGACCACTGCCGCGACGACCCGGCCCGCACCCTCAACACCGCCGGCCTGCTGGAGCCGCTGTCCGACCCGGTCGTGTTCCGCGCCGCCTGCGGCCGGGGCCTGCACGGCCGCCCCCTGATGGGCACGGCGTACACCGCCTTCTTCCACCGCGAGAGGAACGCCACCGGCCTGTTCGAGGTGTTCGGCGCCGCGCGAGAGGTGGCGTTCGCCGGCCGCCGCTACCGGGTGGTGATCGGCCAGACCGCGCGCGCGGCGGTGCGTGACGGTGCGGTCGTCGACGCCGAGATCCGGCCGTCGGCCTATGCGATGGAATTCCAGGGCGACCGCTGGCGTCAGGTCTGGACCTTCCTGGATCCGGTCACGGGCGACCGGGTGCTGCCGCGCGGCCCGTTCACGCAGGACCCCATCGCCCCGCCGGGGGCGGATGCCTTCCTGCGCCGGCTGTGGCGCGACCACGTCACCGGCAGCTTCCACGACCTGCTGTTCACGGTGCGCGACAGCATCGGGGTGCCGCTGGTGGAGTAGCCGCCGCGACCAGCGGTGACCGAATGCGAGGTGAACCGTCCCGGGTTTGTTGGTGTGGACGGTCCACCGGCATCGACTGTGCCAAGATCAGGTCGTTCTACCAACCCGAGGAGGGCCGCCGATGGCATTCCAGCGCATTTCGATGGACACGTCCAAGCATCTCTTCACGCTTCATGGCATTGATGACGGAGAAAAGCCGGGTCTGAACCGTGAGCTGCGGCGTTCACAGGTCGAGTCATTTCTCGCGAAGCTGCCAACGACGGAGAACGACGGAGATTGCACTTGAGGCTTGCGCGGGCTCCCATCATTGGGGGCGGCTTCTCACCGGCATGGGGCATCGGGTGACGCTGATTGCGCCTCAATCCGTGAAACCGTTCGTTACAGCCGATTGCGACAAACCGGACTCGCGGCACGACTTCGGTTTGTCGCGATAATCGGCTGTAGAACCGATAATGTAGAGCCAATTTACGTTCGAAATCGGACCGCATCTGCGGTTTTGATTTCGAACAATCGGCTCTAAGCGGGGCGAGAATGATCGCAATGACGCTATCGCGACCAGTGAGGCGGCATCGCGTCCGGACGATGCGCCCGGTGCCGGTGAAGACAGGTGCCGGTGAAGACAGGTGCCGGTGAAGACAGTGGACGAGCAGGCCGCGACAATCGTTCTGCGGCATCGCGCGTTGCTGATCAGCAGGTTCAAGGCATCAGCGAAAGATGGCGATCGGTCGAACCAAGGAACGATGAAACCCGTTGCCGGCAACGACATACCATGCCATGGGTTTGTTTGGGCTTCGATCGCGGAGTCCCTCTGGGCCAGCGGTCTTGCGCCGCGTCGACAGGCCGGACACATGACCGCAGTCCAACCGGCGCCGATCTTTCGCTGTTTCGACCTTGAAACCTCCGGGCCGTCCACACGCGACCGGACGGGTCTGGCCGGGCGGGCGCCGGGATGGTCCGGGGCCTCAGAAATCCTTGAGGCCGTCGATGTCGATGGCGCTGAAGTAGGCTTCCTTGTCCTCGGCCCCGGCGGAGCCGCCGATTTGCACCAGAATGCGGTTGTTGACCAGGGCCTGGAGCTGGCCGTCGTTGGTCAGGACCACCTTCTGACGGTTGATGCGCTTGACGGTGCCCATGGCCCCCATGGCGGCCGAGTTGCCGAACATGCCGGCCATGGCGGTAACCATCGGGTTGTCCGCCAGGAACTCGATCGTCACCGTCTCGCCGCCGTCCTTCTCGTAGGCCGCGCTGGCGCTCAGGCCGCCGCCCATCATGGCCGCGCCCATGGCCTGGGTCTCGGCGTCCTGGCGCGTCCAACCGGCCAGCGGCTGGGGCAGGAAGTCGGCCAGGCCCGCCGCCTTCATTTGCGACAAGAGTTGGCTGGCGAAGTCCAGTTCCTCCTTGGCGAGGGCGATGTCGCCGGCCTGATACGCCTCCAGGGCGGCCTGGATCGAGTCCTCGACGTCGTCGGCGTGGGCGGGCAGGGCGGTGACGGACATCAGCGCGGCGCCGGTGAGGGCGGCGGCCAGAACCTGGGCAAAGCGGGTCATCGCGGGCGTCCTTCCTTGGTCTCGACTCCTGGCTGCGGGATGCAGGCCGCCGGCGACCGTCGTGACCGCCGGGTGGGGCCCGCGCGCGGTCCGGACCGCCGTGCCCGGACGAGTGGGATCCGGTGGCCCGGACA
Organism: Roseospira goensis; assembly: GCF_014197795.1. Taxonomy (GTDB): domain Bacteria; phylum Pseudomonadota; class Alphaproteobacteria; order Rhodospirillales; family Rhodospirillaceae; genus Rhodospira; species Rhodospira goensis. Next base: position 10,653 of record NZ_JACIGI010000021.1, read on the forward strand.
CAGGCCGGCTCGGCGTCAGCGTCCTCCGGTCGTCGGGCATCGTCAAGGTTCTGGCACCGCGGATCGTGGGCCGCGGCGCGGACGTGCCGGGCGGCTCGGGTTTCTGTTGCGGCCCTCCGGCCCGGTTCTTATATAGCGCCCAGCTTACGCCCGCCCCCGGGGCCGCGCCCGGCCCGTGGCCGGCTCCGGGCCAGCCCGGGGGGCGATCGCAGACGGACCACGGTCCCCGAGCGCGGGGATCAGCCTCCGGGAATCGCCGCGGTGCCTGATGGGGCCGCCGCGCTTCGCCAGAATGGAGAAATGCAGATGAGTAAGGTGATCGGTATCGACCTGGGGACCACGAACTCCTGTGTCGCGGTGATGGACGGCAAGGATGCCCGCGTGATCGAGAACGCCGAGGGTGCCCGCACGACGCCGTCGATGGTGGCGTTCTCCGACGGCGGCGAGCGCCTCGTCGGCCAGCCGGCCAAGCGTCAGGCGGTGACCAATCCCGAGAACACGCTGTTCGCCATCAAGCGCCTGATCGGCCGCCGCTACAGTGATCCTACGGTCGAGAAGGACAAGGGTCTGGTCCCGTACAAGATCGTCAAGGGCGACAACGGCGATGCCTGGGTCGAGGCGCACGGTGAGGCCTACGCCCCCAGCCAGGTGTCCGCGTTCATCCTGGGCAAGATGAAGGAGACCGCCGAGGCCCATCTGGGGGAGACCGTCACCCAGGCCGTGATCACCGTGCCGGCCTACTTCAATGACAGCCAGCGCCAGGCCACCAAGGATGCCGGCAAGATCGCCGGCCTGGAGGTGCTGCGCATCATCAACGAGCCGACCGCGGCCGCGCTGTCCTACGGCATGGACAAGAAGACGTCGGGTACCATCGCGGTCTACGACCTGGGCGGCGGCACCTTCGATGTCTCGATCCTGGAGATCGGCGACGGCGTGTTCGAGGTGAAGTCGACCAATGGCGATACCTTCCTGGGCGGCGAGGACTTCGACGCCCGCGTCATCGACTACCTGGCGACCGAGTTCAAGAAGGAACAGGGCATCGACCTGCGCCAGGACCGCCTGGCCCTGCAGCGCCTGAAGGAGGCCGCCGAGAAGGCCAAGATCGAGCTGTCCTCGTCGATGCAGACCGAGGTCAACCTGCCGTTCATCTCGGCCGACCAGAGCGGGCCCAAGCACCTCAACATCAAGCTGACCCGCGCCAAGCTGGAAGCCCTGGTCGATGATCTGGTCCAGCGCACCGTGGAGCCCTGCCGCAAGGCGCTGTCCGACGCCGGCATGAAGGCCTCGGAGATCGACGAGGTGATCCTGGTCGGCGGCATGACCCGCATGCCGAAGGTCCAGCAGGTGGTGAAGGACTTCTTCGGTCGCGAGCCGCATAAGGGTGTCAACCCGGACGAGGTGGTCGCCATCGGCGCCGCCATTCAGGGCGGCGTGCTGAAGGGCGACGTCAAGGACGTGCTGTTGCTCGACGTGACCCCGCTGTCGCTGGGCATCGAGACCCTGGGCGGTGTGTTCACCCGTTTGATCGACCGCAACACCACCATCCCGACCCGGAAGAGCCAGGTGTTCTCGACCGCCGAGGACAACCAGAGTGCCGTGACGATCCGCGTCTTCCAGGGCGAGCGCGAGATGGCGGCGGACAACAAGCTGCTGGGTCAGTTCGATCTGGTCGGCATCCCGTCCGCGCCGCGCGGCGTGCCGCAGATCGAGGTCACGTTCGACATCGACCCGAACGGCATCGTCAACGTCTCGGCCAAGGACAAGGCGACCGGCAAGGAGCAGACCATCCGCATCCAGGCCTCGGGCGGGCTGTCCGACGACGACATCGAGCGCATGGTCAAGGAGGCCGAGCAGAACGCGGCCGCCGACAAGCAGAGGCGCGAACTGGTCGAGGCCCACAACCAGGCCGACGGTCTGGTCCACACCACCGAGAAGACGCTGTCGGAATACGGCGACAAGATTCCGGCCGAGGACAAGGCCAAGATCGAGTCCGACGTCGCCGCCCTGCGCGAGGCCATGAACGGCGAGGATCTCGCCGACATCAAGGCCAAGACCGACGCCCTGCAGCAGTCCGCCATGAAGCTGGGCGAGGCCATGTACAAGGCCCAGCAGGAGGCGGGTCCGGACGGCGGGGCCGCCGGCGGGGACGCGACCGGCGGTGGGACCGGCTCCGGGTCCGGCAAGGGCGACGAGGGCGTCGTTGATGCCGACTTCGAGGAAGTCGACGACGGCAAGAAGACCCAGTAGGCCCGGCCTGCTTTGGTGACGGAGGCCGCCACCGGGACCGCGCGCGGATCCGGGTGGCGGCCCCTTCACGTGACGGACGGGCCCGTTGCGGAAGGACCCGTCACGCAAGGGGGCGCGCCCCGCCCGCCCGGCGGTGCGGGGCCGGCCGGAGACGACAGCATCGCCGCCGGAAGGGCCAGACGGGATGAGCAAACGGGACTACTACGACGTACTGGGGGTCGGCAAATCGGCCGGGGCCGACGAGATCAAGAAGGCCTACCGCAAGCTGGCCATGAAATACCATCCGGACCGCAACCCGGATGACCGGGATGCCGAGCAGAAGTTCAAGGACCTGAACGAGGCCTACGAGGTCCTCAAGGACGACCAGAAGCGGGCCGCCTATGATCGCTTCGGGCATGCCGCGTTCGAGGGCGGCGGACCCGGGGGCGGCGGCGGCTTCCATGGCTTCGGCGGCGCCGGCGGCTTCGCCGACATTTTCGACGAGATGTTCGGCGAGTTCATGGGGGGCGGCCGGCGTGGCGGCGGCCGTCAGAGCACGCGCGGCGCCGACCTGCGCTACAACATGGAAATCGCGCTGGAAGAGGCGTTCGCCGGCAAGAAGACGTCGATCAACGTCCCGACGTCCGTGACCTGCGACACCTGCGAGGGCAGCGGCGCCAAGGCCGGGACCCAGCCCAAGACCTGCGGCACCTGCGGAGGCATGGGCCGGGTGCGCGCCCAGCAGGGCTTCTTCACGATCGAGCGCACCTGTCCCACCTGTGGCGGCCAGGGCAAGACGATCGCTGACCCGTGCACCGCTTGCGGCGGCGCCGGCCGGGTGCGTCGCGACAAGACGCTGGAGGTGACCATCCCGGCGGGCGTCGAGGACGGCACCCGCATCCGTCTGGCCGGCGAGGGAGAGGCCGGGTTGCGCGGCGGGCCGCCCGGCGACCTCTACATCTTCCTGTCGGTCGCCCCGCACCGCCTGTTCCAGCGCGACGGCGCCAACATCCAATGCCGGGTGCCCATCGCCATGACCACCGCGGCCCTGGGCGGGTCGATCGAGGTCCCGTCCATCGACGGCAGCCGCGCCAAGGTGACGATCCCGGCCGGCACCCAGACCGGCACCCAGTTCCGGCTGCGCGGCAAGGGCATGACCGTGCTGCGCAGCTCGGCGCGCGGCGACATGTTCATCCAGGCCGTCGTCGAGACGCCGGTGAACCTGACCAAGCGCCAGAAGGAGCTGTTGGAAGAGTTCGCCAAGGCCGGCGGGGACGATTCCCACAGTCCCGAAAGCCATGGCTTCTTCAAGAAGGTCAAGGAGTTCTTCGAGGACCTGACGGACTGATGCCCCCGCGGCGGCGCCCCCGTCCGGCGTCGCATCCGGGGCTGCGCGCCGTGGCGGGGCCTGAGGCGGGCCGCTCTATCCGTCGCCGCCCTGCGACGGGCCTTTGATCGTCTCCAGCGCGGCCAGGGCGCGGTCGCGGGCGGCCTTGTGGTCCAGGATCGGGGCGGGATAGGTCTCGCCCAGCGTCACCCCGGCCTCGCGCAGCACCAGCGCGGGCGCGTCCCAGGGCTTGTGCAGCACCCGGTCCGGCAGGCCGGCGAGTTCCGGCACCCAGCGCCGCACATAGGCGCCGTCGGCGTCGAACTTCTCGCCCTGCAACACCGGATTGAAGACGCGGAAGTACGGGGCCGCGTCGGCGCCGCAGCCGGCGATCCACTGCCAGGAGCAGGTGTTGTTGGCCGGGCAGGCGTCCACGAGCGTGTCCCAGAACCAGCGTTCGCCGGCCCGCCAGTCGATCAGCAGGTCCTTGACCAGGAACGAGCCGACGATCATGCGCGCCCGGTTGTGCATCCAGCCGGTCTCCCAGAGCTGGCGCATGGCGGCGTCGACCACCGGATAGCCGGTCCGGCCCCGCGCCCAGGCCCGCAGGCCCTCCGGGTCGTCGCGCCAGGGGAAGGCGGCGAATGCCTCCTGAAGGGGCTCGTCATGCATGGCCGGATGCTGGTGCAGCAGGTGATACGAGAACTCGCGCCAGCCCACCTCGCGCAGGAACGACTCGGCGCCGCGGTCATACGGCCGGTCGCGCACTGCATGCCAGATCTGGCGCGGGCTGATCTCCCCGAAGCGCAGGTGCGGGGACAACAGCGAGGTGGCGTCCGCCCCCAGCGCGTCGCGCTGGTCGGCGTACGCTGGCGCCTGATCGTCCAGGAAACCCTCAAGGACGGTGTGTGCGGCATCCTCCCCCGGAACCCAGGTGGCGCGCAGGCCGCCGGCCCAGTCCGGCTGCGTCGGCCGCAGGCCCCAGTCCTCCAGCGCATCGCCGTCCGGCCAGGCCGTGGGTGCCGGGATGGCGTCGGGGGCGGGCAGGGGGCGTGGCGGCGGGTCCAGGGTCTGGAGGTGCTTCCAGAACGGCGTGAAGACGCGGAACGGCTGGCCCTGCTTGTTCCGGACCGCCTCGGGTTCGTACAGCAGCGACCCGGCGTAGCGGCGCGCCGTCACCCCCAGCCCGGCGAGGTGGTCGGCCAGCGGTGTCTCGTCCGACCCCGCCATCCGGGTCCAGAACACGGCGTCGGCCCCGGTCTCCCGGACCAGATCGGTCAGCACCGTGCGCACCGGCCCGCGTCGCAGCACCAGCCCGGCGCCGCGCGTGTCCAGGTCCGCGGCGAGCGCCGCGAGCGAGCCGTGCAGCCACCATCGCGCCGCCCCCCCCAGGGGGCGGGCATCCTCGCCCTCGCCGTCCAGGATGTAGACCGGAACGACCGGCCGGCCGGTGGCGACGGCGGCGCTCAGCGCCGGGTTGTCGGAGAGCCGCAGGTCGCGGCGGAACCAGAGAACGACGGGGGCGGTCATGCGGCGGGCCTCGGCGCAGGAGGAGACGAGCGATCCCGTACCGGTGCCTTGCCCCGGCCGCCCGGTCAAGCCGCCGCCGCATCCGCCGGCGAAAAGAAAGTGCTTTCCGCAATGCGGAAAGGGGGGCTCACGACGCCGGCCGACCTGTCCATATGGAGAGGTCATGAGGCGCCAGACGAGCAGGGCCGATCCTGCCCGCAAAGGCGTGGTCCTGAACCGGAAGAGGAGACCTGTCGTGACCGGCACTGTGCAACGGGGTGGCCTGCGCGTCGCCGAGAGCCTGGACCGCTTTGTCACCGAGGAGGCGTTGCCCGGCACCGGCATCGAGGCGGCGTCCCTGTGGGCGTCGCTGGAGTCGATCCTGACCGATCTGGCCCCGCGCAACCGGGCGCTGCTGGCGGAGCGCGACCGGATGCAGCGCGCGATTGACGCCTGGCATGCGGACCGGCGCGGCCAACAGCACGATCACGCGGCCTATGTCGCCTTCCTGCGCGACATCGGCTACCTGCGGGCGGAGCCCGACGCCGCGGCGGCGCAGGCGACCACGGCCCACGTCGATCCCGAGATCGCGTCGATCGCCGGCCCCCAGCTCGTGGTGCCGGTGATGAACGCGCGCTACGCCCTCAATGCCGCCAACGCCCGCTGGGGCAGCCTGTACGATGCCCTCTACGGCACCGACGCGATCCCGCAGGACGCGGGCGCGCCGGCCGGGGCGGGGTACGACCCGGCGCGCGGTGCCCGGGTGATCGCCGAGGCGCGGCGTCGCCTGGACACGGCGGCGCCGCTGGCGGCGGGCTCGCACGCCGACGCCACCGGCTATGCCATCCGGGACGGCGCCCTGGCGGTGACGCTGGCCGACGGTCGCACCAGCGGTCTCGCCGATCCGGCCGCCCTGGCGGGCTATACGGGCGAGGCCGCGGCGCCGGCCTCCGTGCTGCTGCGCCGTCACGGCCTGCACCTGGAAATCGTGATCGACCGCACCCATCCGATCGGCCGCACGGATCCCGCCGGGGTCGCGGACGTGGTGCTGGAATCGGCGGTTACCACCATCCAGGACGCCGAGGACAGCGTCGCCGCCGTCGACGCGGCCGACAAGGTGGCGGTCTACCGCAACTGGCTGGGCCTGATGAAGGGCGACCTCGCGGCCACCTTCGAGAAGGACGGCCGCCGGCACACCCGCCGCCTCAACCCGGACCGCGTGTTCACTACCCCCGACGGCGCCGGCACCCTCACCCTGCCTGGGCGCGCCCTGATGCTGGTGCGCAACGTCGGTCCCCTGATGACCAGCGACGCGGTGCTGTTGCCGGACGGCTCGGAGGCGCCCGAGGGCATCCTGGACGCCCTGTTTACCAGCCTGATCGCGTTGCATGACCTCAAGGGCACCGGCCCGCTGCGCAACAGCCGCGCCGGGTCGGTCTACATCGTCAAGCCGAAGATGCACGGCCCGGACGAGGTGGCGTTCGCCGACACCCTGTTCGCCCGCGTCGAGGACGCCCTGGGGCTGGCCCGTAACACCCTCAAGATGGGCATCATGGACGAGGAGCGGCGCACCACGGTGAACCTCGCCGCCTGCATCGCCGCCGCGCGCGCCCGCGTGGTGTTCATCAACACCGGCTTCCTGGACCGCACCGGCGACGAGATTCACACGTCGATGGAGGCCGGCCCGATGATCCGCAAGGCGGACATGAAGGGCACCGCCTGGATCCAGGCCTACGAGGACCGCAACGTCGACGTCGGCCTGGCCTGCGGGCTGCGCGGCCGCGCCCAGATCGGCAAGGGCATGTGGGCCATGCCGGCGCGCATGGCGGATATGCTGGCGGCCAAGATCGGCCATCCGGAGGCCGGCGCCAACACCGCCTGGGTGCCGTCGCCCACCGCGGCCACGCTGCACGCGCTGCATTATCACCAGGTGGACGTGGCGGCGCGCCAGGCCGCGCTGGCCGACCGCCCGCGCGCCAGCCTGGACGACATCCTGACGATTCCGCTGGCGGCCGATCCGTCCTGGTCGGCCGAAGAGATCCAGCAGGAGCTGGACAACAACTGCCAGGGGATCCTGGGGTATGTGGTGCGCTGGGTGGATCAGGGCATCGGCTGCTCGACGGTGCCGGACATCAACGACGTCGGCCTGATGGAGGACCGCGCCACCCTGCGCATCTCCAGTCAGCATCTCGCCAACTGGTTGCGCCATGGCATCTGCGCGCGGGAGCAGGTGATGGCGACCCTGACCCGCATGGCCGCCGTGGTCGACCGCCAGAACGCCGGCGATCCGGCCTATCGCCCGATGGCGCCCGATCCGGCCGGCAGCGTGACGTTTCAGGCGGCCTGTGACCTGATCTTCGACGGGGCCGCCCAGCCCAACGGCTATACCGAGCCGGTGCTGCACCGCCGCCGCCGCGAGGCCAAGGCGCGCCTGCATACGCTGGCGGCGTAGGGCAGATCGTGGTCAATCTGAACCACAGCGTGGGTCTGATGGATGACGTGAATCTGCCCTGAATCACATAGTCGGGGCGGCCGTCTGACACGCCACGGCCGTCCATACACGACGGCGCGGCTGGCCGGCCCTCCTTCCTTCCTCCGTTGGACACGACCCAAGGACAGGTTTCATGTTCGAACACTCCCTCTCGCTGGACACCGCCGATGCCATCGCCGACGCCGTGCTGGAGGCCGGCCGCGCCGACGGCCTGCAACCGCTCACCGTGGCGGTGCTGGACGACGGCGGCCGCCTCAAGGTGCTGAAGCGCGCCGACGGGTCCAGCGTGCTGCGGCCCGAGATCGCCCTGGGCAAGGCCTTCGGTGCGCTCTCGCTCGGCATGGGCGGGCGTGAGCTGGCGCGCCGCTCGCAGAAGATGCCGGGCTTCATGAACGCCCTGTCCGACCTCGCCGGCGGTCTGGCCGTGCCGGTGCCGGGCGGCGTGCTGGTCCGCTCGGCCGAGGGCCGCATCCTGGGCGCCGTCGGCGTGACCGGCGATCTGTCGGAGAACGACGAAGCGTGCGCCGTGGCGGCGATCACCAAGGCCGGCCTGGTGGCCGACACCGGCGATCCGGCCTGAGTCCCCGGACCATGGCCCGGATACGACGCGACCCCCGCGCCGCTGGGCACGGGGGTCGTGGCGTGTTCCCGGGGTCCCGGTGATCAGGCGCGGGCGAAGCCGTCGATGACCGCCTTGGTGCGCGCCTGCAGCGGCTCCATGGTGCTCTTCATGACGCTGTTCGACAGGTCCACCATCTTCTTGGACTGGGCCACCATGGCATCCCAGTTGTCCTTGACCAGCTTGGTCTGAAGGTTGGTGAAGTCGGCGGGCGTCTTGCACGCGCCCAGCTGCTTGCTGGCCGCGACCGCGCCGTCCATGGACTTGGACGAGAAGGCCACCGCCTCCTTGCTCATGTCTTCCAGGCCCTTCGCCAGGACCTTGCTGGCGGCACTCGCGGCGTCCAGGTTGTCCTTGTTGAAGGACATCAGATCTTCGTAGGTGCGGATCATGGCATGTGCCTTTCGTGTCTGCGGACTCGCGGGTCTCTCGGTCTGCGCCGGCCCGGCCGGCCGGCGGGTGCGCCCTGAGCGCCGGGCGTCTTGGCATTCCGTTTGAGGCGCAGGGCAGCCGGTGATGCCTCGTGGGCTCGCCATGCTGCACTGCAATATACTCCCTGAGTTTAGTGCGTTTCGGGGCCGTGTCAATGGGTTTTTGTGCGCTGCACAATAACGGCCAGGTTGAACCTGAAACGATTGATTTTCCAAGAGAATGTAGGGTGCTAAAGTGGGCTCGCGGACAGAATGTTACAGCATAGGGGAGGCGGGCCATGACGGATGCGCGCGCCACCAGGGCTTCCGAGCCGGCGCCCGCCGAAGCGGCGTCGACGGACAAGGCCGCGGACGACGGCACGCCTGGGACCACGGACGACACGACGGACGACACGACGGACGACACCCGCGCGACCGCGCGCCCGGACTCGGCCGCCTGTGTCGCGGTGCGGGCGCGGCTGGCGGGCACCAACATCAACCCGGAGACCCTGCTGGCGACCGACTATCTCAATCATTTCAATGAGATCATCATGATGCTGGAGATGGTCCCGGATATGCCGGACCTGGTCGAGGACTGCAAGGAGTGGCAGCCGAAGTCCTACACCGACCACTTCGCCGACAGCGCGTTCCGCGACAAGGCGCTGGCCATCGAGGCATTCGCCCTGTGCCCGCCGCGGTACCGGGTGCCCTTCGATGAGACCATCGCGCAGATGAACATGTTGGCGCTGGCCACCGTGGAGCGCATGGAGGCCGCGCTGGCCGCCGGCGAGACCGAGGCCGTGGCGATGCAGGCGCGCAGTGCGAGCCAGGCTCTGCAACGCCTGATGGACATGGCGGGCGCGATCATCCACGGTGCCCAGACCACCCTGGACCAGAGCGAGATCGACGCCATCCTGGGCTCGTGACGCGCGCGGATCCCGGGGGGTGACACCCCGTGACCCCTGAGCACCGATCCCGGAGCCGCCATGCCCGCCTCCCTGCAGACCGCCCCGCTGGCCACGCTGGTGCCGGCGGACCCCTGGCGCCGGCCGCCGTTCCCGGACCTGACCGACGGCCGCCTGACCCTGCGCGGCCAGACCGCCGACGCCCTGGCCGCGCGCTACGGCGCACCGCTGTTCGTGTTCGACGGCCCGGGCATCGAAGCCGCGCTGGCGCGGCTGCGGGCGGCCCTGGACCGGCACCATCCCAACACCCGCATCGCCTATGCGGCCAAGGCTTGTGGCCTGCGGGCGGTGCTGGAGCTGATGCGCGCCGCCGGCGCCGACATTGAGGTCAACAGCGGCGGCGAACTCGAAAAGGCCATGCTGGCGGGCTTCCGCCCCGACCAGGTGGTGTTCAACGGGGTCGCCAAGACCGACGCCGACCTGACGCACGCGATCCGCCTCGGCGTGGGGGCGATCAACATCGACTCGGTGCACGAACTGGAGCGGGCCGCCGCGATGGCCGGCGATGTGGGCCGGCCGGCCCGCGTGGCCCTGCGCCTGGTGCCGGACCTGACCGGCGGCACGGCCCCCGGGCAGGAGACCGGGGGCGCGGCGACCAAGTTCGGCTGCACCCCCGGTGAATTGCCGGCGCTGGCGGCGGTGCTGGCGGGGGCCGGCGACCGGATCGACCTGGTCGGCGTGCACGTCCACGCCGGGTCGCAGATCACCGACGCCGCCACCTTCGCGGCGGTGGGGCAAAGGGTGGTAGACCTGGTCCGCATGGTCACCGCCGCAACCGGCCGTGCGGTGCCGAGCGTGAACGTGGGCGGCGGCCTGCCGGTGGCCTATGTGGCCGCGCCGGCCCCGGGGGCGGTGCCCGACTACCTCCACGCCGGCATCGGGCCGGACGAGGCGGCATCGGCCCTGCTGACGCCGATCCGCGACGGTCTGGGCGAGGCCGTGACGGTGGTCCTGGAGCCCGGGCGGTCGCTGGTGGCCGGCGCGGCGGTGCTGCTGGCCCGCGTGGTGAACGCCAAGGCCCGCGACGGGGCGCGCTGGCTGCTGCTGGATGCGGGCTTCAACGTCCTGGGCGATCAGTTCGGCTACAAGTGGTACTTCCACATGGTCAACGCGACCCGGGCCGGGGCGTCGCACGACACGCCGTTCCGGGTCGGCGGACCGCTGTGCGACGGCGGCGACGTGTTCTTCGATGTGGACGGGGAAAGTCAGGTCGCCGCGCTGCTGGCGGCGATGCCGGCGCTGGCCGAGCGGGCCGAGGATCTGCGCCGGTTGCTGGTGCGGCTGCCGACGCATCGGGCGCTCCCGCTCGGCAGCACCGTGGGGGACGTGCTCTGTCTGCTGGACGTGGGCGCCTATGCCGTCGACCAGGTGACGCACTACAACGGCCGGCCGGCACCGGCGGTGGTGATGCTGGACGCCGACGGCGCCGACCATCTGGTGCGCCGGCGCGAGACGGTCATGGACCTGATGGTGCATGACGCCGGTTGGCCGCCGGCCTGACGCGGCGCGCCCCCAAGGGAGCGGGGGCGCGAGAACCCCGGTTTCTGGGTCCCACGCTCCGGCGTGGGACCGGTTTGCGCGCTGCGCCCCCGCGGGAGCGGGGGCGCAAGAACCCCGGTTTCTGGGTCCCACGCGCCGGCGTGGGACCGGTTTGCGCGCTGCGCCCCCGCGGGAGCGGGGGGCGCGAGAACCCCGGTTTCTGGGTCCCACGCTCCGGCGTGGGACCCGCCGCCGTCAGCCCGCCGTGGCGCGCAGCATCCAGGCGGTCTTCTCGTGCACGCCCAGGCGGTCGGTGAGCAGCCCGGCGGTGACCTCGTCGGAGACCTCGGCCGCCTCCGCGATCAGCGGCCGGATGGCGCGGGCCAGCGCGTCGTGATCCTTCGCCAGGGTGCTGACCATCGCATCGGCGGCCGGCGGCGTCTCGGGCGCATCCTCGATCACGCTCAGCGCGGCATAGCGGCCCAGGCCGCCCGGGGCCACGCTGCCGAGGGACCGGATGCGCTCGGCGATCTCGTCCACGGCACCGTACAGGTCGGTGTATTGCTCCTCGAACAGGGCGTGCAGGCCCTGGAAGCGCGGCCCGGTGACGTTCCAGTGGAAGTTGTGGGTCTTCAGGGCCAGGGTGAAGGTCGCCGCAAGCACGCCGGTCAGCCCCTGCGCCACACTGGTGCGGGCGTTCTCCTCAAGGCCGGTCTCGATCGGCGTGGCAAGCCTCTGGTCGGTCATCGTTTTCCCTCCGTCGGTGATTCGGGAAGCCGCGCGCACCGCAGGTGCGGGCTTGTGCGATGAACATATGGAGCGCCCGCCGGCTAATCCAACAGAAAATGTGTGTCAATTTCAGTGACCGAACCGATCGCCCCGGCGGCGCCGGCCCTACAGGGCGTAGCGCATGCGGAAGGTGTGGCGCGTCTCGGGCGCCGTGACCGTGACCGCGGCATCCGCGAAGGTGGGCCGCGCCGGCACCACGCTGGGGTCGCGGGTGAAGCCGAAGCCTTCCAGCGGGATACCGAAAAGCCCCGTATCGAAGCGGCCGTTGTCGTTCTGGTCGTGATAGGCCGCGACGGCGTAGCGGCCCGGCGCCAGGTCCGGGATACGCACCGTGACGCGGTCGCCGCGGACCGTGGCCTTGGTGCCCGCCCGCTTGGCGTCGGCGTCCAGGAAGGCGGCGGGGTCGTCGTAGACGGCGACGTAGACGGTGCCGCCCGACTCCGCCAGGTCCGTGATGGTCAGGGCCAGCGTGGCCGTGGGCGCCGGACCGGGCTCGGCACCGGCGAGGGTTGGCAGCACGGCCATCAGCGCCAGCAGGACGGGCACCCATCTCCGCCGGCACCGTCCGCCGGGGGGTGTGAGGGGCATCGGGGTCTCCATGTCAGACGGGAGGCTACGGATCGGGCAATGATCCTATCCGTCGCGCGGCCCGGCGCCGTCACGGATGGGGGCCGCGCTTGTTGCGACTGCGCAGGCCGTAGCCGCAGTCGCATTTCTCCGATCCCTTGACCAGCCGGGCCGACCACTCGGTGCCCGGGCTGCCCGGCTTGTCGGCGCGTTCCCAGGCGAACTCGGCGCCGCAGCGCTGGCACACCATGTTGGCGGGTTGCTGGCGCTCGGCGAGGCTGCGCCCGACCGGCCGGGCGGCGCGCGAGCGCAGGCCGGCGCGCTTCGGGGGCGGGACCAGGACCCCTTTCTCGGGTTTTCCGGACGGCGGAGCGGCCACCGTAGCCTCCGTGGCTGTGCAGGATCGACGCCCGTAGCGTAGCGCGGCCCGCCCCGCCATGCCACAGGGCCGCAAACGAAACGCCCGCCGCGGGGAGGCGCGGCGGGCGTTGCGTGATGGGACCGACCTGACGTGTGGCTGAGGCACGCGGGCCGGTGAGGGTCCATCTCTGGGGACCGGCGGCTGGCTGGACCGACCGGACCCGGCGGGACCGAACGTGGCTGAGGCGTGCGGTCCCAGGAGGGGTATGGCTGGATATCGAGCATCCCCCTTGTCGGGGGTTTAGGCCGGTCCGTGGAGCGCCCGACCTGATGATGGGAGACTATACCCGACTGCCTTACTGTGTCTTGTCCGTCCGATGACAGATTTGTAATTGTTCAAAAAAGGGGGCGGGGTGCGGACGGCCCGACGCGCCGGCCGCGGCCGACTCGGGCGGGCGGCCGCTCCGCCGGACCACCGTGCTACAGCAGGGGCCGGATGCGGCGCAGCGCGGCCTCGACGGTGGCGGCGTCGTGCACCAGGGCGAGGCGGATGTAGGGGGCGCCCGGGTTGACGCCGTGGGCGTCGGGGCGGCCGAAGTAGGCGCCCGGGACCACCTTGACCCCGGCCTCCGCCCACAGGCGCCGGGCGGTCGTCTCGGCCCGGTCCGCGCCGACCTCCAGCCACAGGAAGAACCCGGCCTCCGGGCGGGCGTAGCCCGGATGATCGCCGAGCACGGCATCGGCGATCTCGACGTTGCGGCGGTAGTAGGCGCGGTTCTCCGCCACATGGGCATCGTCCGCCCACAGTCGGGCGGCGGCGGCCTGGGAGGGCAGGGGGATGAACACCGCGCCGTAGTCGCGCAGCTTCAGGAACGGCCGGATCACCCCCGGGTCGCCGGCGCAGAAGCCGGCGCGCAGGCCGGCCAGGCTGGAGCGCTTCGACAGCGAGTGGAACACGACCACGTTGTCCAGCGTGCCGTCCAGGGCGAGGGCGGCCTGGAGCGCCGTCGGCGGCGGGGCGCCGTAGTACAGTTCGGCGTAGCACTCGTCGACCACGAGCACGAAGTCGTGGGTTCGCGCCAACTCCACGGCGCGCGTGAGGTAGTCCAGGTCCGCCACCGTGCCGGCCGGATTGGTCGGCGAGCACAGGTAGAACAGCGACGTCCGCGCCCAGGTGTCGGCGTCCACCGCGTCCAGGTCGGGCAGGTGCCCGGTCTCCCGGGTGGTGTTCAGGAACACCGGCTCGGCGCCGGCGGTGAGGGCGGCACCCGCATAGGTGTGGTAGAACGGGTTCGGGATCAGAACCGCGGGCGGCCGGTTGGTGCCCTCGGCGCGGCGCGGGGTCACCACCTGCGGCAGCATGAACAGGCCCTCGCGGGTGCCGGCCAGGGGCGCGATCGACTCGCCCGCCCGGATCACGCCGGCAGGCAGGCCGAAGCGTCGCTCCAGCCACCCGACCATGGCAGCGTTGAGCGCGTCGGTGCCGCGCGGGCTGACGTACTTGCCCCACAGGTGGGCGTTCTCGGCCAGGGCCTCGGCCACGAACGCCGGGTAGCGGTTCTGCGGCTCGCCCACCGACATCAGCAGCGGCGGCGGATCGTCCGGCGGCGTGACATCGGCGATCAGCGCGTTCATGCGCGCAAAAGGGCTGTCGGGCAACTGGTCGAGGGCAGGGTTGAGCATCGGGGCACCACGAACGGTGGGGGAACAGGGCGGATCGGTCCGCACTGTCCCCGATGCCGGCTCACATGTCCACGCTCTGCGCCAGCCCCTGCGCGCGCGCCAGCCGCACCGCCACGGCGGCGACCGCCAGATCCTGGAGGCCAACACCGGTGCCGTCGAACAGGGTGATCTCGTCGGCGTCGACCCGGCCCGGGCGGTCGCCGGTGAGGACCGCGCCCAGCGGCGTGATCGCCGCCGGCGTCAGCAGCCCGGCCTCGACCGCGTGCTGACACTCGCCGAGCCGCACCGCCTGGTCGATCTCGTCGGTGAACACGTGGGCGGTGCTGACCAGGGCGGGGTCCAGCTCCTGCTTGCCCGCGGTGTCGGTGCCCATGCAGGCGATGTGGGTCCCCGGCCGCACCTGGCCGCACATCAGCAGGGGTTCGAAGCACGACGTGATGGTGATGATGACGTCGGCGCGCGCGCCCAGGGTGTCGCGGTCGACGGCCTCGAACGGCAGGCCGACCGCGGCGGCGGCCTCGGCCAGGCGGTCGAGCATCGAGGGATCGACGTTCCAGCCCAGAACGCGGGAGAACGTTCGCTGCGCGGCGGCGGCGTGAAGCTGGAACGGGGCCTGATGGCCGGCGCCGACGATGCCGAGCACATGGGCGTCGGGGCGCGCCAGATGCTTGATCGAGACCGCGCTGGCGGCGGCGGTGCGCAGCGCGGTCAGATGATTGCCGCCGACCACCGCATGGGGGCGGCCGGTATCGGGGTCGAACAGCACCACCGTGGACTGGTGGTTGGTCAGGCCCTTGTCCGCGTTGCCGGGCCAGTAGCCGCCGGATTTCAGGCCCAGGACCTGCCCGGCGCGGTCGAAGCCGGACTTGAAGCCGTAGACCGCGTCGGCATGCCCCAGGGTTTCGCGCACGACCGGGAAGTTCCAGGCGTCGCCGCGCGCCATGGCGGCAAAGGTGGCCTCGACGGCCGCGAAGGCGGCGGCGGGCGTCACCAGGTCGCGGGCGACCGATTCGGGCACCAGGAACATGGGTTGGTTTCCTTCTTGGGTGCGTGTTTCGGTGGACGGCCCCGCCGTCAGAGCCACATCACTGCGAACCCGCGTCGCAGATGCGGGCGACGCCATCCAGAGCAGAAAGGCAGAGATCCGCCCTGGATGGCTTCGTTGCCGCGCCGTGCCCGGCCGTAGGTTGGGGTGACGCCCGCAGGGCGGAACCCCAACAGCGCCGCGACGATCGCGGTGCGCGTTGGGGTTCGCTGCGCTCACCCCAACCTACATCCGTTGGAACGGATCATCCGGATTGGGTATGACAGGAACAGAGCCAACGTCTGTATTGGATGGCGCCGGGACGTCGCCTGTCGCGGCGCGCCCCTACAGGGCCAGGCCGCGCGCGGTGACCGGCCACACCGCCTCGACCACGCCGCCGCGCACCGCGACGTACCAGTCGTAGACGTTGCAGGTCGGGTCGCAATGGCCCGGCACCAGCTTCAGCTTCTCGTTGAGCTTGAGGACACCCTGGGGGTCGCTGATGACGCCGTGCTCGTCCGAGCACTTGATGTATTCGACGTCGTCGCGACCGAAGATGACCGGCAGCCCCGAGTCCACGCTCTGGGCCTTCAGGCCGGCGTCGCAGATGGCCTTGTCCGCCTTGGCGTGCGACATCACCGAGGTGAGGATGAACAGGCTGTTCTCGAACTCCGAGATGACCCGGCCGTCGGGGTCGAGGACCCGCTGATAGTCGGCGTCCATGAACACGTAGGAGCCGCACTGCAACTCGTTGTACACGCCACTGGCGCCCTCGAAGTAGTACGTCCCGGTGCCGGCGCCGCCGACGATGGCGCAGTCCAGCCCGGCCGCCGTGAGCAGGTCCACGGTCTCGCGCACCTTGGCGATGGCGGCCTCGATCTTGGCCTTGCGCTCC
Organism: Roseospira goensis; assembly: GCF_014197795.1. Taxonomy (GTDB): domain Bacteria; phylum Pseudomonadota; class Alphaproteobacteria; order Rhodospirillales; family Rhodospirillaceae; genus Rhodospira; species Rhodospira goensis. Next base: position 26,997 of record NZ_JACIGI010000021.1, read on the forward strand.
GCGAAGTCGTGCACGTGCTGGGCCGCGCCCTGGTAGGCCTGGAGGCCGGAGAAGGCGAGGCCGGGGGCCGCCGCGATCGCCTGCGCCAGCGCCACGGCCGGGGCGCCGGGGGCGACGCCGCAGCGGCCGGCGCCGACGTCGATCTCCACCAGGCACTCCAGGGTCACGCCGTGGCGGGTGGCGGCGGCCGACAGGTCCGCGACGTTGCCGGCGTCGTCGACGCAGACCAGCACCCGGGCTTTCTTCGCCATGGCGGCGAGGCGGTCGATCTTGCCCGGGTCGACGACCTCGTTGGAGACCAGCACGTCCTTGACCCCGGCGTCGACCAGGGCTTCGGCCTCGGCCACCTTCTGGCAGCACACGCCGCAGGCGCCGCCGTGCTCGATCTGATACAGCGCGATATCGGCGGACTTGTGGGTCTTGGCGTGGGCGCGCAGGCGCAGGCCGTGCGCCTCGATGAAGGCCTTCATGGTCTGCACGTTTTTCTCGAAGGCGTCCAGGTCGACGATCAGGGCGGGGGTGCCGATCTCGTCGATCGTCATGCCGACGGCGGCCGGCACGGTGTAGCCGACGACGGGCGGGGCGGTCTTGGTGATGGCGTTCATGGCGGGTCTCCTGCGGGGGGCGGTCAGGGCGTCATCCAGGGCAGCCTGTCGAGATCCACGTTGCCGCCGGTGATGATGACGCCGACGCGCTTGCCGGCGAACACGGCGGGATTCTTGAGGATGGTGGCCAGCGGCACGGCGCAGGACGGCTCCATCACGATCTTCATGCGCTGCCAGGTCAGGTACATGGCGTCGATGATCTCCTGCTCCGTGGCGAGCAGGATGTCGGTGACGTAGCGTGACACGAAATGCCACGTGTATTCCTTCAAGGGCACCTTGAGGCCGTCGGCGACGGTCTGGGGGGCATCGTCGGCGATGATGTGGCCGGCCTTCAGCGAGCGGCAGGCATCGTCCGCGTTCGCGGGCTCGGCGGCGTAGATCGCGGTCCGGGGCGACAGCGTGGACAGCGTCAGGCAGGTGCCCGAGACCATGCCGCCGCCGCCGATCGGCGCGATCACCGCATCCAGCGACCCGATGTCCTCGAGCAGCTCCTTGGCGCAGGTGGCCTGCCCCGCGATGACGCGCGGGTCGTTGTAGGGGTGCACGAAGTCGGCGCCGGTTTCGGCCACCACCTCGGCGAACACGGCCTCGCGCGACGACGTGCTGGGCTCGCACTCGACCACCCGGCCGCCGTAGCCCATGACGGCCTCCTTCTTGGCCCGCGGCGCCGTGCGCGGCATGACCACCGTGCAGGCGATGCCGCGCCGGCCGGCGGCGTAGCTGAGCGACAGGCCGTGATTGCCGGAGGAATGCGTGGCGACGCCCCGGGCCGCCTGCTCGTCGGACAGACCGAAGACGGCGTTGCTGGCGCCGCGCGCCTTGAAGGCCCCGGCCTTCTGGAAGTTTTCGCACTTGAAGAACAGCCGCGCGCCCGTCATGCGGTCGAAGGTCTCTGACGTCAGCACCGGCGTGCGGTGGATGTAAGGCCGGATGCGGTCGTGCGCCGCCAGGACATCGTCGAAGGTGGGAACGGCGGCGGGAGGAGCGGTGAGCGCGGTCATGATCGTACCCTCTGGGGCGGTGTCTCTGTGCAACGGGACCCGGGTCAGGCGGCGGCGGTGGCGGCCGGGGCAGGGGCCGTGGCGGCCTCGGCGGCGGTCTCGCGGTACCAGGCCTGGGCGGCGGCGACGCCGCTGCCCAGGGTGACGGGATAGCCCAGGTCCGCCATGGCCATCTCGGCGGTGGCCAGGCCGGACAGCGCCATCACGTCGGTCATCTGGCCCAGGTGGCCGATCCGGAACAGCGTGCCGGCGACGTCGCCCAGGCCGCCGCCGAAGGACACGCCATAGCGGTCGTAGGCATGCCGGACCAGGGCGTCGGCGTCATGGCCCTCGGGCACCATGATGGCGGTCACGCTGTCCGAGCCGATCTCGGGCCGGCGCGCGCACAGCGGCAGGCCCCAGGCCGCCACCGCGCGCCGCACCCCCTCGGCGATGCGCCGGTGACGGGCGAACACCGCGTCCAGCCCTTCCTCTTCCAGCATCGCCACGGCCTCGCGCAGGCCATACAGCAGCGGCACCGGCGGGGTATACGGGTAGCCACCGCCGGCCGTGGTGCCCAGCATGTCGCGCATGTCGAAGTAGCAGCGCGGGCAGCCGGCGGTCTCCATGGCGGCGCGGGCCTTGGTGCTGACGCCGACGATGGCGAGCCCGGTCGGCAGCATCAGGCCCTTCTGCGAGCCGGTCACGGCCAGGTCGACCCCCCAGTCGTCCATGCGGAAGTCCATGGCGCCAATCGAACTGACGCCGTCGACGAAGAGAAGCGCCGGGTGCCCGGCGTCGTCCAGCGTGCGGCGGACGGCGGCGACGTCGCTGCGCACGCCGGTGGCAGTTTCGTTGTGGGTGACCAGGACAGCCTTGATGCGGTGTTCGCGGTCGGCGGCGAGGGCCTCGGCGTAGGCGTCGAGCGGCACGCTCTCGCCCCAGGGGGCCTCGATGACCTGGACGTCGAGGCGGTGGCGCCGACACAGGTCGATCCAGCGGTGCGAGAACATGCCGTGGCGGGCCGCCAACACCCGGTCCCCGGGGGACAGCGTGTTGGTGACCGCCGCCTCCCAGCCGCCGGTGCCGCTGGACGGGAACACCACGATCTCGCCGCGGGTGGTCTGGAACACCGCCTTCAGGCCCTCCAGCAGCGCGGCCAGGAACGCCGGAAAGTCGGACGCCCGGTGGTCGTGCGTCGGCACATCCACGGCGCGGCGCAGGCGCTCCGGGATGTTGGTCGGGCCGGGGATGAACACGGGGTTCGGGCTGGACATGGCGGTTTCCCCCTGATGGCGTCGCGCCTCGCGTGGCTTGGTTCGTTTCGAAGGAGTATGGGACGCGGCAGGCTTGCGGCCTACGTGGTTTTCCATATGGTGGAACCGGTTTTCAGAATTGTGCGGCGCAGCAGGCTGCGGCGCGGCTGTCAAGTCGTTGCGCCACAACGCAAACGTGGCTGCCGGCGTGGTTTCCATGATACGGAATGCAGGGCCGTGCGCCAGCGCCCACGCGGGAGCGTGGGCGCAAGACCTGAAGAAAGCGCCCACGCTCCCGCGTGGGCGCAAGACCCAGTCCTCGTTTCTCGGTCCCACGCTCCGGCGTGGGATTTCTCGGTCCCACGCTCTGGCGTGGGACCGCGTGCCGCTGCAACACGGGCGCCCCCGCGGGAGCGGGGGCGCAAGACCCCAAGAATGAGCGTGGGCGCGAGGTCCTCGCTCCGGGTCCCACGCTCCGGCGTGGGACCCGACCGTCACGTCGGGTCCGAGTCCCGGCCGGACCCGTCGCCCAGCCGATGCCCGTCCAGATGCCGGCGCGCCCGCGCGCGATCGTCGTCCGCGCGGTCGCGCTCCGCCTTGCTGCGGCCGAAGCGGCTCCGGTTGGTCTCGGCCGCGGCCTCCTTCTCGGCGCGCGCGCGCTGCTTGCGGGCCTGGCGCAGGTTGACGATTTCGGCCATGGGGACGTCCTCGCGGTTCGGTCGCGTGCCACGATCCAAGCTTCGCCGATCCGACGGGCGCCGGCAATGCTCGGGACCGGCGGGCACCTTGATCGGCGCGCCGTTTCCCCGCACTGTGCGCAGCGCGTGCCGCCCATCCGCCCCGTCCTATCCGCCCCGTCGCGAGGAAACCCCATGGACGCCATGACCGACCGCCTGCGGGCGGACATCCAGGCCCTTGTCCCCTTCGCCGAACGCCTGGCCGATGCGGCACGGGGCGAGACCCTGCCTCGGTTCCGGTCGGCGGGTCTGGCCGTGGAGACGAAAGGCGACCTGTCGCCCGTGACGGCCGCCGATCGCGCCGCCGAGGCGGCCATGCGGACGCTGATCGCGGCCGAATACCCGGATCACGGCATCCTCGGCGAGGAACAGGACTCGGTCGGCCTGGACCGCGAGTTCGTGTGGGTGCTGGACCCGATCGACGGCACCCGGTCGTTCGTGACCGGCAGCCCGCTGTGGGGAACCCTGGTGGCGCTCAGTTGGCATGGCCAGCCGGTGTTGGGCATCATCGACAGCCCCGCCGTGGACGAACGCTGGATCGGCTGCATCGGGCGTGCGACCACTTACAATGGCGAGCCGTGCCGGACCCGGACGCTGCCGACCCTGGGTCAGGGCTTCCTGTTCACTGCGGCGCCGGACCTGTTCACCGCCACCGACCGGCCGGGTTTCGAGGCGCTGTCGGCGCGAGTGGCGGACCGGCGCTACTCCGCCGACTGCTACGCCTACGGCATGGTGGCCTCGGGCTGGATCGACATCGCGCTGGACCCGGACACCAAGCCTTACGATTACATGGCGCTGGTGCCGGTGGTGGAGGGCGCCGGCGGTGTGATGACCGAGTGGTCGGGCGCGCGCCCCCGGATCGACGGATCCGGCTGGGTCGTCGCGGTCGGTGATCCGGCCCAGCACGACGCCGTGCTGGCCGCGCTCGCCGGGGCCTAGCGGACGCGGCATGCGTCCCCATATCGAACGCCCCCGTCCCCCGTCCCCCGTCCCCGTCCCCGTCAGAGCCCCTTCGGTCCAGGACAGCGCCCATGACTGACCCCTCGGTCCGCGACCAGATCCACCGCGACGTTCTGCGCAGCGACGACTCCTACGGTCTGCTGCCGGAGTTCGTGACGATGGTGCACGACGCGCTGGAGGCCGAGGACGACGCCACGGTGCGCGAGCTGGTGGCGCCGCTGCACTACGCCGACATCGCCGACCTTATCGAGACCCTGGGGAGCGAGGACCGGGCGCGGTTCGTGCGCGCCGTCAAGAGCGTGTTCAACGCCGAGATCCTGCCGGAGCTGGACGATGCCGTCCGCGCCGAGGTGATCGAGGAACTGGGCTTCGAGGATTTCGCCGCCTGCCTGCGTGAGGTGGAATCGGACGACGCGGTCTATCTCGCCGGCCAGATCGAGGACGAGGACGAGCGCGCCACGGTCCTGGCCAAGCTGCCGGCGGAGTTGCGCGCGGTCATCGAGCAGGCGCTGGCGCTGCCGGAGTTCAGCGCCGGGCGCCTCATGCAGCGCGAGCTGGTGGCGGTGCCGAGCTACTGGACGGTGGGCGAGACCATCGACTACCTGCGCTCGGGCGCGCGCCTGCCCGACGAATTCTATCAGATCTTCATCGTCGACCCGCGTCACCGGCCGGTGGGCAACGTGCGGCTGTCGGCGCTGCTGCGGGCGCGTCGGCCGGTGCGGCTGCGCGAGATCATGGACCCCAAGACGGCCGAGATCCCGATCACCATGGACCAGGAGGAGGTGGCCTTCCTGTTCCGCCAGCAGAACCTGTTGTCGGCGCCGGTGGTGGACGCCTCCGGCCGGCTGGTCGGGCGCGTCACGGTCGACGACGTGGTCGACGTCATCGACGAGGAGGCCGAGGACGACATGTTCCGCCTCGCCGGTCTGTCGGAGGGCGACCTGTTCTCGGCCGTCGTCGATACCGTCAAGAGCCGGTTCACCTGGCTGCTGCTCAACCTGGGCACCGCCGTGCTGGCCTCGCTGGTGATCGGCCTCTTCGAGAGCACCCTGGAGGCCGTGGTGGCCCTGGCGGTGCTGATGCCGATCGTCGCCTCGATGGGCGGCAACGCCGGCACCCAGACCCTGACCATCGCGGTCCGGGCGCTGGCCACCAAGGAACTGACGGCGGCCAACGCCACGCGCATCGTCGGCAAGGAGGTGGCGATCGGCCTGATCAACGGCCTGGTCTTCGCCGTTCTGACCGGGGCCGTCTCGTGGGTCTGGTTCGGCAACCCGGCCATCGGGGTGGTGATCGGGGCGGCGATGATCATCAACATGGTGGCGGCCGGCCTGGCGGGGATCGCGATTCCCCTGGTCCTGGACCGCCTGAAGGTGGACCCGGCGGTGTCGTCCGGCGTGTTCCTGACCACGGTCACCGACGTGGTGGGCTTTTTCGCCTTCCTGGGGCTGGCGGCGGTGTTCATCCTGTGACCGGAAGGCACGCGGCGGCCGGGTCGGTCTCGACAGCGGGTTTACGTTTACGTAAACTGCCGGCCATGATCGAGACAACCCCCGAGATCGGCCCTCACGGTGAGCCGCACGGTGTCCCCGACGACGATAGCCGCGGGTGCAGCGACGGCGAGGGCGACGGCGACCAGGAGCGCGACCGCACCTACAGCATCGCCGAACTGGCGCGCGAGTTCGGGGTGACGGCGCGGGCGATCCGGTTCTACGAGGACAAGGGCCTGCTGACCCCGCGGCGGGCCGGGCAGCGTCGCGTCTACTCGGAGCGCGAGCGGGTGCGTCTGCTGCTGATCGTGCGCGGCAAGCGCCTTGGTTTCTCGCTCAGCGAGTGCCAGGACATTATCGACATGTACGGCGCCGAGCCCACGGAGGGCGCCCAGCTTCGCCGCCTGGTCAAGACCATCCGCCAGCGCCGGCGCATCCTGCAGGAGCGCATGGAGGACATGCGGCTGACCCTGGACGAGCTGGACCAGGTCGAGGCTCAGGCCCAGCGCATCCTGGACGGGGGTGAGCGCGGGGCCGCGGTGACCCCGACCGTGCGCCGGCCCATGGTCAATCCTGATCCGGGGGTGTGATCGGGGCCTACTTCAGCGCCATGAACTTGAGGATGTGACTGTCCAGGAGGTCGGAGTTGGCGACGATCTGGGTCAGATCCTCCGCGCCCTTGACGGACCCGCGCTCCTTTAGCCCCACCAGGTCGAGCATCATCAGCCGCAGAGCCTTGGCCCCTTCAGGGGTGCCGATCACGGTCTCGAAAAATTTGCGACCGTAGCCCTTTTTACCCCACAGGCCTTCGAGGATGAAGAACACCTCCGAGATCGTCGGCCGCAGCGGGGCCGGCGTGCGGGCTTGGTCGTCCGGTGCCAGCAGGAACAGAGCCACGATCGAGTCCTCGGTCAGGTAGCTCATGTAGCGTTGGCAGAACAGCGACATCTGTTCGACCCGCGCCTGCCGGGGCGCAATGTCCAGCCCGCGCAGGTCGCGCGCCGCTACGCCGAACACGGCGAGCAGCGGCGCCGGGAACTCCAGCAGGTGGTTGAACTCGGCGCCCAGCACGCCGCGCAGCGTGCGAATGTCCGTGCTGTAGACGTGACCGGCGACCGCCGGTTGCCCGCGGCGCTCCCGCTCCTGGTTCACGCGCTCGGTGATGTCATGAATGTCCCAGGCGGCGACCGCGCGCACCGCCTCCGGCGTCGTCAGCAGGAACAGTTCCGGACCCAGATCGCGGACCTGCTCGGGTACGGTGAACGATTCCGCGATGGCGCTCAGGTAGGCCGGGCCGGCGGTCACCAAGCGCGGGAAGTCCTGCGTCAGGGTTTCGCGCAGCGCCTTCAGCACCGGCGGCCGTATCTGTGACAGCGTGAGCAGCAGCGCCTCGTCGGTCTCGAACAGGGCGCGGCGGATATTGCCCTCGAAGCCGCGGACCAGTTCGGTGACCACCGCCGAGGGCAAGGCGGCGATGCGCCGCAGCCGCGGCAGCATCTCGACCTCCGTCAACTCGGCGGCGAGGCGATCGTACACCTTGGGCAGGCGGCGCAGGATCAACCGCGCCGCGCGGTCGACGAAGTAGCGCCGCGCGTGCTGCACCGAATAGCCGCAGGCCGGCACGATAACCCGGCTCCGAGTCGGCGGGATCAGCTTGCCATTGGCCGCCCGCAGCGCGATGGCCCCGGACTTCCAGGCTTCATCGAACACCGCCAGGCCGCGCTCGATGGCGCGGTCATCGTTCACCGCGCGCTGGAACGGCACGCCGTCCAGGCGGCACTCCGCCTCGGTCCCGTGCATCTGGCGTTCGACCTGGCACAGGGTGGGGTACAGGCTCGCCACGGTGCGGACCATGCGGGCGTTGCGCCGGCGTTCGTCGCGCCCGTCCAGGCCGCGGGCCACCCCGCGCATGAAACGCGGCATGGACACGACCCAAGGGCTGTCCCCATGGCTCTGTTCAATGGTCAGGCGATTCTGGATCTCACCCATCGGGCGTCTCGCGGCATGTCGGGGATCGGTCGGAAAAACCCGCCCGACCAGTAAGTCTATCCTGCCTGTCTGGCCCTAACAACATGAGACTCAATTGCTTTTACCGTGTTCTTCACGTTGTGTCTTGAGGATCGGTTGCCGTCGGTTCCGGTTGACGTTTACGTAAACGTCATATACGGTGCCGCACAGAATGAAGAGCCGCGCCGGGCCGGGGACTGGGCGCCCCGGTCGTGCCGGGCCGAGAACGAATCCGGTCGAGGAGACGCCGCCGTGATCAGCTTTCCCACCCTGAACTTTGACCTCGGCGAGACCGCCGACATGATCCGCGATACCGTGGCCGCGTTCGCCGCGGAGGAGATCGCGCCGCGGGCCGCCGACATCGACCGCGACAATGTGTTCCCGGCTGACCTTTGGCGCAAGTTCGGGGATCTCGGTCTGCTCGGCATCACGGTGGACGAGGCCGACGGCGGGTCCGGGCTGGGCTATCTCGAGCACATGATCGCGGTCGAGGAAATCAGCCGCGCCTCGGCGTCGGTCGGCCTGTCCTACGGTGCGCACTCCAACCTCTGCGTCAACCAGATCCGGCGCAACGGCTCGGCCGAGCAGAAGGCCCGCTATCTGCCCAAGCTGATCTCGGGCGAGCACGTGGGCGCGCTGGCGATGAGCGAGCCCGGGGCCGGCTCCGACGTGGTCGGCATGCGCACGCGCGCCGAGAAGAAGGGCGATCGCTACATCCTCAACGGCACCAAGATGTGGATCACCAACGGTCCCGACGCCGACGTGCTGGTGGTCTACGCCAAGACCACGCCCGAGGCCGGGCCGAAGGGCATCACCGCGTTCCTGATCGAAACAGGCTTCAAGGGCTTCTCGACGGCCCAGAAGCTGGACAAGCTGGGCATGCGTGGCTCCAACACCTGCGAACTGGTGTTCGAGGACTGCGAGGTCCCCGAGGAGAACGTGCTGGGCCAGGTCGACAGGGGTGTCCGGGTCCTGATGAGCGGCCTGGACTACGAGCGCGCCATCCTGGCCGCCGGGCCGCTGGGCATCATGGACGCCTGCCTGGACGTGGTTCTGCCCTACGTGCACGAGCGCAAGCAGTTCGGCCAGGCGATCGGCGAATTCCAGCTTATGCAGGGCAAGATCGCCGACATGTACACCACCATGAACGCGGCCAAGGCGTATGTGTATGCCGTCGGCAAGGCCTGCGACCGGGGCGAGACCACCCGCAAGGACGCCGCCGGGGCCATCCTGTTCGCGTCCGAGAAGGCGACCTGGATGGCGCTGGAGGCGATCCAGTGCCTGGGCGGCAACGGCTACATCAACGAATATCCCACCGGCCGGCTTCTGCGCGACGCCAAGCTCTACGAGATCGGCGCCGGCACCAGCGAGATCCGCCGCATGCTGATCGGCCGCGAGCTGTTCGCCGAGACGGCGTAGGCCGCCATGACCCCTGACCTCGCCGACCACGTCCGAGCCCAGGGCGCGCGCCTGCTGTTCGCCTGCCGCGTCGGCGAGGCGGTCGAGGGCACCGTGGCCGCGCCCAACCGGCCCGCGCCGCCCGGGGTGCGCTTCGTCTATGTGCGCCCCGCCGCCTGGTACCTGACCCTGGCCGAGCGGGCCGACACCCTGGAGGGTCCTGGTGAGGACGGCTGGGGCTGGGACCTGCGCAAGGTGCTGCGGCTGCTGTTGCGCTCGAATCCCATGGTCTGGTCCTGGCTGGCCAGCCCGGACGTCCTGTACGATCCGGTCGGGCTGGGCGATGACCTGCGCCGGCTGGCGGACGAGGGCTATTCCCGCCGTGCCTTGGGGCATGCCCTGTGGGGCGAGGCCCGCAAGGCGCTGACCGCGTTCCTCGACCGGGGCGAGGCCATGACCGCCACCAAGTCGCTGAAGGCGGCGCGCGCCCTCCTGGCGCTGCGCTGGCTGGAGGCGGGGGGCGGCCTGCCCCCGCTGGCATTGTCGGTGCTGCTGAACCAGGACGCGACGCCGGCCGATGTGCGCGCCGAGATCGAGGCCCTCCGCGCCGCGCCGACCGACCGCCATCCGGCGCTCTACCGCTGGATCAACGCCGAACTCGACACGGCCGCCGACCGCTGCGCCGCGCTGCCCGAGGGGGCGCCCGATCCGGCGGCGGCCGATGCGCTTTACCGCGCCCATGTGTTGCCCGAGAATGACGCCCAGGCGGCCGCAGCGGGCGCGGCACGTCATCCCCAAGCAAGCACGCTCGCATCAGGAGGAGATCCGTCCCCGTGACCACAGATCCCGTCGTCATCGTCGGGGCTGCCCGGACCCCCATGGGCGGCTTCCAGGGTGAACTGGCCGGCGCGACCGCGTCCGCGCTGGGCGCCCATGCCATCGCCGCCGCGCTGGAGCGGGCGGGTGCGGCCGCCGCGGACACCGACGGCGTGCACATGGGCTGTGTGCTGCCGGCCGGGCAGGGCCAGGCGCCCGCGCGTCAGGCCGCCCACGGCGCCGGCCTGCCCTGGAGCGCAGGCTGTACCACCGTCAACAAGATGTGCGGCTCGGCCATGAAGGCGGCCATGATTGCCCACGACGAGCTGGTGGTCGGCTCCGCCGACGTGCTGGTGGCCGGCGGCATGGAGAGCATGACCAACGCCCCGTACCTGCTGGACAAGGCCCGCGGCGGCTACCGCATGGGGCACGGCGCGGTGCGCGACCACATGTTTCTGGACGGCCTGGAGGACGCCTATGAGCCGGGGCGCCTGATGGGCACCTTCGCCGAGGACTGCGCCCAGCATTACCAGTTTTCCCGCGAGGATCAGGACGCCTTCGCCATCTGCTCCCTGGACCGCGCCCAGCGCGCCACGCGGGACGGCGTGTTTGCGCGCGAGATCGCGCCCATGACCCTGACGGCCGGCAAGGCCGAGACGGTCGTGGACACCGACCAGAACCCGCGGCTGGCCCGGCGGGAGAAGATCCCGACGCTGAAGCCGGCCTTCCGCGCGGGCGGCACCGTGACCGCCGCCAACAGCTCCAGCATTTCGGACGGGGCGGCGGCCCTGGTGCTGACCCGGGCCTCCGTGGCCGAGCATCGGGGCTGGACGCCGCTGGCCCGTGTGGTCGGCCATGCCACCCACGCCCGCGAGCCGCACTGGTTCACGACCGCCCCCATCGGCGCCATCGAAAGCCTGATGGCCCGCACCGGCTGGACCGTCGGCGACGTCGACCTGTGGGAGGTCAACGAAGCCTTCGCCGTGGTGACCATGGCCGCCATGCGCGACCTGGGCATCCCCCACGACATCATGAACGTGCACGGCGGCGCCTGCGCACTCGGCCACCCCATCGGCGCGTCGGGGGCGCGCATCCTCGTCACCCTGCTAAACGCGCTGCGGGAACACGGCCAGCGGCGCGGCGTTGCCTGCCTGTGCATCGGCGGCGGCGAGGCCACCGCCATGGCTCTGGAGATGATGCACTGATCTTTTTTCGGCCGGGGACCGGGACCGCCCGGTGCCCGGCCTCCGCCGCTGCGCGGCGCCGACGCGGTCGCGTCGGCCGCCCCAGGGAAGACGACGCGTCCTCCCGCGGGCGGACAGGGCGCAGCATCGCGTTCGTGCGCGCATGAGGACCCCCGGACAGCACAGGAGACCGACCATGCCCACCGTTCTGATCACCGGCGCCAGCCGTGGCCTGGGCCTGGAGTTCGTGCGCCAGTACCGCGCCGACGGCTGGGACGTCATCGCCACCTGCCGCGATCCCGCCAAGGCGCCGGAGCTGACCGCCACCGGGGCGGAGGTTCACGCCCTCGACGTGACCGACGACGCGGCCGTCAAGGCGCTGGGCCGCACCCTGGCCGGGCGCACCCTCGACGTGCTCATCAACAACGCCGGGGTCTATCCGCTGAAGGGACCGCAGGGATCGTTCGGCGACATCCCGGTCAAGCCCTGGATGGAGGCCCTGCGCACCAACGTGATCGCGCCGTGGAAGGTGGCCGAGACCTTCGTTGCCAACCTGGAGCAGGCCGAGCGCCCGGTGCTGGCCACCATTTCCTCCAAGATGGGCAGCATCGGCGACGCCGCGTCGCCGGGGTCCGTGGTCTACCGGTCGTCCAAGGCCGGCGTGAACATGGTCGTCAAGGGCTTGTCCATCGAGCTGGGGCCGCGCGGCATCATCTGCCTGGCGTTCCATCCGGGCTGGGTGAAGACCGACATGGGCGGTCCGAACGCGCTCATCACGCCGGAACAGAGCATCACCGGCCTGCGGCGCCTGATCGCCGCCGCCACGCCGGCGGACAACGGCCGCTTCCTGGCCTACGACGGCCAGGAGGTCCCGTGGTGAAGCGGTCCGGCGGAACGGAGGGCCGTCCATGGACCTGAGCGAGGACCAACGCCTGATCCGCGACACGGCGCGCCAGTTCGCGCGCGAGCGGCTGGCGCCCCATGCCGCCGCCTGGGATCGCGACCATGCCTTCCCGGCCGAGGCGTTGGCGGAGATGGGCAGCCTTGGCTTCCTGGGCATGGTGGTGCCGGAGGCCTGGGGCGGGGCCGGCACGGACTACGTCGCCTATGCCCTGGCGCTGGAGGAAATCGCCGCCGGCGACGGGGCCACCAGCACCATCATGAGCGTGCATACCTCGGTGGGCTGCGTGCCGATCCTCAGATTCGGGACCGAGGATCAGAAACGCCGCTTCCTGCCCGCCATGGCGCAGGGCCGGACCATCGGCGCCTTCTGCCTGACCGAGCCGCAGGCCGGCTCCGACGCTGCAAACCTGAAGTGCAGGGCAGTGCGCGACGGGAACCAATACGTGCTGTCCGGCACCAAGATGTTCATCACCTCGGGCGCCAACGCGGGCGTTGCCATCGTGTTCGCGGTCACCGATCCGGAGGCCGGCCGCAAGGGGATCTCGGCCTTCATCGTGCCCACGGACACCCCGGGCTGGGAGGTGGTGCGCATCGAACACAAGCTGGGCCAGCATGCCTCCGACACCTGCCAGATCGCGTTCAACGATCTGCGGCTGCCGGCCGACCTGCGGTTGGGCCAGGAGGGCGAGGGCTACCGGATCGCCCTCGCCAACCTGGAGGGTGGGCGCATCGGCATCGCCGCCCAGGCGGTCGGCATGGCGCGGGCGGCGTTCGCGTACGCCCGCGACTATGCCGCCGAGCGGACCGCGTTCGGGACCGCGATCGTCCACCACCAGGCCGTTGCCTTCCGACTGGCCGACATGGCGACCCGCATTGAGGCGGCGCGCCATCTGGTGCTGGAAGCCGCGCGCCTGAGGGACCTCGGCCGGCCGTGCCTGAAGGAGGCCTGTATGGCCAAGCTGTACGCCAGCGAGATGGCCGAGCGGGTGTGCTCGGACGCGATTCAGACCCTGGGGGGCTACGGCTATCTGGCCGATCACCCGGTGGAGCGGATCTATCGCGATGTGCGGGTGTGCCAGATCTACGAGGGCACATCCGATGTGCAGCGCATGGTGATCGCGCGCGAGCTGATGGGCGAGGCGGGGTGACGGGCGGTCGAGTGGCGCGCCCACGTGGAAGCGTGGGCGCCAAACCGGGAAAACCATGGTCCCACGCGCCCGCGTGGCACCACGAAAAGCGCCGTCCAGCGGGTTGTCAGGGGGGACACGGAGCATGCCCGAGCCGATCGACTTCTATTTCGACTATTCCTCGCCCTACGGCTATGTGGCCGCGCATCTGATCGAGCCACTGGCGCAGCGGCACATCCGCGAGGTCACCTGGCATCCCATCCTGCTGGGGCCGGCCATGAAGCTGTCCGGCAACACGCCGATGGCGGGCCAGCCCCTCAAGGGCGCGTACATGCGCCAGGACGTGCCGCGCCTGTGCCGGCGGTACCGCCTACCGTTCACCTGGCCCGAGCCGTTCCCGGTCGCCACGGTGGCGGCGGTGCGTGCGACCATCTGGGTGGGGGACCGCGACCCGGCCCTGGCCGTGCGGTTCGCCAAGGCGCTGTACCGGGCCTATTTCGGCGACGGCCGCAACATCGGGGAGACCGAGCAGGTGCTGGCCGTGGCCGCCGAGACCGGCCTGGATGCGGCGGCCCTGGCGGCGGCGCTCCAGGACCCGGCCCTGAAGGACCGCACCCGCGCCGCCGTGGACGCCGCCCTCAAGCTCGGCGTGTTCGGTTCGCCCTTCTTCCTGGTCGACGAGGAGCCGTTCTGGGGCGTGGACCGCCTGCCCCTGATGGACGAGTGGCTGGCCCGCGGCGGCTGGTAGCCCGCGTCCCGAGAGACCGAACAGCAGGAACAGAGCGCATGACCGTCCTCAAGAGTGCCATCAACACCCGCTCCGCCGAGTTCAAGGAGAACGCGGCCCACATGCAGGCCCTGGTCGACGACCTGCGCGCCAAGGTCAGCGGCATCAAGCTGGGCGGCGGCGAGCGCGCCCGGGCCAAGCACCTGGAGCGCGGCAAGCTGCTGCCGCGCGAGCGCGTGCGCACCCTGCTGGACGTGGGTTCGCCGTTCCTGGAGTTCTCCCAGTTCGCCGCCTGGCGGGTGTACGAGGACGACGTGCCGGCCGCCGGCATCATCACCGGCATCGGCACGGTCGAAGGGGTCGAATGCGTGATCGTCGCCAACGACGCCACGGTGAAGGGCGGCACCTACTACCCGCTGACCGTCAAGAAGCACCTGCGCGCCCAGGAGATCGCGCGCGAGAACCATCTGCCCTGCATCTATCTGGTGGACTCCGGTGGCGCCTTCCTGCCGCGCCAGGACGAGGTGTTCCCCGACAAGGAACACTTCGGCCGCATCTTCTACAACCAGGCCACCCTGTCGGCACAGGGCATCCCCCAGATCGCGGTGGTGATGGGAAGCTGCACCGCCGGCGGCGCCTATGTGCCGGCGATGTGCGACGAAAGCATCATCGTGAAGGGTCAGGGCACCATCTTCCTGGGTGGCCCGCCGCTGGTGAAGGCCGCCACCGGCGAGGTGGTCTCGGCCGAGGACCTGGGCGGGGCGGACGTGCATTGCCGCACCTCCGGGGTGACGGACCACTACGCCCAGGACGACGCCCACGCCCTGCATCTGGCGCGGCGGGTGGTCGCCAATCTGAACCGGCGCAAGACGGTGCCGCTCGACATCCGGTCGCCCGAGGATCCGCTCTACGATCCGGCCGAGATCTACGGCCTGATCCCCAAGGACACCCGCAAGCCCTACGACGTGCGCGAGGTCATCGCCCGGCTGGTGGACGGCTCCCGGTTCGACGAGTTCAAGGCGCTGTACGGTCCCACCCTGGTCACCGGCTTCGCCCGCATCCTGGGCTACCCCGTCGGCATCGTCGCCAACAACGGCATCCTGTTCTCGGAGAGCGCGCTCAAGGGCGCCCACTTCATCGAGCTGTGCAATCAGCGCGGCATTCCGCTGGTGTTCCTTCAGAACATCACCGGGTTCATGGTGGGCCGGAAGTACGAGAGCGGCGGCATCGCCCGCGACGGCGCCAAGATGGTGACCGCGGTGTCCTGTGCCGCCGTGCCCAAGTTCACCGTCATCATCGGCGGCAGCTTCGGCGCCGGCAACTACGGCATGTGCGGTCGCGCCTACGGGCCGCGCCTGATGTGGATGTGGCCCAACGGGCGGGTGTCGGTGATGGGCGGGGACCAGGCCGCCGGCGTGCTGGCGCAGGTCAAGCGCGACGGCCTGGAGGCCCGGGGCCAGAGCTGGTCGGACGCGGATGAGGAGGCGTTCAAGGCCCCGATCCGCGACCAGTACGAGACCCAGGGCCATCCGTACTACGCCTCCGCCCGGCTGTGGGACGACGGCATCATCGACCCCGCCGAGACCCGGATGGGTCTCGCCTTGGGCATCTCGGCGGCGCTCAACGCGCCCATCGGCGAAACCCGCTACGGCGTGTTCCGGATGTGAGGTGCCGTCTTGAGCGCCACAGCCCCGCGCGCCGGCGGCGCGGCGGGACGCGGCTCAAGGACCGCGCCGGCTGGACCGACCTTTCAAAGGACCCCGACCGATGACCGATAGCCCCGAGACCCGGCCCTCCGAGACGCTGGACGTCGTTCGCGACGGCCGCGGCGTCGCCACCGTCACCCTGACCCGGCCGGCGCTGCACAACGCCTTCGACGACGCCCTGATCGACCGCCTCACCCGCACCTTCACCGACCTGGGCGCGGACGACGCCGTGCGCGTGGTCGTGCTGGCGGCGGAGGGCAAGAGCTTCTCCGCCGGGGCCGATCTGAACTGGATGCGCCGCATGGCGGGCTATACGCGCGACGAGAACGTGGCCGACGCCCGGGCGCTGGCGACCATGCTGGAGGCCATCGACCGCTGCCCCAAGCCGGTGATCGCGCTGGTGCAGGGGGCCGCTTTCGGGGGCGGGGTCGGGCTGGTGGCGGCCTGCGACATCGCCATCGGCACCGCCGACGCCACCTTCGCCCTGTCCGAGGTCAAGCTCGGCATCATCCCGGCGGTCATCAGCCCCTACGTCCTGGCCGCCATCGGGCCGCGCGCGGCGCGGCGCTACATGCTCACCGGCGAACGCTTCGACGCCGAGGAGGCGCACCGCCTGGGCCTGCTGCACGAGGTGGTGGGCCGCGAGGAACTGACGGGGGCGGCCGAGGTGATGATCGCCGCCCTGCTCAAGGCCGGCCCGCAGGCGCAGGCGGCGGTCAAGGACCTGATCCGCGCCGTCGCCTTCCGCGCCCCGGATGGCGTGATGGACGAGACCGCCGGCCGCATCGCCACGATTCGGGCGTCGGCCGAGGGTCAGGAGGGCCTGGGCGCCTTCCTGGAGAAGCGCACGCCGGGATGGATCAAGGAGTAGCCGGGGCATGTTCACCAAAGTCCTGATTGCCAACCGCGGCGAGATCGCCTGTCGCGTGGCCCGCACCTGCCGCCGCCTCGGCATCAAGACGGTGGCGGTCTACTCCGACGCCGACGCCGCCGCCATGCATGTCGACCTGTGCGACGAGGCGTGGCGGCTGGGGCCGCCGCCGGCGCGCGAGTCCTACCTGCGCGGCGACGCCATCCTGGAGGCGGCCCGGCGCACCGGGGCCGAGGCCATCCACCCCGGCTACGGCTTTCTGTCGGAAAACGCGGCCTTCGCCCGCGCCTGTGCCGAAGCCGGGATCGTCTTCATCGGGCCGTCGCCCGAGGCCATCGACGCCATGGGCTCCAAGTCCGAGTCCAAGCGCCTGATGGAGCGGGCCGGCGTGCCGCTGGTGCCCGGCTACCACGGGACCGATCAGTCGCTGTCCGCGCTGCGGGCGGCCGCGGACGACATCGGCTACCCTGTGCTGGTCAAGGCGTCGGCCGGCGGCGGCGGCAAGGGCATGCGGGTGGTGCGCGCACCGGGGGAGCTGGACGCGGCGGTCGAGGGCGCGCGTAGCGAGGCCGCCAGCGCCTTCGGCGACGACACCCTGCTGGTCGAGAAGTATCTGGATGCGCCGCGCCACGTGGAGATCCAGGTGTTCGGCGACACCCACGGCACCGTCGTGCACCTGTTCGAACGCGACTGTTCGATCCAGCGCCGGCACCAGAAGGTGCTGGAAGAGGCGCCGGCACCCGACCTGCCTGACGACATCCGCGCCGCCATGGGCGCGGCCGGCGTGGCGGCGGCCCAGGCGATCGGCTATGTCGGCGCCGGCACCGTGGAGTTCCTCTACCAGGACGGCCGCTTCTACTTCATCGAGATGAACACCCGCCTTCAGGTCGAGCACCCGGTGACCGAATTGATCACCGGCCAGGATCTGGTGGAGTGGCAGCTCCGCGTCGCCGCCGGCGCCCCGCTGCCGGTGGCGCAGGCGGATCTCGCGGTGACCGGGCATGCCATCGAGGCCCGGGTCTACGCCGAGGATCCGGCCGGCGGGTTCCTGCCCTCCATCGGCAAGCTGCGCCACCTGCGCCCGCCGGCGGAGGGGCCGCACGTGCGCGTCGACACCGGGGTGCGCGAGGGCGACCGGGTGTCCATGCACTACGACCCCATGATCGCCAAGCTGATCGTCTGGGACGCCGACCGTCCGGCGGCGCTGCGCCGGCTGCGTGCGGCGCTGGAGGCCTACCAGGTGGTCGGGGTGTCGACCAATCTGGAGTTCCTGGGCAGCGTGGCGGCGCATCCCGCCTTCGCGGCGGAGCGGGTGGGCACCCGCTTCATCGAGACCTTCGAGTCCGACCTGTTCCCGGAGGCGGTCCCGGCCGACGACGGCGTGCTGGCGCTGGCGGCCCTGGACGTGCTGCTGCGCCGCCAGACCGAGGCGTCCGCGGCGGCGGCGCGCTCGGGCGACCCCCATTCGCCCTGGCACAACACCGACGGCTGGCGCCTGAACGACGACAATTACCAGCGCATGGCGTTCCTGGACGGCGACCAGACCCGGGCGGTGACGGTGCACTACCGCCCCGAGGGCTATCGGCTCGACCTGCCCGGTGGCTCGGTGCTGGCGCGCGGGGAGATCGACGCCGACGGCAATCTCGTCAGCGATCTGGACGGGTTCCGCCGCCGCGTCACCGTGGTGCGCCAGGGCCTTGATCTGATCATCCTGGATCGCGGCCGCCAGCATCGCCTGACCCTGGACGATCCGGCCTCGCGGGCCGCCGAGCGCGACCAGGGCGGCGGCGGCCTGGTGGCGCCGATGCCGGGCAAGGTCACCCGCCTGCTGACCGAAGCCGGTCAGGCGGTGGAAAAGGGCGATCCGCTGGTGGTATTGGAGGCGATGAAGATGGAGCACACGATCGTCGCGCCCGATGACGGCACGGTGACCGCGCTGCACTTCCAGGCCGGCGATCAGGTCGAGGACGGCGCCGCGCTGCTGGAGTTCGAGCCCCGGGGAGACTGACCGATGACCGCTGGTGCGCCCACCCTGACCGATATCCTGGTGTCCTACGCCCGACGCGTGCGCGACGGCCAGGAACTGGCCCGCCGGCTGGGCTATCTCGCCGCCAGCGTCGAGGAGAACATAGAGGACGTGACGGATTTCCACGCCGCGGTGGAGACCCTGATCGGATCGGCGCCGGTCTCGGAGAGCGCGCGCCGCCTCAACGCGGTGCTGACCGACCATCACCGCCGCCTGCTCCAGGAGACCCGGCGGGCGCGCAACGATTTGGTCTACGACTTCTTCATCGACTACCCGGTGGAGCGGTCCGACGGCACCGTGGACGAGGCGGCCCTGGCGCGCGCGGGGGCCCACCTGGCCGCCATCGACGAGACCCTGCGCGAGGCCCGGGAGCTGGTCGATCGGCTTGAGGTCACGGTGATGTCGCCGACGTGACCATCGCGCCCCGGCGCAGCCGGCATTCGCGACAGAAGGGAGGGACGGCCGCATGCTGCCGCAAACGGTGAAGCTGGTCGAGGTCGGGCCGCGCGACGGCCTGCAAAACGAGCCCGGCACGGTGCCGACGGCGACCAAGGTCGCGTTAATCGACCGGCTCGGGGCGGCCGGGCTGACGGTCATCGAGGCCGGCAGCTTCGTGTCGCCGAAGTGGGTACCGCAGATGGCCGATACCGCCGCCGTGCTGGCCGCGATCCAGCGCCGGCCGGGCGTGTCCTACCCGGTGCTGGTGCCCAACATGAAAGGGCTGGAGGCGGCCCTGGCGGCGACCGGGGTCGAGGAGATCGCGGTGTTCGGGGCGGCCTCGGAAAGCTTCTCGCAGCGCAACACGAACTGCTCGATCGACGATGGTCTGGCCCGCTTTGCGGACGTGACCGCGGCGGCGCGAGAGAAGGGCCTGCGGGTGCGCGGCTATGTCTCCTGCGTGCTGGGCTGCCCCTACGAGGGCAGGATCGCTCCGGAGGCCGTGGCGCGGGTTGCCGGGGCGCTGGTCGACATGGGGTGCTACGAGATCTCCCTGGGCGACACCATCGGCGCCGGCACCCCGCTGGCGGCCCAGGCGATGGTGGAGGCGGTGGCCGAGCGGGTGCCGCGCGAGCGGCTGGCGGCCCATTTCCACGACACCTACGGCCAGGCGCTGGCGAACATCCTGGCCGTGATGGAGCGCGGCGTGGCGGTGGTGGACTGTTCGGTCGCCGGGCTCGGCGGCTGTCCCTACGCCAAGGGCGCCAGCGGCAACGTGGCCACGGAGGATGTGCTGTACATGCTGGACGGCATGGGCATCGCCACCGGCGTGGACATGTCCGCCCTGCTGGACGCCAGCGCGATGATTTCGCAGGCGCTGGGCCGGTCCCCGGCCTCGCGGGTGGCGCGCGCCATGGGCTGTGCCGCGGCCTGAGGCCGTCCCGATCGGATTTCGCTTGACACCGCCGGGGATGGACCGAGGGTGAGACCGGTGCGGCGGCGGAGCGGACGGCCGAAGGACGGAGCATGGGCGGGTACACCCTGGAGCGCCTGAACTTTCTGATCGTCGACGACAGCGGCCACATGCGGACCCTGGTCAAGACGATCCTGGGTGCCCTTGGCGCCACCCAGGTGCAGGAGGCCCGCGACGGCGCGACGGCCCTCACCGAGATGCGGCACTTTCCGGCCGACATCGTGGTCTGTGACCGGCACATGGCCCCCATGGACGGTCTCGCGTTCGTCCGTCGCGTGCGCACCGGGTCCGACAGCCCCAATCCGTTTGTGCCGATCATCATGCTCACCGGCGAGACCGCCATGACCAGTGTGGTCGAGGCCCGCGATGCCGGCGTGCACGAGTTCCTGGCCAAGCCGATCTCCGCGCGCTCGCTCTATGCCCGCATCCAGGCCATCATCGAGCGTCCACGCCCCTTCGTGCGCACCCCGACCTACTTCGGTCCCAACCGCCGCCGTCGCCAGGTGCCCTGGGCGGGGCCGGAACGGCGGCGCACGGGCCGGGTCACCGGGGGGCGGACACCGCCGTAGCGCATGGCGGGAGCGCAGGGCGGGCGGTCTGTTCAGGGTCCTGTGGGGGCGGTTCCTTGGCTCCGGCGGCGATGGTACAAAGGAGGGTCATGGCGCGGGCGTCCCGCCGGGGCGGACCGATGCCCGGCGTGGCGGCTGCCAGGGACCCTGGAGTGCGAAGTGGGGCGGGAGAGACGCATGGCGGGCCAGGCCGATGGTCAGGGCACTCGCGATCGCCCGGAAGGCGGGGATGGGTCGGCCGCGGCCGGCGGTCCTGCGGCCCGGGGCGCGGCTGTCGACGGTCTGTCGTCCGATGCCCCAGCTTTCGATGACGGGGTGGCGTTCATCGACCCGCCGGCCACCCTGCGCGAGAAGGTTCAGGGGGGAACGGCGGCCGTCGACGGCGCCGCCTTGGCGCGGGCGGAGGCCGTCATCACCGCCTTGCGCGCGGACTACCTCGCCTGGGCCGCCGACGATGTCGAGCGGCTGGCGCGGGCGCTGGTCGTGGTCGAGTCGGCGCCGCCCGACATCGAGACCGCCAAGGGTGACCTGTTCCGCATCGCCCATGATATGAAGGGGCAGGGGGGCAGCTTCGGCTATGATTTGGTGACCGTGGTCGGGGATCGGCTGTGCCGCCTGGTGGAGCGCATCGAGGGTCCGCCGTCCGCCCCGCAGGTGCAGGCCGTCCGCTTGCACGTGGAGGCGCTGCGGCTGATCATCGGCCGCCGGATGGAGGGCAATGGCGGCCCCGCCGGAACCGACCTGGTGGCCGGTCTGGATCGCTTGGCACGCAAGGTGACCGCCTGAGGTCAGCGATCAGCGGCCATCGACCAGCGGCCATCCACCGACGGCCATCGACGATGGCCGGTGAGGCCGGGGGTGGCCAGCTCGGCCCGGCGGACGGCCCAGGCGGATCCGCCGCGGATCGGGTCCGGGACCGGCGACTCGGCAGAGGGCCGGGGCCGGTTGCGGGCTTCCGGGGCGGCTCCCATATCGAAGCGGGCGGCGGGTCTGTGCGCTTTTGCGCCGCAGCGGTGTGATGGGTCTTTATCGGGTCCGTTGCAAGACCGTACAATACCGGTCGCGTGGAACGACCGGGGTCCTGGGCCGGGGTTCGGGCGCGCTGTGAGTCCCGCGCGACCTTCCGGCGTCGGTGACGGCAAGGGAAATCAGGAGCAGGACGAACCCATGACTGTTCCATTGCATGGATCGGACAGCGACGACGGCAAGGACGGGGGCGGCCCGAATACGGGGGTCGTCATCAAGACGCGGCCGAAGACCAAGAAACCGGCCATGTACAAGGTCCTGATGCTGAACGACGACTACACGCCAATGGAGTTCGTCGTGATGGTCCTGGAGCGGTTTTTCGGCAAGACGCACGAGGAAGCCACCCGCATCATGCTTCACGTGCATCAACGCGGCGTGGGCATCTGCGGTGTGTACACCTACGAGGTGGCCGAGACCAAGGTGACCCAGGTCATGGACCTGGCGCGTAGAAACCAGCACCCGTTGCAATGCACCCTTGAGAAGGAATAGCGGCCCATGCTCTCCCGCAACCTGGAAATGAGCCTTCACCGGGCGCTGGCGCTGGCGGCCGAACGCAACCATGAGTACGCAACGCTTGAGCATCTGCTGCTGTCTCTGGTGGACGACCAGGACGCCGTGGCCGTTCTGAAGGCGTGTTCCGTCAGCACGGAGCGCCTGCGCGAGCAGTTGACCGCGTTTGTCGACACCGAACTCAACGGCCTCGTGGTCGACCGTCTGGACGGCGACCCCAAGCCCACGGCCGGGTTCCAGCGCGTGGTGCAGCGGGCCGCCATCCATGTCCAGAGTTCCGGCCGCGAGCAGGTCACGGGCGCGAACATCCTGGTCGCCATTTTCGCCGAGCGGGAGTCTCATGCCGTCTACTTCCTGCAGATGCAGGACATGACCCGCCTGGACGCGGTCAACTACATCTCGCACGGCATCGCCAAGGCCCCGGACAAGACCGAGGCCCGCGCACCGCAAGGCACCACCGAGGGCACGCGGGAGGAAGAGGTCGTGAAAAAGGGCCAGGAGGCGCTGGACACCTACTGCGTGAACCTCAACAAGAAAGCGGCCGAGGGGCGAATCGACCCGTTGATCGGCCGTGATCTGGAGGTCGAGCGCACCATTCAGATTCTGTGCCGTCGCACGAAGAACAATCCGCTGCTGGTGGGCGATCCGGGCGTCGGCAAGACCGCGATCGCCGAGGGGCTGGCCAAGCGCATCGTG
Organism: Roseospira goensis; assembly: GCF_014197795.1. Classification (GTDB taxonomy): domain Bacteria; phylum Pseudomonadota; class Alphaproteobacteria; order Rhodospirillales; family Rhodospirillaceae; genus Rhodospira; species Rhodospira goensis. The sequence goes on from NZ_JACIGI010000021.1 coordinate 50,002, forward strand.
GACAACGCGGTGCCCGCGGTGCTCAAGGAGGCCACCATCTTCGCACTCGACATGGGCGCGTTGCTGGCCGGCACCCGCTACCGGGGCGACTTCGAGGAGCGCCTGAAGGCGGTGATCAAGGAGCTGGAGGCGTTCGACGGCGCCATCCTGTTCATCGACGAGATCCATACGGTGATCGGGGCCGGGGCCACGTCGGGCGGGTCCATGGACGCTTCGAACCTGCTCAAGCCGGCGCTGGCCGCCGGCGCCCTGCGCTGCATCGGGTCGACCACCTACAAGGAGTTCCGCAATCACTTCGAGAAGGACCGGGCCCTGGTGCGGCGGTTCCAGAAGATCGACGTCAACGAGCCCAGCCTGGACGACGCCATCAAGATCGTCACCGGCCTGAAGCCGTACTACGAGGAACATCACCGGGTGCGCTACACCAACGAGGCGGTGCGCGCCGCGGTGACGCTGTCCTCGAAGTACATCAACGACCGCAAGCTGCCCGACAAGGCCATCGACGTGATCGACGAGGTCGGCGCGGCCCGCATGCTGGTGCCGGAGAGCAAGCGGCGCAAGACCGTGACGGTCAAGGACATCGAGGACATCATCGCCAAGATTGCCCGCATCCCGCCGAAGACCGTCTCGCGCGACGATCAGGCCGCGCTCGCCAACCTGGAGCGCGACCTCAAGACCATGGTGTTCGGCCAGGAAGGCGCCATCGAGGCCCTGTCGAGCGCGATCAAGCTGGCCCGCGCCGGCCTGCGCGAGCCGGAGAAGCCGATCGGCTGCTACCTGTTCTCGGGTCCGACCGGCGTCGGCAAGACCGAGGTTGCCCGCCAGCTCGCCCACACCCTGGGGGTGGAGCTGGTCCGCTTCGACATGAGCGAGTACATGGAGCGCCATTCGGTCTCGCGCCTGATCGGCGCGCCGCCGGGCTACGTCGGCTTCGACCAGGGCGGGCTGCTGACCGACGCGGTGGATCAGCACCCCTACAGCGTGCTGCTGCTGGACGAGATCGAGAAGGCCCACCCGGACCTGTTCAACATCCTGTTGCAGGTGATGGACCACGGCAAGCTGACCGACCATTCGGGCAAGACCGTCGACTTCCGCAACACGATCCTCATCATGACCACCAATGCCGGCGCCCAGCAGCTCGCCAAGGCGGCCATCGGGTTCAACCGCACCGATCGCCAGGGCGAGGACCGCGAGGAGATCGAGCGCATGTTCTCGCCGGAGTTCCGCAACCGGCTGGATGCGGTCATCCCGTTCGCCAGCCTGTCCGGCGAGGTGGTCGCCAAGGTCGTCGACAAGTTCGTCATGCAGCTCGAAGCCCAGTTGGCCGACCGCGATGTGACCGTCGAACTGTCCGACGAGGCGCGCCAGTGGCTGGCCAAGAAGGGCTACGACAAGCTCATGGGCGCGCGCCCGCTGGGCCGCATCATCCAGGAGAGCATCAAGAAGCCGCTGGCCGAGGAACTGCTGTTCGGTCGCCTCACCAAGGGTGGCGTGGTGCGCGTCAACATCGAGGACAACAAGCCGGTGTTCGAGATCGACGAAGCCCGCGGCGGCCGCAAGGGGGGCTCGTCGGGTCCGTCCGGCGACGGCGGCGAGCCCAACGGTGGCGGCCACGGCAAGACCCCGGAACTGGTGGAGTAGATCGGGGGACCACGGATCGGGCGGACGCGCACGCTGTGTCCGTCCGGAGCTGCCGCGCGGCGCCGGACCCGCCAGGGTTCGGCGCCGTTCGCGTGTGGTGGTCACCACACAGGCGATGGTCGCAGGGCCGACGGTCGGGTGCTACACTGCGGTGCGAAACAAGGAAATCGGCCTCTGGCGGTGCGAGCGGTAAAGATCGCGTCAATCTTCGCACGGTATAACAGGTCGACTCGACGGCGGACCGGATGGGGGCTGCCAGGGACAGAAGGAACGGGATCATGGACGAGGGGCCGGTCAGGACGAGACGGTCCGCGCAGAAGCGCACCTTCTCCATCGAACGGCACCTGCGGCGCGCGGCCGCCGGGGCCGAACCGGGGGCCGAACCGGGGGCCGAACCGGGGGGCGATCCGATCGACCGGATCCGACCGCCCGATGGCACCAACGCCGCCGACCTGGCGACCCTGATCGGCGAGGTGCGGGCGATGCGGGCCGAGATGGGCGGACTGCGCCAGACTCTGGCCGAGATGGCCACGCCGATGTCGGTTCCGGCCGAGGCGCCGTCCCCACCCCGGCCGTCGCCGGTGCGCGCGATGGCGTTCCCCGGTTGCGAGGAAGAGGCCCAGATCCTGCGCGTCGAGATCGCCCGCATGGTGCGCAGTCTGGCGACAGCCAAGCGCGAGATCGCCGAGATCAAGCACCCGCTGCGCGAGCCCGACGACGACCGCATGACCAAGGCGGCAAGCGAGCTGGACGAGATCGTCGCGGCCACCGAGGAGGCGACCAACGCCATCCTGGACTCGGGTGAGATTATCAGCAGCCACTGTCAGACCATCCTGGCCGAAGTCGGCGACATGGACGCGATGGCTCCCTACCTGCACGACGTGGGCGAGCAGGTGGCCCGGATCATGGAGGCCTGCAATTTCCAGGACATCACCGGCCAGCGCATCAACAAGGTGGTCCATACCCTGGAGTTCATCGAGGAGCGCATCAAGGCCATCGTCGAGGACTGGGGACGCGATGCCTTCCTCGATCTGCCGCTGCCCGACGATGACATCGAGGCTGCGGCCGAAGACGAGAGCCAGCTTCTGAACGGCCCGCAGCTCAAGAACAAGGGGCTCAGCCAGGATGATATCGACGCCCTGTTCGATTGAGCCGGACAGCGGGTGGCGGCGGCGCGACCGGGCGTGTGGCGGTCGGCCCCCGGCGCGGGCGGCCGGGCGCGTGCTGCGGGCGGGCGTCGTCGGGCTGGCCGTACTGGTGGCCGCCTGCGAGTGTGTGTCCGTGCGCGGAGAGGCGGGCAGCCGCTCCGGCGTGGAGGACGTGGAGATCGCCATCCCGCTGTGACCTTGTCGGCGCCCGTGGCGGTCTGGGCCGGGTGCCGGACGGGCCCAGTTCCGAGTCCGGGGCGCTGTATTATCGGTCGGGTTGTGTTCCTGGATTTTTCTTCTTGATTGGCTGCGATTCCGATGATTCCCTGCGTGGGGGACGAGGGATCGGGGACCGGTTCGGCCCGGGGCGAGCCTGTGGGCGCGCGTGCCCGCAAGGCCCTGAAAGGCCCCGCCAGCCCCCCGCAAGAGAAGGAGGACACCGCCGATGGGACACTCCAGCGAGGTGCAGCGGGCGGGTGACGCGCGGCCGTCGCGGTGGCGCCGATGGCGGGGGGCCGGGGCGGCGGTGTGCCTCGGCCTGACGCTCGGTGCCTGCGAAATGGCCGCAGACGGCGGCGCGGGGACGGAGTCCGGGGCCGTCGCATCCGGAACCATCGTGGATCCCCCAGGGGCGATCGGGCCGGCACCGCTGCCGAGCTATGCCGTCGGCGATCAATACGTGTTCGACAATCCGCGCGAGACCTGGACCGTCAGCGCCGTGGCGGACGATCGCGTCACCTGGACCAGCGATCGGGGTGGTCGGCGGGTGACGCCGCGCGACCCCCTGATGCCCAGCCTGAGTTCGACCGCCGCCGACGTCGGCACCATCACCCGCACTGTTAAGGAACAGACCGGCGCGCTGTGGCCGCTGGCCGTCGGCAACGAGGCCAGCTTCGTCGTCCACGTGGCCATGGAGGGGCGCGCGCCGCAGGCCCTGGCGTGGAACTGCCGGGTCGTGGGCACCAGCCGCACGGCGGTGCCGGCCGGGACGTTCAACACCCACAAGGTGGCTTGCGCGCGCTCGGACGGGCTGCGGCTCAACACCTATCACGCCCCCACCGTCGGCTATTTCGTCCGTCGTGAGGTGACGACCCCGGATCAGGAGGAACAGGCACGGTCCCTCGTCGCGGTCCGCACCGCGGCGGTGACCGCCGCGCGCGTGCCCGAGGCGCCCCCCCCGGAGGCGGCTCCGGCCGGCCAGGCGGATGCCCAGCCGCTACCACCCCCCGCGACCGGGGACAGCCCGGCGCCGGCCGCCGCGCGCCGCCCTCCCGCCGCGGTGCCGCCGCCCGCCGCCGTGCCGGCCGCCACCCCCGCCCCGCAGCCGACCGCGACGCCGGCCCCGGCTCCGGCCCGCGCGGCCGCCCCGGCGGCGGCGACGGGGACCGGCTGGACCGGGGCCGGGGTGCGGCTGGCCTCCTTCCGCAGTGCCGAGGGCGCGCGCCAGGGGTGGACCAACCTCAAGGGTGCCTATCCGGGGCTGCTCGGGCCGCTGGCGCCGCGCGTTGTTCCGGTAGACCTGGCGGGCAAGGGGACGTATCACCGGCTGTACGCTGGGCCGTTCCCGTCGGCGCAGGAGGCGCGCGGCCTGTGCGGTCAGATCCGCGAAATGGGGTCGGTCTGCGACGTCCGCACCTTTAACTGAGCCGTCGCCCCCTGTCCCCCGCTCGAAAGACTCCGATGCCGTCCCCTGCCTCCCGCGCCGCGATCCTGATCGCCACCCTGGCCGTCCTGACCCTCGCGGCCGGGGCGGCGGTGGCGTGGCAGGCGCTGGCGGACCGCGACGCTCACATTGCGCGTCTGGCGACGGAGCGGCAGGCTCTGCGAGACCAGGTCGCGGCGCTGGAGGCCCGGCGGGCGACGCTGGTGTCGGAGCTGGAGGCCGCGCTGCGGATCGGAGAGCGCCTCAGCGATCGGGTCGATGTGCTGGAGGCGGATCTCGCCGAGGCCCGGGCGACCCAGCTTGAGGTCCGAGAGGTGCGCGGCACCGCCGACTTCCCGATCCAGCGCGCGATGGCGCAGGCGGGCGACACGGTGGCCGGATTCGCGGACCGCGAGGGCACCACCGCGGCGATGGTGCGGGCGCTCAACCCGTGGCTGGACGGCACCGAGACGCTGGACGGCTTCCAGACGCTCTGGATTCCCAAGCCGCGGTGACCCGACAGCCCGACCCGTGAGATCCCGTTAGCGCCGATCGCCCGAATTCGAAATCACCATGCGAGTCCGTATTCGGGCGTTCCGCTCTATGGGCCGGCCCGGATCAGCAGTCCGACGATCCAGGGCGGCGCCCCGCAGCGTGGTCGGCCCAGAGCGCGCGATAGGCGTCTTCCAGTTGGGCGGCGTAGGCGGCCGGGTCGCACAGCGGCAGCGCCGCCAGGCGCGGCCGCAGCGCCGCCCGCACGCTGGCCAGGGTGGCGGGATCGGCGGCCGCCGCAACCGCGCGGGCGACGTAGGCATCGGGGCTGTCGGCGACCCAGTCGGCCAGCCCGGCCCGTGTCAGGTGCGAGACCGCATGGCGACCGCATGGGTGATATCCCGCCAGGGTCACGACGGGAATCCCCATCCAGAGCAGTTCGAGCACGGTCAGCCCGCCGGACCAGGGGTCGCTGTCCAGGGCGATGTCGACGCTCCGGTAAAGGTCCATCATGCCGGCGCGGTCGCGGCCGCCCTCCAGGGACACGCGGTCGAGCGGAACGCCGAGCCGGGTCAGGCGGTGCCGCATCGACTCGCGTACGGCGGCGCGGTCGAACGCCCGGGCCTGGATCAGCAGGCGCGCGTCCGGCACCGCGGTCAGCACGCGACCCCAGCGGGCCAGCAGGCCGTCATGGGTCTTGTCCAGGCGGTTGAAGGCGCCGAACGTGATGTGCCCCCGCTCGTGGCAGGGCGGCGGGCCGGGGTGCGGCGCATCGGCCGGCGGGCTGAAGAAATAGGCGCCGTGCGGCAGGCACACCGCGGGCTCCGACAGCCGCGCCGGATCCGGGACGTGGTGGGCGTCGGTCAGCAGGGCGTCGAGGCCGGGCAGGCCGATGCTGCCGAACACGTCGCCCCACATCACCTGGACCGGGGCCAGACGTTCGGCCAGGGCCGCCAGGGCCTGCGGCAGGGTGGTGGGCGTGACCAACACCACGACGTGCGGCGCCAGCGCCCGTACCTGGGCCCGCAGCGTGGTGGGGCTCGGGTCGGCAACCGTGTGCAGGCGGGCGGGGGAATGGCTCAGGATGTCCGGCGGTGGGGCCGGCGGGCGGTCGGGGGGCACCGCATGGATGACGTGCGCCGCGATGTCGCCGGGCGCGTCGGGCCGGTCGTGGGCGAGGATGGCCGGCAGGGCGAGGGCGGCCACCTGCGGGCGCGTCATGTCGCCGACATAGGCGATGCGCAACGGCGGCGTGGGCGGGGCCGGCAGGTCCGCCCGCCACAGGCCGGTGCGCGCGGCCCAGCCGTCGCGTTCGGCGCGGATCACGGCCGGGTCCACGGCGGGCGCGTGATGCAGGATCGACAGCAGGTCGCCGATGTGGGCGACGTCACGGCGCACGGCGGCCGGCACTCGTAGCGCCGCGGCGGCCGCGGCGTCGGCGGCGCCCTCGGACAGCGCCAGGCTGGCGCGGGCCAGCAGCGCGCCGGGGTGGCCCGGCACCAGGTGCAGCGCGCGATCCAGGGCCGGTGCCGCGCCCTCGCCGTCGCGGTGGCGCAGCGTCAGGGTGGCGCGGGTCACCCAGGCGTCCGCGTACGGCGGGGCGAGGGCGAGGGCGGTGCGGATCGAACGGTCGGCCAGAGCGGGGGCGCCGTCGCGCAGGGCCAGCAGGGCGCGGGCATGCCACAGGGTCGGGTCGGTGCCGGCCGGCGGTGCCGCGTCGAGGACGGCGCGCGCCGCCGCCGTGTCGCCGGCCGCGAGGGCGGCCATCGTTGCCGCCCCGGCGGCGCGCGGATCGTCGGGCAACAGGCGCCACCAGGTGCGCGCGATCGCACGGGTGGCGGCGGCGTCGCCGGTGGCCTGCGCGGCGGCGTGTGCCTCCGCGCACAGGCGCGACAGGGGAAGGTCGGGGGTGCGGGTGCGGGCCGCATCCAGGGTCAGCGCGCGCCGCACCGCACGCAGGCCGGCGCGCGCATCACCGCGCCGGTGGCGGAGCAGGCCCAGGTTCAGCCAGCTCGTCGGGTGGGCCGGCAGCAGACGCACCACCCGCATGAACGCCGCTTCGGCGGCATCGAGGCGGGCCGCCTGGAGGTGTGTCACACCCTCGGCGAACAGGGTGCGGGCCAATGCTTCGCCCTGCGGACCCGGCGGGGCGATCGGGGCGGAGACGGAGACGAACGGCTCGGACACGACCGGACCCTGCCTGTGGACGGGCCGGCAGGGTACCCGGTCCGGGCGTGCGGCTCCACCCTCGGCCGGGCGGACGGCGCGCGGTCAGGCCGCGGCGCCGTGGCGGTCGTGGTGATCGTTGGAGCGGCGGGCGGCGAGCGAGCCGGCGTCCGGCATGGCGGTCAGGCCGTTCTCGCGCACATAGCAATCCTGCAACGAGGAGGCAGCCTCCTGGGCACTCTGGCGGGTGCCGAACAGGGCGGTCCAGACCGCGCGGGCTGCGGTGCGCAGCAGGTGGGCGAGGTAGCGGTCGCGTTCGCGCCGCGCCGCCATTTCCAGGGCAAGCGGGGCGTCTGTCGAATGCAGGGGGGCTGACATGGGGGGATGTCCCTTCTGGCGCATGGTCGAACACTTCAGGCAGCACAAGGAGCGGGCGGGCGGCCTCGTTCGTAGCTGCTCCTCCAATGTAGGAAAGCCCGGCTCCGGTATGGTGTGCGTTTTTTGCAGTGCGGTGTCCCTGCTGCGCCGGGGGCCGAGTCTCCGGTATCACGGCCCATCCGCGGCGGGGGGACGGCGCTTGTGCCAGCCTTGCGGGCGGATCTTTCGCGGGGGCCGCGCGGCGGTCCGATATCACCAATGGCGCAGTTGATCCCGACCGGTCCCTTCGTCACCATGCCCCGACGCATGGCCCCGGCCGCTGGGGTCCGGTCAACGCACGGAGACTCACCATGAGCGGGGCCCACGACGACCGCGCCCACCTCATCGCCCATCGTCGCTTCATGGAAGAAGTCGAGATGGCGGTGCGGGCGGCCAATCAGGAGATCATCGGCCAGAAGCTGCCGCACCTGGACCGCACCAGCTTCTTCAAGCTGGCGGTGTCGATCGCCCGCCTGCGCGCCCGGTATCTGGAATCCGTCATGGCGCTGGACTGGGAGCACGCCGACGCCGACCGCCTGGCCGCGGTGCAGAACCGGCGCACGATGTTCGAGGAGGCGCGCGCCGGGTTCGAGGCGTTGCAGCATGCCTTCGAGCGCGGCTACATCACCCTGGACGAAAAGTAGCTCCATTGCCCTCGGCGTGACGGCGCCGGTCTCAGCGGGCCGGGCGCTTGAAGGTGCCCGTCCACAGCCCGGCGTGGGCCGCGCGGGCGGCGCCTTCCGCGCGGGCATAGCGGCTGCCGGCGGAGACGGCGAACCCGAGCCGGACCATGGTCTCGTTGAGGTTGAGGCCGCCGGCCTTGCAGACCGCGATCAGGTATCCGTCGGGGTCGACCGACTCGCCCAGGCAGGTGACGGTCCTGTCGAGTGTCAGGTGCAGCAGGACGGACGCGGCCTTGCGGCCGCACGGCCAGGTCTGGCCCTGATGCTGGCAGACCGCCGACACCGCCGGGGCCGTGATGCCGAACAGGCGGACCGGGATGCCGCCGCGGCAGGCGCCGTAGGCGCGCCGCCCGTCAATGTGCAGGGTGTCGCCGGACTCCACGCACGCCGATCCGAGGGCATCGGCCCGGGCCGGCATGGCTGCGCCGAGCAGCGCCGACGCGACCAGCAGCCCTCCAAGGGTCCGCGCGGGGACCGAAGGCCCCGCCCTGCGTATCGCGGTCTTGCGTATCGCGGTCCTGCGTATCGCGGTGACGGGTCGGCCTGGACGGGGCCGGGTGAGCGGGGACGGCGGGACGAAGCGAGTCATGGCATCCTCCCCATTCTGGGGCGCCATTCTGGGGCGCCGGCAGCGTGATCCCCGAGTCCACCCTTTGGCGTGGGGGTGGGGCCGTCGGGACGCCAGCGGATGATACTTTATATAGGTAGCATGACCGCCGGGGCGGCGTCTGTATGGCTTCCGGTTGACGCCCGCCCTATATGCATGCTGCGCCGCACCGTTCATGCCCCTGGTCGGCATCCAAAATTGCGCCATATAGTCTGTGAAATGTAGGGCCGCTCGGGCCGGGTCGGCCCCTGTGTGGCCGGACTAATGTGTGGCCGGACCAATGTGTGGCCGGATCCACCGGCCCGGACCCGGGGGTCCGTCCACAGCCGTCCCATCCTCTCACCGAAGAAACCGAAGCATGTCGAAGAAGACCGCTCCGCCGTCCCAGACCCCGCCCGGCCGGGAGCAGAAGCGGGCGCCCGGCGCCGCGCTGCCGAACGGGCCCGGCCTGTCGCTGACCGCGCGGCTGCGCAACCATTTCATCGCCGGGATCCTGGTGACGGCACCGGCCGCCATCACGTTCTTCGTCGCCTGGAAGTTCATCGAGTTCGTCGACCAGCGGGTCGCCGCCCTGATCCCGGAGCAGTACCACCTTCCGTTCAGCGTGCCCGGTCTCGGGCTTCTGGTGATGGTGCTGTTGCTGATCGGCATCGGCGCCTTCGCGACCGGGCTGTTCGGGCGCATCCTGTTCCGGCTGGGCGAGCGGCTGCTCAACCGGATGCCGCTGATCCGCAACATCTACGGGGCGCTGAAGCAGATTCTGGAGACGGTGCTGGCGCAGCAATCCACGGCCTTTCGCCAGGTGGTGCTGGTCGAGTATCCGCGTCGCGGCATCTGGGCGATCGCCTTCATCACCGGGGTGACCGAGGGCGAGGTGCAGAACCTGACGGCGCAGGAGTGTGTCAACGTCTTCCTGCCGACGACGCCCAACCCCACGTCGGGGTTCCTGCTGTTCGTGCCGCGTCAGGACATGATCGTGCTCGACATGTCGGTGGAGGAGGGCATCAAGATGGTCATCTCTGGCGGCATCGTGACACCGCCCGACCGCCGGCCGGAGGAAGTGCGCCGGGTGCCGCTGGTGGACACGATGCCGGAGGACGAGTCCGGACGGTCGAACGTCCGCGCTCTCGCGACGCGGCGGCAGGAGGACGATGCGTCCAACGGTGAGTCGCCCACCCCGCGCCCGGCTCCCGGTGTGGAGCGGCGCGAGAAGGACGTTGCGCGGGTGTAGCGGAGGCGGAGGCGCGTCATCCCGACTGCACCGTCCTGACGGCGGCGTCGCGCTCGAACAGGTACAGCAGCACGCGCAAGGCGCGGCCGCGCTCGCTCTCCAGGTCGGGATCGCGGTTCAGGATCAGCTTGGCGTCGTCGCTGGCCATCGCCAGCAGGTCGGCATGGGCCTCCAGATCCGCCAGCCGGAACTGGGGGAGGCCGCTCTGGCGCGTGCCCAGCACCTCGCCGGCGCCGCGCAGGCGCAGGTCCTCCTCGGCGATGACGAACCCGTCCTCGGTGTTGCGGATCACCTGCAGGCGCTCGCGCGCCACCTCCCCCAGCGGCCCCTGGTAGACCAGCAGGCAGGTGGACTTGGCGCCGCCGCGGCCGATGCGACCGCGGAGCTGGTGGAGCTGCGCCAGCCCGAATCGTTCCGCATGTTCGATCACCATGACCGTCGCGGCGGGCACGTTCACCCCCACCTCGATGACCGTGGTGGCGACCAGGACGTCGACCCCCTCGCCGGCGAACCGCTCCATCACGCTGTCCTTCTCGGCGGGTTTCATGCGGCCGTGCACCAGGCCGACGCGGCCGCCGAACACCGCGCGCAGGTCCTCGTAGCGGCTTTCGGCGGCCGCCAGATCGGCGGTTTCCGACTCCTCCACCAGCGGGCAGACCCAGTACACCTTGGCGCCGCCGCCGATGGCACGGCGGATGGCGGCGTTGACCTCGGGCAGGCGCTGGGCCGACAGCAGCACGGTCTCGATGGGCTGGCGGCCCGGGGGTTTCTCGTCCAGGCGCGAGACGTCCATGTCGCCGTAGTGGGTCAGGGTGAGGGTGCGCGGGATCGGGGTGGCGGTCATCACCAGCACGTCGGCGTCGGGGCCCTTGCCCGACAGGCCCAGGCGCTGGTCGACGCCGAAGCGGTGCTGCTCGTCGATCACCACCAGGCCCAGGTCCTGGAAGGCGACGTCGGACTGGAACAGCGCATGGGTGCCGACGATGACGCGGATCTCCCCGGCGGCGAGCGCCTCGACGGTCGAGTCGCGCGCCCGGCCCTTGTCCCGCCCGGTCAGGAGCGCGATGCGAATCCCCGCGGCCTGCGCCAGTGGGGCCAGCGTCTCCATGTGCTGGCGCGCCAGGATCTCGGTCGGGGCCATCAGGGCCGCCTGACCGCCGCACTCCAGGGCGATCAGCATGGCCAGCCACGCCACTACCGTCTTGCCGCTGCCGACGTCGCCCTGGAGCAACCGCAGCATGCGGGTGGGCCGGGCCATGTCGGCGGCGATCTCTTCCATCGCCCGTTGCTGGGCCCCGGTCAGGGTGAAGGGCAGGGCCGCCAGCGCCGCGCGCCGCAGCGATCCGTCGCCGGCGCGGGCGCGCCCGGCGCGGCCCCGCATCTTGGCCCGCACGATCAGCAACGCCAGTTGGGTCGCCAGCAGTTCGTCGTAGGCCAGCCGTTGGCGGGCCGGCGCCTGGGGCGAGACCGCCTCCTCGTCCTGGGGGTGGTGCGCGGCCTCCAGCGCCGCGCCCCAGCCCGGCCAGCCCCGGCGCGCCATCAGCGCGGGGTCGTGCCATTCCGGGGCCTTGGCGGCCACCGCCAGACCCACGTCCAGTGCGGCGCGGGCCACCTTCTGCACCGTTCGCGCGGTCAGGCCGTGGGTGAGGGGATAGACCGGCTCGACGGTTTGGATCTCGGCCAGGTCGGCCACCGGCACGACGTAGTCCGGATGCACCATCTGCGGCAGGTCGTTGTAGACCTCGACGCGGCCGCTGACCGCGCGCCGTTCCCCGATCGGCAGCAGCTTCATCAGGTAGTCGCGGTTGGCGCGGAAGAAGGCGAGGGTGAGGGTGCCGGTCTCGTCCGACGCGGCGACCCGGTAGGGGGCGCGGCTGCCCGGCGGTGGCGGCCGGTGTTCGTCGACGGTCAGCACCAGGGTGGCGATCCGGCCGGGCAGGGCCTCGGTCACGCGCGGCCGATCGCGCCGGTCGATCACGCCGTGCGGCAGCAACCACAGTATGTCGACGACGTGCGGCCCGGCGAGTTTCTGCACCAGCGGCGCGACGCGTGGGCCGACGCCTTTCAGGGAGTCGATGGGGCGGAACAGCGGATACAGGAGTTCGGGGCGCATACGGCGGACTGGCGGTCGGGACGGTTGGTGGGGATCGGCGGGTCAGGAGTCGCGCGCGGGGTTCGGGTCGGTCTGCCGCAGGAGGTCATCGAGGCGGGCCTTGCAGGTCTCCAGCGCGTCGATCAGGCGGGCGTAGAGGTGGCCGAGATCACGCAGTCTCTGTGGGGACAGCCGGCCCCGCTGCTCCGGGTCCAGGAGGGCCCGGACGATGGTCGCGCGGCCCTGCAAGGCGTCGTCCAGCCTCTCATAGGTGCGGTAGTCAACCGCGATCAGGTCCTTGTCCAAGGTGTGCAGCACGTCCCGGACGCCTAGGATCTGCGCCAGCACGGCCCGCAGGTCGGCTTCCGCGATCCGCTCGGTGGCGGCGTCCGTGCCGCCGGTGGCCGCGATTTTGCGCTCGAGGTCGAAGATCGTATCGCGCACCCGGATGTTGGGGCCACGCAGGCCGACGGTCTCAACCAGCAGGGCTTGGAGCCCGTCCCGGAACGCCCGCGCCCGCTGGCGGTCGCGGATGGCATGGTAGGCGGCGATGTTGCGCTCGATGTGTCCGACGACATTGGTGATGTCGGCGACGGCCTGCGCGACCGCCTCGGTCAAGGTCTCGTCGCCCATGACCGCCCCTTCCGTTCCGTTGCCTGACGGGGCTTCGTGGCCCGTGCCGCCGGACTCTACGCTGCCCCGGCGTGACAGGGGAGGGCGAAACCGCAGGCCGGGCCGCGGCGTGTGGGCTGACAGCGCCCGGACGTTCCCATATAACTCCCGGTGGCGGCTGCCGCCGGACCCGACCGGGAGCGGATCATGGATGACCGACGCAAGCGCATTCTCTACCGTGCCAAGCTGCGCGGCATGAAGGAGACGGACCTGATCCTGGGCGGTTTCGCCGAGGAGTTCGTGGCCGGCATGTCCGAGGTCGAGCTGGACCAGTTCGAGACCCTGCTGGAAGAGCCCGACGCCCACATCATGGACTGGCTGTTCGATCGTGCCCCCGTGCCGGCGGAATACGACACGCCGATCATGGCGCGTCTCAAGGATTACCGCCTGATGCCGCCGGTCTGAAGGGGCCGCGCGGGCGCTCTCGGCCGGTAGGTCCGCGCTTCGGACGGGGCGTTGGATCACGGCCGCGGCGCCATATCCCGTGACGCCCGGCCGGATCTGGTGTAAGCCCTCGCGCACTTCCCGACAGCCCCGGCGTACAGGACCCCGCAGCCCCATGGATCTGCGCAACATCGCGATCATCGCCCACGTCGACCACGGCAAGACCACGCTGGTCGATTCCATGCTTCAGCAGTCCGGCACCTTCCGCGAGCACCAGAAGGTGGCCGAACGCGCGCTCGATTCCAACGACCTGGAGCGCGAGCGCGGCATCACCATCCTGGCCAAGTGCACCTCCGTGGCCTGGCATGACGTCCGCATCAACATCGTCGACACCCCCGGGCACGCCGATTTCGGCGGCGAGGTCGAGCGCATCCTGTCCATGGTCGACGGAGTCGTGCTGCTGGTGGACGCGGCCGAGGGGCCGCTGCCGCAGACCAAGTTCGTGCTGTCCAAGGCGCTGGCGAAGGGCCTGCGGCCCATCTGCGTCATCAACAAGGTGGACCGGGCCGACGCCCGCCCGCACGGCGTGCACGACGAGGTTTTCGACCTGTTCGCGGCGCTCGACGCCGATGACGACCAGCTCGACTTCCCCACCCTGTACGCGTCCGGCCGCGACGGCTGGGCGGCCACCAACCCCGAGGTGGTGGAGACCGGCACCGAGGGGCTGACGCTGGAGCCGCTGTTCAACCTCATCCTGGGCCACGTGCCGTCGCCCCATCGGGTGCTGGACGCGCCGTTCTCGATGCTGGCGACCACGCTGGAGGCGGACCCCTACCTGGGCCGCGTGCTCACCGGCCGGGTGGAGACCGGGCGCATCCGCCTCAACCAGCCGATCAAGGCGCTGTCCCGCGACGGCGCGCTGATCGAGCAGGGCCGCGCCTCCAAGCTGCTGTCGTTCCGCGGGCTGGAGCGGGTGGCGGTGGAGGAGGCCGAGGCCGGCGACATCATCGCCATCGCCGGCCTGACCGAAGCCACGGTCGCCGATACCCTCTGCGCGCCCGAGGTGACCGAGGCGCTGCCGGCGCAGCCCATCGACCCGCCGACGCTGGCGATGACGTTCTCGGTCAACGACGGCCCGCTGGCCGGGCGCGAAGGCACCAAGCTGACCAGCCGCGTCATCGGCGCCCGCCTGGAGCGTGAGGCCGAGGGCAACGTCGCCATCAAGGTGACCGAGACCGCCGAGAAGGACGCCTTCGAGGTCGCCGGGCGCGGCGAGCTGCAACTGGGTGTGCTGATCGAGACCATGCGCCGCGAGGGCTTCGAGCTGGCGATCTCGCGCCCCCGGGTGCTGTTCCAGACCGACGAGTCCGGGCAGCGGATGGAACCCATCGAGGAAGTGGTGATCGACGTCGACGAGGCCTACGCCGGGACCGTCGTCGAGAAGATGACGGGCCGCAAGGCCGACCTGGTCGAGATGCGGCCCTCTGGCGGCGGCAAGACCCGGGTGGTGTTCCACGCCCCCTCGCGCGGCCTGATCGGCTACCACGGCGAGTTCCTGACCGACACCCGCGGCACCGGGATCATGAACCGGCTGTATCATGGCTATGCGCCCTGGAAGGGGCCGATTGAGGGCCGGCGCGAGGGTGTTCTGATCAGCAACGCCAGCGGCGAGGCCGTGGCCTATGCGCTGTTCAACCTGCTCGACCGCGGCCCGCAGTTCATCGCGCCCGGCGAGGCGGTCTACGAGGGCATGATCCTCGGTGAGCACAATCGTGGCCAGGACCTGGAGATCAACCCGCTCAAGGCCAAGAAACTGAGCAACGTGCGCGCCGCCGGCAAGGACGACGCCATCCTGCTGCCACCGCCGCGGCGCCTGACGCTGGAGGACGCGCTGGCCTACATCCAGGACGATGAGCTGGTGGAGGTCACCCCCTCCTCGATCCGTCTGCGCAAGAAGATCCTGGACCCGCACGAGCGCAAGAAGGCCGGCAAGAAAGCGGAAGTGTAGCGCCGCAGGGCGGTCCCCCCGGGGGTCTCCCGGGGCTCTCTCCCGGGCGGTCCGATCGCCTGCGGCCCGGGTGGGACCGCGCCGGCTCAATGGCTTGCGCCGGCCGGACAAGGCGGTGATGATGGGCGCCCTGCCTCCGCCGCCCCCCGCCCGTCGACCGCTCCAGAAGGCCCATGGACCTGTCTCCGCTCGTCAAGGGCATCGTCATTGGTTTCGCCATCGCCGCGCCCGTCGGGCCCGTGGGGGTGCTGTGCATCCGGCGGGCGCTGGCGGACGGGCGGGCGGCGGCCTTCGTCGCCGGCCTGGGTGCGGCGGTCGCGGACACGCTCTACGGGGCCGCCGCGGCCTGGGGCCTCACGCTCATCACCGACTTCCTGACCAACCACCGGCTGGTGTTGAGCTTGGTCGGCGGGCTGTTCCTGATCTATCTGGGGTGGAAAACCTTCCGCGCCCGCACAGAAATGTGGCCGCCGCCGGACACCCACGCCGGCCTGGTGCGGGATTTCGTGTCCACGTTCCTGATCACCCTGACCAATCCGGCCACCATCCTGGCCTTCATGGCGGTGTTCGCGTCGATCACGGCGGTGCAGATGCGCAACCCGATGTCTTTCGACACCAATCTGCTGATCCTGGGCGTGTTCCTGGGCTCGGCCGCGTGGTGGGGGCTGCTGTCGGCGGCGGCGGCCTCGGTGCGGACGCATTTCACGCCGCGCTGGCTGCGCTGGCTCAACCGCGGGTCGGGGGTCGTGTTGGGCCTGTTCGGCGTCGGCGTGCTGGTGAGCGCGGCCGTTTGAAGGGCCGGCCCGAGCGTGGCGCGGTGGGGGTCGGCGCCCGCTCTTAGCGCGGATCGCGTTCGAAATCGGCTCTAGGCGAACAGCAGGCCGGCGGTCATCGACAGCGCGCCGACCCCGTGCAGGGCCAGGGTGCCGTGAATGGTCCGCAGCATGGCGGCGCGGCTGTCAGGGTCAGTGCGCAACCGCAGCGGGGTCATGCCCGCCGTCAGCAACACCGGTACGACCATGGCCCAGGCCGCCAATGCGCCCATCGCCACCAGGACGGCCAGCGCCACCAGCGCCAGGATGTCCAGCCCCACTTGCAGGACCAGGGCACCGCGCACGCCCAGGACTCCGATGAGGGTCAGCTTGCCCACGGCGCGGTCGGCTACGCGGTCCGGAATCTCGTTGACGATCAGAATGTTGACCACCCAGGCGGTGACCGGCACGGACACCAGCAGCGTCGGCCCGTCCACGGGGCCGCCCTGGAGCCACGCCGCCGCCGTCACCGGCGCCACACCGAACATCAGGCCGACCAGGGCCTCGCCAAGGCCGCGGTGGTTCAGTCGCAGCGGCGGCATGTGGTAGAGGAGCACCAGGGTGCCCATGGCCAAGCCGAAGGCCAGGATCGGGCCGCCGTGCAGCGCCACCAGGCCGACGCCGGTGAGGGCGCAGCCGGCCAGCAACGCGACCACGAACCAGGTCATCTGGCGACGGGTCAGCAGGGCGTCCTGGATCACCCGTGAGCCGCCGGTGAACGGGGTGATGCGGCCGTCGTTGACGGGATCGTTGCCGGAGGCGTCGTCGCAGACGTCATTCAGCACGTTGCCCGCGGAATGACCCAGCACCATGCCCACCAGGAACAGAAGGGCGCTCAGGGGATCGAAGGCGC
The DNA here is from genome assembly GCF_014197795.1 of Roseospira goensis. GTDB lineage: Bacteria > Pseudomonadota > Alphaproteobacteria > Rhodospirillales > Rhodospirillaceae > Rhodospira > Rhodospira goensis. The sequence goes on from NZ_JACIGI010000021.1 coordinate 66,850, forward strand.
CGGTCTGGGCTGCCCCCCAGGCGGTACCGACCACGACCGGTGCGATGGAGGCCAGCAGGAACCCGGGCCGCAGGGCTTGAACGTAGGCCGCCGCGCGCGGGCCGCCGCGGGGCGCTTGCCCCGCCGGGGAGAGCCGGCGGGCATGGAGGGGCGCCGGACCCGAGCCGGAAGAGGTCATCGTCTGGTCCTCTTTGCGCGCCGGGCCGGCGCTGTAGCCGGTCGCCCGACGTCGGACTCACATCGTGATCCGACGTCGGCGGTGACTCGGCTGTCGAGTCAACAAATCGTGGGCATGACCACGAATTGGTGCGGTCCGCTCGAGAGCAGATTGCGCCAGAATGGACTCGCGCCGCGGTCCCGATTTCGAACAATCGGCTCTAGCAGGCTGCGGAAAAAGGCTTCCGTTTGGGGCTGTGGGATGATTCGCTATGCCATCGGGTTTGGGAGGATGG